>JBGSUW010000022.1:0-83328 GCA_041753275.1 Akkermansiaceae bacterium | reverse complement strand
TACTTGAGCTGGTCGAGCATTTCCTGGTTCCAGAGGTTGGCCTTCTTGAGGTCTTTGACGAGCTCGCTGTTGAGGACGATGAAGTCGCCGGAGAGGTTGGATTTGACGTAGAGGTTCTTGTAGTTCGGCTCGATGCAGGGGGTGGTGCCCATGATGTTCGAGATGGTGGCGGTGGGGGCGATGGCGAGGACGTTGGAGTTGCGCATGCCGTGTTTGGCGATTTTCTCGCGGACAACGGACCAGTCCATTTTGCCGCCGCGTGGGACGTCGATCTTGCGGCCGCGCTCGGTTTCGAGGAGATCGACGGTGTCTTGTGGGAGGAGGCCGCGGTCCCATTTGGAGCCTTTGTAGCTGCTGTAGGGGCCGGCTTCGGCGGCGAGATCGCTGGAGGCGCTGTAGGCGTAGTAGGCGATGGCTTCCATGAACTCGTCATTGAACTCGACGGCGGCGTCGGAGGCGAAGGCGAGGTTGCGCTTGTAGAGGGCGTTTTGGATGCCCATGACGCCGAGGCCGATGGGGCGGTGGCGGGTGTTGGCGGTTTTCGCAGGGGCGGTGGGGTAGAAGTTGATGTCGATGACGTTGTCGAGGGCGCGGATGGCGACGGTGATGGTTTCCTTGAGCATCTCGTGATCGAGAGCGCCGTCACGGGTGATGTGGGTATCGAGGACGACGGAGCCGAGGTTGCAGACGGCGGTTTCTTCGTCGGAGGTGTTGAGGGTGATCTCGGTGCAGAGATTGGAGGAGTGAATGACGCCGCAGTGGTCCTGGGGGGAGCGGACGTTGCAGGGGTCCTTGAAGGTGATCCATGGGTGGCCGGTTTCGAAAACCATTTTGAGCATGGATTTCCAGAGTTCGAGAGCGGGGAGCTGGCGGGACCAGATGGTGCCAGCGGCGGCGAGGGCTTCGTATTCGCAGTAGCGTAATTCGAAGGCCTTGCCGTAGAGGTCGTGGAGATCCGGGACTTCGTTGGAGCGGAAGAGGGTCCAGGTGCCGCGTTCTTCCATGCGTTTCATGAAAAGATCGGGGATCCAGTTCGCAGTATTCATATCGTGGCAACGGCGGCGCTCGTCACCGGTGTTTTTCCGGAGATCGAGGAAGTCTTCGATGTCGTTGTGCCAGGTTTCCAAATACGCGCAGCCGGAGCCGCGGCGTTTTCCGCCCTGGTTGACGGCGACGAGTTGATCGTTGTGGAGTTTTAGGAAAGGGATGATGCCTTGGGATTCACCATTGGTGCCTTGGATGTAGCCGCCGGTGCCGCGGACGGCGGTCCATGAGCCGCCGAGGCCGCCAGCCCATTTGGAGAGGAAGGCGTTCTCTGCGATGCCGCGATACATGATGGACTCGATGGAGTCGTCCACTTTGTAGAGGTAGCAGGATGAGAGCTGGCTGTGGAGGGTGCCGGAGTTGAAAAGCGTGGGCGTGGAGGAGCAGAAGCGGCGACCTTTGTAGAGATTGTAAAGGCGGATGGCCCAGCCTTCTGCGTCTTTTTCTTCTTTCTTGAAGAGACCCATGGCGACGCGCATCCAGAAAAATTGCGGGGTCTCGATGCGGCGGTTTTTGCTGCCGGTCTTATCGACGATGAGGTAGCGATCGTAGAGGGTTTGGATGCCGAGGTAGTCGAAATCGAGGTCAGCGGTGGGGTCGAAAGCTTCGGCGATTTTGTCGAGGTCGGAAATTTCGAGCAGCTCGGGGGTGAGGCGTTTGATGGCGACGCCGTGCTTGAGGTAGGATTTGAAAGCGGCTTTGTGGGCTTGCTTGAGTTTGTCGATGCCATCGCGGGAGATGGACCAATCGAGGACTTCCTCGTAGATGTAGGAGAGGAGGATGCGGCCGGCGAATTTCGAGAAATCGGCGTCTTTCTCGATGAGGGCCTTGGCGTTGAGGATAATGGTGTTTTTGAGGTCCTTTTCGGTGATTTCATTGCCGACGGAGCGGCGGAGTTCGCGGTCGATATCGGCTTCGGTGAGATTTAAATCGAGACCGATGGAGGCGAAGGCGATGCGTTTGCGGAGATCGGTGCCGTCCCAGAATGAGGAGATTCCTTCGTCAGAAATGACGGTGACCATGAGCTCTTGGTTTGGGTCCTCGGCGAGGTCTTCTTCTTCCTTGCGGAGGCGGGCTCGCTCATCGCGGTAGCGGACGTAGTGGGTGGCGGCCTTGAAGTGGCCTTGGCGCATGAGTTCTTCCTGGACCATGTCTTGGACGTCCTCGATGTGGACGAAGGAGGAGTCGCCACGGCGGATGCGGTCGGTGACGCCTTTTGCGACGTCAACAGCGGGTTCTGGATTTTCCTTGATGGTGAGGAAGGCTTTGCGAACGGCGATCTCGATCTTGGTCTCGGACCATGGGACGACGTTGCCATTGCGGCGGATGAGGCGGACGGGCAAGGAGTGCGGGCCGATGTGGACATCGACGGTGCCGGTTTTTTCCATGGATCGGCGGAATGCGAGGGATTTGGCGACGTCGTAGGCTTCGTTTTCGAGCAGGGCTTTTTCGATGAGGAGGTAGAGGTCTCCTTCGGAAAGGCGGAGGCGGCCATCGGCCTTGAGCGAGGTGGTGAGGAAGGCTGCGACGGAGTGGGCGACGTCTGAGACGAACTTGCGGTTGACGTCGGAGAAGATGGATTTTTCGTCCTCGCTGCGAGAGATGAGAAGGTCTGCGAGGGAATCACCGATGGCATCTGCGACGTCTTCTAGAGAGAAGTGGGAATCGGTGGTGCCGCGGGTAATGGTGATGTCAGTGACAGGGGCGCGGCGTTCGGTGGAGAGGACTTCACGCCAAGCGTAGCCGCGGTCGATGAGGGTGAAGCGGTCAGTGACGACTTGTTTGAGGGCGAGGTCTTCGTTGAGGTTGAGGGAGCGGTACATGGGAGAGAGTTTGGAGAAGGAGTTGTGAGAGAAGAGGGGTGCTGGGGGCGAGACGCCCCAGCAACGGCCTGGGGCAGGGATGCCCCAGCTACTTAGAGTTCGTCGTCATCGACGGAGGCGAGGGCGGAGGCTTTTTGGTATTCGGTGACGCGGCCTTCGAAGAAATTTGTCTCCTTTTTGATGTCCATCATCTCGGCGAGCCATGGGAATGGATTGGAGACGGATTCGTTGAGCGGGGCGAGGCCGCAGGAGGTGAGGCGGCGGTCGGCGATGTAGTCGATGTAGGTTTCGAAATCGGTGGAGTTGAGGCCGATGGAGGACACGGGGAGGCAATCGCGGATGAATTGTTTTTCAAGGGTGATGCCTTCTTGCATGGTGGCGCGGAGGTCCTCGCGGAAATCTTCAGTCCAGATGTCTGGGTTTTCATCGATGAGGTCCATGAGGAGATTCCGGAACACTTCGATGTGGTTCGATTCATCGCGCAGGGTGTAGCGGAACATTTGGCCGATGCCGGGGAACTTATTCTGGCGATACAGGCTGAGGATCATGCCGAAGAGGCCGTAAAATTGGGTGCCCTCCATGACTTGGCCGAACATGAAAATGTTCTTGGCGAGCGCCTGCTTGTTGGCGGTGATGGTGAGGTCGATATCGCGGCGGAGGGCTTTGCTGTTTGAGCAGACGAAGTTGTTTTTGGCAGTGATGGAAGGGACGTCTTCAAACATCGCCTCGCACTCGTGGGGATTGATCCCGAGGGAGGAGATCATGTAAACGAGGCTGTCTGCGTGGATGTTCTCCTCGTGGGCGTGGCGGCCGAGGACGAGCTTGAGCTCAGGGGCGGTAACGACCTCGCGGACGACGTGGAGCACATTATCGCCGACGATGCCTTCTGCGGCTGAAAAGTAGCCGATGCCCATTTTGATGATCCAGCGCTCGACGTCGGAAATTTCATTGGAACGCCATTGCTCCACGTCCTTTTGCATTGAGACGTCCTCTGGCTCCCAATGATTGTTTTTCATCGTCTTGTAGAGGTCATAGGCCCACTGGTATTTCAGCGGGAGGATGTTGAAAAACATGGTTTCCTTGCCGTTAATGACGCGCTTGCCAGCGTAGGCGAGTTCGGCTTTTGCACGGTCTAGGGTGAAGGTCTTGTTGCCTAGGGAAACGGTGGTGGTAGCGGTGGGAGTAGAGGTGGCAGTCATGGTGTGAGGGTAGGCTGTAAAATGGTCGCCGCAATGCCTTGAAAGTGGATTCCGGTAGGGCGAACACTGATTGCAAATGGTATGGAGGGTCAATGAGATTTTGCTCATGTGGTATCCACAAATTATTCACAATACAAGATATGGTATGATCTTCCGATAAATACAAAGTAAAGAGCACTCAGAATGCAGGACTTCCGAAACTTTAAAATTTTCCAACCACTAGAACTTGGGGGTGAGAAATTTTTCCAAATCGGTTAGAAATCCGTGAGTAAGGAGAAATTTGAAAAAAATTGTTAACCTGAACAAAATATCAGGCGAATTTAAGTGAATTTTCACCTAAGGTGTTTAAAATAGAGGGGTAAAATTTTTAGGATCCGGGGGAGGCAGGGGGAAAATGGGGGGAAGAATTCTGCGGGCACCTAGAAAACCCAATCGTGCTGATCTAGATCACAGACGCATGCGGTGAGCAGGCGAATGCACTCGACGAGATCCTGCTTGTGGCAAGTCTCGATGGTCTGATGGATGTGGCGAGTGGGAATGGAGATCGCACCGACGATGGAGCCTCCGGCCACCATTCTTTGAAGACTACCGGTATCGGTGCCGCCGGCGCCGAGGATTTCCGGCTGCCATTTGATTTTGTGGCGCTTGGCGGCGGATTTCATAAATTCGATCATCCGGTAATCACAGATGACGGAGGAGTCCATCAGCTTGATGGCGGCCCCGTCGCCAAGGGCGGTGCAGCGCTCTTGCGGGGTGGAGCCGGGGACGTCATAAGCGATGGTGGTATCGAGACCGAAGCCGAAGTCTGCCTGGATTTTCAGAGCAGCAGCTTGGGCACCACGGAGGCCGACCTCTTCTTGGACGGTGAAAACAGCGTAGAAATCATAGGCGGGCTTGCGTTTGGCTTTTTTCAGCTCGCGGAGAGTTTCGATCAGCACAAAAACCGAGGCGCGATTATCGAGGGATTTCACGTTGATGCACTCCCCCAGCTCCAGTAAAGGCGAGTAACGGGTGATGAAATCTCCGATGGCGATGTGCTTGATCACCTCAGGTTTTGGCATCCCTGTATCGATGAAATAATCGGTAATTTTGGCGGGTTTGTTCTTCTCATCGGGGTTCATGATGTGGATTGGCTTCGATCCCATCACGCCCATGATGTCCTTGCGGCCATGAATGATGACGCGCTGCGAGGTGAGGGTTTTCGGGTCGAATCCGCCCACTGGATTGAAGCGGACGAAGCCCTTGTCATCAATGTGGGTGACGATGAATCCAATCTCGTCCATGTGGGCTGCGGCCATGGTTTTCTTGGCGGCGGACTTACCACGTTTCAGGGCGATGACATTGCCCATGTTATCGGTGGAAATTTCGTCAGCGAGGCCCTTGAGCTCGGTGAGGATGAGTTTGCGGATCGCTTTCTCGGAGCCGGGGGCACCTGGCGCTTCACAAATGCGGGCAAGAAGGGGAACGTTGATGGACATCATGGGGTGAATTTAGCGAACCTGCCCTGCCTGACGAGTGCGAATTTTTCCTAACGAATTGCAGCTTGGCGGCGGCGGTGAGTGGGTTACATTGCCGCCCATGAATGGACGATTATTGATTGAGTTGGGCAACCTTCCAGAGGAGGGAAAGGCATTTTCCGGGGAGCTTCCAAAAGAAATTTTTGACCTTCCCGAGGACGATGCGCAGGCCACCGGGCCGCTGGTTTATGACTTTTGGGCGCAACGTTTCGGGCCAGAACTGCTGCTCACCGGCACGCTTTCCGCACCGTTCGAATTTACCTGTGTAGTGACGCTAAACCCTTTCATTCAAACGATTTATGTTGAAGCGGCCGTCTCCATCGAGATCGAGAGAGAGGGCGAAATCGACGTTTCAGACGCGCTCCGCGAAGAGGTGCTGATCAACTTCCCGATCGATCCTCGCTGCGATGAAGCGGACGTCCCGCAGAAGTGCGAAATCGATTCCAAATATTTATCAGTGGACAAGCCCCCAGAACATGGGCTACCCACTCCGCCCCGCGCCGAGAGTGATGACCGATGGTCAGCTCTCGACATATTCAAGGACCAAAAGGACCAACTCTAACTACTACAAGACCATGGCCGTACCAAAGCGCCGCCAATCCAAAAGCCGTCAAAAAATGCGCCGTGGCGCTACCCGCTGGCGTGCACCTATTTTCAAAAGCTGCTCGGAATGTGGCAGCAGGGTGCCATCACACATCGCTTGTCCATCATGCGGCTACTATCGTGATCGCCAAGTGCTCGATGTCGAAGCCCTCTGAGGCCTGCGCCATGATTTAATTTCAACTACCGCTTGGAGGAACGTCCTCGGAGCGGTGGTCTTTTCGTTTTGATTTGTTTCACCCGCATAAGAATTTCTGAAGGCCAATTATGAAAGTCGCGCTAGACGCAATGGGCGGGGATCACGCTCCCGCAGTCAACATCGGAGGAGCTATCGATGCATTACGGTATTATCCGAAGTTACGGCACCTCTATCTCGTTGGAGATCAAGCAGTGCTGGAACTGGAGTGCGCGAAGCAAGGCCTGGACTTGAATGATCCTCGGGTGAGCATCGTCCACGCGCCGGAAACGATCGGAATGGCCGAGCCTGGGGCTAAAACGGTGCGCAAGAAGAAACTCTCATCCATCAGCATCGCGATGGATATGGTGAAGGATAAGCACGCAGATGCCTTTGTTTCCGCAGGAAATACGGGGGCTGCGGTGGCGGCTGCCACTCTTAAGCTGCGGACCTTGCCGGGGGTGGATCGCGCAGGCATCGCGTCCGCCTTGCCGAATGAATATGGGATTTGCCACATCCTTGATGCTGGCGCGAATCCTGAGGCCAAGCCAGAGCACCTCGTGGCCTACGCTGTGATGGGAACCGCCTTTTCCAAAGGTGTGCTTGGGGTGAAAAACCCTCGTGTAGGACTCATGTCCAATGGTGAGGAAGAGGAAAAAGGCACTGCTTTTACCAAGGAGACCTTCAAACTTCTAAGGCAGACACCGGGGATCAATTTCATCGGCAATGTCGAAGGCCGCGATCTTTTCGAAACCGAGCTTGACGTGGTTCTATGCGACGGCTTCGTGGGCAATATTATGCTCAAAACCATTGAAGCGACCGCCAAGGCCGTCTCAAAATGGCTAAAAACCGAGATCAAGGGCAACGCCCTCCGCATTGCCGGGGCCATGCTTGCACAAGGTGCTTTCAAGGCTCTCAAGGAAAAAAGTAGCTACGAAACCTACGGCGGCAGTCCATTATTAGGGGTGAATGGCGTGGTCATCATCGCTCATGGCTCATCCACGGCGCTGGCCGTGCGCAATGCCATCCGCGTGGGCATCGAAACGGTGGAAAACCGAGTCAACCCTCGAATTGAGGAGGCCCTTGCCGCCATCGCCAAGGCCAAGGCCAGCGCGACACAGGTTTCCTAACAAATCTTTAGACTTATTCTCCTCGCGCGCACTTCGCACTTGTGGCGAGAGACGGCGGGTTCCAGTCTTCGCCCGCATGAGTGAAGCGTTGTCCGCCAACCAAGTTTGTATCGCAGGAACCGGCAGTTATTTGCCCGAGCGAATCCTGACCAACGCCGAGCTCGCCATCAAGGTGGACACCAGCGACGAATGGATCGTTTCCCGCACAGGCATCAAGGAGCGCCGAATCGCTGCCGAAGGTGAATTCACCTCGCACATGGCCACCCATGCAGCCCGCCGTGCGCTGGAACAAGCTGGCATGGACGCCTCGGAGATCGAGCTCATCATCGTCGCGACCATCACGCCAGACACCCCTACCCCGGCCACCGCTTGTTATGTGCAGGAGGCGCTTGGAGCTAGTAATGCAGTCGCTTTTGATATATCCGCCGCATGCTCGGGAATCCTGTATGCGATGAAAAATTCAAAGCGCCTAATTTCCGACGGTGCTTTTAAAAACGCCCTCATCATCGGCGCGGAAAAGCTCTCCGCCGTGACCAACTGGGAAGATCGCTCCACCTGTGTGCTGTTCGGCGATGGCGCGGGCGCCGCCGTCTTGCGACTGGCACAGCCGGGCGAAGGCTCCATCCTCGCCACCGAGATGGGCACCGATGGCACCCTCACCCACCTGCTCAATATCCCCGGTGGCGGCTCCGCCTGCCCGATCACCGAGGCCAATGCCAACGATCACCTCTACACCCTCACCATGATGGGTAAGGAAGTCTTCAAACATGCCGTGAACCGGATGAAAGAAGCGGCGGAAAAAGTCATTTCCCGCGCCGGATTAGAACCTGAGGACATCGCTTGCGTGATTCCCCATCAGGCCAATTTACGGATCATCGATGCGATTGCAGACCGCCTCGCCGTTCCTAACGAGCGCGTCTTCGTCAACCTCGATAAATACGGAAACACGTCCGCTGCCGCCGTCGCCATCGCCCTTGATGAAGCGCACCGCAGCGGCGCTTTCAAGCGCGGAGACAATATCGTGCTCGTCGTCTTCGGGGCCGGCCTCACTTGGGCCGCCGCTGCCATCCGTTGGTAGTTTTCTAAAATTATGGCCTACCGCAGCGCTCCCATCTTACAGGAAGGCATGCCGCGCGGAGTGCCGTTTATCATTGGAAACGAGGCTGCCGAGCGCTTCTCCTTCTATGGGATGAAGGCCATTCTCGCCGTTTTCATGGTCAGTTACCTGCACCTCATGGACGGCCATCCCGGGAGTGGCATGAGTGAGGCGGAAGCTACGGAAAAAGTTCACCTTTTCAATTCCGCCGTCTATTTCACACCGCTGCTGGGCGCACTGTTGGCCGATGCTTTTTGGGGTAAATATCGCACGATCATCATCCTCTCCGCCGTCTATTGCCTCGGTCACCTCGCGCTTGCCTGCATGGGGCAATTCGGGAATTCCAGTGGCTGGCTACTGGCTGGGCTGGCCCTGATCGCTCTCGGCTCCGGTGGGATCAAGCCGTGCGTTTCCGCCCACGTCGGAGACCAATTCAGCCACCGCAATGCCCACCTCCTGCCGCGCATTTTCAACTGGTTCTATTTCTCGATCAACTTCGGCGCACTGGTCTCCATGCTGCTCACTCCGTGGCTGCTGGAATGGTATGGTCCGCACTGGGCCTTCGGAGTGCCGGGCGTACTGATGGCACTCGCCACCTTGGTGTTCTGGCTAGGCCGCAATCGCTTCATTCACGTTCCGGCAGATGGGAAAAGTTTCATCAGAGAGCTCTTCAGCAAAGACGGCCGCAGCGCACTGCTAAAGCTGCTGCCTCTCTACCTCTTTGTCGCCATGTTCTGGGCGCTTTTCGACCAAACCGGCTCTACTTGGATTTTCCAATCCCAAGACATGGACCGGGTATTTCTTGGCTTCGAGTGGCTGCCTTCCCAAGTCCAATCGCTCAACTCAGTCTTCGTCCTCACCTTCATCCCACTTTTTTCCTACGTCATCTATCCGCTTGCTGATCGGATCTGGCTGCTCACTCCTTTACGGAAAATTGGGATTGGCCTCTTCATCATGGTCGCCTCTTTTGCCCTCGTTGCCCTGATCCAGCGCTGGATCGATGCCGGGCAAAAGCCAAACATTTCCTGGCAAATCCTCGCCTTCGCCCTCATCACCATCGCCGAGGTGATGATCTCCATCGTGGCCTTGGAATTCGCTTACACCCAGTCACCGCGGAAGATGAAATCCACGGTCATGTGCCTCTACCTTCTAGCCGTTTCCGCGGGAAATTTACTCGTCGCCGCCGTCAATCACCTCATCCAAATTCCAGACATCGCCAGCATCCAGCTCCAGCAAGCCATTGCCAAGCTGCCGCCAGATTGGCAGGCAGACCCTCGCACCATCATCCTTCCCGGCTATGATGGCAAAACCGGCACGCCTGATGATTTCGTCCAAAGGCTCACCAATGGCGAACCAACTTCGCTGGAAATCCCCGGCCAGTCCACCTTCGAAGAAGCGGCAAGTCGCGTGGAAAAACAAGCATCTACCCTCGGTAGCCTTCCCCCCAATTTCTCCCTCCCCGACCTGCGCGATCCATGGGGCGGCCCTATCACCTATCAAATTCTCAACTCCAGCCGCGCCCGCCTCAGCAGCCTTGGTCCTGACGGCATCCCCGGGACGGAGTGGGATCTTGGTCTGTTTCTGGATATAAAACTACCAGAGCCTCCCCCACCCTCTTCATGGATGGATCGCCTCCGCCCCGCCGAGCCATGGTTAGAGCGGAAAAAAGCCGAACTCGGCCTCTCGCCCCAAATCCCTGCCTCCACTGTCACCGGACTCACCCTGCAACGCAGACCATTCACTGGCGGCCAAACGCGGCTGCAAGGTGCCGCTTATTTTGATTTTTTCACATGGTTGATGCTCGGCACCGCCATCGCCTATATTCCGTATGCCTTGCTCTACCGTCCCAGAGTCTATCTGCAAGACAGTGCGGAAGACATGAAAGACAGCGATGCTAACTATTGATGACTTTTTCATAACTTTGCCGGCCTGTTTCACCGCACTCCAGCCAGTTTAGAAGATGGAGACATCGGCACCCAGATTGAGGCCTTGGATCCGCATCGCGATTTCGTGGCTGAAGCTGCATTTTCAACACCATTGCAACCGATGACGCGGGCCCTTTCCAAAACCCGATTTTCGCCAGCGATATTTATTGAAACCGGATACGTTCCTGCTTACAGCCAGCGCACATGAGCGATACTGATCTCCTGCGCCTGCTGGCACGCAACGACGTTTCCGAACGTCGGATCCGTATGGCCAAATGGGTGGAGTCCAAGAAAGTGCAGGGATTTGTGATCGCTGTCATTTTACTCAATGCGTTGATCCTTGGCTTGGAGACTAGCAAGTCTGCGATGGAATCATTCGGCACCGTCTTGATCGTGATCGATAAGCTCTGCCTCGGAATCTTCATCGTTGAGCTTGTGGTGAAAATGATCGCCTATCGTGCAAGTTTCTGGCGCAGCGGCTGGAATCTATTCGATTTTTTCGTGATCACCGTCGCTCTCGTTCCGGGGGCTGGGGTGTGGGCGGTGCTCCGTTCTCTGCGCGTCTTACGAGTGTTGCGCTTATTATCGGCCATTCCGAGCCTGAAAAAAGTCGTCGCTGCGTTCATCCACTCCATTCCCGGGCTTTCCGGCGTGATGGCCGTGATGGCGATCTTTTTCTACACGATGGGCGTGCTGGCTACCCGGCTCTTTGGGGAAACGCATCCCGAATGGTTCGGAACTCTTGGCGCGAGTCTCTATACCCTTTTTCAAATAATGACCTTGGAAAGCTGGTCCATGGGCATCGTCCGGCCGGTGATGGAAACGCATCCGTGGGCCTTCGCCTTTTTTGTCCCTTTCATCATCATCGCCACTTTTACGATTCTGAATCTCTTCATCGGCATCATCGTCTCCACCATGCAGGAGCTGTCCCTCACGCCAGAGCCTAACTCACACGCCGATCCCGAGGTAATCGCTCTTTTGGAACGCATCGATGCCGACCTTAGAGCCCTACGATCCCAGATCGATAAGAAGCCCAACGGCTGAATTCACTCAAGCCACGTTGCTTGCCTTGCCTTGGCGAGCGGGTTTGTTGCAAGAGCCGGGATGCGCCCTTAAGTTCGGGCATGAAACATTATTCCGTTCTGGATTTGGCGGCAGTCGTGGAAGGGGGCGATTGCAGCCAGGCATTCTCGGATGCCTTGGAGTTGGCAGTGTCCGTGGAGAGCCAAGGCTACCATCGTTACTGGCTAGCCGAACATCACAATATGATCGGCATCGCCAGTGCTGCAACTTCCGTGGTGATCGGCCATATTGCGGGTGGGACAGAGAAAATTAGGGTAGGTTCTGGTGGAGTCATGCTTCCGAATCACGCACCACTCGTCATCGCAGAGCAATTCGGAACTTTGGCAGCGATTTATCCTAGCAGAATTGATCTAGGGCTGGGACGTGCGCCCGGCGGCGATCCCAAAACCGCCGCCGCGCTGAGGAGAGGGATGGGAAATGGAGGCGACTCATTTCCACAAGATGTATTGGAATTGAAAAGCTACTTCGGCGAAGGACCGGGTTCCACGGGTGTGACGGCGGTTCCTGGGATGGGATCACGCGTGCCGCTCTATTTGCTCGGCTCCAGCGACTTCAGCGCACGGCTGGCCGCCAAATTGGGGTTGCCATTCGCTTTTGCTTCTCATTTCGCCCCGGAATATTTGTTGGAAGCTCTGAAGATATATCGGGAAAATTACCAACCTTCCGAGGAAAATCCAACGCCCCATGTGATCGTCGCCGCAAACGTCTTCGCTGCGGAGACGGATGCAGAGGGATACCGCTTGTTCACCTCACTCCAGCAGCAATTTCTAGGAATGTTCAGAGGGCAGCGAGGGCAGCTGAAACCACCCGTTGATCCGGAAAGTCTGTCGATGACCCGAGCCGAAGTAGAGCAACTCAACAAAATGATGAGCTGCTCTCTGGTGGGATCTCAGGCGAGTGTGGCGCGTGGCTTGGAATCGCTTCTTCGCGTGACTGCGGCAGATGAGATCATCGCCGCTGGCCAGATTTTCGATCAATCCGCTCGCCATGAGTCATTCAGGATTTTTTCGGAGGTGGCAAAGGCATTTCTGAACTGAACGTTAATCCCTGAAATTTTTGCTTCGCCTTGCTCTCCTTGCGGGCTGTCATGTTGAGAAATGCAAACCCTCATGATCGCCGTCGGCTCTTTCGTGGCCTATCTAATCGCTTACCATACCTACGGTCGCTGGTTATCACGGAAAATCTTCAACCTCGATTCCTCAAACCAGGCACCTTCCATCGAACTTGAAGATGGCGAAGATTATGTGCCCACTTCAAAGGGCATCGTTTTCGGTCACCACTTCACTTCGATCGCCGGCACCGGTCCGATCGTGGGCCCAGCCCTTGCGGTGATCTGGGGGTGGTTGCCTGCTCTGCTGTGGGTCTTGTTCGGAAGCATCTTCATCGGTGCGGTGCATGATCTAGGTTCATTGGTAGTTTCCATGAGAAATAAAGGCCAAACGGTTGGTGATATCTCAGGCCGAGTGCTCTCCAAACGCACCCGAATTCTGTTCCTCTCCATCCTTTTCATGGCACTTACCATCGTGCTGGCTATTTTCGGCTTAGTCATCGCGAATGTCTTCCGGATGTTCCCGTCCTCGATCTTTCCCTGTCTCGTGCAAACACCGATTGCTGTAGCGATTGGTATATTATTACACCGCAAGGGTATTAACCTTCTGATTCCGTCAATCATCGCGCTCGCTATCATGTATCTCAGCGTGGCATTTGGAGATTCAGGGTTCTTACATACCTTTAACTCCGCTCTAGCCAGCTGGCCAATCATCGCATGGGTCGCGCTGCTGCTGGTCTATGCTTATATTGCATCCGTGCTGCCGGTCTGGCTATTACTCCAGCCTCGCGACTATATCAATTCACTCCAACTATTATCCGCACTTGGGCTGGTCGTTATCGGTTTGATGATTGCAGGAATTTTCGGGTTCGGCAGTGGCTCGAATAAACAAGCCCTTGAAATCGTCGCCCCAATGATACGCATCGGCGAGCAAGCCCCAGCCGGCGCACCGTGGATATTCCCTTTCCTATTTGTAACGATCGCCTGCGGAGCCATTTCCGGCTTTCACTGCCTGGTCTCCTCCGGCACCTCATCCAAGCAGTTGAAATGCGAAACCGATGCCCAGTTCGTCGGCTACGGCTCGATGCTTACAGAAGGATTTCTCGCCGTCCTTGTCATCCTTGCCTGCGTAGCCGGCATCGGACTCGGCGTGCCGGAAATGATCAACGGCAAATCCACCGGCAACACCCTCACCGGCGCGGCCGCTTACAATGCGAACTACTCCGAATGGAATGCCGCTGGAAAAGGCGCGATCTCCGCTTTCGTTTCCGGCTCGGGGAATTTCATTCAAGCACTGGGCATCACAGCCACCTTCGCGACTGCTCTGATGGGTGTATTTGTCGCATCATTTGCCGCCACCACCATGGATTCTGCCTGCCGCCTCCAGCGCTATGTCACCCAAGAGCTCGCGACAACCATCGGCATCAAGCCCCTTGCCAACAAACACGTCGCCACCATTTTCGCGATCATCATCGCCGGGGCGATTGCCGCGATGCCTGCGGCAGGTGCCTCCTACGCCATCGAAAATCTAGGCAAAGGCGGCCTCATTCTTTGGCCACTCTTCGGTGCCACCAATCAGCTCCTCGCCGGGCTCGCATTTCTCGTCATTCTCTTCTGGATGTGGCGCAGGAATCTCCCCATCTGGTTCGTCGTAATTCCCACCATCTTCATGCTTATCCTCCCCGCAACTGCGATGATCTCACAACTCTTCGTCGGCGATGCTGCATGGCTCACAGGCACCACGCCCAATTACCTCCTCTCCGCGATCGGCCTCATCACCCTTGCACTCGAGGCATGGATCATCGCAGAAGCCGCCATCGCCTGGCCCAAGGCTAAAGGTGTTTTAGAGTTATCATTACCCGATACTCTATTGAATAAGTCATGAACATTGGCTTCGATTCAGGCTATATTATGATTTAGAACTTTCGCCGCCCCCTAAATTCCGGTGAGTGCCTCATCGAGGACATCCAACATGAACTTGGCATCTGCTTCGTGGATGCACATGGGTGGCTTGATCCGCAGGGTATTTCCCCACAGTCCGCCCTTGCCGATGAGCAGGCCGAGATCTTTGCAGCGTTCGAAAACTTCAGCACATTGTTCCTTTGCGGGTCCTTTCGTTACGCGATCCTTGACGAGTTCCACTCCCAGCATCAGGCCCTTGCCACGGACTTGGCCGATGATGGAGTGCTTTTCCGCGAGCTTCTCCAAGCCGCATGTCAGATAGGCTCCGGTGCGCAAACAATTCTCCTGCAAGCCTTCGTTTTCGATGACGCGTAACACCGCGCGGCCTTGGGCGCAGCTCACTGGGTTTCCGCCAAAGGTATTGAAATGGATCCGGCTCGCGAGGGATTGGGCAATTTCAGGAGTGGTGACCACCGCAGCGAGCGGGCAACCGTTTCCGATGCCTTTGGCCATCGTTACAATATCCGGCATCACGCCTTGCGTTTCGAAGCCCCAAAAGTGTGTGCCGGTCCTGCCAAATCCTGCTTGCACTTCATCAGCGATGCAAAGCCCGCCTGCCGCGCGGGCATGTTGATAGGCGTGTTGCAGATAGCCGTCCGGAAACACGATGGAACCGCCCACGCCTTGGATGGATTCGGCAATAAACGCCGCGATCTTCCCGGAGGTGCCGAAGTGAATGGTTTCCTCAATATCCGCGGCATACTTTGCGCCCGCATCAGGATCATCCATCCCATGTGGACCACGATAGGTATCCGGCATCCGCGCATGCTGGACGCCGAAGGAATGCGGTACATTGAACTTCCAAGTATGATGAGACGTGAGCGCCATCGTGCCGGGACTGCCACCATGGTAGGCATTGCGCAGGGCGATGAGATCGTAGTTCCCAGTGTATGCACGGGCCATCAGCACTGCGAGGTCGTTAGCCTCAGAGCCTGAGTTGACGAAGTAACAGACTTTGAGATTTCCGGGCATCTTTGCGGCAAGCTCCTTGGCGTAGAGCGCAATTTCGGGGTTTAGATAGATCGTCGTGGTATGTTGAATCAATTCGTTCTGACGATTCGCAGCATGCACCACTTCCGGATGGCAATGGCCTACGCTCACCGTGACAATGCCGCCAAAGCCATCGAGATAGCGCCGCCCTGTATGATCATATAAATACTGGTCCTTGCCCTCTACAATCGTTACTGGCTTTTTGTAGTAGTGAAAAATCGCCGGATTTACAAACTCCTTGCGCAGCGCAAGAATTTCCTCAGGCGATGGTCCAGCGTAGGGTTTGGGCGTGTAGGCGTATGGAGGAAGCGTAGCCATGGTATCAATCAGGGTCGGTGGTAAACGGGACTGGGTGAGATTTTTCTAAATACTAGATAGAGCGTAAATGCGAGCGCGAAGCCAATGAACCATGCTTGTTGATAGATCGCAGTGAACCATGGATGCGCACCTGAAATCATTTCCGTCTGGACAAGAAATCCTGGTAAATTCGGTAACACCGCAAGGAGGAAACTCAGCAGTGCTGCAAGACTGAAGCCTCTGGTATAGGTATAAATTCCCTCAGTTTGATAGAGCTGGGAAACATCAAGATGTTTTTTACGGAGAACATAGTAGTCCGCGATCATGATACCCGCGATTGGCCCGAGAAGCGCGCCGTAGCCGATGAGCCAAGTGAAAATATAGCCACTGGGGTCCGCCACCAGCTTCCAAGGCATGATCAGAATCCCGATGAACGCGGTGATCATGCCGCCCGCTCTGAAGCTGATGCGACTCGGAGCGAGGTTCGAAAAATCATTGGCGGGAGAAACCACATTGGCAGCAATGTTCGTGGAAAGCGTGGCGATTGCCAAAATGATGAGCGCTAGAACGGACAGCCATTTACTGCCAATTTTCCCCACCACCTGCACCGGATCCCAGATCGCTTCGCCGAACAGCACCACCGTCGCCCCGGTCACAACGATGCCTACGAATGAATAGAAAGCCATGGTGGTAGGTAACGCGATGGCTTGCCCAAGCAGTTGATCACGTTGGGATTTCGCATAGCGCGAGAAGTCCGGAATATTGAGAGACAGAGTGGCCCAGAAACCAACCATTGCTGTAAGTCCCGCGCCGAATCCCACCCATGAGACGCTTGTATTGGGCGATGTGGCTGCAAATACCTTGCCGATTCCACCCGCTTGGGTCACTGCCCAGACCATCAGCAATACACCCACTAGCAAAAGTAACGGCGCGCTGAAAACTTCCAACCATTTAATAGATTCCATGCCCTTCCAGATGAAAAACACATTCATCGCCCAAAATGCCATGAAGCAACCGAGCTGCGAAAGCGTAATGCCTAACCCAGCGATGGGAGCCGCGAGAGTGGAATCCATTCCAAAGATGATGCTGAGAGTGGCATGGATGGCGGCCCCGCCGAACCATGTTTGAATGCCGAACCATCCACATGCGACGACTCCCCGCAAGAGCGCGGCGATGTTTGCCCCGCGTATCCCGAAGCTGGCCCTCAATAGCACTGGGAAAGGAATGCCATAAGCAGTGCCGGGGTGGGCATTCAGCGTCATTGGAATGAGCACAATCAGATTTCCTAGAAATACTGCAAGCAGCGCCTGCCACCAAGTCATGCCATTGCCGATGAGGCTGCTGGCCATGGTATAGGTAGGAATGCAAACTGCCATACCCACCCATAGCGCGGCGATGTTCCACACTGTCCATGTCCGTTGCTCCGGTAATACTGGGGCAAGGTCTTTGTTAGATAAAGATTTATCCGGTGTGGGTGGAGCGTGCATGTTATATCTTTTGCTCACGGCGGAGGAATTTTCCCCATCCGGCTTCTCCCACCCAGCGCCCATCGCGGACCATCACTTTCCCTCTGACAGTGACAAGTTCGGCCCGGCCTTGCACCGCACGTCCTTCAAATGCCGAATAGTCGGTTGCCATTGAGTGAGTGGAAGCGGAAATAGCCGCAACCCATTCTGGATCCCAAACGACCAAGTCTGCATCGCTCCCCACCGCGATGGCACCCTTGCGTGGATAGAGTCCGAAAATTTTCGCTGCCTGCGTGCTTGCACACCGCACCAGTATCTGAAGATCGATGCGCCCTTGGCAGACACCTTCGGTATAAAGGAGTTTTACCCGTTCTTCGATACTTGGAATGCCGTTGGGTATTAAACTAAAGTTTCCGGGAGTTCCTGTGAGATTCGAATTCGCATCCACGCAGTGTTCTGCCGCTGGATGGCCCATCATTTTTTGGGTGAAAAAATCAAATGGCGCATGGTCGGTGCCCACTGTATCCACCGTGCCATCTGCTAGACACTGCCAGAGAAATTCTCCGTGTTCTTTCGCACGTAGTGGAGGGCTCATGATGTATTTGGCCCCTTCGAATTCTGGCAATTCTGCGTGACTGCTATCAAGCGTGAGATACGGGACTACCGTCTCGATCCACACCTTTACTCCACGGTTGCGAGCTGCGGTGAGCGCTTCCACCGCCGGAATGCAACTGGTGTGCACGACATACACTTCCGCCCCCGTCATCTCCGCGAACGTCATCAAATGATGGCAACCTTCCGCCTCCACCGCGATGGGGCGCGATGGCTCATGCCACTCAGGGCCGGTTTTCCCAGCTGCGATGAGCCGCTTCTGAGTCTCCGAGATGAGATCTGCATTTTCACAATGTGCGGTGACCACCACACCCAGTTCACTGGCGAGCGCCAGTGTGTGATAGAGTTCATTGTCCTCGATTCCGAAGGCCCCTTTGTAAGCGAGAAATACTTTGAAAGAAGTGATCCCTTCTTCACTTACAATTTGCCGAAGTGCTTCCGCTGTGCCTTCACCGAATTGGGTCACGCCCATGTGGAAAGTATAGTCGCAAGATGAAATTCCATCCGCCTTGCTCTTCCACAGCCGGATGGCCTCCAGCGGATCATCCTTGCGAGAGGGACAACACATCTCGATCAGCGTTGTAGTTCCACCCATCAAAGCGGCTTTGCTGCCGGTGATGTAGTCGTCTTTTGAAAACGTCCCCATGAAGGGCAGATAGATGTGCACGTGGGGATCGATGAAGCCGGGGAAGATATATTTTCCGCTCGCATCAATCACTTCCAAATCAGGTGTGGTAGATAAATTTTCGCCAATTTCCACGATCACTCCATCACGGCAAATGATATCAGCTTGATACTGCGCATCAGCAGTGACGACTATACCATTTTTGATCAAGAGACTCATAAATGTTTACTTCGCCCAGATTTCTCCATCGCCATATCCGAACCAGCGGGTGGTGGTGGTTTTGCGCTGAGTGTAGAACTCCACGCCCTCTTTGCCTTGGATGTGCAAATCGCCAAAAAACGAATCATTCCAGCCACTGAATGGAAAGTAAGCGAGCGGCGCTGGCACTCCCACGTTGATGCCCACCATTCCCGCACTCACGCGTCTGCGGAACTCGCGGGCCGCCTTGCCGGAGTTGGTGAAAATTGCTGCGCCATTGCCAAATGCCTGGCGGTTCGCCGCATCAATGGCGTCATCCAAGGTCTTCGCCCTCATCACCGCGAGCACCGGGCCGAAGACTTCAGTCTCCATCAGTGGATTGGATTCCGCGACGTGATCGATGAGGGTGGGGCCCAGAAAAAATCCCTCTGGAGCTTCCTCTACCCGAGTGGGCCTGCCATCGGCGAGGAGCTTGGCACCGCTGTGTTCAGCCGCATCGATCAGGCCGGATATCCGGGTCCGGTGCTCTGCGGAAATCACCGCGCCCATGTCCGGCTGGGAGTCTTTCACATCGGTGGGACCGACCCTCATCGCTTTCACAACATCCGCTAATGCAGGTAAAAGTTTCTCGCCCGCATCACCCACGGCGACGGCGGTGGAGCCGGCCATGCAGCGCTCGCCCGCGCACCCGAAGGCACCATCTTTCACGGCCTCTACCGTGCGATCCACATCGGCATCCGGCATCAGGATGATGAAATTTTTAGCGCCACCAGCCGCTTGCACGCGCTTGCCATGGAGCGTGCCCTTGCGGTGAATTTCACGCGCTACCGGAGTGGATCCTACGAAACTGATGGCCTTTACATCTGGATGCTCGAGAATTGCATCCACGCATTCCCGGCCACCGTGGACGATGTTCATCACGCCGGCTGGTAGCCCGGCATTTTCTAACAATTGTATGACTCGCTGCATCGTTAGCGGCACTTTCTCGCTAGGCTTGAGTAGAAATGTATTCCCGCAAGCGATGGCGATGGGCCACATCCACATCGGCACCAGAGCGGGGAAATTGAACGGGCAGATTCCTGCAACCACGCCAAGTGGATGTCGATCGGTATGGCAATCAATTCCGCGGGCGATGTTTTCCAGACTTTCGCCCATCAGAAGCGAAGGGATACCGCAAGCATACTCCACCACCTCGATGCCGCGGCGGAGGTCACCACGCGCTTCCGATAGAGTTTTCCCATGTTCCGTCGCGATGCCTAGGCATAACTCTTCAAACGCATCCTCCAGCAAAATTTTCACCCGGAATAATACCTGTGCCCGCTCGTTGGGCGGGGTATCACGCCAAGCGGGAAACGCCGCCTTTGCCGAGGCCACCGCCGCATCTACCTCTGCAGCGCCGCACATGGGAACACTCGCTATAATGCTGCCACGCGATGGATTATAAACAGGGCTGCCAGTTTTATGTTCCGGGTTTACCCACTTCCCCCCAATGTAGAGCGGGCAGATCGAATGATCAGAAAGTTTCATAGATCTTTTTAATAAAATGACTCAACGCGAGAGTGCGTCTGATTGTTTGACGAAATCATCGCCATCCCACTCCGCATCGTTATTCACCATCAATGCCCTTTCTTTGGCCGCCGCTTCATCTGCCTTACGGGCCTGCTGGCGGACTACGAGATCGGCGTGGGTGGTGAAGTAGGGAAGACTCAGACCTTTGAAATCATCAATGGTATCGAAGCCTTTTCCTTCCATGAATTCCAGCAATCCCTCCGAAAGTTCCTTCGCCATTCCATAGCCAAATTTCATCACGCCGGTGCACACTTGCACGGTATCACTCCCTAGCAAAATGAACTGCGCCGCGTCGCCACCGGTCTCCACCCCGCCGAGGCCTGAGAGGCTGCGACCGGGGAAATCTTTCTTAATCAGCTGGGCGATCTCCATCACCATCCGCAGCGCGATCGGCTTGACCGCCTTGGATGAATAACCGCCCGGGGTGGTGTAGCCCTCCACGCTTGGCTCGGGCCGCAGGGTCTCTAAATTCACCCCCATCACGCTGCGGATCGTGTTGATCGCGCTCACCCCATGGCATCCTGCCCGCAAAGCGGCGGCCGTAGGCTCCTCGATGTGAGTGACATTGGGCGTCATTTTCGCCCATACCGGGATTTTTGAAACCGCCATCACCCAGCCACAGACTTCTTCTAAAATCAGCGGATCTTGGCCCATGGCCGCACCCATTTTGCGCTCGGGCAGGCCGTGCGGGCAGGAGAAATTCAGCTCAAATGCATCGACTCCCGCATCCTGACATCGCTCGATGATTTCGCACCACGCATCCCGGTTATATTCCTCCATCACAGAGGCGATTAAAATTCCTTCCGGGTGGGCATCTTTGGCTTCTTTAAATTCATCCAACCAAATTTCGAATTTGCGATCACTGATGAGTTCGATGTTTTCCCAGCCGATGACCTCCTTGCCGTCGTTGGCCATCAGCTTGCCATAGCGCGGGCTGACGTTGACGACTTTTGAGCAATCCAAACTCACCGTCTTCGCGATCACGCCACCCCAGCCCTCCCTGAAAGCGCGCTTGATCACTTTCACATTCGTCCCCGGCGGCCCCGATCCGATGATAAATGGATTGGTGAATTTCAGGCCATCGACGGTGGTGTTCAGGGTGCTCATGATTTTTTGCGCAAATCTTATTAAAAATCTTTTCTAGCTCGAATCGTGCCGAAAATCCAAGTGCCTGAGACTCAGAACCTTTATCTAGGCATTGTCTCCACCAACCACTTCATCGTTTTCTCTGCAAGCTTATCAAAAGCGATGATCGCCTCAGCCAGATGCTCTTCCTTGGTATCCTCGATGCGATTATGGCTGATCCCATGCAAGCTTTGTACAAACATCATCACAGTAGGTATCCCGGCGGCAGCCATTTCCGCCGCATCATGTAGCGGCCCGGAAGGCAGGCGATGAGAAACACCACACGTTTCGCGGATTGCATCATCGCAGAAATCAATAAGGCGCGGGTCAAATGGCCGTGGCGCGATTTGCCAAATTCTCTCCCATGAGACTTTGACATTTCCTTCCGTCGCGAAGCGTTCGCTGGCTGCCTTTGCCTCAGCGAGCATCGCCGCCAATGCGCCTGCATCGAGATGCCGCTGATCCAGCGTGATGCGGCATTCTTCCACCACACTCGTTACGATGCCGGGCTTGGTCGTGCATGCACCAATCGTGCAAACGCCTTGGCCACTGCGCTCCGCGATCTCATAGATTTCCAAACTCATCTTCGCGGCTGCGAGTAATGCATCCTTGCGGCAATTCATGGGCGTGCTTCCCGAGTGCGCTGCTTGGCCGTGAAAGGTGATGGCATGCCTCTCCACGCCAAAGGTGCCTAACACTGCTCCGAGAGATAGGTCTAAATCTAACAACACCGGGCCCTGTTCTATATGTAATTCTACATAGGCTTCCGCATTTTTCAATTCCTTACCACTCGCTTTTACATTTTCAAAAATAATACCATATTCTGCAATCGCGTCCGGTAATAAAACTCCATTGTGATCTTCTAAAATGCATGCCTCATCTAAATTGAGATTTCCCGAGCAGGCCGAGGACCCAAACAGACTCTTGCCAAACCGCGCACCTTCCTCATCCGCCCAATCCACCAAGCGAATGGTAATGGGTGGCTTCCCGCCGTATTCCGCGATCATCCGCCGCATGATTTCCACTCCTGCTAACACATTGAGACAACCATCCAGCCATCCCCCGTTCGGCACGGAATCTATATGCCCGCCGATGATCAGGGCGCGTGGTGATTCCCCTTCCAAGGTCGCCCATAGATTTCCCGCTTCATCGCAATGCACTTCCACTGGCATCTTTGCCAAGATCGAGCGCAACCACGTTCGCGCACTCGCCCATGTTTCCGTGAATGCCACTCGCTGAGCGCCCGCTGCATCGCCTGTGAGTTCGCGTAGCTCCTTGAGTTCATTGATTGTGCGTTGCGGTTGTAAATGTTCACTCATCGCCTTAGTCGGGGTTTAGCAGGAATAATGCCGTTTCAAAGCATCTACTCTTCAACTCGGAAAAAACCGATTGGTGCTTTGCCAGAAATTCGATCAAACTCGCCGCGTGGAGTTAAATGAAAGATCACCTTGGTTCATGCAGGCCGCGCGATCCCAGCGCTGGCTCGTGGGAGTATCCGGCGGTGCCGACTCGGTGGCGCTGCTGCGAATACTCGTGGAATATGGATTTTCAAATTTAGTGGTTTGCCATCTCGATCATTGTTTACGCGGCCAAGCCTCCACAGAAGATTCGGAATTTGTCGCTCAACTTGCTGATGAGCTGGAATTACCTTGCGAGACCGGGCATGCAGATGTGCATCGCCGGATGACAGAGCGGGGTGAATCAATGGAAACTGCGGCTCGGAATGCACGCCATCAATTCTTCGGTGAATGTGCGGAAAAGTATAACTGCTCCAGAATTTTGTTAGCGCATCATGCGGATGATCAAGCTGAAACAGTACTATGGAATCTGCTGCGTGGTTCGCACGGACTCAAGGGCATGCGGGGAGCGCAAATGATCACATTAGAATCCGGGAAGACACTAGAACTGCATCGACCCCTGCTGACGTTCAGGCGGGCGGAGTTAGTGGAGTGGCTTTCCTCCCATCACCATCCATGGCGCGAGGATCTGAGCAATGCACAGCCAGTGGCGATCCGTAATCGCCTTCGGAATGAAGCATTACCACTGCTTGCGGAAATCACTTCGAGAGATCCAATCATCGCACTCACCCGTGGCGCAGAGGCAACGCTGGAAAACGATGAATGTATCAAATGGGCCGCAGCTCAAGTAAATGCTCTCGACCCGCAAGGCAGACTCCATGTAAAAGTGATCCAAACTCTACCTCGGGCGCTCCAACGCGTGATCATTACTGACTATCTCAGAGCCGCTGGAATCTCACAGATCGACTATCAGATGTTGGATCGTGCGCTTGCAATGTTAACTCATACCGCTTCCCCCGCTGTGAATCTACCGGGCGGCCGCTGGCTCAGAAGACGCGCGGCGAGATTGATGATTGAGTAACAAAACTTCGCTCAATTCCCTCTTGCCGCGTTTTGGTTGGATGGATGTCTTCCACCAGCGGTTAGATATCCTAATCTAACAGCTTTGCCCAAGATGCCTATCAACCAAAAAGGCAGAAACATCCTTCCAATGCCGAGTTGCAGTGCCCCTTGTCATTGTTGTCCTCCTATTTCATCTCACCCTGCCTCATGGGCATGACGTCTATTTTTGCGAAAAGGTCTTTGGTGGAGAAATCCTCCGGCTGCCAGCGAACCGTTGTTCGCCCATCTTTACCGAGCAGCACCACCTCGGATCTACCGTCCTTCGTCTTCAAACGTTTTTGTAGCTCGCGCGCTAACTGCCCGGATGGGGGTTCGATATCTAACGCTTTTGGATCCAAGTAGATGATCACTACATCTCTTTCTTCTAAGCCCGCTTTCTCTTTCTCCAACTTCGGCCTGATCAATTCGACATCACCCGTCACCACCAGCAGTCTTTTTTTCCAGCGGTAATCATCCAAGCTTGCAGCCATCAGTGGGAGAGCCATTAATCCCAGCGCTAGTAAAAATTTCATTGAATAACAGACACGTGGTATTGATCAGCGCAAGCTATTGTATTTCATGTCAGCAACGATGCTTTACGCACTTCATTGGCAGCTCATTCGCGTGGGCTGTTTCGCTCTGACCCTCCTTGGGTGATTGTTCTATTTGGAAGAATTTTAAAGCTCTTGGAAGATGATTGCTTCCCAAAAACTGCGGCGGCAGGAATTGAATGGCCAGGCTCGGCGAGTGAGGTGAGGTTGGCATGGTTAAAACAAAAACAGCCAGACGCGGAGGCGGCTGGCTGTTTGATAGAACATTGCCGAGCGCTAGGCGCCGGCAAGATATGATTTAGTAGCGATACTGCTCGCCCTTGAATGGGCCGTCTGGAGAGACGCTGATGTAGTCTGCTTGGGCTTGGGTGAGGCGTGTCAACTTGGCACCCACCTTGGCAAGGTGGAGGCGGGCGACTTCTTCATCCAAATGCTTCGGCAAGACCATCACTTGACCAGCTTTATAGGTGTCTTTGTTCTTCCAGAGATCGATCTGGGCGAGCGTCTGGTTGGTGAAAGAATTCGACATCACATAACTCGGGTGGCCAGTACCACAGCCGAGGTTTACCAGGCGACCTTCAGCTAACATATAGATGGCATTTCCGGTTGGGAATGTATAGCGATCCACTTGGGCTTTAATGTTCAAACGGGCCACGCCGGGAGCGTTGTTAAGTTTATCAATCTGGATCTCGTTATCGAAGTGACCGATGTTACAAACAATCGCTTGATCCTTCATTTTCTCCATGTGCTCAAGGCGGAGCACGTCTTTGTTCCCGGTGGTGGTCACGTAGATATCGCCCCAGCCGAGGGTATCCTCGATGGTGAGAACGCGGAAGCCTTCCATGGCAGCTTGCAGCGCACAGATGGGATCCACTTCGGTGACGACGACTTGCGCACCGGAGCCGCGGAGGGCTTGGGCACAGCCTTTACCGACATCGCCATAGCCGCAGACCACGCCGACTTTTCCGGAGATCATCACGTCGGTGGCGCGCTTGATGCCATCGATGAGGGACTCGCGACAACCGTAGAGGTTATCGAATTTTGACTTGGTGACAGAGTCGTTCACGTTGATGGCAGGCACTAAGAGCGTGCCAGCCTTTGCCATCTGATAGAGGCGATGGACTCCGGTGGTGGTCTCCTCGGAGACACCTTTCCAATCCTTGACGATGGTGTGGAAAATGCCGGGTTGTTTGACTTTGATGTCTTTGAGAAGGTCTTTGATGACGGATTCCTCATGGCTTTCTGATTCGGAATTGACCCAATCGGAACCATTTTCCATTTCGTAGCCTTTGTGGATGAGGAGAGTGGCGTCGCCACCGTCATCAACGATGAGTTGTGGGCCGAGTCCGTCTGCATTGAGAAGAGCCTTCCAAGTGCACCACCAATATTCTTCCAAAGTCTCGCCCTTCCAGGCGAAGACTGGGACACCACGGGCAGCCATGGCGGCGGCAGCGTGATCCTGGGTGGAGAAAATATTACAGGAAACCCAGCGCACTTCCGCACCGAGCTCGATGAGTGTCTCGATGAGCACTGCGGTCTGGATGGTCATGTGCAGCGAGCCCATGATGCGGACGCCTTGGAGCGGCTTTTCTTTACCATACTTTTCACGAGTGGCCATGAGGCCGGGCATTTCGTGTTCGGCGATATCAAGTTCTTTGCGGCCGAAATCGGCGAGGCCAATGTCTCTTACTTTGTAGTCTGTGAAGCTCATATAAAGTGATTAATTTTCAGTTTTTAGTAATTAAAATTTTCAGGAAATCCAGGTATTAGCCGACTGCTTTTTTAAGCTCTGCCGCCTTGTCGGTGGATTCCCAAGTGAGGTCTGCATCTTCTTTTCCAAAGTGGCCGTAGTTGGTGGTTTTGGAATAGATCGGGCGGAGCAAGTTGAGCTGCTTGACGACATCGGCCGGCTTGAAGGAGAAGACTTTCAAGATACCAGCAAGGATCGCTTCGTCAGGCTTGGTGCCGGTGCCGAAGGAATCGACGTGCACGCTCACTGGCTCCGGGTGGCCGATGGCATAGGCAAACTGAACTTCGCAGCGCGAAGCAAGGCCGGCTGCGACGACGTTTTTCGCAACCCAACGGCCCATGTAGGCAGCTGAGCGATCGACCTTGGACGGGTCTTTTCCTGAGAAGGCACCACCGCCGTGGCGACCGGTGCCGCCGTAGGAATCAACGATGATTTTACGGCCAGTGAGGCCGGTGTCGCCTTGTGGGCCGCCGACGACAAATTTACCGGTGGGATTGATGAGATACTCGGTTTCTGCGGTGAGCATTTCCTTAGGCAAGACCTTTTTGATGACTTGCTCGATGCAGAATTTTTCGATCTCGGCATGCTCTACATCAGCGGCATGTTGAGTGGAGATGACGACGTTGACGATGCGGGTAGGCTTGCCATCGACATACTCGACGGAGACTTGGGACTTCGCATCCGGGCGCAGCCACTTGGCGAGCTTGCCAGCCTTGCGGATGCGGGTGAGCTCACGGCCGAGGCGGTGGGCAAACATGATCGGCGCAGGCATCAGCTCAGGTGTCTCATCACAAGCGTAGCCGAACATGATTCCTTGGTCGCCAGCACCTTGCTCCTTGTGCTTTTTCCCCTCAGCGGCAGCGGCATCCACGCCTTGGGCGATGTCCGGGCTTTGGCAAGTGAGGTAGTTGTTGATGAAAAGTGTATCTGCGTGGAAAACATCGTCATCGTTGGTGTAGCCAATGCCACGGACAGCATCGCGGATAATTTTACCAATGTTAAGGACTTCATCGAGAGGCTTGGTGGTGCCTTTCTTTTTGTCCTGCAGGGATGGGATGGTGATTTCACCACCGACGACCACGACATTGCTTTTCACAAAGGTCTCGCAAGCCACGCGGCTCTTGGGATCGATGGTGAGGCAGGCGTCGAGGATGGCGTCCGAGATGGTGTCGGCGACTTTGTCCGGATGGCCTTCGCCAACGGACTCTGAGGAGAAAATGAAGGTGCTCATGTGCTTTTTGTTTTTTCGTATCGTCAAATCGTGATGCGTTGATATTAAGAGGTCGGAATGCCGTCAATGCTGAAATCACTTAAGTTAATTTCCGATCCCACACGATTGCGAATTTTGATGCTTCTGGAGCATGAAGAACTTTCTGTGGCAGAGTTACAAGAGGTGCTGGGGATGGGCCAAAGCCGGATTTCCACGCAACTCTCACAGCTTAAGACTGAGGGACTTGTGGCGGATGCGCGAAGTGGTAAGAACAATATTTACTCATGCTGTGCCGAGGGAGGCTTGATGGAAGTCGCGCGACTGGCGGCGGCGGAAGTGGAAGAAGTGGCGGCTGACAAGAAGGCGCTGCGGCATCTTTTGCGCAAGCGCAAGGACACCGCGCGGGCCTACTTCGATGAGCTTGCGGGGAAATTTGGCAAAGATTATGTGCCGGGAAGATCATGGAAAGCGCTGGCGGAGGCGTTGATCAAAGTTCTCAGCTACCGGGTGGTGGCGGACCTGGGAGCTGGCGAGGGCACGCTTTCGCAGTTGCTAGCGCAGCGGGCTGAAAAAGTGATCGCGGTGGACCTCTCGCCGAAAATGGTGGAATTCGGGCAGAGTTTGGCTTTAGCGAATGGACTAACGAATCTGGAATATCGGCTAGGCGATATCGAAGAGCCACCGATCAATGACTCGACTCTGGACCTCGCCTTTCTGAGCCAAGCACTGCACCATGCAGAGCATCCTCAAAAAGCACTGGATGCCGCATTCAGGATTCTCAAACCCGGCGGGCGTTTGATCGTGCTAGATTTACTACAACATCATTTCGAAGAAGCGCGTGAGCTCTATGCAGATCGCTGGTTAGGTTTCTCCGAGAGCGATCTTGCTGGAATGTTGGAGAAAGCCGGCTTCAGCCACATCGAGACCGTGGTGGCGGATCAGGAAACGGAACTGCCGAGATTTCAAACCTTATTGGGTATTGGAGTTAAGCCGTGAAACAATTTGATCTATGGAGGCGCATTAGAGAGATAAATTTCGACGTGATCGTATAAAGAAAATTTAGCCACATTTTGGCAACATCCGAAGTCTTACGTCTATAGTTTCGGAGGAAAATTTCTATAGATCTCCCGGCGATGTAATACGCGTATCAAAAGCAGCCCGCCGTCCGAATTCTGCTGGAGACCTATTCGATACTGCCCGACGCGGATTCGTAAAAAGCCGGCACCACCTTTAAGAACCTTTGCCTGACCTAGAGTTCGCAAATCATCTGCCTCTTCTAGCTGCAGGATTACATTTTTGATTCTTCCTAAAACTTCGCTATTGGAAAGCTTCGTCAAATCCTTGAAAAATTTGCGATGGAACTCCACTTTCATCGCCGATCAAGCAAAGAGAAAACTTCGTTGCGGCTGGCAAGTTCATTGCTTTCTTCAACTGTCTCAATACAAGCTCTCAACAAAGCATCATCTTCGGCACGCTCCCACATCCAAGCTGCAAGCTCAGCGAATTCTCCTACAGGAAGCAGCTCGATCTGTTTTTCAATTTCCGATACCACGCTCACGCCGGATTGCTTATCCTCGGAAGTATCATCCGTCAAGCTCAAGACATAGCCTCGCTACCTTCTTTGAGCAAATTTCTCACCGCAATCTGCCACGTCCCCGGACTAGATTCCGAGAACTACTTCGTCGGAAATCCCAAGCGCCAATACCTTAGCTAGACCACTTCCCGTGGAATTGTGACAGGCTATCTGACGAACTGTGCAAATGTCTCTCGCTGCAAGCCACCGAGCGCTTTTTGGTGCATCTCTACCAAGGTTTCATGGAGCGGACAGAGCGGGCCTTTGCCGCACCAGTTCGGCCCGAAGGGGCACATGACTTGAGCATCTGAATCCTCGAAAACACTCACCACATCCAGCAGCGTAATTTCTGCTGCGGGCCGGGCGAGACGGTAGCCGCCGGTGGGTCCACGGGTCCCTTCCACCAGCCCGGCGCGCGACAGCATCGTCAGGACTTTAGCAATGAGGTGATGGGAAATCTCGCGGGATTCCGCGATCTCGGCGCTACCACTCAAGCGTGATTCACTAGAAACCGCCGCCAGATAACTGACGGCAGCGATTCCCGATTGGGCAAGCTTACTATACATGAACACGCCCTCAGAATGCAGATGAAAAACAATGCGTCGATGCTGGATTTAATTAACGAATGTTTTTTCTTTATTTCGATTGGGATTTGTGGAATAGTCCTTTTATGAACTCCCCGAATTGTAGCTCATCCTCGTTACCAGACATCACCGGCCGCCCGGATCTCGTGCGTTTGGTGGATACTTTTTACGCAAAAGTCCGCGCGGATGAAGGACTCGGCCAAGTATTTGACACTGTGGCGAAGGTGCATTGGGAAAGCCACTTACCGAAAATTTGTGATTTCTGGGACACGGTGATTTTCCGCGCCGGAACTTTCCGTGGCAATCCGATGGCAGCGCATGCGAGATTGATCCCGCTGGCCGGAATGGGCTGGCCGTTGTTCGAGCGCTGGCTGGAACTCTTCCGCGCCACTGTCTGCGAGCTCTTCGCCGGAGAGCGGGCAGAGCACATCATCCGTTGTGCGGAAGACATGGCGAACGTGATTTACAGCCGCATCCACTCGGTGCCGGACCCTCGCTCAGATCCCACCGTGTTCACACCAGAGCAGCGAGCACGCTATACCAGCTACCGAAATGCTCCCGCTGAAATATAAATGCCCCTTTCTATAACTAATCTGATATACTAAATCTTTATACCTATGAAACCTTTCGAAAAATTTCGAAATATCGCGACTGCTATCCTTCTAGGAACAGCAAGCACCCTGCCGCTTACCGCGAACGAAGAACCCACCAACGCCCCGCCCAAAGGGGCCGATGCAAAGGGTGTAGATCCCGACATCATCGGCGAGGAAAAGGCCGTGCTCACCAGCGCGCCGATGGTTCCACCACCGATCACCCGCAAACACCCTACTAAAATGATCGTCAATATCGAGGTCATCGAGCAGGTGAAACGGATGGCAGATGGCGTGGACTATCTCTACTGGACCTTCGGCGGTGACGTTCCCGGAAGTTTTATCCGAGTGCGTGAGGGAGATTTGATCGAATTTCACCTCGGCAATCATCCGACGAGCAAGATGCCGCATAACATCGATTTGCATGCAGTCACCGGGCCTGGTGGAGGCGCGGCTTCGTCATTCACCGCTCCAGGCCATAAATCGCAATTTTCCTTCAAGGCAATCAATCCCGGCTTATTTGTCTATCATTGCGCAACGGCCCCGGTGGGCATGCACGTGGCGAATGGAATGTATGGATTGATTCTGGTGGAGCCGAAAGAAGGCCTCCCGAAAGTGGACCATGAATATTATGTCATGCAGGGAGATTTCTATACTCAAGGTGCGTTTGGCGAGGAAGGTTTACAAGCATTCGATCAAGCCAAGGCAGTGGATGAACGGCCGAGTTATGTGGTCTTCAATGGCTCGGTGGGTTCACTCGTCGGTGATAAAGCACTCAAGGCAAAAGTCGGTGAAACAGTGCGCCTATATGTGGGCAATGGAGGGCCGAACCTAAGCTCGTCCTTTCATGTGATTGGAGAAATTTTCGACCAAGTGTATCAAGAAGGTGGCATCCTCCCAACTCAGAAACACGTGCAGACGACTGCCATCCCACCCGGCGGCTCGGCGATCGTGGAATTCAAAACCGATGTCCCCGGCACTTACATTCTCGTAGATCATGCCTTGTTCCGCGCGTTCAACAAGGGTGCGCTTGGAATGTTAAAAGTGGAAGGTCCTGAGAATCTCAGCATCTATTCCGGCAAGGAGGTGGATGAAACCTATCTCGGAAGCGCAGTGCTCTCGCAAAATTCCAAAGTAGAAGATCTTGAAAAACAAAAGAAGGCTGCGATCAGCGCGGACCCGAAAATCGCCGGTCTCTCCAAGGAGATCCTGATGGAAAAGGGCAAGCGCGTTTACACCCAGACCTGCTTCGCTTGCCATCAAATGAATGGCGAGGGAATGCCGGGTGTATTTCCACCCTTGGCGAAATCCGACTTTTTAATGGCCGACAAGGATCGCGCGATCCGCTCGGTGACCAAGGGCTTGGCTGGACCAATCACAGTCAATGGCCAGAAATATGACGGCGTGATGCCACCCGTCGCCCTCAATGACGAGCAGGTCGCTCAAGTGCTCACCTACGTCCGCAACGAATGGGGAAACACAGGCGACATCGTCACCGTCGATGAAGTCCGCAAAGTGCGTGCGGAGTCCGCTCATTGATCGCTATGAAACTTCGTCCGCTTATCCTTCTTGCCGCAGCGCTCATCATGAGCGCGGCGGCGGAAGTCGCGCCTGTGTCTGCGGGCATTTACCGGCCATTATTCGTGGGTGAAAATTCGTTGAAGGAGATTCCTATCGCTCGGTTCCTGATGGCCACTGCACCGGTGACGAATGGTGAGTTCCTCGACTTCGTGCGGGCGAATCCACAATGGCAGCGCTCGCAAGTGAAGCGACTTTTTGCGGATGAAAATTACCTCAAACACTGGGCTAGCGATACCGATCTGGGGTCCGCTTGCGATGCCGCCCAGCCTGTGACATGGGTCTCATGGTTTGCCGCGAAAGCCTATGCCGTCTGGAAAAACGGCCGACTGCCAAGCACCGCCGAGTGGGAGCTAGCGGCGGGCATCGGCTTCACCCAGAGAGATGGATCGAAAGAAGCTGAGTTTCAAAATGCCATCGCGCGTTGGTATGGCACACCCAGTCCCACCACGCTGCCGGCTGCCGGATCCGGGAGGGCAAACCTGGATGGCATCCGCGATCTGCACGGACTGGTGTGGGAGTGGACCAGCGATTTCAACTCCGCGATCGTCACCGGAGACGCACGCGGAGATTCCGGCCTGGAGCGCCAACTTTTCTGCGGCGCGGGGTCGGTCGGATCCAAAGATCCATCGAATTATCCAGCCTTCATGCGCTTTGGTTTTCGCTCTAGTTTGAAGGCCAGTTATACCGTCCATAATCTCGGATTTCGATACGTTCAAAACCCATGAAAACTATATCTCTCATCATGCTCTCCGCCTGCCTTGCATACGCCGAGGAGAAGCCTCCCTGTTGCCGCGAAGCCGCGCCCGCCATCCCGCTCGCGGATGCCTCGCTCTATCAACTCGAATCCAAGTGGACATCCGATGTCGGGCGCGAGGTGAAGCTGAGTGTGCTAGAAGGCCGCCCACAAATCGTCGCGATGTTTTTCACGAGCTGCGAATACGCCTGCCCCATCATCGTGGAAAATATGAAAGCGATTGAAAAGGCGCTGCCGGAAAACCTCCGCGGCAAGGTGGATTTCCTGCTAGTGAGTTTCGACGTCGAGCGCGACACAGTGACAGCGCTGAAGGCTTTTCGTGAGAAAAAGGAACTCCCCACCGTCAATTGGACCTTGCTGAGAGGTAAAGAAGACGATGTCCGTGAACTAGCCGCGCTGCTCGGCATCAACTATCAACTCGATGCAGGCGGACAATTTTCTCACTCGAATACTCTCAGCGTGCTCAATGCCAGAGGTGAGTTGGCTTTCCAACAAACGGGTCTTAACAAAGACCCTAGGGAAACAGTTGCCGCGCTTGGAAAGATGCTATCAGTCGCCACTCCATGAGCATCCCCGTTGCTAAAACGCTGGCTTGGCTCGGCGGCGAACCTTACCGCTTGTTCTTCCTCAGTGGTATTCTCTTCAGCATCGCAGGGGTGGCGATGTGGCCGTTGTTTTTCTCAGGGCATTTTCCATTCTATCCGGGAGTCAGCCACGCGCGGTTGATGATCGAGGCCTTTGGCGGCGCTTTTGTAATCGGCTTCCTCGGCACTGCTGGGCCACGGATGATGTCCGCGCCGCGCCTTACGCCGTGGGAATTGATTGGCTTTTTCATGCTCCATCTTGCCAGCGGTCTCTGTCATCTGCGCGGGTTCACGCTCTGGGGCGATGGCTTGTTTTTAGTCTTGTTAGTAGGCTTCGGCCTCGCGCTTGGGTCGCGGGTGATCTTTCTCCGTGAGGAATGTCCGCCGCCCTCGATGCTGCTTGCGGCTACGGGTCTCGTTTGCGGAATTTCCGGCACGTTGCTCTACCTGAATCCAGTGTGGGTTGCGGATCCGCAGATATATCAATTCGCTGGCCTGCTGCTCTACCAAGGCTTCCTGCTAGGGCCGGTGATGGGCGTTGGCATCTTTCTGTTCCCGCGGCTGCTCGGAGGAAATTTTGGCGAAACGGCTGAGATAAGATATTCTTTCGCTCGCATGCTTTGCGCAGCGCTAGTGCTGCTGGCAAGTTTTCCGGTGGAAGTTTGGGTCAATTCCATGGCGGGGCAAATCATGCGGATTTTGGTATTTCTCTATGCGCTGATGCAAGTCCGCTGGCGGCTTGGCAAAGGTGCTGAATCGCCCGGCACACTCGCGAACGCGCTGCGGTTCTGGTGCCTGCCACTCGCAGTGGCGGGCTTGGTCGCACCGGCGTTTTTCCCGTTGCAGCAGATTGCTTTGCATCACTTGTTATTTATTGGCGGGTTCGGTTTGCTGTGCCTGATCGCTGGGAGTCGGGTGTTGCTCGGCCATAGCGGATCGCTGGAGCTATTCGGAAAGCATTCATGGATCGCCCGTGGATTCGTCTTCGCAACGGTGATTGCCGCGTTGACTCGCGCTTCTGCAAATTTCCTGCCACAGGTGATGATCTCGCACTACGAATATGCCGCTTGGTCATGGATCATCGGCGCGGTTCTGTGGATGCTGTGGCACGCTCCAAGGTTTTTTAAACAAGATCCTGATGATGGATGATTTCATCCGGTTCCGCTGGAACTTTGGAGTGCGGTGAGGGTTGGGCTTTGGGGTGAGCACTCGAATTTGTGAAAATGGGTCTGGGTTATAGGGTTATTGCGAGGAATTGTTAGTTCGCGAGAAACCTACTTCCTGCGTCAAAGCGGTGATGCTCACCGCAGTCCAAAGTTCCTGCGGAACTGGAGATTGGCGCAACTTCTATTTCCTAAACACAATCTGGCCATCTTCCAACGAGGCTTGAATCACATCACCATCGAGAAATTTCCCGTCGAGCACATCGAGGCTGAGCGGGTCTAACAGCAAGTGTTGGATCGCACGCTTGAGAGGACGGGCACCGTAAATGGGATCGTAGCCTTGATTGCCGAGATATTCTTTCGTCTCGGCAGTGAGGGCGATAGCGAGACCTTGCTTGGCGAGGCGCTTGCGAACTCGATCCAATTGAAGATCCACGATGGTCGTGATTTCCTCACGCTGGAGGCGATCAAAAATGATAATCTCATCGATGCGATTGAGAAACTCCGGGCGGAAGTGGGCGCGGAGAGCTTCGCTGACTTTGGCTTCGCGTTGCTCGGCGTTTTCTTCGTGGAGGATAAACTGGGAACCGATGTTGGAAGTCATGATCAACACGGTATTCTTAAAATCGACGGTGCGGCCTTGGCCATCGGTGATGCGGCCATCGTCGAGGACTTGGAGCAGGACGTTGAAGACATCCGGGTGCGCTTTTTCGATTTCGTCAAAGAGGATGACGGAATAGGGCTTGCGACGGACTTGCTCGCTGAGCTGGCCACCTTCGTCATAGCCGACGTAGCCGGGCGGCGCGCCGATGAGACGGGCGACGCTGTGTTTCTCCATATATTCGGACATATCAATGCGGATCATGGCGTTCTCATCATCGAAGAGAAATTCCGCGAGGGCTTTGGAAAGTTCGGTTTTTCCCACGCCGGTAGGGCCAAGGAAGATAAATGAGCCGATTGGCCGATTCTCATCTTGCAGGCCGGCACGGGCGCGGCGGACGGCGTTGGAAACGGCGCGAATGGCCTTTTTCTGGCCGACGACGCGAGCCCCCAGCCGGGCTTCCATGGTGACGAGTTTTTGTTTTTCCCCCTCTTGCAGGCGATTCACCGGGATGCCCGTCCAGGCGGAAACGACGCGGGCGATGTCTTCCTCGGTTACTTCTTCTTTTAAAATCGCGCCTTGCGCTTGGAGGACGGTGAGCGTGTGTTTGGCCGCTTCAAGCTCGCGATTTGCCTCGGGTAAATCTCCGTAAGTAAGCTGCGAGGCACGGGTAAGATCGCCGATGCGTTGGGCGCGCTCGACTTCGGTTTTGAGATTCTCGATTTTTTCCTGAGCCGCGCGGACGTCGTCAATGATGGTTTTCTCATTCCGCCATTGTGCCATCAGACCGGAGGATTTTTCGCGGAGATTGGCTTGTTCTTCGCTGACTTTATCGAGGCGGACGGCGGAGGCCTTGTCGGTTTCCTTTTCGAGGGCCTTGCGCTCCATTTCGAGTTGCAGAATTTGCCGCTCCAGGACATCGATCTCAGTGGGCATGGAATCGAGTTCGATCTTGAGACGGGAGGCGGCCTCGTCGATGAGGTCCACTGCCTTATCCGGCAGGAAACGGTCTGAAATGTAACGGTCTGAGAGCGTGGCCGCTGCGACGATGGCCCCATCCTGGATGCGGACGCCATGATGCACTTCGTAGCGTTCCTTGAGACCTCGCAGGATGGCGACGGTGTCTTCCACGGACGGCTCGCCCACCATCACAGGCTGGAAGCGGCGCTCGAGGGCGGCATCTTTTTCGATGTATTTACGGTATTCGTTGAGCGTGGTGGCACCGATGGCATGCAGCTCACCACGGGCGAGCTGGGGCTTGAGCAGGTTTGAGGCATCCACGGCACCTTCGCTGGCACCGGCACCGACGATGGTGTGGAGCTCATCGATGAAGAGGATGATTTTACCTTCAGAATCGGTGACTTCCTTGAGAAATGCTTTGAGCCGATCTTCGAATTCGCCACGGTATTTCGCACCAGCGAGCATGCCACCGAGGTCCATGGTGATGACGCGTTTCTCCTTCATCGAGTCTGGAACATCTCCGGAAACGATGCGGCGGGCGAGGCCCTCGACGATGGCGGTCTTGCCCACGCCGGGCTCGCCGATGAGGACCGGATTGTTCTTGGTGCGGCGGGAAAGCACTTGCAGGACGCGGCGGATCTCATGGTCGCGGCCGATGACTGGATCGATTTTCCCGTCACGGGCGCGGGCGGTGAGATCGGTCCCGTATTTCTCGAGGGTTTGATATTTGCCCTCCGGTGAATCGTCGGTGACTTTTTGTGAACCCCGCACGCTGGTGATGGCATCGCGAGCTTTTTTCTCATCGAGTCCGGCCTCTTTGAGGAGTTTTCCGGCAGGTGAATCCCCCTTCATGGCCCCAAGCAGGAAGTGCTCCACGCTGAGGAAATCATCACCAAGGGATTCGCGGACTCCATCTGCGGCATCCAAAGTAGAACGCAGGCCGACGCTGATCTGTGGCTGGGTGGAAGCGCCTTGCACATTCGGTTCACGCGCGAGTGAGGCTGTGGTGGCAGCCTTGAGGCGGCCAATATCGACGCCCGCTTTCTGCAAAATCGGAGTGGCGATGCCGCCTTCTTGTTGGAGCAGCGCTAGTAGGACGTGGGTGCTCTTCACCTCGGAGTGGGCGGACTTGGATGCGATGCTTTGGGCAGATTGGAGTGCTTCTTGGAGTTTCTGCGTGATTTTTTCTAATCCCATAACTAAACATTTGTGTATTGCGATGCGGTTGTCAATTTCCCTCCTGAAACTTTCTAAAAATAGTTGAATTCCGGACTGGCAGATGGGTGATATCCTAACTCGTATGAGGCAGAGAAACTGCTAAATCAAGAAATGGAATTGCGGCATTTGAAACATTTTATAGCGGTAGGAGAGGCGGGAAGCATTACTGCTGCGGCCAAACTCCTCCGCATGACGCAGCCAGCCTTGAGCCGCCAAATGAAGGGTCTGGAGGAGGAGTTGGATCTACTTCTATTAGAGCGTGGCGCGCAGTCCATCACTCTCACCACTGCGGGAGAGATCTTAATGGATGAGGCCCGCAAACTGGTGAGCGATAGCGAAGCAATGGTGGAAAAGGTGAAAGCCAGCGCCTTGGGGCAGCCGCTCAGAGTAGGGTATGCGCCTTCGCTAGCGGGTGAATTCCTATCAGTGGCGATAGAGCGCTTCACGCAATTCCACCCGAGAGTGAGGGTGAATTTATATGATTGCTCGTCGGCAGAATTACTCTCGAAATTAGCGGATGGTAAACTCGATATGATTATCTCCGCACCAGATGAGTTGGTGCGTCCGGAAGTGACATGGTTGGAGCTAAAACGCTATCACTGGCGGTTGGTGATGCCTGCGCAGCATCCCTTGGCTAAAAAACGAAAAATAGCGACCCAAGATCTCGCAGGTGAGCGGCTGTTGCTGTTTGAGAAAGAACAATACCCAGAGTATTGGAAGCGGATTCTTGGTTTTTTCAAAGCACATCAACTTCAAGCGAAGGTGGCTGGAGAATTCGATGGGGTGAGTAGTCTCACTTCCGCTTTAGAAGGCAATCTAGGCGTCGCCTTGCTATCAGAAAGTAGCCCAATCGACCGCAGTTCACGTAGCCGCTTGATCTCGCGCCCGCTGGTTGATGAGCCCGATGCGATCCGGGTGGCTGCAGGAATCCCCGCATCCAAGCCATGCGTAGCCCAAGTCCTTTCCTTCATTGAGGAACTGAAAGTCGCAGCGGCGGAGGTCTCCCGCTAGAGCCGTTTCACACAAATCTCATTCAACGGGTGCTTCATCTCCGTAGAAGCTTTTGATGTAGCCAAATTCAACAAGCGTATCTTGCCATGGAGCGATCGTCTTCGGATCTTGGAAAATTCGACTCGCGATCGCCAGCCATTCTTCGGCTTTAATTAAATCATTATCATCGTAAGCGAGTGCCGCTTTGGCATAATAATAATACGGTGAATCGTCGAGGAAATCGTATTTTTCAGCGAGAGCAATGGCCTCTTCGCGCTTGCCGAGCTTTTTCTTACAGAGGAGAATTTTAAACTCCACTAGGCGGCTAAGTGCGGTATTCGTGGCGGGGATCTGTTTTAGCACTTCTTCAAAAAGGTCAGCGGATTTTTGCCATTCCTTGGTGACGAAATAAACCTCGGCAATATTGAAGCCGATGCTGGAATTATCTTTTGAGAGTTCGGCGGCCTTTTTAAACTCAACCAGAGCCTTGTCGAACGCTCGAATTTCCACAAAGCAACTTCCACGGAGATTCATAATTTCCGGGCTATCTGCGAAGATTTTTTCCGCTTTATCCAGCTCTTCGAGCGTTTCAAAAATGCGCTTTTGTTGGAAAAGGCGGCTGGCCTCACCCACGTGCTTGATGAATTCCTTGCGGGTTTCCTCCGGCAGGTTGAGAAATGCTTTTTGGTTTGGCTTTAGCGCTGGCGCGGCTTCCGCCGGAGCTTCACTGTCAGAAGTTGCTGGAGCAGGCTTGTCTTGGGCGAGCACAGGGGTGGCCAGAAGGAGTAGGGAAAGCAGGAAATTAGGTTTCATAGGGCGGTGAATTAAGGGAGATTAGACAAGGATTTCGGAAACGGCAAGCGGTCGTTGAGGAGGTTTTCCGGAAGAAGTCATCGGTTAGAATACAGCGACGCATGATTTTCCTTTTGTCCGTGGCGTCAGCAAGTGTTTGGTGGGGCATCTCATGAACATCGGAATCGCACAGATCAATCCAATCGTGGGGGATTTCCCCGGTAATGCCAAAAAAATCCTGGCAGCCTACCGAGAATGCCTCGAAGCGGGAGCCGAGCTGGTGATCACTCCGGAGCTATCGCTTGTCGGCTACCCGCCGCGGGATCTGGTTTTCAAATCGCAGTTTGTGCCTAAATGCCTGCAAGCGCTCGATTACCTCGCTGGTGAAATCCGCGAGGTACCGTTACTCGTAGGCTATGTGGATCATCTGCCTCCCACACAACTTGGCAAGCCGTTCCGCAACGCTGCGGCATGGCTGGAGGGTGGTGAAATCCGCCATAGAATCTGGAAAACATTACTGCCCACCTACGATGTTTTCGATGAGTGCCGCTACTTTGAACCCAGCGAATTTTGCGATCCGGTTGTTTGGAAAAATCACAGAATCGGGGTGACCATTTGCGAAGACATCTGGGCTGAAGACTACCTCCAACGTCCTTTTTACGAGCGTGATCCCGTCGCGGAGCTGGTGGGGAAAGGCATCGATCTCCTACTGAATCTCTCCGCTTCGCCATTCCACCTCGGCAAACCAAGCCTGCGCCGCAGCATGATCGGTGCAATCGCCCGCGAGGCGAAGGTCCCTTTGATCTACTGCAATGCCGTGGGAGCGAATGATCAATTGGTCTTCGACGGTCATTCTCTGGTTGCGGATTTTAATGGGGAGATTCTCACCCAACTGGCTGGATTTGAGACCGACTGCCAAGTGGTGAATCCTTTCCAGAATGCCGCACCGGGTCCCATTCCCGAAGAAAATGATTCCGCAGATCTCTACCACGCCCTTGTCCTCGGCGTGCGCGATTATGTAACGAAGTGTGGCTTCTCCAGCGTCTGCCTCGGGCTGAGTGGCGGGATCGATTCCGCACTCACTGCAGCCATCGCCGCCGCCGCGCTTGGCCCGGAAAATGTCGTCGGTCTCACGATGCCTAGTCCCTTTTCCTCACGGGGTAGCGTTGAAGATTCCTTCGCCCTCGCACGGAATCTAGGCATCAAATGCACTGAAATTTCCATCGTCGCCCCCTTGGAAGCCATCAAAACGGCCATGCATCCACTCTTCGCCGACAAGCCCGAGGACGTCACCGAGGAAAATATGCAAGCTCGTATCCGTGGACTGCTGCTCATGGCCCTTTCTAACAAAGACAACCATTTGCTGCTCACCACTGGCAATAAAAGTGAGCTCGCCGTGGGCTACTGCACCATCTACGGAGATATGTGTGGTGGCCTAGCCGTCATTTCAGACCTGCCAAAAATCCGTGTTTACGATGTTTCACGCTGGATCAACCGCGAGCGCGAAATCATCCCTTGGAACACCATCGAAAAACCACCCAGCGCCGAACTCCGACCCGATCAAAAGGACCAAGACACCCTTCCGCCCTACGAGATCCTCGATCAAATTCTGGAACTCTACGTCGAACATCATCTAGGAGCCGATGAAATTATTTCCCGTGGATTCGAGGAAGGCACCGTGCATTGGATCCAGCGCCGGGTGGACTTGAATGAATGGAAGCGCCACCAAGCCGCTCCCGGCTTGCGTGTGACCTCAAAAGCATTTGGAATCGGCCGCCGGATGCCGATCGTCCAGCGATTCAATGGGTGACAAAACCAACATTGTCCCCTTCCATACTTTTCCAGAAAAATGACACTCTCCGCAGCTCGCAAAACCTTAGGCCTCAAGCCAGATGACGTCCTGCAAACTCATCTCCCGGAGTGTGAGGAAGCCCGTGCGCGCATTGCCCAATTAGTGGCCACCGCCGCCAATCAAAACCTGGCCGCCCTCTATCAAAAAGGACTCACCGAATTCGACGAAGCACTCGCCACCGTCCAAGCCCATCTACAAGCGACAAGCCACCCTTCACCGGCACCATCCGTTTTCGTCCCGGATACGCAGCAAGCCGCCGCAGCTTCCATCCCTGCAATCCTTGTCCCGCCCACGACACCCGATGTGCCACCACCACCGGCCGCCCGCTCACGGCACTTGGCATTCCACACCGCTTGGATAGTTCTTTTGCTCCTAGGTGCGTCCGCCGGCGCATGGCTGTATTTCCAAAACGACGCGAAAAGAGAGCTGCAACTTCAGACTCTCATTGCCGAGCTTGAAAGGGTAGGCACCACCGCTGTGGAAAGTCGCGATTGGCCAGCCGCCACCCTTGCGTTCCAGGAAATCGAGAAAAATCAACCCGGTTCTGAAATTGCCATCCAAGGCCGCCGCAGCATCGAAGCTGGTAAAAATGAAGAGCAAACTCAATTTCTTGCCTACTGGATCGGCCAAGCCACCGCCGAGTTGGAAGCTGGCCGGCTCGATGAAGCCACGGCCGCCACCGAGCAAATCCTCAAAAAATACCCAGATCACGTTGAGATCAAAGCCATTGCCGAGCGGATCGAACATCAACGTTCATCACAATTTCGCAATCAACTCCTGGCCGAAGCCCGCTCACACTTGGAAAATCGCAAGTGGCAGGAAGCTCTCGTCATTGCTAAAAAAATTCTCGCCGCCATGCCGCAAGATATCGAAGCCACATCCGTCCTTGCCGATGCCAATGCCGCGATAGAGAAAGCCGCACAAGACACCCTCAAAGCTGCCGCGCTTTTCCAAGAAGCCAGCGCCTTGGACCAAGGGAAATTTGACCAACGTGCCTTCGATCTACTCCGCGAAGCCAATTTGCTCAGCCCGGAAGACCCACAAATTTCAGCCCTTCTTAAAAAATTCTCCAGCTACAACCGCAGCCTACGCGTTCCGGAAGATTTTCCCAATCTCATTGATGCCGTTTCCTCCGCACGCGACCACGATCGCATCCTGCTCGCCCCTGGCACTTGGGAAGGCCCCATCAACATCAACGCCGCCATCGATCTCCAAGGAACTGATCCTGCCAAAACCATCATCGAGTGTGCGCCCGATCAAGCCAGCGCCATCACCCTCGGCCCGGCCGCCAAAGGCGCACGCATCAGCGGCATCACCTTCCGCCACCGCACTTTTGCCGCTGGCGCGGATCGCTTTTCGGCGGCCCTTGTTCGCGGCGGCGGCGCCACATTTGTGGATTGTCGTTTCATCGAGGCCAGTGGTCACGGCCTCATCATCATCGAAGGCGGCCAAGCTCTCGTGGACCGCTGCCAATTTATTGAAAACGGCTGGAACGGCATCGCCGTAGAAGGTGTCGGCTCGACTCTCGAAGTGAAAGACTCGGAGGCGATCCGGAACTTTGAAAACGGCATCGAATCATGGAACGGAGCCGCCATCATTCTCACGAATAACCGCTGCGAGGCTAACAGCCGCAATGGCATTCACATTGATAACGGCCCGGCCTCCGCCACCCTCATGGGCAATCAACTCATCGCCAACCGTGAGTTCGGCCTTGTCCTCACCAGTGCAAGCTCCGGAAAAATTCTATCCAATATTGCTCGCAAAAATCTACTCGGTGGCATCGTCATCCGTGCTGCATGTAGTAGCTTAGTGGTCTTACAGAATCAAATCACCTCAAATGAGGGATCCGGTCTCATTCTCGAAAAAGGCCTTCCACCTACGAACTACACCGAGAATTCCGTTTCTAAAAATCACGAACCCCAAGTGCTCCTCAGCTCGGAACTCAGCTCCCAGGAAGCCGAAGTGCCCGCCGCCGAAGTCATCGTCCCAGGAGAAGACCCGGAACCATAAGGCGTTTCCGCTGAGCTAACAAATGCCATCCCGCTGACAATTTTCCCAAGCAAGAATCGCCCGTTTCCGCACGGCACCCCAGCGATAGTTACCCGAGATTCCCGTCTCGCGGATGACGCGGTGACAAGGGATGAGATAGGAAATCGCGTTGCGGCCGACGGCGGTGCCAGTGGCGCGATGGGAAGTAGGATGTCCCGCAGCCGCCGCGAGCTTGCCGTAGCTCACCAGAGTTCCCCGTTGGACTTTGAGGAGCGCCCGCCAGACTTGCAGTTGGAAAGACGTGCCTTTTACATAGAGTTTCAGCGGGGCGTGGCGAAAAGCGGTTGTGAAAATTTGCGCCGCCCGTTCATTCTTAATCTGTTCGCTCCATTCCAGTTGAGCTTTTGGCCAATCCACACGCAATTCCCCAAGCGCGAGTTCATAATTTTCACCCTCAAAAAATGAAAGATGGCAGATTCCACGGGACGTTTCCCCGATGAGGCAATTGCCAAAAGGGCTGAGCACCACTCCGATCTGGATTTTCAAGCCTGCACCTTGTGCCTTGATTTCTCCGGGAGTAGCCGCCTCCAAGCTGACACAAAGATCATGCAAGCGCCCTGGTCCAGACAGGCCGGATTCCAATGCGCTTGTCAGCACGTCCTCACCTTCTCGCAGTAAATGCTTGGCATGAGACAGCGTGAGACATTGTAAAAAATCCTTCGGAGTCGCCCCGGCCCAAGCGCGGAACATGCGGTGGAAATGCGCAGTGCTCATGCCCAGCTCCGCTGCCACCGTCGCGAGATCCGGTTGCGATTCCCGATGCTCAACGAGGAAGCGGATGGCTTTAGCGATTCTTTCGTAGGAGTTCATATCCCCACGCTGGCATGATCCACCCAGTTTACCCACCCGATTCTTGCTACGATCCGCTTTGTAGTTGTGAAACTTGGCGTGGATCCATTTCATGCCTCTCACATGGAACCATTAACTTTTCACCCAATCTACATGAAGCGCATCTGGGGTGGCCGTAAGCTGGAAAGTAGCTACCAACGCGCCTTACCAGAAGCGGGCACTCCCTATGGTGAGGCGTGGGAAATGGTGGACCGGGAGGACGAGCAATCCATCGTCGCGTCCGGGCCATACGCGGGCATGAGCTTACATACTTTGTGGATGCATCATCGTGAGGAAATTTTCGGCACAGGATTTCACAATCATGCACGGTTTCCAATCCTCATCAAAGTGCTGGATGCCCGTGAGGATCTCTCGATCCAAGTCCATCCGCCTGCCCATCTGGCAGCCTCCCTTGGTGGCGAACCAAAGACTGAAATGTGGTTCATCGCGGAATGTGAACCCGGTGCGAAGCTCTATGTCGGGCTGAAACATGGGGTGACCCGCGATCAGTTCGAACAAGCCATCAGCGATGGCAGCGTGGCTGACCTAGTGCATGCCATCACTCCGCAGGCAGGCGAATCAATTTTCATCGCCTCTGGCAGATTGCATGCGATCGGTGCGGGCTTTTTGATCCATGAAATCCAACAAAACTCAGATACCACCTACCGCGTGTTTGATTGGAATCGCCTTGGGCTGGACCGACAACCGCGCGAACTCCATGTCGCAGAGTCACTCGCCAGCATCGATTTTGATGACTTCGAACCCAAGATGGACACACCTGTCGGACAAACTCTTGCTGCTTGTGAATTTTTCCAAACCGACAAGATATCTTTATCAACCGGCCAAACACTTACCCCCGCCGATCCTCGCCGCTTTTCCATCATTTCAATCGTCCAAGGTTGCCTCGAAAGCGGTGCCGGCGGGCGCTTCCACAAAGGCAAATTCCTCCTAATCCCGCGTGGGAGCGCGCCGCTGAAAGCAGTGGGCGAATCCGTGATTCTACAGATCACGCTGCCTGCTTAATCAGCTACTTTCGTTTCTGAGCGTCGCTTCCGGGAAATTGTTTCAAAAAAGTCACCGAGTTGAATTTGCCTAAATATTGCTGACGTTTCACTCTGCCTAAGTAGTTCGACCCATTGAAGTCAAATGGCTTACAACGGTGGGTTGCACCGCGAAAGATCGATCAGCAGCAAGCCGTATCCCTGCCGCTGCTAGGATAAATCAGCTCCAAATCCTTCACTGGCACGGAGTTTGCTAAAATAGAAGCGTTACCCATACACAAAACAAATGAACATAACATTACCGAATGCACCATACCCCGACTTATCTAGTGTGCCGTCCGAGCTCTCCTTTGCAGGGACTTGGGACGGCCATGCAGTGTCGGAATTGATCCGCTCCAAGTGCGATCATGGCGAAACTCCGGCTTTTCTCTTCCTCGGAAGAAAAGAGGCGGCGTTATTGAAAGAACACCTGGCAGATGCCTTTGGTGAGGAATCCGTTGTGACACTTCATGGCACCTATTACATGGGCCTTGATGTCATCCCGGTGGACTGCGAGTCCTTCCTCTGCACTGGTGGCCGCAAGTCCGTGCGCACGCTCCAAGATCCCATGTCACGCCGGCCCCCATGGCGCGATCGTGAGACGGAAACGCTTTGGCAATTTCGAATCTGAGCCACGCTTATGACACCCGCTCTCCTTTAAAAAAAAGGGGGAGCCGGCGTCCTAAGACTCGCTCAGTAGAAATTTTCAAAACGAATCCATCCATCTTGGAATTCCATGAAATGCCCGCTCCTCGGAGCGGGCATTTTTATTGACCATTCCCCAGTTCCCAATGCCTCGGCACCTCCCAATTTTGCAACACGCTCAAGGCACATTTTTTAAGTTCTTCCAGCGTTACTCCCGGCTGCATCTCCACCTCGGCCAAAATTTCCTCAAATCGTTCGGCATCAGTACTCGCAATACCACGCACCTTCACCCGCCGCACGAGGCCGGTTGAAAAAATCGCCACCTCGAGCTTGGATGGGCTGATCTTGCGGCCTGCCACGTTGATGGCCGCTCCCGAGGTCCCAGTGAGATGCAGCCGCCCGCCGGGAGCGAGAATTCCATAATCACGAGTTTGATAAATTCCATCTTCTAACAAATCATCACCGCGCGAGAATTGATAACCCATCGCCACACTCTTGCTCTTCACCACGATCCGCCCTTCCGCATTGATCGAGACTTCCACTCCGGGCAACGCTTCACCTACGTCATCCTTAGTAGTTCTCACTTCATCTGAAGTATCAAAAGAAATCCCACCACACTCGCTGGCCCCGTAAAAATTGCGAATTTTCAAGCCCGCTGCTGCCATCACCTGCGTCTCCAATTCCAACGAAAGCGGCGCACCTGCCGAGATCGCAAGCTGGATCGGCGCGCCTACTAGAATCCCCGTACGATGCCACGCCCGCCACATCGATGGCACGGCCGCGACAACCATTGCAGCGTGTTGTTTGAAAATTTCCTCGATCACCCGCGGGAAAGGCACCGCTGCAAGATGGATCGGCACGCCATGAAGCAGCAGCGGCAAGACCACATTGGAAAATCCGTATGAATGAGAAAACGAAACCACCCCCAAGTTCGGCACCGTTGGCTTGAGGTCCATCGCTGCCACCAGCCGGTCCACATCCGCAGCCACTTGGCATTCGTTGAAAAAAATTCCACGCGGGATTCCGCTCGCACCCGGAGTGTATTTTACCAACGCAGTGTCCACCGGCAGCTCATCGAAAGCTGGAAACTCTGCATCACGCTCGATCGGGATCACCGCTTGCCCATCCCGCCAAGCCCGCAGAATTTCCACAAAAAAATCCACCTGCCCACTCCGGGCGATCACCGGGCCCTCGGCAATCGGCTTCTGAGCAAGCGCCGCTGCCAGATCTTCAAACGTCAGACATCCCCCACCCTCAAAAATGGCAGGGCGGCCAGCAAAACGTTTGAGGACTTCTAACCAGCGGAGATAGAGCATTTGACAAAGGGCGTACAGCTGCCTAGCTAATCACACCCTTGGTTGACCAGCTATAACTTGATTCGATTTTACCCGTGGCCTATTCACCCGCCTTCACTCCGCACTTTCCGGCCTGCCCGGTAGTCATCACTGGCGCAGGCATGATCTCACCGATGGGACAAAATTTGCAGGAAAACTCAGCCGGTTTCCGCGAGGGGAAAATGGCCATTTCAGATGTCACGTTATTCGACACTTCCCGCCAGCGAGTGGGCAAAGCAGGCCAAGCCATCATCCCGGGATCCGCACCAGATTCCATCATTTCCCGCAAGGCATGGGCCCGCATGGACCGTGGCACCCGCCTCGCTTTCATCGCGGCACAAGAAGCGCTCAGCTCCGCAAAAATCCATCCAGTCCGGATGCCCGTCATCATCGGCACCTCCGCCGCCGCCATGCCCATCGGCGAGGATTATTACAAACAAGCCCACACTAGCGACGCTACCCGCCGTGCCCAATTACAGCGCGTAGAATCCTACCAAGCCCAGCGCCAAATGACCGATATGATGCGCGCCCTCTCCATCGATGGCCCTCTGAGAATCATCTCAAACGCCTGCGCCTCAGGAGCCAACGCCATCGGCCATGCCTTCCACCTCGTCCGCTCCGGTCGCGCGGATTGCGTCCTCGCCGGTGGCTACGATGCCCTTTGCCAGCTCGTCTTCGCAGGCTTCGATGCCCTTCAAGCACTCAGCCCCTCTGGCATCCCCCGCCCCTTCGATGCCGCGCGGGACGGCCTCGCCCTAGGCGAGGGTGCCGGCTTCGTCGTCGTCGAGTCCGCCGCCTCCGCCCGCGCAAGAGGTGCCACGATCATTGCGGAAATCCTCGGCTACGGCGCAGCGACCGATACCCACCACCTCACCCAGCCGAATCCTCAGGGCGATGCCGCGCTGCTCACCATGCACGCCGCCTGCATCATGGCAAATCTCGCTCCTGCCCAGATCGACTACATCAATTCCCACGGCACCGGCACTCCACTCAACGACATTGCAGAAGGAAATGCCATCCAGCGCTGGGCTGGCACCGATGTCGGCAAAATCCGCGTCAGCTCCACCAAGTCCGCCATCGGCCATCTGCTCGGCGGAGCCGGCGCGGTCGAATCCGTCATCTGCCTAATCGCCCTCACCGAGCAATCGCTTCCCGCCAGCCTCAATGTCCGCCAGCCAGATCCCGTCTGCACTTTCGATCTCGTGACCACTCCGCGCGACGCCGCCATCAAGCGCGTGCTCACCAATTCCTTCGGCTTCGGCGGCGCGAATGCCACGCTTATCTTCGGCCAGGAGGGACTCTCGTGATTCTCTCAATCACCGGCACCGGAGCCGTCTCGCCCGCAGGCTGGGGCGTGCAACCAATGATGGAAGTGTTAGATTCTAACAAAAATCCAGCCATCTCATTGCTCGAACGCCCGCTGCAAGACACCACCGTTACCACCCCCGTGCTCCGAGTTCCCACGGAGAACAACACCACGCCGAAGATTCCCCGCCTCCGCCGCACCAGCCCGATTTCTAAATTCGCCGCCGCCGCAGCGATGGAGGCCCTCGGTGAAACTCGCCTCGCCGCCATCGCCGCATGCGAACTACGCGTCGGCATCATTTTCACTCTCATCAATGGCTGCGTCGGATACTCGAATCGCTTCTTCAGCGAAGTTCTCTCAGACCCCAGGGTCGCCAGCCCCATTTTATTTCCTGAAACCGTTTTCAACGCCCCCTCCAGCCATCTCTCCGCGCTGATCGGCAGCGCCGCACCCAACGACACCCTCATCTCGGACAGCACCGGATTCTTCAGCGGCATGGACCTCGCCGCAGAGTGGATTTTACGTGGCGATGTCGATGGCTGCCTCATCGTCGCCAGCGAAGAACTCGATTGGCTCAGCGCCGAGGGGCTGCAACTTTACTCGAAAAACTACCTCCCATCCGAAGGCGCTGGCGCCATCTATCTCGAAGCCTCAGAAGACACTGTTAGACTTTTAAACCTCCCGGATCCTATCTCGTTCACCAATCATTCCCGCACCGCAGCGGCCCAAGAAATCCGCAAGTCCATTCTGTTGGGAAATAGTCCCGGAAGCCTTCTAATCGATGGCCGAGTCGGCATCGCTCAAGCGGATCTTCCAGAAACTCTCGCGTGGAAGGATTGGTCAGGCGCAAGATGGTCGCCCAGGAAAATCCTAGGCGAAGCCATGGGAGCCTCCGTCTCATGGCAAGTCATCGCTGCAGTCGAAGCATTGCGCAGCGAGCGCTACTCCCAAGTCGCCATCACCGCCGTGGGTGGCAACCAACAAGCCGCAGGTTGCCACTTGGGACGTTAAGCTACTGAACTTTCTTCGGTGCCCGCGCCGTGTCGCCGAAGTCCCCATTTTCACAAGCTCTCACAAAGCCCTCGCCATAACTTTTTAAACGGTCCCACACTTGCCGGATATCGCTGCTCTCCCCCTTGGTCACCACCCGATCCACGGCTGCCATCGAGATCTGATTCAGCAGCTCGGAAAAGTGCGCGATGATCTGCTGCGTGGCCGGCATCACTTGATCAATGTTTGCCTCCTCCACTACCGGATCCTTCACAAAGTGACCTCCTTGCTGGCGGCAGAGCCAATCCACGATCCCATTATCCTCGCTCAGCTCGATAATCTGCTGCACCCGATCCAGCGGATTTTTACTCCCAGATTGAGCATCCATTGGCTTCTCTGCCCATTTATAAACCAGCGAAAGCGATACGCCTAACTCAGCCGCCACCGCCTTGGGCGTGGTCTTCTGAAGCGCTGCTCTGATAACCTCGTAACTTTCCATGGGGGAAAATGTGACAGCTCATCCACTCGATGAACAGCCAGTAAATCAGACAAAATTTATCCCCCCGCCGCCAACGCCACCACCTCCACCCGCGCCCCATCCCTTACCTGCACCACCGCATAATCACGGGGAAAAACCGCTTCTTCATCCAGCTCCACCACCACCGGTTTGCCTTCCAGATCTAGAAATTTCAGCAACTCCGCGATCGGAATTTCTCCCTCAAGTTCCTGAGCATTGCCATTCAAACGGATCTTTATCATCGAATTTTTTCTACCTCCACTGCGCGAGTTGTTCGGGAAACGGACAGTCCTCACAATCGGAAAAATCCTCAAGGCAAAAATCCTGATAGATCTGCAGCAGCGCCTGGTGATGATACACCCGCTTCAGCCAAGGCTTGGCCGCCGCCTCGGAGCCGAAGAGCCGGATCGAGCACCGCTTCACTTTATCATTCGGTGCCGAGCTGCGCATTTTCGCATAGCCATGGAAGCCCATCCCACCTTCATGCAGCGCCAGCGGAACCAAGTGATTCGCGATCAATTCCAATGCCTGCGATTTGCCAAACAGACCCACCCGTTGCGCCGATGCCGCCGAAGTTAAAGTATGATGATGGTGCCAAAACTCATGCTCGAGTTGATGCAGAAAATCGATCACCGGCTTCGCTTCAAACGGCCTCGCCAATGCCAGCTTGCGATAGCGCGGCCAGACCTTGACCAATGCCGCCAACGCCCCCACCCGCCGGTGCGGATGATTCGCCGGCCGCTGACCATGCGTCTTCCAAGGAATCGAGCGATCCGCCGTCACCTCGAAGCGCGCTCGGTTTTTCCACCACTCATCCCACAATCGCCGCAAATAATTCCGCGTATCCGCTGGCACCGATTCATACAACTCCGCCGTGAGAAATCCAGCCGTCCCGAATAAAAGTGCCTCCGCAGCCTCGCCCTCGTCTTTCAGCACGCCCAAGCTTAAACGCTGCGCCAACAGCCGCATCGCCAGCGCATTCCCCCGGTAGCCCAGCGTTTCCGCCGTCGCCTGGAACAACGCCGCATCCCGCCCATGCGCATCCTCCGTCCTTGAAAATCTTCTGGCTTTATGGCTCGCACGCAGCAACGCCGCCTCTTTCAAAAGTCGCTCCACCGCCCCCGCAGGCATCCCTTTCAAAGGCTTCACACAGCGTCCAGGATGCGCAATCGCCACCTCCCGCTGCGGCCGATTCAGAGCATCCGAAAGCTGCAATTCAGAAATCACCACCTGCGCCACCTCCCGGTGATCCAGCGTCCGCGTATGCACCCGCCGTGCATCTGCCCGGAAAACCACATGCAAGATCACCTCCTGAAATGCCGGATTCTCCCCATGCCCGTGCCCATCCCAATCCACCGCTTCCGAGTCCAACTCCAGCGGACCCGTGCGTAGCTCGCCATCGATCTCCACTGCCGCATGATAAAAATCCGGCCCCGCCCCACGGTTCCATTCACCAAACTGCACGATCCGCACTTTCCTCCCCGTCGTCGTCTTGAAATCCCGCCCCAGCGCCCCCGCAAACCACAACGCCTGAAGATCCAGCTCCGGCGGTAAGCTCGCTCCCACCGTCTCCGCAAATGCCAGCGGCGGATGCCAGATCGATTCTAACAAAAATCCGTAAGTCATCGTATCAAGCTCGTACTCAAGGTTTCTCCACCGGCGGAACTTTCCCCGGCTCCGCTGGCGGCGGTGGCGGTGGATCAAGAATATCCAGCCAACCTCTCAAAGCATCCGCCTCAGGAATTTCCCCATAGCGCGCCAACGCCTCCCGCAGTCCTACGATCGCCTTCTCCTTCTGATTTGCCGCACGCTCCATCGCGATGAGATGAAAGTCCTGCCGCAATTGATCTGCCGGATTGTTATAAAATTCCTTCGCCTTCGCAAACGCCGCCGCCGCCTCGACCGGCTTCGCCTCCACCAGGAATTCCAGCCCGATCGCCTCCGTCAGCGGACCACTCTTCATCCGCGCTGATGCTTTCTCCAGCTGCATCCGCCGCTCACCCGGGTCGGCTCCCCACTCGATACTCGCTGCCCGCAGCGCCCGATACGGCAAATCCTCCTCCAGCTTTTCCCCCGTCCCACTCAGATGCCGGAATGGCCGGTAAAGTGGATCCCCCAAAACAACGCCCTGCCATGAAGTCACCGGTATCGCCGCCCAACACGCCTCCACCCAAGTCATTCCATCAAGCAAGCGCCGCTGGATCATCCCAAAGTCATGCGTCAGATGCAAATACGGCTCATACACATTCCCCACTGTCACCGCCGCACCCCGCTCTAGCAAGGGCGCGCACCAGTTCTTCTCAGGATCTCCTAACTGCTCCGCACTAAACGAATGCAGATGCATCGCAATCGCGCCTTTTTTAAAACGAAATCCCTCCCTCAAAAACGGCCCGCTCACACTCCAGTCATACCAACCATGATAGAAAGCCGCATCCTTCAGCGGATAATTTTTTGGCAACGTATCATTGAAACGATCCACCACCGTCGGGATTCCCACTTCCGAATTTGCCTTCACCACATCCTCCAGCCAAGCATCACCCTGCGGAAATTTATTCGCGATATCCACATAAGCCCTGCCCCACAGCCCGGTCTTCTCCGCCTCGATCACATCCCGGATCATCCTCTCACAAGTCGCAAAACTCGGCCCATCGATCCTCGCCGTCAGAACCAAAAACGGCATCTTCACCTCCGAGATTGACCGATCACTACGATAAAATTTATTCTCCAAAACCCCCATCACCGGCAGCCCCTCCACCCCAAACATCGCCAACTCCGAGTCCACAGCAGCATCATCCCTCACACCCACCGGATCACTCGGCGGCGGCACCGGCGGCGCGCCCGGCTCTACCGCAGGCAGCGGCGTCGGCTGAATCCGCAAAGGCACACCCCGCATCAGCACCATCACCCGGATTTGATTCGTCACCGGTAGTTTTAGCCCGCTACCCTCCACCTTCCGTTCCCACCACTTCCGGAAATCAAACTGATTTCGCAGCGGCTTCAAAATCATTTCCTCATACTCCTGCCGGTTGATGTCCGGCTGATTCGGCAGCGCCAGCCCCACCAAATTTTCTTCAGGAATTCCTCTAGCCTCCCGATAAATTTCCGCCAAGCGCTTCGATTCCGGGATGTCTGAATTATAAACCACCGCCACCGCCTCGGGCGAGATCGCAGCCCGCGCCACCACCGCCACCGTCACCAATATCAGAAAAATCCGGGCAGTCCATCTCATGCGTGCCAGCATGCCCGGATCACCCGCGCATGCAAGATCCACCATCGCCTCACAGAGAAATCTTTAGCTCATCCCACGCCACATGCACATGGTCCGGCAACGCACCTTCCAGCTCCGCCGTATCGAATTCATGCGACAGATGCGTCAGCCACGCCTCCCTAGGCCCCACCTCCTCGATCGCCGCCAAAGATTCTTCCAAGCTGAAATGCGTCGGATGGCTCGCAGTCCGTAGTGCATCCACGATGAACACATCCACCCCCCGGATCCGCTCCAACGTCTCATCCGGGATCGACTTCACATCACAAATGTAGGCCACCTTCCGCGCCCCGGGATATTCAAATAGAAACCCCATCGTCTCCACCCCACCATGCCTCACCGGCAGCGGCGTCACCTTTAAATCTCCATAAAAAAACGGCCCGTCGATGATCCGCGGATCCGGCCTCACATAGCCCCGCACCACCTCCTTCGGCGCAAATGCCCAGCCGAACATTCCCTTCAACGCCTCCATGCAGCCCGCCGAAGCATGCAATGGCAGCGGCTCATGCGAGTGCCAGCAAAATGCCCGCAACTCATCAAAGCCCGCCACATGATCCAAATGCGAATGAGTATAAATCACCGCATTGATCGCCCGTAAATTCTCCCTCAGCGCCTGCATCCGCAAGTCCGGCCCCGAGTCCACCAGCAAGGTCACCTCCCCCGCCCTCACCACCACCGAAGACCTGAAACGCTTGTTTTTCGGCTCCTCCGAGTGACACACCGCGCAATCGCAACCGATCACCGGCACTCCCACCGAGGTTCCCGTCCCAAGAAATGTCAAAGAAAAATCCGCCACGCCCCAGACTCTACACACCCACCCCATCCAGTGCAATCCCCACAAAACCCAACGAAGGAGCGAAACGAGTTCCCCATTTTCACCACCACTTTCTCAAATCACTCGATCACCTCGTAAGTGGTCACCTGAAAATTTTCCAACACGTGCACACTGAAGACCGTCGTCAGCGCACAATCGCTGGCATCCTTACCCATCGCCATCGGAATCATGCCGGCCCGGCGAGTGTTATGCCGCGGATCAAACGTGTACCAACGCCCACCCACATAAGCCTCAAACCAAGCGCTGAAATCCATCGGCGCCGGATCTTGTGGCACTCCGATATCGCCCAAATAACCCGTCACATAACGAGCCGGAATATTCAGGCACCGGCAGAGCGTGATGGCCAGATGGGTAAAATCCCGGCAAACACCGCTCTTTTCACGATACGCTTCCAAGGCGGTCCGATTCGAGCGGGCGTTAGGATAGTTGAAATTAAGATGCCGGTGCACAAAATCACAGATCGCCTGCACCTTGTTCCATCCTCCCCAAATATTGCCAAATTGATTCCATGCCAGACTGAGCAACACGCTGTCTGCCTCGCAGTAGCGACTGGGCAGAATAAAGGGCAGCGTATCGAGGGGCAGCTCTCGCACATCCATGTAAGGCGCGTCCGGCGCGATGTCATTTAGCAATCCACTATCACGGATTGTCGCTTGGTTGGTGAAGCGCACCAGCCCCGGCTCCACTGCGATCCGGCCGCAGCGGTTGCCATAAACATCGAAAAATTCATGGACCGGCACAAACGGCTCAATCTGGATCGCTTCCGTCGCTACCAGATCATGTTCCCGCGATGGATGCACGCGCAGTGAATAGAGAATCGCCGTGGATGTCGGAATTCGCAATGCGATGTCGTAGCCGATATTAATCAACATAGCCGTCAGTTAGTTTCAACAGTGAACCCACCAGTATCCGTGATCCCAGCAGCAGCGAACTTTCATCAATATCAAAAGTCGGCGTGTGCAGAGGTGTCACTGCTCGATCCATAAACTTCACCCCCAGCCGCATCATGCATCCTGGCACCCGCTGCTGGTAATCCGCGAAATCCTCCGCACCCAGACTCGCCGCCCCGCTAATCAGCACCGCGCCATCACCAAGTATTTCCCCGGCCGCCAGCGCACATTTCGCCGTCACCCCCGGATCATTGACCACTCCCGGGATGCGCCGCTCGAAGTACGCCGTGATTTTCGCCCCAAACATCGCGCCGATTCCATCGCAAATTTGCTCCACTTTCGCCCTGGCCTCCTCCGCCGCATCATTATCCAGCGAGCGGATGGTGCCGGCGATTCGCGCGGTTTCCGGAATGACGTTGGTCGCATGCCCGGCGTGAAGCTGGCAAATGCTCACCACCACCGGTTTACGGGAATCAATATGGCGTGGAATCACTTGGTAAATTTGGGTAATGAGCGACGCTGCGATGGCCACAGGATCCACCGTCAGATGCGGTCGTGCCGCATGGCCACCGCGACCATTGATCGTCAATTCAAAATCCTGGCAGCTCGCCGATTGTTGACCCGCCACAGCCGCCGCTTGTCCCACCTCCAGCCCCGGGTCCACATGCAGGGCGATCACCGAGGAAATCCCGTCCAGCGCGCCATCGGAAATCATCCCCAACGCACCATCACCCGCTTCCTCCGCAGGCTGAAAAATACCTCTCACCGGCACTGGCGACTTTGCCCGATGCAGAGCAATCATCGCGCCCAGCAACATCGCGGTGTGCGCATCGTGCCCACAAGCGTGCATCACCCCCGGCCGCTTTGAAGCATGGGAAAATGTATTTTCCTCCACAATCGGCAAGGCGTCACAATCCGCACGTAGCCCAATCCTTTTACCACAGTTCGCATCTCCCAAATCAACCAAAAGCCCCCGTTTCCCCGATCCAAATCGGTAGCAAATATTTTCCTCATCAAGGATTTTTGCGATGTATTGCGACGTTTCAAACTCACCGAGACTCAGCTCCGGATGCGCATGGAGGTGCCGCCGGAATTCCACCAACCTCGGCCCGTTTCGTTGAAGTTCCGCATTCACCCGTGCCCCTGTGCCGGATAGAGAATTGTGGATTGTGGATGTAATCATGGATCAATCAAACAACTCACTAGCACAGCGCGTGCACTTATGCAGGAACAATCCAAAAATTATCAAAGTATCCAGCCAGCATCCAAATCGGTATCGAATGGCGCGACGGGCAAATCGTCTGAATTGACCAAATTACAACCCGCAGGATTGTCCGCCCACGCATAGCGCAAGCAATTACAATGGAGAGAGGCGCTCTAGCCACGCGCTGCGTTTCTAAGTTCCATGGACATTGAATTTTTCCCGCAGCAGCCAGCGTTTCACCAACTGCTTTTCTCCAGTGAGATTCCCGATCATCCTCCAGTTGGATTTCTCAAGCACGGGCGAGTGATCCCGCTCCTCGTCCACCACACACCACGGCCGGGATCCAGAGGAATGAATCATCCGGAAGCTGCCGGACTCCACCACGAGGAAAGCGACGTGGGTATCCAGCCCGATGATATAGATCCCAGGTGCTGATTTTTCTAAATTCTCCGCAAAATTTTGATACTTCTGCCCAATAGTGAGCTTGCAGGAAGATTTCGGGAGAAACGTCCTTAAAATATTTTCCGAAGGTTGTTGGGCCAGTCGATATCGATCCAACTCAAACCCTGCATCCCTCAAAACCGTAGCAACAAAATAGCCGCAAGCCACTTGTCCCTCACCCGGTCTTGCAGCGGTGCCATTGAAGTCCCACGGCGTGCCCAGCCAGCAGCGCATCATCGCAGGCAGCACCATTTCCAGAATCACCCGCGCATCCTTCTCCACAATGTTTCGTTCCGCCTCGTTTTTTGCCGCCGCATGGCGCTTTGAGAGATCCGTGCGCCAGCGTTCCAATTCGGAAATTAGCACCGCATACTTCTGCGGCTCTGGGTTGAGCGGCTTGCGAGTGCTCAGTGAAACCCCATCCAGCTTCGCGTCCATCCAATGAGTCACCGGCACTCGGAACCACACGGCCGCCCCGGTCACCAGCACGGCCATCATCAGTAAAACGTTCCTCAGCTTCCGCATCCCCCATCTGTAAATGCAAAGTGACTTGATCACAAGTCCGCCACCGAAGTTCCCCCACAGACTTCCACTGTGAACCACCGCCACCCACATTTACCCTTGCTGCATCTGCCGCAGATTTCCATCGTCCGCCGCCGTGCCGCTCGATCCTCCTCTATCCCCTCCATCACGCCGCGAAGCGCCATGGGCAGCCGGGATCCGAGCCGTGCGAGCCAATCTCCTACCAGGCTTCATCGTCCAAAGCCTGATGCTCGCCACCCTCACCGGCTACTATTTATATCCTCCCTTCGCCGGCTGGCTCGATGACCTCGCCCAAGTCAAACAACGCTGGAGCTATCTCTACTCAGGCCTCTCCGCCATCGTCGCTGGAGCCTTCATCCCGGAAATCATGCGCATCCTCGTTTTCCAAAAAGCCCGCATCCATCGCTCGAATTTCCACAACCTGCTCTTCACCGTTCCCTACTGGTGCTCCATGGGAATCTCCGTCGATTTTTTCTACCGCTGCCAAGCAAGTTGGTTCGGCGAACAAGTGACCTTCGCCGTGGTGGTTAAAAAAGTCCTCGTCGATCAGTTTATCTACAATCCACTCTTCGCCGCCCCCGTCTCCGCATGGCTCTACGATTGGAAAAACCGCGGCTTCCCCCACACCGGCCTCGCGGAATTTTTCACCACCACCTATTATCGAAATACCATCATCCCGGTGCTATTCGCCACTTGGGGAATTTGGATTCCCATCGTGGCCATTCTCTATTCATTGCCCTCCACCCTGCAAATCCCACTCTTCGCACTCGCACTCTCGATCTGGGTGATGATCTACACCTGGATGAGCGAACAAAGGAATTCACACAAAATTCTCCGAAGTTGAACTTCCTCCCCTCAGCAAGAAAATCTGTGAATTTCTATTGGCATCTCACCCCGCATCGCCGACTGTTCAAAAGAACCTATGACGCTCGATTCGAAACTGGCCATTCTCGCAGACGCCGCAAAATACGATGCCTCTTGCGCAAGCTCCGGCGCCGTGCGGGGAGATTCCTCCAACGGCAAAGGCGTCGGCTCCACCGGCGGCGCGGGCATCTGCCACAGCTACGCGCCCGATGGCCGCTGCATTTCCCTGCTCAAGCTGCTCCTCACCAACTCCTGCATCTACGATTGCCACTACTGCATCAACCGCCGCTCCAGCAACGTCCGCCGGGCAGTTTTCACCGCCGAGGAAGTCGTGAAACTCACCCTGGATTTCTATAAACGAAATTACATCGAAGGACTCTTCCTCAGCTCTGGCATCATCCGCAGCGCGGATCATACCATGGAGCAAGTCATCGCCGTAGCCCGCACCTTGCGGGAAGTCCATGATTTTCGCGGCTACATCCATCTAAAAACCATCCCCGAGGCCTCCCCGGAGTTGATCGAAACCGCAGCCCGCTATGCCGACCGCATCAGCATCAATCTCGAGCTACCCACCCAGCAAAGCCTCGATCTCCTCGCCCCGGAAAAAAACCTCAACCGCACCCAAGCCGCCATGGGCCACATCCGCAACAAGCTCGATGAAGCCCAGGATCGCCGCAAGAATGGTGACAAAAAACTCCGCCACGCCACCGGCCAGAGCACCCAAGTGATTGTAGGCGCGGATGCCTCCACCGATGCCGATTTCCTCGCCCGCTCTGACGAACTCTACAATGGCTACAAAATGCGCCGCGTTTACTACTCCGCATTCAGCCCCATCCCCGAGCCATCCGCCATTCTACCGCTCAAGTCCCCTCCCCTCATCCGCGAGCACCGCCTCTATCAAGCGGATTGGTTGATGCGATTCTATGGATTCAAAACCTCGGAAATTCTCTCACCAGAAACTCCAAACCTCGATCTTGACCTGGATCCCAAGCTCGCCTGGGCACTGAGAAATCGCCAGGACTTCCCCATCAACGTGCAAACTGCCAGCCAAGAGCAGCTCCTGCGCGTGCCAGGCCTCGGCGTGAGAAATGTCCAGCGTATTCTCCACATCCGCCGCTTCACCCAAGTCCGCCTCGCAGACTTGGTGCAGCTCCGAGTTTCGCTTGCCAAGGTCCAGCCCTTCCTCATCACCTCGGATCATAGTCCCTCTGCCTATCTCTTGGATTCAGAACGCCTCCGCGCCCGATTCCTACCGAAACCTCAGCAACTCGAGCTCTTCACCTCCAATGAGACCCGTTGATCCCGGCCCTGATTACAACTCCTGGCGCGATGCCGCACGCCGCTTGCTAGACGAAGGAATCCACCCCCACGAAATCCTCTGGGAAGCAGATACCAGCCTCTTCGCCGCCGCACCCACCCCGGGAATTCCATCGACCGCCCCCCATCGCGTGCCCAAGGAATTTTCCGATCTCGCCCAATCCGTGGCTTGCAATTCCAATCCCATCCGCTGGGGCCTGCTCTACCAACTCCTGTGGCGCATCACCCATGGCGGCGAGCGGCACCTGCTATCCATCGCCAGTGATCCAGCCGTCTCAAAAGCAAGGATGTTGGAAAAAAACGTTCATCGTGAAATTCACAAAATGCACGCCTTCGTGCGCTTCAAGCTCGTCGATGTGGATGCCGCCACTACCCGCGAGCGCTACGTCGCATGGTTTGAGCCAGAGCACTTCATCGTCGAGGCTGGCGTGCCGTTTTTCCGCAAACGCTTCGCCAACATGGATTGGAGCATTTTCACCCCCAAAGGCTGCGCCCACTGGGATGGCAGCGATCTCACCATCACCCCCGGCATCCCTCAAAACCCCGTCGAGGATCCCGATGCACTCGAAGCTGCCTGGCGCACCTACTACCGCAGTATTTTCAATCCAGCCCGCCTGAAAATCAAAGCCATGCAGACCGAAATGCCCAAGCGCTATTGGAAAAATTTACCTGAAGCGGATCTCATCGAAGAACTCATCGGCACCAGCAACCAGCGCACCAAATCCATGTTAGAAACCGAACTCCGCCCCGTAAAACCCCAACCAAAGAACGCGTATTTGGAAAACCTAAAAACCCTCCCAGACAGCACCTTTCCCTGACCTTCCCAGTATCACTTTGGAGTGCGGTGAGAATCACCGCTTTGGGGTGCAGGCCACCCTCCGCAAAAACCTCCCAAATCCACAAAAACCGCCAGAACCCCGCACTTCCCCCAAAGAATCCACCACCCCACCAGAACCCCACCCCCAACCTCAAAGCGGTGATCCCCACCGCACTCCAAAGTTCCTCCGGAACCATTAACCTTACTCCAAAGCCGACCTCAAATCCGCCGCAGCTCTCCGTGCACTCGCCGGCGCCGCCGGCACAAACGCCCAATCCGCATCTGCCGCCGGCTCAAGGAGGGCGTCTGCCGCCGCTGTGTTTAATGTCAGCGTCGCCGCTTGCTCTTTCCCCGGCTGATGCGTCGCCGCCATTTTGCTAGCCCTGGCCAGCGCGGCCACAGCAGAAAGTGCGGCAGGAGTCGTTGGCAGCGCATTGTTTTCCTGAAGATGACGCGGTGTGCTATCGATCGGATCCAGATGCGTGATCATCGCCGACTCCGAGGTGGCCTTGAGTTCCTCAAATTTCCTCGCCGTCGTCAAAACGCGACTTTCGAACGATCCCATCGCATTGTTATAACTTTCCACCGCGCTGCCCAGCGAGCGCCCGAGTTTGGAAAAATGATCGGCGAGTTTCCCCAATCGCTCATGCAGCGTGCGGCCAAGTTGGGAAATTTCCCTAGCATTTTCCGCGATCGATTCCTGCCGCCAACCAAAGGCAACCGCCCGTAGCAACGCGATCAACGTCGTGGGCGTGGCGAGAATGACGCCCTTATCCACCCCATTCTCAATCAAACCGGGATCGCTCTGAAGCGCCGCAGAGAAGAACGACTCACTAGGTAAAAACAACACCACAAATTCCGGTGCGAGAGCAAATTGCGCAGAATAATTCTTCGACGCAAGTTGTTGAATATGAGTGCGCACCTGCCGCGCATGGCGGTTCAGCGCTTCCTCGCGGGCGCTGTCTTCTGTCGCTTCCAAGGCATCCAAATAACCATCCATCGGAGTCTTGGAATCCACCACAATCGTCTTGCCACCGGGCAGCCGGACCACCAGATCAGGGCGGAGTTTTTTCCCCTCATCCGTAGTGGAACTGTGCTGGATTTCAAAATCACAACGCTCCTGCATCCCCGCCAGCTCCACCACGCGGCGCAGCTGCATCTCACCCCACTGGCCACGCCCCACCGGCTGCCGCAGCGCCTTCACCAGCGAGGCCGTCTCGCGTTGCAAGCCAAGCTGGCCTTCACCCAGCGCACGCACTTGCTCTTTCAGCTCAGAGTAAGCGCCCTCCCGGGCTTTTTCAATTTCGCCAATCCGCAGCTCGAATTTCCCAAGCGACTCCGCGACCGGTCTCACGAGCGTTTCGATCGCGATTTTGCGTTTTTCGATCTCGCCTTTCGCCTCTTCCGTCTGGGTGGCCAGCGACGATTTTGCGAGATGGAGAAATTGCTCCGAGGAGGATTTCAAAGCATCCGCAGAGAGAGCTTTGAACGTATCGGAAAGCTTGATTTCGGCGCGTTCCAGCAACGCTTGTTTTTCACCAGCCGCTTTAATTTCGCCGTCGAGCCGCGAGCGAAGCTCCGTGAGCTGATTGCGGAAAGTCTGGGCATCTTGCTCATTGTGCTGAGCCTCAGCGGTAGTCTGAGCCAGCCGCGCCTCGATCTCGGAAGCGCGGCGCTCCTCGGATTTCAAACGCTCCGCCCCGGCGGCGATTTTAGCGGAAGCTGACAGTCGGGTAAACAACCACCCGAAAAAAAGGCAGACCAGACCGACGATGATTTCTGGTAAATAAAGCTGAAGTTCAGGAGGCATAATGGATTTGTCCTTGCAGGTGGCGGCTAGCTCGCTTTGGTAAAGAGCGTCGCCAATATCAACTGTGGTATCGAAAGAAATGGCGATACGCAAACCAAACTCCAGAATCCCCATGCCATTTACACTTCCCGAACTCGGCTACGCCTACGATGCACTCGAGCCCCACATCGATGCTCGCACCATGGAAATCCATCACTCCAAGCATCACCAAGCCTACATCACCAACGTCAACAACGCCCTCGCCGGCAAGGCCGATCTCGAGGCAAAGTCCGCCGATGAGCTCATCCGCGATCTCGCATCTGTTCCCGAGGACATCCGCACCGCCGTCCGCAACAACGGCGGCGGCCACGTCAACCACTCGTTTTTCTGGAAAGTCATCGCTCCCGGTGGTGCCAAAGCACCGAGTGGCGATCTCGCAAAAGCCATCGATTCTGCATTCGGCTCGCTCGATGGTTTTAAAGAAGCTTTTGCCAAAGCAGGCGCCACGCGCTTCGGCTCCGGCTGGGCATGGCTCTGCAAAAAATCGGATGGCACCCTCGTCGTCTGTTCATCAGCCAATCAAGACAACCCGATCATGGGTGCTGACTTTGGTGGCTGCGGCAATACCCCACTCCTCGGCCTCGACGTCTGGGAGCACGCCTATTATCTAAACTACCAAAATCGTCGTCCTGATTACATCACTGCATTTTGGAACGTAGTGAACTGGGATGTCGTCAGCGCAAACTACGCAGGCTAATTCTTGAAAATCATTCAAACTGCGTCCGCCTCCAAAAGAGCCGGGCGCTTTTTTTGCGCAAAACCCAACTCCAATCCTATCTCCTCTCTTGCGTTCCGGCCCATACTGCGGGCCATCCCCACGCGGGTGGGGAAATCCGACCATAGATCAACCCACACGGTTCCGATGTCGGGCCATCCCCACGCGGGTGGGGAAATCTCTGCACTTGCCAACGACTTATGACTGAAAATTCAGCAATATCAACCATTTTAAGAGATGTGACAGTTTGTCACGGTTTAGAGTTTGTAGCGCCCTTAGAACGGGCTGTTATCAGGATTCACCCAGCTCTCCGCAATGAGTGAGATTCCAGAAAAATCTACCTGCTTGCGCCCTGATTTTCCTTCCGGTCCGAAGCGTTCGACCGTGTATCCCTGACAATTGGGGGCGGAGGATATCACCAATACTCCAAAATCTTGAGGAGCTTGGCGCAAGATGAAATCCATCACTTTCCGATGGTTACGGGTATTGAGAGTTCCCACAAAAACATTTGGCCGCGGCTCGATGAACCAACGCTTCAGCGCTCCTCGAATAGCGGGAGGAACATCGTTGCAGACAAGGACAGTCATAAAGAGTGAGAATTTTGAGGATTAAGCCGATGGGATGAGAAATTTTATGCCGTTCATGCTTCACTTTTAGGCTGTAGTGGATGATCAGGCGGAGCTTCAGCAGGATCTTCGCCTAGCCCTTCAAACAGTTTTTTTAGATCGTCTGGCATGCGACGCAGCATTCGTGTCTCTTCGACCTTTTGTTTGAGAAGTTTACGGACAAGGGTGCCATCGTCGTTTGGATCGATAGAAAGCGCCTCAAAGGCTGCTGGCCAGCTGGTTTCATGTTTATAGAGATCCGCTGCGTCGTAGATGAAAGGTAGAGTCCCAGCCGCATGGACAAAGCCGAGTTGCGGGATGAACCCCATCGAACAACAAACCGCTGCGGTGAGTGAATAGAGGGAAGCATTTGAAGCTGAAAGTGCACGATTGATGCCATCTGCAAGTTGCCAATTCTCTGTCTTGTAATCACGGCCTTTCTAGGTGACGCCATATTTCTGGCCGAGCTCGGCGTAGGTCTGTTTGACGCGTTTTCCTTCCATGCCACGAAGCTGTTTGATGTTCACTCCATGGACTGAGGCTGACGGGAACCGGTGGAGGAACATGCGTCGGGCGATTTCATTCTGAGAGCGCTTATTGGCCCAGGCGGTAGCGTGAATGCGCGCCATCGAGTTATCATGGTTCGGCGTGATGCCGAAGGAGTAGAAGCGCAGCCCATCTTCTCCGAGCCAGAAGAGTGGGCAGTTGCAGTGGGACGCAGCTTTGATGGCGGCATGAGTGACTACGGAGCCGGGGCCGAGGATGAGGGCGCTCACGGTGGCGATGGGGATGCGGGTGATCAGTCCATCACTGCCGATCCATTTCACCGAGAAGTCATCCACTTCGAGACGTCCGTATTCTAGGTAGATGGGTGTCCAGCGGTCTTTGGCGGGCGCGAGGCTATCGAGGGGTGGGCGTTCGAAGATGGGCATGGGGAAAGAGGCGAGATTTGAAGAACCAAGAATCAAGAGATAAGATCAGAAAACGAAAATTTGACAGTTTTAGTCAAGTTGACTAGGTTGCTGCCATGCAAGTGACGATCCATGAAGCGAAGACGCATCTTTCACGCTTGATCGCGGCAGTGGAGCGGGGTGAGGAAGTGATTATTGCGAGGCGTGATAAGCCGGTGGTGAGATTGGTGATGGAGAAGGTGGAAAAACCGAAGCGAAGTTTGGGGTTCATGCTAGAGCCAGGACAGGATCCGCCAAATTTAGATGGTTTCTTTGATCGTAATTTGGAGGAAATAATTGCTCAGGATTTTGAGGATTCTGCGAATGCGACAAAACCTTACGGGCGGAAAGCTTAGAAAGAAATGGAGCGCTATTTGTTGGATACCATGGCAATTTTGTGGATGGGATTTTCACCCGCCCAACTTTCGAAGTTAGCATCAGAAACTCTGATCGATTTGAAAACTGATCTCAGTTACTCCATGGTAAGTCTCTGGGAAATCGGTTTGAAGATGGGTGGCGGTGGCTATCGTGAGTTTCGGTTGCCTCAAGATTGGGAAATCCAAATTCCAGAGCGCTTGGAGCAACAAGGAATCATGCGGGTGGAGATAACGCCCAAAGACTGTCGATTGATTCAGGATCTACCGTTTCACCATAAAGACCCGTTCGACCGGATGATCATTGCGCAGGCGCTGAATGGTGGATTTACGGTGATCGGTTCAGACGAGCGGTTCGATGATTACGGGGTGAGGCGGATTTGGTGAAACTGAAGATGCGCGACGATGTAAAAACCACCTATACCAATTCATCAGTTGTATTGTCGGAATTCTCTTTTCCAAGTAGCGTTTAGTTCTGAGAGTAGGTAGCCGTTGCCCATCAATCGTGTTACGCGTTTGGCATCTTCCCAATACGGTCTGGACCGTTCGGTGATCTTTTCTTCAAGCTCGTCGAGATTCGCCCAGTCACGGTTGCAGATCCCGTCTTTGACGATGTCCCATAGCTTTTCAACCGGATTGAGCTCGGGACTGTAGGCGGGAAGTGTGATGATCCTTACTTTTTCCGGTAATCTTCCTTCGTCTTTTTTGTGATGGAAGCCTGCCCCATCTCCTATGACCACGTGTATGGACTCGGGATCATGAGCTGCGATCTGATTGAGGAAGCTCATATCCCATTCCTTGTTGAGTGCCGGGGTGAAGAGGAACTCGCTGCCACTGCCGCCGATTTCCAACGCTCCATAAAGATAGCCGTTCTGATAGCGGTGCCGTGAGGGGGCGATGGCTCTGACCCCACGCAGGCACCACATCTTACGCGTGAGGGGATGAAGGCCATAACGCATTTCATCATACACCCAAAGCCGAACCGCAGTTGAGGTAGGGAGGTCGAGTTTTTCCATCTGCTCAGCCAAGGTTACGCGGAAGACGGCTTCGGCTGCGGGATCTTTCTTCGGGTTGCACGGGCGGGTCGCCTTGAGCCGCCCTGCGCACTTTCCCAGGTATTTATAGATGGTGGCTTCTTTCATATCGCCGAGGTCGAATCTGGAACCGAGCCAGTTCCAGGCATCACGGGCGGTGCGCCACTGGCCTTTGGCCAGTTCGGCGGTCATGGCTTTTTCCATCTCGGGGGTCAGGCGGCTTTGCGGTCCGTTGCCTTTGCCCTTGTCGAGGAGACCATCGCTCCCGTTGGCACGGAAACGATTGATCCAACTCTGGACAGTGGCCTGACTGCGTCCGAGATTATCGGCGACCTGCTGGGTGCCGCTTCCCTTCATGGCCAGTTTGATGGCGAGCATGCGTTCGCGCTGCCAACCGGGGGCTTGGTTTTTAAAACGGGTGAGAAGTTCGGGGCCGACTCCTAGCGGATCGATTTTCTGTCGTGGTCTGGGCATTACCGAATAGAGCAGAACTTATGCCTTCCAACAAGATAACTGTTCAAATAGTATTAGATGAAGAAATTTAAAAAGGAGCGGGAAATTAGCATAGCTGAGAAGTTCTAACATTCGGCTTCCTCTACCCCTTCTATTGTGGCGAAGTGTTGATCCACAAGTCCGATGCCTCCACCGCCCGTCCAGAATCAAAATCCCGAACAGGTCGTCCGCGACAAAATCGACTCGCAGCTACGAGCCGCAGGGTGGATCGTTCAGGACAAGGATTCCTTTGATTTCAACGCCGGGGAAGGTCAGGCAATCCGCGAATATCAGACCGATACCGGACCAGCCGACTACGTGCTCTTCGTTGATGGGAAGCCAGTCGGAATCATCGAGGCGAAGAAGGAAACTCTCGGCCAGAACATCACCACCGTCGAAGATCAGACCGGGGAGTATGCGGCCGCAAAGCTCAAGTGGATCCAAAAAACCGGCGGCCCTCTTCCTTTCCTATACGAGGCCACTGGAATTATCACGCGCTTCACCGACCAACGCGATCCCAAGCCCCGCTCCCGCGAAGTTTTTTCCATTCACCGTCCGGAAACTCTTCGCGAATGCCTTTCTCAGGATAAATCCTTACGCGCACGCCTACACGATATTCCTGTGTTAAATCCTGCCAAGCTCCGCGACTGTCAGATCAACGCGATCACAGAGCTTGAGAAATCATTTAAAATGGCCAAACCCCGCGCCCTTGTCCAGATGGCAACCGGAGCTGGAAAGACCTTCACCGCCATCACCTCCGCCTACCGCCTCCTGAAGCACGCCAAGGCCAAGCGCATCCTCTTCCTCGTCAACACCCGCAACCTGGGCGAGCAGGCCGAGCAGGAGTTCCTCGCCTACACCCCCAGCGACGACAACCGCAAGTTCACCGAGCTCTACTCCGTCCAGCGCCTCACCTCCTCCTACGTCCCGCCGGATGCCCAAGTCTGCATCTGCACGATCCAGCGCATGTATTCCATCCTCCAAGGGAAAGAACTCGACGAATCCGCCGAGGACGAAGATCCCAACGAAGGCTCCCAGAAAAAACGTGAACCCCTCCCCGTCGTTTACAGCGGAAAACTCCCGCCCGAGTTCTTCGACTTCATGATCATCGATGAAGCCCACCAGTCCATCTACAATCTCTGGCGGCAGGTCGTGGAATACTATGATGTCTTCCACATCGGCATCACCGCCACCCCTGACTCCCGCACCTACGCATTCTTCAAGCAGAACGTCGTCTCCGAATACACCCACGAGGATGCCGTCGCCGATGGCGTGAACGTGCAGGGCGAAATCTACCTCATCGAAACCGAAGTCACCAAGGACGGCGGGAAAGTCCTAAAAGGCCTCGTCGAGAAACGCGAAAAGCTCACCCGCCGCCAGCTCTGGGAGCAACAGGATCAGGACGAGAAATACACCGGGAAAAAACTCGACCGCGAGATCGTAAACAAATCCCAGATCCGCACAGTCATCCAGACCTTCCGCGACAAGCTCCCTGAAATCTTCCCAGACCGCATCGATAAGGACGGCGAATACGAAGTCCCGAAAACCCTCATCTTCGCCAAGACCGACTCCCACGCCGACGACATCATCAACATCATCCGTGAAGAGTTCGGCGAATCCAACGCCTTCTGCAAAAAGATCACCTACAAGAACGACGAAGACCCGAAATCCGTTCTCCAGCAGTTCCGCAACGAATACCACCCGCGCATCGCCGTCACCGTCGATATGATCGCCACCGGCACCGACATCAAGCCGCTCGAATGCCTGCTCTTCATGCGCGATGTGAAATCGAAAGGCTACTTCGAGCAGATGAAAGGCCGCGGCACCCGCACCCTGGAGTACGATGAGCTGAAAAAAGTCTCCTCCTCCGCAAAATCCGCCAAAACCCACTACGTCATCGTCGATGCCATCGGCGTCACCAAGTCCCTGAAAACCGCCAGCCGCCCGCCCATCACCAAGCCCTCCGTGCCGTTCAAAGACATCGCCATGGAAGTCGTCATGGGTGCCACCGATGCCGATACCGTCTCAACCCTCGCCGGACGCCTCGCCCGCATCGAGCGCATGCTCAAGCCGGAGCAAAAGGAAGCCATCGCAGAAAAACTCGGAGGCACCTCGCTCAATCAACTCACCAAAGACCTCTTCCACTCCATCGATGGCCAGGCGATCGAGACACGCGCCCTCGAAATCACCGGGCAGCCCGAAGGCACCGACCCCGGCGACTTCGCCCGGGAAAAAGCCCAGCAGGAACTTGTCACCGCCGCCGCAAAACCTCTCACCGGAGCCGTTGTGAACCTCATCATCGAGACCTGTACTGCAAACCTCCAGACCATAGACGAAGACACCCTCGACAAGCTCGTCCGCGCCGAGTGGGATGCCGATGCCCGCGAGCGCTCCGCCGCCTTCGTCTCCGAGTTCGAGACATTCTGCAAAGACCATCAGGATCAGCTCGATGCCCTCACTCTCTTCTACCAGCAGCCCCAGCGCCGCCAGGAAATCACCCTCGCCCAGATCAAGGACGTTTTGAAAGCACTCCAACAAGCCGCACCGCGCCTCGCCCCACTGCGAGTATGGGAAGCCTACACCCGCCTCGACGAACTCCCGGAAAACGCCACCCCACTCACCGAGCTGACCGCCCTCATGTCCCTCATCCGCCGCGCCTGCGGCATCGATGAAAAACTCCATCCTTTCCAAGATACCGTCCGCAAAAACTTCCAGACTTGGATCATGCAAAAACACGCAGGCATTCCTACTGAGCAAAAATTCACCGAAACCCAGACCACCTGGCTCCAGCTCATCCGCGACCACATCACCACCTCCTTCCACTTCGAAAGAGAAGACCTCGAATACGCCCCCTTCGACGGCCAAGGAGGCCTCGGAAAAATGCACCAACTCTTCGGCGATCAGATGGATGAGATAATTGAGGATTTGAATAAGGGGCTAGTGGCATGAATTCCTTGTCTCCTCGGTTTGATATGCACGAAATAGATGATTGTGCATTACAAGGGATCTTGTCGGATACCCGTGCACTACAAAACACATTGTAGTGCACGGAAGGGCTCGATGTGCACAGCAACTGGTATTAATCAATTTCCATGCACATCAAATAAGCTTGTTGTGCACGAAATCCAAATATGTTGACAACAAATAGTTTTAATGAGATAATTTCTCCAACAAATGAACGTCGATCTAAGCCAATCCGTCGATTACCATTACGGAGCTTTCCCACCGCAGTCATTTGATACCTCACGTGTGCTAGCAACATTGCTGGAGGCAACCGATGCTCTTGCCCGCTACGATCAGATGCTCAAGGGCATGCACAACAGCGAGATCCTGCTTGCCCCACTGCGCGGCCAGGAGGCACTAGCCTCCTCCCGCATGGAAGGCACTTTTAGCACCTTGGAGGAAGTCCTCGAACTGGAGTCCGAGACCGATCCCGACCTATCCGCAGGGGATGAATACCGTTCCGAGGCCGTGGAAACTTATCTCTATAGCCGGACATTGCGCACCGCCCGGCAGTCAATGGAGGACGGGCACCCATTATCGAAGTCGCTGATCAGGCAGATGCACCAACTCCTCTTGTCCTTCTCCCGTGGGCAGACAAAAAATCCCGGACAATTCAAAACCGAGCAGAACTACATTGGCACCCGCGGCAGTTCGAAAGTCAGCTTCGTGCCCATTTCACCCGAGCAGCTGGAAAGTGGCATGGATCAATTGCTCGGATTTGCCGACAATGGCCAATGGCCGGCTCTGATTCGAGTGGCAATCAGCCATTTGGAATTCGAAGCGCTCCATCCTTTCAAAGATGGCAACGGCCGCGTTGGTCGCATGCTTGTCACTCTGCTGCTATGGCAGCTTGGTTGCATCTCAAAACCGCACTTTTACATCAGCCGCTTCTTCGAGGAGCACAAGGCGGAGTATATTCACCACATGCGCGAGGTGTCCTCCTCCGGCGCATGGGAAGACTGGTGCGTCTTCTTTCTGAATGCCGTGAAAGAGCAGGCTTTCCAGAACCTCCAGGTCGCCGAAAGCACCCGCGATCTTTATGAGGAAATGAAAGGCCGCTTCGCCGAGCTCCTCAACTCAGCGAAAGCCGTCACCGCCCTTGATTACATTTTCACCAACCCGGTCTTCCGCAACAGCCGGTTCACCAAGCACGCAGGTATTCCCCAACACACCGCCGCCCGCTTTACCCGCATTTTACTGGAGCAAGGACTCATTGTTCCCATCCGCGAGTCTTCGGGGCGCCAATCCGCCATCTACAGCTTTGAACCGCTGCTCAATCTCGTCCGCATCTGACCACTTCCTTCATGACATCCTTCCGCTTTGACCGAGATGATCTCGAATACGTCCCCTTCGAAGCCCAAGGCGGCCTGGGAAAAATGCACCAACTCTTCGGCGACCAGATGGATGAGCTGATTGAGGAATTGAACGAAGGGCTAGTGGCGTGAGTGAACTTTCCTATCCAGATTTTTGGGCAAGCATTCCAATCGAGGACTGTCTTCGCGCATATCCGAACGGCAAAAAAATCCGACAAGGCTGGAGTCCTCAGTGTGAGAATCATCCTGCGGAAACGCTAGATGATTGGGGAGTCTTGAAAACGAGTGCCATTCAAGACGGCACGTTTGTCGAAACTGCAAATAAGCACCTACCCTCAAAACTTGAACCGAGGACACATCTGGAAGTCGAAGCAGGTGACATACTCATGACCTGCGCTGGACCACGTTCTCGGTGCGGCGTGACGTGTCTGGTTCGGAAAACACGTCCCAAGCTCATCATCTCAGGAAAAATGTATCAGCTGCGCGCTGATCCTCAGATCATCGATAGGTATTTACTCGAAATGTTTCTCCGGGAGGCAACGACGATGAAAAGAATCGATGAAATGAAGACCGGAATCAGTGATTCAGGTTTGAATCTCACACACGGTCGTTTTTCTACTCTTGAAGTTCCCCTCCCACCCCTCAACGAGCAGAAGCGGATCGTCGCGAAGATCGAAGAACTCTTTTCCGAACTCGACGCCGGGGAGGAAAGCCTGCGGCAGGCGCGGCGGCAACTCGGCATCTATCGCCAGTCCCTCCTCAAACAAGCCTTCGAGGGCAAGCTCACCGCCCAATGGCGCAAGCAAAACCCCGACCTCCTCGAATCCCCCGACCAACTCCTCTCCCGCATCCAAGCCGAGCGTGAGAAGCGGTATGAGGAGCAGGTTGAAGTGTGGGGAATTGCATTCGATGAATCAAAAGCCAAGGGTGAGAAGAAGCCACCCAAGCCTTCCATTCTCAAGCCCGTCAAGGGTGAGATAGCGATCTTCACAGCAGCGTTTCCAAGTGCATGGAGTTCATTGAATCTGTCACAAATTGCTCTCGAACTTGGCCAAGGCTGGAGTCCGAAATGTCTCAATCAAGCAGCTAGTTCCGATGAATGGGGAGTTATGAAAACAACAGCTATTCAAACGGGACGTTTTCAAGCAGAAGCTAGCAAGATATTACCGCCCAAACTCTCACCAAGACCTTGGTTGGGGCTACGCCACAATGACATTTTGATCACCCGCGCTGGTCCACGATCGCGTTGCGGTGTTGTCTGTCGCGTAGAAGGGGATCATCCCAAGCTCCTGCTTTGCGATAAAGTCTACCGTTTGGCCTTTTCCGAGCAGGCGACATCCTCTGAGTTTATCGAACTCCTTTTATGCTCTCCCGTTGCATCGGATGCCATCGAGCGGCTAAAAACTGGGATCAATGATAGCGGCGTGAACATCACCCAAAAGTGCTTCCTTCAATTGGTGGTGCCTCTGCCCTCCCTACCCGAGCAACAGGAGATCGTCCGCCTCCTCGACGAGCAGTTCACCGTCATCGAGCAGAACGAGCGAGAACTGGACGCCGCTCTGAAGCGCAGCGAAACCCTCCGCCAGTCCATCCTGAAAAAGGCCTTCACCGGCCAGCTCGTCCCCCAAGACCCCACCGCCGAACCCGCCACCGAACTCCTTGCCCGCATCCGTGTGGAACGCAATACCGCAGCGAAAGCTCCCAAAAAGAATCCGGCATCAGACCGAATAAGCAATTCATGAACAGCTCAACACCCATTACGACGCTCGGCTGAATCCTTGAGGCGTTCCTCGATCATGAGAAATCCGAAATTTCAAAATTTGAGGCCTAAGGTATCAAGATCACTCACGGACCTACGATCGGAAACATCTACGAAGGACTGAACCGGAGCTGTTTTGGGAGAATGGGCGGGTGTTATCAGCACCTGCCCATTTCCTTGGAACGACGGAGCTAAGCACATGCGACAGGATGCGACAAGGTGAAAAGTTCCCAAAAACATAAAGTTTTTTCTTTTTCTGAACAAAATGTGAATTACCGTCCGTTTAGCAAGTGACTATCGCAGGCCGCCAACTCATCGAGAAATTTATTCGCAAGCACGCGAACTCGAGGTCGTCGCTGTCTGCGTGGCTCGAAGAAGCTGAGGAGGCCGAATGGAAAACACCGCAGGACATCAAGGATCGCTACCGATCCGCGGACTTCCTTTCCGGCAACCGCGTCATCTTCGACATCGGGGGCAACAACTACCGCCTGATGGTCCTTGTGCGATATAGAAACGGAATGCTTCTCATCCAGAAAATCGGCACCCACACCGAGTATTCGAAATGGAAGCTGACCTGATCCCAAAAACAACAACACCATGAAACTGATCAAAACCTCCAAAGACCACGAAGCTGCCCTCAAGCGCTTGGAGGAGCTCATGCTTGCCGATACCGACCCGGGCACAGCTGAGGACGAGGAACTCGAACTCCTTGCCTTCCTAATTGAAGACTACGAAAAGCGCACCATTAATATTCCCGCCGCCACTCCCGCAGAAGCCATCCGTTTCCGCATGGAGCAGGCAGGCCTGAAACAGCACGACCTAGTGCCATTCATCGGCTCGAAAGGCCGTGTATCCGAAGTGCTTGCCGGCAGGCGGGACTTGACCCTCGCCATGGTTCGCAAGCTGCACGAGGGGCTGGATATTCCACTCAAGTCACTCGTTCAGGACGGTTCTTCTGAGCTTCCGCCACGCATCGAAACCGAATGTTATCCAGTGAAGGAGATGTTTATTCGCGGCTTCTTCGCTGCGGCTTTCGGCACTGACTGGTCGAAGGTCAAAGACTGTGCCGAGGAGATGCTCCAACAGTTTTTCAACGGGAGGCAGGATGATCCCATCGGTGCGTTCAACCGGCAGACAACGAGCAAGAAGGCCAAGGTCGACGTCCATGCCGTTCACGCATGGCGCTGCCGGGTGCTTGATCTCGCTGGCTCACTCGATTTGCCGGACTACGATCCCGAGGTTCTCAGCGACGCATTTATCCAGCAGCTAAAGGCCTTGAGCCAGCTTACCGACGGCCCTCTGCGAGTTAAGCAACGCCTTGAAGAGGTCGGAATCGCTTTAATTCTGGAGAAGCAGCTATCAGGAACGCACCTTGATGGAGCCGCTATGTGGCATCCAAGCGGCTTTCCCGTGATTGCCCTCACGCTCCGGTATGATCGGCTCGACAATTTCTGGTTCACTCTCTTTCACGAACTGGGCCATGTGGCAAAACACCTAGGCACTACCCCTGGCGATGGCTTCCTGGACACGGACATTGATTCTGTTTCCGAGAATCAGATTGAACGAGAGGCTGATCAATTCGCTCTGGATGCCTTCATCACGGAAAAGCAGTGGGATCAACTCGGATCGCTTCGCTTGGCTGACGATGTCAGAGCTGCCGCTAGACACCTCGCTATTAACCCTGCGATTATCGCAGGCCGGTTACGCCGAGAGGCAGGGGATTACCGAAAACACCGAACGCTGATCGGCCAAGGGAAGGTAAAGCAACTGTTCTGGCCTCACGAATGCCAAAACTAAAGCGGTTCCGGCGCTCTCTTCACACGACTAAAAGATCATCCAATGACCACCGAATCCATTGTCTCCAAAGTCTGGAGCTTCTGCACCACCCTCCGCGACGACGGCGTCGGCTACGGGGACTATCTGGAGCAGCTTACCTACCTCATTTTCCTTAAAATGGCGGATGAATACGGGCGCCCTCCCTACAAGCGCGATGTCGGTGTGCCCGAGAAATATGCGTGGCCATCCCTCAAGCCGCTCAAGGGCGCGGAGCTGGAGGTTCACTATGCGAAAACCTTGCGGGAACTCGGCACGGAAAAGGGAATGCTCGGCCAAATTTTCACCAAGGCGCAGAACAAGATCACCGATCCCGCCAAGCTCGCCCGCCTGATCGAGATGGTCGATGCCACCAACTGGATGATGCTCGATTCCGATGTCAAAGGTGACATTTACGAAGGAATCTTGGAGAAGAACGCGGAAGACACGAAATCCGGTGCCGGTCAGTATTTCACCCCGCGAGCGCTGATTGCCGCGATGGTTGAGTGCATGGCACCCGAACCCGGGAAGACCATCGCTGATCCCGCGTGCGGCACCGGAGGCTTCTTCCTCGCCGCCTATGACTATCTCACCAAGGACGGAAACAAACTGGACAGGGAGCAGAAGGCTTTCCTCAAGAATGGCACATTCCACGGTAATGAAATTGTGGCGGGCACACGTCGCTTATGCCTGATGAACCTTTTCCTGCACAATATCGGCGAGATCGATGGGGAGAGTCTCATTGCTTCCACGGACGCCCTTGTCGCCCAGCCATCGCAGACAGTGGACTACGTGCTCGCCAACCCGCCCTTCGGCAAGAAGAGCAGCATGACTTTCACCAACGAGGACGGCGAACAGGAGAAAGATGATCTGACCTACAACCGCCAGGATTTCTGGGCGACCTCTTCCAACAAGCAGCTGAACTTCCTTCAGCACATCCGCTCCATGCTCAAGACCACCGGACGCGCCGCTGTGGTTCTGCCTGACAACGTGCTTTTCGAGGGTGGTGCCGGCGAAACCGTCCGCAAGAAGCTTCTGGAAACCACCGAACTCCACACCATCCTCCGCCTACCCACCGGCATCTTTTACGCCCAGGGCGTGAAAGCAAACGTGCTCTTCTTCGATAACCGTCCCGCCGGAAAAAATGCCGCGACGAAGGAAGTCTGGTACTACGACTACCGTACTAACATCCACCACACTCTTAAGCGCAAGCCTCTCCGCCTCGAAGATCTCCGAGAGTTCATCGACTGCTAAAACCCGTCCGGCCGCCACAAGCGCAAGGAGACCTGGGACGCAGAGAAGAACCCGGAAGGCCGTTGGAGAAAATATTCTTACGCGGATCTCACCGCCCGCGACAAGACCAGTCTGGATCTATTCTGGCTCAAAGACGATACCCTCGCAGACCTCGACAACCTCCCCGATCCCGATGTCCTCGCTGATGAGATCATCGACAACATTGAGGCAGGATTGCTCAGTTTCCGAAACGTGGCTGCCGCTCTGCAGTCAAACACTTCCAAAGAGTAGAACTCACATGCCAATGTCCGGTAACTTCCAATCTCTTCAGAAGTTTCTTTTGGAAGGGATTCACATTAAGAAAATCTAGCTCACCTAAGAGCAAATCTGAATAATCTCATTCCAGTATCTTTCGCGTTCGCCACTGAAATTTGGGCTTCTTCCCCTCAAATGTGAAGGTAAAGAATCGTTAGCAGTGGGCACTTATCTCTCCATCGCGAGTCCCCGTATGGTTCGGGGATCTAGGCCGCGTATCGCTGCGTGCCCGGCTTTCGTCCTCCTTAGATATGACATCGTGCACCCAGTGACAGCAGTTTTCCACACCCCCGGTGACCTCTGACAGCTTTGGCGAAATTCTTTGCTGAGGTGAGGACTTGCGCAAAATTTCCCACTTCCCTCCCCCGCAGGGGAGCCAATGGATGCGACGGGAGGGGTTGGCATTCCACATCTCACGAAGTTTCACTAAACCGGAACGCATGGGGGAAATTGCGATCCAGGCTAAATGAAATTCACGAGTGTTCCGCATCCACTGGCTTCCTTGCGGGGAAAGATTGTGAAGTCGAAAACTTAAATTAAATCGGGCGGCGTTTTTGATCTTCTTCGTTGAGGATGGATTGCATGGGAGCCTCGATATCGCTGTGTTCCTGCGCACTCAGTTCACGACCATTGTTGGATTTGCGGAGGGCGAGAGTTTTGCGGGAAACGCTGCCAATGCTGGCATCTTGGCCCACGCCATCGGCGGCATAGGTGGCGGCATTGCCGTGATGAATTCCCAGCTGAATGGCGCTGGCGATGGCATCTTGGTTTGCTCCGAGGAACAAAAAGGTCCATTGATATTTCTTCGTTTGATGACGGATGCGTTTTTGAATATCTTGGATGGTAAATTGAGTTGAGGCGTTTTCCTCGCCATCGGTTAGAATCGCTACAATGACACTGGATGGACGCTGGGACTCGGGAAGCGCGGCAAGACGCAGACCAAGATCGTCGATCCCGCGGCCGATGGCATCCAGTAAGGCGGTGCTGCCGCGAGGAATGTAGGATTTTGCATCCAGCGGTAAAACTTGCGGCAGCGGAAGAGAAAGATAGGGCGTCTCATATTGATCATCGAACAGAATGAGAGTCAGCCGCGCCGGATCGGGCTCTGCCGCTTGTTCGCGAAGAAAGTGATTGAATCCTGAAATTGCCGCATCCGCCATCGTCTGCATGGAGCCAGAGCGATCGAGTATAAAAAGGAGTTCTGTGTGTTTTAGATTCATTGAGATGTTAGATTTAAATTTTGTGCAGTGCCCTACTTTTGCTTGGTCAAGGCCTTGCGCACAGCACGCCTACAGAATGAGATAATCTACTTATTCCAGTCAATCGTAAAAGTTTACCTACAAGAAAAAAGAGTGACATTTTGCCGATGTCATTCATTAGTAAAGAAATCCTGAATATTAAGAATTCAAACTTATGGCAAATTTCACCAACGAAGAAAACTGGGCTGCACGGGAACGACTACGGGCGCTAGAGCTGTGGCTATGGTGGCGGGGCTGGGTGGGGCGCGGTGATTTGGTCGAGCGTTTTGGAATTTCTGCGGCGCAGGCTTCTGGAGATTTACAGAAGTATTTGGAAATGAACGGGAAGGAAGTTTTCTATCAGACCAGCCGCAAGCGCTATGAAGCGAACGCCGCTTTCACCTGCATGCTGCACCAGCCCTCTTTGGAAGAGGCTGTGCGAGTGTTCTTGGGGGGCAATGGGCGTGAGGCGGGTGCTTACGGAAGCTCATCAGAGAATGATCAGGTGGCGATTTTACAACTGCCGAAGCGGGTGGCTCCGGTGAAGATCTCGCGGCGGGTGTTTGTGGCACTGCTAGGGGGAAAGCGGCTGCGCGTCTTCTACCACTCTGTGAACTCGGACAGTGCGGAATGGCGGTATTTGAGGCCGGGTGCGCTGGCGTGGGACGGCAGGCGCTGGCACGTGAGGGCGTGGTGCGAGAAGCGGGAGCAGTGGCGTGACTTTGTGCTAGGAAGAATTAGCAAGGCGGAGTGGCCCGAGGCGTATGATGGGGTGATGCCGCCCGATGAGGATTGGCATGCTTGGGAGACGCTGAAACTACGACTCAATCCCCTGCTGGGCGCGGAGTCACGGGCTTCGCTGAAGTTGGACTATGGAATCGAGGGCGAGGTGATCGAAGTGAAAGTCCGACGAGCGCTGCGGGGATATTTTCTAGCGGAGATGTATCTGGATGCAAAAGAAGGCAAGCCGCTACCACCGCACTTCGTGATGGATGGAAACTATACTGCCGCGCATCAAGATTTGTGATTTTGCGGGCTAAGGAGTGGTGACCTTACTGTCGCCTCTTTGGCTGGCACAGAGGAAGAAAGGGACAATAAGGTCCCTACTCCTTATTCCACAAATCTTGATGCGCTGCAGTCTAGCAGATTGCCAGCTTACCATTTTGATCCGCTAGCTGGTGCCACTACCAAGGAGGCAGGCCTAGCATCTCGGGGAGGGCGATGCGGGGGCGATCGGTGAGGATCTCGGGATCGCCGGAGGTGATGAGGACAGTGTGCTCAAAGTGGGCGGAAGGTTTGCGATCTTCGGTGATGACAGTCCAGCCATCGTCGAGGATCCTGACCGCTGGGACACCGGCATTGACCATGGGCTCGATGGCGAGGGTCATGCCGGGCATGAGGGTGGCGGACTTGCCTTGGGGGCGGAAATTCGGGACTTGCGGTTCTTCGTGAAGGCGGCGGCCGACGCCGTGGCCGACGAATTCGCGGACGATGGTGAAGCCGTGTGGCTTGACGAAGTTTTCGACGGAGCCGCAAAGATCGGAGAGCTTGCGACCGGCGCGAGCGTGGGAAATGGCTTGGTAGAGAGATTCCTCGGTGGCGGCAAGGAGGCGGCGGGTTTCCAGGGGAATCTCACCGACGGCGATGGTGGTGGCGTTGTCTCCGATGAAGCCGCTTTTGATGATGCCGACATCGATTTTTAAGATATCGCCGGGTTGGATTTTGCGGGCGCTTCCAATGCCGTGGACGACTTCTTCGTTGACGGAGATGCAGGTGTAACCGGGGAAGCCGCGGTAGCCGAGAAAGGCGCTCTTGCAATCGTGCTGACGCATGAGTTCCGCAGCGAGGAGGTCGATCTCGCGGGTGGTGCGGCCGGGGGCAACTTCGGCAGCGAGGGCCTGGAGAATGGTGGAAGCGATGGAACCAGCAGCGCGCATGAAGTCGATCTCACGCAGGGACTTGATAGGGATGCGATTTCTACGGGACACGAGAGTAAGGGCGCGGAGGATGGAATGTCCAAGGTTCAAGCCGGATGGGTGAAACAAGCGAGAATTTGCGCGGCGACTTGGTCTTGAGGGGCGGTCGCGGCGACGGAGTGGAGCTTGGAGGCTAGGCGGTAGTAGTCGATGACGGGCTGGGTCAGAGCGACAAATTCCGCATGGCGATTGAGGAAATTTTGCTCGGTATCGTCAGCCCTTGATGCTGCGGGGCTTTGGCAAACTGGGCAGAGATTTCCGAAGACGAGCTGCCCACGTTGGCCGGACCAACGGCAGTCTGAACATTCCACGCGGTCCTTGATGCGAGCGAGGAGGATTTTTTGAGGAACCTCGAGCGAGACGGCTGCGGTGAGGGTTTGATCATTTGAATCGAGCCAATCCGCGAGAAAGTGCGCTTGAGGGAGGCTGCGGGGGAAGCCATCGAGCACCCAGCCTTTTGTCTGCGCAGCCAGCCACTCGGCGAGGATGGGGCACATCAGATCGTCCGGCAGATATTCACCGCGGGCGAGGATGGGCATGGCCAGTTTGCCAAGAGCTGTTTGATTCTCCACCTGCTCCCGAAGAAGGGCGCCGGTGCTGAGGTAGCCAAGACCCAGCGACTCTGCAAGACGCCGCCCTTGAGTGCCCTTACCAGAGGCCGGAGGGCCAAGCAGGACGACTCGGAAGGGTGTAGCGGTAGGATGAATCAATGGGTGCGATTGTAGATGTAAACCGAGATACCAAGGACGATAAGGATCGCGATGATAACCCAGAGATAAAGGATGACCGAGCGAGGTGCGGCGCCGCTGTTCTGGGTAAGGCGATCGTAGCGACCCTTGAGCTTACCTTTGCGGAGGAAACCATCGTAGTGTTTCTGCAACAACTGGGTTTCCACCTGACGCATGACGTCGAGGACCACACCAACCATGATGAGGAGCGATGTGCCACCGAAAAAGTGAAGGATGAGCGAGCCGGGTGGCAAGCCGACGAAGTGGCCGGTGAGGACGGGTAGGATGAAAAGCAGCACTAGGAAGATCGCACCTGCAAAGGTGAGGCGGGTCATGGTGAAATCTAGGAAATCCGCAGTGGGCTTGCCGGGACGGACGCCGGGAATATACCCACCGTTACGTTTGAGATCTTCTGAAATTTGGGAAGGTTGGAACATCATGGCCACCCAGAAGTAGGAGAACAGAAAGATGCCGACACCACCGAGGACATAGTGGGAAGTACCACCCCCCGCGAGTTCGTCACGGAGTGTCATGGCCCATGGCTGGCTGGCGACTGCGGGGATCATTTGAAGCATGATCGGAGGCAGTGAGAGCACAGCGGTGGCGAAGATGACGGGCATGACGCCGGCGTAGTTCACTTTAAGCGGAAGATACTGGGTCTGGCCACCGAACTGCTTGCGGCCGACGACGCGCTTGGCGTATTGCACGGCGATGCGGCGTTGGGCTTGGGTAATTGCAATGGTGCCGGCGATGACCGCGAGTAAGAGGGCGATCATCACGACCATCATGATGGAGCGGAACGGGCTGCCGTCGCCATCAGTGACGAAGAATTTCCAAGCTTGGACCAAGGCGCCGGGAAGGGCGGAGATAATGTTGACGGTGATAATGATTGAGGTGCCGTTACCGATACCTTTTTCCGTGATCTGATCTCCAATCCACATCAACAGGACGGTGCCGGCGACGAGGGTGAGGACGGTGAGGGCCACCCATAGGCCAGAAGCATCCGGGACGAGGGTTCCGAATTTCTCGACGCCCTGCATGTAAGGAATGCTACCGGGATTGGTAAGCGATTTAGCGACGAAAAACCCTTGGACGAGCGCGATGCCGATGGTGAGGTAACGAGTGTATTGAGTGATTTTCTGGCGACCGCCATCCTCACGTGATAGGCGAGAAAGCTTGGGGACAACGGCCGTCATGAGCTGCACCATGATGGACGCGGAAATGTAGGGCATGATGCCGAGAGCCAAGATTCCTGCGGATTGGAGACCGCCTCCGGAGAACACCGTAAGGAGGGCACCGATGCCACCGCCTGAAGCAGGATCTTTGTTTTGCTCCGCATTCAACCATGCGTTGATCACTGTGGCATCGACGCCTGGGATGGTGATGTGCACCCCAAGACGGATGATGACGATGAGAGCGAGGGTGAAAAGAATACGGTCCCGGAGTTCCGGAATTTTCCAAGTGTTCGTAAACGCAGAAATCATGGTAGAAGGGTAAAAAGTAAGAGCGCGAGGCTTATAAAAACGATGAGGAAGCGCGGGATGCGCTTCCTCATCGGAAATCAGAGATCAATGACAGGTGATCAAGCGATGGGTTCTGTGACAGAACCACCCGCTTTTTCGATCTTTTCACGAGCGGAAGCACTGGCATTTTCCACAACGAGGTGGAAGGCCTTTGTAACTTCGCCGATGCCAAGAACTTTCACTTTGTCGCAGCGACCGTTGACGAGACCTTGGCCGCGAAGGGCTGCCTCGTCGATGGTGGCACCTGCATCGAAAAGATCGTCAAGTTCGCCGACATTGAAGACGCAGAATTTATCGCGGAAGTCGTAGTTATTGAAACCGCGCTTGGGCAAGCGACGGTGAAGAGGCATCTGGCCACCTTCGAAGCCGACACGAGTGCCGGAGCCGGAGCGGGCTTTTTGTCCTTTGTTGCCTTTTCCGGAGGTTTTACCGTGGCCGGAGCTCTCGCCGCAGCCAAGCCGCTTATTGCGGTGCTTGGAGCCGGGGTTAGGGCTGAATGAATGAAGTTCCATATTAAATATAGTGGATAGTAGATGATGGATATTGGATGGAGATGAGGAATTTTCGATCTTCGATCTACGATCCCCTGTCATCTCTTAGATGGCCTTATCCCGCTTCTTCTTGCCACGGCCGCCAAGGACCTGGTCACGAGTGCGGAGTTGGGAAAGAGCTTTGAGAGTGGCCTTGACGACGTTCGCGTGGTTCGAGGAACCCATTGACTTGGCGAGGATATCGCGGATGCCAACAGCTTCGCAAACTGCACGCACACCGCCACCGGCGATGATGCCTGTTCCGGGAGATGCTGGCTTGAGGAGAACTTTACCACCGCCGAACTCGGCGTAGATTTCGTGAGGAATGGTGCCATCGACAATCGCCATCGGGATGAGCACCTTGCGGGCACCTTCGCTGGCCTTCTTGATCGCGTCCGAAACTTCGTTTGCTTTACCATAGCCGAGGCCGACTTTGCCGACTTTGTTACCGGTGACGACGAGAGCGGAGAAGCTGAAACGACGTCCACCTTTCACGACCTTGGCACAGCGGTTGATAAAGACAACTTTCTCGGAGAGCTCGTTGCCTTCTGCATCGGTAGGAGCAGCGCGTTCTTCGCGACGTGGGCCGCCGCGTCCGCGACCGCCACCTTGTCCGCCACCGCCTTGATAGCCACCGCCGCCGCCACCTTGGTAGCCGCCGCCTTGGCCGCGATTACCTTGATAGCCACCTTGGCTGGGAGCTGATCCTGCAACCGGACCCAATGGAAGGGCTGCGGGTGCTGCCGGGGTTGCTGGAGTTTCGTTTTCTGGAGTTGTTACCATGATATGTGTATCGGGTCGGAGCGTTAGAATTGGAGTCCGGCTTCACGCGCTGCATCGGCGAGGGCTTTGACTTTACCATGATAGAGGTGACCTCCGCGGTCGAAGACGACGGAGCTGATGTTTGATCCCTTGGCGCGCTCTGCGAGGAGTTGGCCGACTTTCTGGGAGCTCTCGACATTCGAGGAGCCGCTTTCGAAAGATTTGTCGAGAGTGGAGGCGGAGATCAAAGTCTTGCCGACCGAGTCGTCGATGATCTGGGCATAAACGTGTTGATTGGAATAGTGAACAGCCAGACGTGGCCGCTCGGCAGTGCCGGTGACTTTCCGACGGATGCGATTGTGAATTTTGCGACGGATCGCTTTGCGATTGATTGTGCTCATGTTGCCGTAATTGGTTTGAGGTAGTGGGCGACGGTTGTGGTTTATTTGCCGACGCTTTTGCCTTCTTTGCGGCGAACTTTTTCACCGACGTAGCGAACGCCTTTGCCTTTGTAAGGCTCAGGTGGGTAAAACCCGCGGACTTCGGCGGCGAATTGACCGACGAGTTGTTTATCGATGCCTTCGACCTTGATCTTGGTGTTTTCCAAAACCGTGACTTGGAGTCCGGATGGGATCGGGTGAAGAAGTGGATGGGAGCGGCCGAGTGCTAGATCGAGATCCGATCCCTTGACGGTGGCACGAAGGCCGACGCCGTGGATTTCAAGATCTTTGACGAAGCCTTGTGAGACTCCGACGATCATGTTTTGGACGAGACTGCGAACGGTGCCGTGTAGGGCACGGTGTTGGCGTAGCTCGGTGGCGCGGGAGACGGTGACAGTTCCGTCTTCGCTTTTAAGGGTGATGCCGTCTGGAAGAGCGAAGTCGAGTTTGCCTTTAGGGCCTTCGACAACGACGGTGCGGCCATCAACTTTGATAGCGACTTTTTCCAGCAGGGAGATTGGTTTGAGTCCGACTCGTGACATGGTAGTAGTTTCCTTTTTACGAGTTTAAAATTTACCAGACGTTGGCGAGTAGCTCGCCACCGAGGTTTTGCTTTTTGGCGGAGCCGCCGGACATGACACCCTTCGAAGTGGAGAGGATGGAGATGCCCAGGCCGGACATGACGCGTGGCACCTCACCGGAGCCAACGTAATGGCGGCGGCCTGGAGTGGATACGCGCTTGAGGTCGGTAAGGACCGAGCGGCCGTCGATGAACTTCGGCTTGAGTTTAAGGGTCGTACGCTCGCCAGTGACGACTTCGTAGTTCCAGATGTAACCTTCTTCCTGAAGAATGCGGGCGATGTCTGCCTTGATCTTGGAATAAGGGGCGGTGAATTCCTCATTGCCGGCGCGGGCGGCGTTTTTGAAACGCGTGAGGAAATCGGAGATTGGATCGGTGAGAACTGCCATAACAGGTGCTTTCTTTTAAACGGGGTGCGGTGTGTTAGTTGGCAGCGACGGCTTCGGCTTCAACTTCGTTTGCCTTCTTCATGTCGCGGAACGGCATGCCAAGCTCCATGAGCAGGGCGCGTCCTTCGGCGTCGGTCGGCGCGGAGGTCACGAAAATCAGGTCGAAGCCGATGGTGCGCTTGATCTG
>JBGSUW010000021.1:0-3206 GCA_041753275.1 Akkermansiaceae bacterium | reverse complement strand
GTGGAGGATGGGACCGCAGCAAAAACGATGGCGGCTTACATCGATCTCAATCCGGTGCGAGCAGGGATGGTGGCGGATCCGGCGGAGTACCGCTGGAGCAGCTACGGCGAGGCGATGGGTGGCGGTGCGAGAGGAAATGGCAAGAAGGCGCGGGCTGGTTTAGTGAGGGCACTACGAGCGTACAAAGGCTGTGCTGCGGATGCGAAGTTTTGGAATCAGGGGGTAGCGAAGGACTACCGGATGCTTTTGTTACAAGAAGGAGTGGAACAGCTGAAAGAGGTGGTGACTGAGTCTGGCGAACGGGGCGTAAAAGTGATGCGCAAGGGGCTGAAGAAGGAAGCGGCGGCGGTGGAGTTAGCGCAATTGGAACGCGGGATGAATGTGGCGATGGGTAAAATGCTGCGATGTCGAGTGAGATATTTTACAGATGGAGCGGTGATTGGGAGTCGGGCATTCGTGGATGAGGTTTTTGAGAAATCGCGCGAACGCTTTGGGGTAAAGAGGAAGGATGGTGCGCGAAAATGGCGAGGGCAGGGAGAGGCCGCGGCGGGAGTGCTGTGGAGTATGAGGGACTTGAGGAAGGGAATCGATGCGCCAGCAGGTGCCTAGGTCATACAAAGCCTCCCGTCTCCTCACCCGAGCAAAAGCCCGTCAAAATCCATAGCCAGCCATTGGGCTTGGCATAGTTCTCGCCAGCCTGCGGTTTTGATTGCCAGTGGTGCCCGCCGCCGAGAGAGTCATCGCCGTGAGAGATCGGATTTAGAAACATGAAAGTTGTAGCCATCGCTAATTAAAAACACGAGGCTATGTCAGACTTTTTATTAGAAAATACAAGCATCAAAGGCACCATTCGAGGCAAACGATTTCAAGCCTCCAATCGCGAAACAGTCCATGGCTTATGCCTAAAATGAGATACTTTAAAGTGAGTTAACTTTGTTCAATAAGGCCTATCGACAAGATTCTGATTGTCACAACGTGCATCGATTACATACTTCGCCCGATGAATAACCCATCCAGCTTCACCCGTCGAAATTTCATGAATACTGCCGCCATCACCGCTGCCAGCGTCGCGCTTAGCCACCGTCTCGAAGCTGCGGATGCCGCTAGTGGACTCAAGGGCCGCGTCAATCACTCCACTTGCAAATGGTGCTACTCTGGCATCCCGTTCGATGATCTTTGCCGAGCGGGCAAGGAAATGGGGCTCACCTCCATCGATCTCGTCGATCCAGCGGATTTTGAAACGCTCAAGAAGCATGGTCTCACTTCCGCGATGATTAGCTTCCCCACGCTCGAAGTGGATGGGAGGAAAATCGGCTCGATCAGCCATGGTTTCAATCGTTTGGAAAACCACGAAACCCTCATCAAGCTATACGAACCACTTTTCAAAGAAACTGCGAACTTCGGCGCGAAGAATGTGATTTGCTTCTCCGGCGACCGTGCGGGCATGGATGACGAAACCGGTTTGAAAAATTGCGCCGAAGGGATCAAGAAGCTGATGCCGCTCGCCGAGAAGCATGGCATCATTTTCACGATGGAATTACTCAACAGTCGCGTGGATCACGCGGACTACATGTGTGATACCAGTGCTTGGGGCATCCAGCTTTGTGACGCCATCGGCTCGGAAAATTTCAAACTACTCTTCGATATCTATCACATGCAGATCATGGAAGGCGACATCATCGCCACCATTAAGAAGAATCATCGTTATTTCTCCCACTACCACACAGCCGGTGTTCCAGGCCGCAACGAGATTGATGAATCCCAAGAGCTTTTCTATCCCGCCATTATGCGGGCGATTGTCGATACAGGCTACAAAGGCTGGGTCGCTCAAGAGTTCATTCCCGCCAAGCCCGATAAACTGGCTTCGCTGCGGCAAGCGGTTGGAATCTGCGATGTATGATCATGCGGCAAGTGGTGTCGCGTAAAAATTAAAATTTTCCTGCGTCCATCCGTGGCAGCCAAAACTTATATTCTCAGGCGCTTTTCTCATGGTGAAATTTGTTCAGGCTGGCGTAGCTGAGTGATATTCAACTTTTAGAAATGCGCAGTATCACTTTTTCTCCGGGTCAGGGGAAACGTGATTAACATCCCTTTGGAAATTGCAAAAGATACATCGCAGTTGTCGCTGTTCGCTATTCGTATATCATCACTAAAGACCAAACTAATCCCTATGAAACCTAATAAACTGAAATCAATCGTATCTCTATTCACAGTCATCTCCTTCATTCCAATGGCGAGTGCTGCGACAATTTCGCTACTCGGAATTGATTCGACCACCGGCGCTGACTGGCGGACGACTACCACCCTCAAATCAGCGTCTTTCGATCCCAACGGTGACAACGCTTACGGAAGTGGCGGCTACTACATGGCTGGCAGACCCACAGCCGCAGCAGATACCAGCACACCAACTGTTTTATCCACTCTTCCATCTTTCATCACGTCAGTTACAACTACGGGACTCTTCTTCTCGGCTGGGACCTATTACACGTTCGATGATCCAACCCTAGCGATTGGTGCGACTGTGGGCAATGTTCGAGGAGGACTGTATTATGGCACGGGGACAAAATTCACTTTCACTGTTTCGACGCCTCAAGATTTCGTTTTGGCGGTTCTCGTCGGAGGTGGGCCTAGCAATCCGAGACCGACCTCGGTCACGGTAGCAAGTGGTGCAGCTACTGCCACCGCGTTGCCACTTGTTAATGCCGCACAATACGCATTGTTCAATATCAGTGCGGCTGCGGGAGAAACCTTCGATGTGAGTATGATAGGCGCTGGTAATACAGGACTTACCGGACTTGGATTTGAGGCTATTCCAGAGCCTTCTTCTGCGGTGCTCGGAGCTCTCGGTGCCCTCGCTCTTCTGCGTCGCCGCCGCGCGTAAGTGTTACACTTCGGAAATTGATCGCACTCTGCGAGGAGTTAATCGTTTTCCGAAACCAAAATTTAAAAAGGTCGGTCCAGCAATGGATCGGCCTTTTTTGCGGTCACTTGAATTCCCAGTCATGCGGCGTAAGCGCTTGCAATTCCCCCACTCTCAATTTTAACCCGCCCCTACGCCGATTCTGGGTAAGCGTAGTCCCAAGCGCCTTGCGTAGGGTTTTGCTTCGACCGTTTCATAGGTGTCATAGTTTGCAGATCTATGACAGTTATGAAGTCAGGCAGCGGTTCGCTGAGATTTCCCGCTGCGGGCTGCGAGCCAGTTGGCT
>JBGSUW010000020.1:0-38400 GCA_041753275.1 Akkermansiaceae bacterium | reverse complement strand
GGACCGCAGGTCCGCCTCGGGCTGCTCTCCACCCCGTCTCGCGACGACGCAGTTGCCTCCGGCTGCTTTCCCGTAGCTCGTCACGGGATGACTCAGACTTTCACTGGTTGATTCCATGTATGTGCGTTCGCACGACTGCGGCAGCCTGCTGCCGCTTTGGGATTCGCAGCCTGCTGCGAGATCCGGGCCAGCAGGCTAGCCACGGGAAAGCGGCAGCAGGCTGCAGCAGTCCATGTCAATCACAACGGGTCCTCGGCAGGCTGTCCCAATAAACAATTTGTGTCTCTCGTAATTTTGCGAATCTTAAAAGTCTTGAAAGCTAAGCTTTCAAGGGTCTGCGATGCAATCGCCCTGAGCATCCCTCATTGCTCCTAATTTCTCCTTCGTCTATCCGGTATTTTCCCGCTAAAGTCCTTTGGTGAACCGCGAGGAGGAAACAAAGTGGCAGCGCGACCTCGAGCAGCTTCGGGATCGGCTGAACCGTCTCGAACAACAAAATTTTGAGTCACTGGATGCACTGAGACAAGAGCTTTCCCTCCTCCAATCAAGAACCGCCACGCTAGCGGAAAATGAGCATCTCGCACCGCCCGAGCCTTTGACCGCGCCGCTGGAATCACCTGCGTCAATGCAACCTCCGCCATTGCCTTCCCCTGTGATCCCGCCTGAACGGCCAGTGACGAGGGAACCGGAAAAATCCCCCTCAGAGCGCGGGACTTTTGAAATGCAGTTGGGGCGGGTTTGGCTGGTGCGGCTGGGGATCATCTTGTTGCTCACCGGGCTGGTGTTACTTGGGAATTTCGCCTACCAGAATTGGATTCGCGAAATGCCAAATGGAGTCCGTCTCGCGGCGCTGTTCGCAATCGCGGGAATCATCATCGAAACGGGAAGACGGCTGGCCTCGAAGCCTGCACTGCAGCGTTTCGGGGAAGTAATCATCGCGGGAGGTTTGGCGTTTTTCTATTATTGCACTTTTGCAGCGCATCATGTGGCGAGATTGCAGGTGATCGAGAGCCCCGTGGTCGCATCGATCCTTCTATTATTTTCCGCAGCATTCATTGCTGCGGTTTCTTGGTTTCGAAATACTCAAACCACGGCAACACTGGGGCTTCTACTGGCCTCATACTCCACGATGCTTCAACCAATTGGCTGGTTGTCCTGCGTATCCAGCACGCTGTTAGCGGGTGCCGGATTGTTTCTAATGCGTCGGCCCGGCTGGGCGGCTCCCGGCATTGCTGCATTGCTCGGAACCTACTCCGCATTCTTCGGCTGGCAGTTTCTTGGTGCAGCCCAAAGCGATTTGCAGGATCGAGCAATCTTATGGTTTCTACCACCCGTCTGGGCGATGTTTTCTCTCCCCGGTCTATTAATACGTTTCCGCGAAACCATGAGCGGGCGGGCGCGTGCATGGTTCACCGGAGGAAACAACGCGGCATTTTTCCTTCTGTTCAGTGGCCTTTGGCTTAGCCGATTTCAAGATGAGAATTACTGGGTCGTGTGTGCAGTGATCGGGGTATTGCTTATCTGCCCGGGAGTTATAGGAAGACGTCATCATCAAATTGCAGGCGGCGTGAATTTATCACAAGGGATCGGGCTCCTGAGCTTGGCAATGATCCTTAAATTGGATGGATATCACTTGGCTCTCGGACTCGCTGGTGAGTCATTGATTTTAGCCGCCGCGTTCGCAAAGTTCCGGGGCAGAAGCGAAATGATCTTCTCATGCGTCGCGGCACTCGGAGCCACTGGCATGCTGCTGATTCCACAGGGAAGTGATTTCAGCATTCCCTTGTGGAGTGCCGGGCTCGCGAGCTTGCTGCTTGGTGCTTCGTCCGTCGTGCTTTGCCGCGGGGAAAGCATGCTCACAGAGAGCTGGAGTCCCCATGCCCGCATTGGCACCGCAGCGGTATTTTTCCTCTCACTCAGCGCCGCAATATGGGGATGGAGTCTGCGTTTGCCAGCCCAGTGGCCGCTGCCGGTTCTCGCGGGAATCGCCACCGCACTCACGATAGGGACCACGGTGCTGGATCGATCTCGGAAAATGCCTGAGCTGGCCCTTGGATCATTACTCACTCTAGTGATGGCATTCCAAGTGGGATTGTTTACCTCCAGTCCATGGATGATCGGGTCTGCAGGAGCGCTCGCATTCGCAGCATGCTGGCTCTGGCATCGGCAGGAAATTTCAGCGGAAACAACATTTGATAATCACAAAAATTTGTTCAATTTTTCTACTGTAGCGGGATGGGCATTTTCAATTGCTACAGTCTTAGCGACATGGGCGGCACTCCAAAATTTTGAAATGCCAGTGACTTCATTGGCCCCACTGGTCAGCGCATCCGCCATGGGCCTAATCAGCTTGGCACTTCTCACCCGATGCAGACGCGCTGCAGTAAGTGCCGCATTTCTCCATCCAGTCGCACTCTTACAGTTAATCACGCAGAGTGAAACTTTCGCCTTATCCGCACTCATCATTGCAGGAATCGCGATGGGGTGTTTGGCTATGATCGCACGGCAGGTAGCCGGAACACGGCTAGTCGGGCGCGATCGAGCGACGATCGCCATTGCCACTCGTGCGACCGCGTTTTTTGCAGTTTGCTATTTCTGGCGGGACTATTCGCCAGAGTTTTTTGGAGATGGCATCGCTTTCTCTACAGCTCTTCTCATGGCAATCTTCCTCCTTCGGAAACAGAGATTTCCCATCGAGATTTGGGGATTTCTTACACTTGCAGCTTTATGGCTGGTCTTCGAAAGCGCTTTGACCTCATGGTCGATCTCCAACGAACCATCATGGCGCGGCGTCGCCGTTGTGTTAGCTCTATTGATCTTTTCAGGAAGTAGCCGCTCTCAGATCGAGCACACCATGCGGGCGCACACTTCAACGGTAACGACCGCCCTAACCTGCGCGATCCTTTCGCTCTGGGCGACGCAGATGCTGGTCTGGAGACACGATTGGACAGCGGTCGCGGTATTGTGGACGTTGCTTGGATTCGCAAAAGTGAGCGCTGGACTCTGGCTGCGCATGCGGGTCATGAGACTCATAGGATTCGCCTTATTGACTCTGGCAATCATCAAAATTTTTGCAATTGATGTGTGGGATTTCAGTGCATTCATGCGGGTAATTTCCTTCATGGTGCTTGGAGGAGTTCTCATTCTGCTGGGACTTTTTTACAACAAGTTCTCGGTTGTCCTGAAGAACTTGATGAACGAGGACCCAAATGCAGCGCGCGGTTAAAAACCTGAGGGGCGATCAATCGATAAAACCCGCCTTCAAACGACCCGGGCTCATTTTAAGAAAAGACGTTCCACCGCTGGGAGATGCTCGTCAGATGCCTCCGGCAACGAGTGCACGCTCCAACGTGTGGTGAATGTCGTCGCTTCCCCCGCACGCAAGGTAACAAGCGGTGAGAGCAGTTCCAACTCCACAAAATGAGCGCTACCGCCTCCCCCATGATCGTAAAATTCAACCGGTAGGCCGGCACCTTGTCCGCCGTCTGGATACTCGCCCATGAGTTCTTCGCCACGCTGCAAGAACGCCAAATTTCCTTTGATCGCAGCAATAGCCGCGACTGGAGAATCGGCACCGATTTTATATCCCGCTTTTGCTGTAGGCGTCACTTTTAGTAGCCTTAAATTTGGCGTTTTACCGCCTGCTACCACAGTCCCGGGCATGACCTCCATCTTAGCGGAACCCGGCAAAATTCCAAATGAATGAAATCCGCGGGTATAGGCCGAATTGACTTTAAGAGGGAGTATCACGGCATCCGGCGGAATGGTCTGAGTCACGGGCCAGATGGCAAGCTGGCGGGGTTCTCCCTCAACTTTTTCCAATGTATGGGTGATCACAAATTCACCTGACTTACTATATGAAAATTCCCGTATCACACGAACACCAAACCCCCGCCAAATGTTCCCAGTGGTCTTTAATCTACCATCGGAAAGCACCTGCGCTTGATGAGGAGCGCTGTCCCAAGTCGCATCCGGCGGCCAGAGCTCACTGCATGTTTCCCATGCCGAATGCGGTCCAACGAATGTTTTATCTCCGCCGTGATTCTTATATTGATCGCCTTGTAACTTCTCTGGGTGTCCATTCCACATCCAGTTCAGTCCACCGATGATTCCATATCGCATGACCCGCCCGGAAAGCGAAGGCACCACTACCGCTTCCGTCTTTCCATCGCTCAAGCGATAGGCATGCAGGCCATAGTATTCCGTAGCTTCCACCGTGCCGGCCCTAACAATTAATGCCGGGAAGCAGAAGATTACGACAAATATCAGGCATGCTTGAATCGGGATTCGGTGCATCTACATCGCAATCAGCACTTCACCACTGCGTATGCTGGCGGAAGGCCTCCAAGCGTTCTTCAATCGCCGCTTCGCTCAGACCTTCCAGCTTCTTCGTGGAGAAGGCTTCACAGGTGAACGAGGCAAGAATCGAGCCTTTGATGATCGCTTCGCGCAAGACCGGTCCGGAATACGGGGCATGCCCTTTTGATGCCAGATAGCCAGCCATTCCGCCAAGGAATGTATCTCCCGCACCCGTAGGATCCGCCACATGTTCTAGCGGGAACGCACTGCATCGGAAAATTCCACCATCTTTGGAAAACAACATTGCGCCGAATTCTCCTAATTTCACCACCACGTTCGCAGGGCCTTTTTCCAGCAAAATTCTTCCAGCCTTCACCAGGTTGGAGGTCCCCGCGAGATCACGAGCTTCGCCTTCATTGAGGACGAACAAATCCAAATGCGGTAAAACTTCATGCAAGCGCTCGTTTGCGATCTCAATCCACAGATCCATCGTATCCGCGATCACGAAGCGATTCGCCACCATGCTGCTTTTGAGAGCATTGCACTGGGCAAGCATCTCCAACTGATTGTCCGGAGACATATTCGCCAATACGACTATTTCCGCAGCTGCCGCAGTCTCGGGAACTGTTACTTTCCAACTTTCCAACACATTCAGCCCCACCCGGTGAGTGGTGCGGTCATTCATATTTGCATGATATTCGCCAGACCACGTGAACGATTCATTTTCCGAGCGCTCCACCCCACTCAGAGTCACGCCTTGTGTTTCAAGCATATCCAGATGCTCTTGCGGGAAATCCCGACCGATGATCCCGATGAGGTGAACCGGGCGCGAGAAGAATGAAGCTGCCAGCGCAGCATAAGCGGCCGAGCCGCCGAGGAGGTTTTGCGCCTCCGCTTCGGGTGTTTTTACATGATCGATCGCAATGGTGCCGCCGATAACTATTTGTGGAGTGGAATGAGAAGTGGCCATGGTAGGCGGGGAAACTGAGTCCATCAGCCCGCTCTGGAAAGCCAAAATTTCTTCACATTGGCAGGCAATCGTGGCGGGCACGTAGTCTCGCCACCGCCCAGCTCGCATGCTCGGCGATGAGCGGATCTTCATCTGCCGCCGCGCGCTCCAAGGCGGGCAGGTCTTCCAGCGTCCCGGTATTGCCCAATGCCACGCAGACGTTCCTGAGAAATCGTGCCCGTTTGATCCGCTTGATCGGAGATTTTGCAAAAAGTTGCCGGAAGCCATCGTCATCCAACAAGAGGAAATCCCGCAGTTTTTTCTCAAACACCGTGGCCCTCGCATGAAACGTCAGCTCCCGTGCCTCCACCGCAAAGCGATTCCACGGGCACGCATCCAAGCAATCGTCACAACCGTAAATCCGATCCCCCATCGCCTCACGGAACTCCAGCGGGATCGGGCCCTTATGCTCGATGGTTAGGTAGGAAACACAGCGCCGCGCATCCACCCGCCGTGGCGCCGTGATGGCTTGAGTGGGGCAAGCGGTGATGCAGGCAGTGCATTTTCCACAATGATCACCGAAGGGCGCATCCGGCGTGAGATCCAGCGTGGTCAGCAGCTCGGCGAGGAAAAACCACGCCCCCATCTTGCGGTGAATCTGCACGGTGGATTTGCCATTCCAGCCCAGCCCGGAATCGCTTGCGAAGTCTCGCTCCAAAACCGGACCGGTATCGACGTAAAACCTCTGCTTGCCTCCGAGCGTCTGTAATTTTGCATCAAACTCACGCAGCCGCTTCTCGATTAAATCATGATAATCATCATTCCAAGCATAGCGGGCGATCCTGTAGCCACCGCCATGCCCTTCGGGAAATGGGCTACTACCGGGATAGTAGTTCAATGCCAGGCAAATGATTGATTGGCAGCCTTCCAGCACTTCCCTCGGATCACAACGCCGCTCAGGTGTGCGCTCCAGCCACGCCATTTCACCTTGTTTACCTTCGGCGATCCATTGCTTGAACAGGTCCGCATGCGTCGCCTCCTTCGCCTTGGCGATCCGGCAATCGTCAAAGCCAAGTTCACCGGCCCACGCCTTCACCTGCATGATGTGCGGAGTCATGCTTGATGGGCAAAAAAGTAGCGTGCGCTTTCAAGAATACCCGTCGCGATTTCGCCACTATCCAGTCCTCCCGTTTCAACCTTGAGATGGGCAACTTCTTCATAGAGCGGCCTCCGCAGCTCCATCAACGCATTGATCCTCGCCACAGGATCTTCCGTGTCCAACAAGGGCCGATCCCGATTTCTCGCCGTCCGCTCCATGATCACCGCGAGCGGCGCATGCAGCCAGACCACGTAGCCTAGCTGACGCAATAGCAGCCGGTTTTCCTCCCGCCCTACCACCCCACCGCCGGTGGAAATGATCCGCCGGGGTTCATTTGGCGCGTTGAGTTCAGTGAGTAGCTTCGATTCCATTTCTCGAAATGCAGCTTCACCCTCACGCGCAAAAATTGTCGTGATGGATTTCCGAGCCCGTCGCTCGATGACCTGATCCATATCCACCAACGGATACCCCAGCCTCTGGTGGAGCTCACGCCCCACGGTAGATTTGCCACTTCCCATGAAACCGATGAGAACAATGTTCTTCGGCGGGACTTTCGATTCGTTCATGGCAGTAGCCTAGCGTGACCGATGCCGTTGAAGAAACTCAAAAATCCCCTGCCCTGTTTCTACTTTTGGAACCGGATTCTCAGCAGAGCCAGCAACATCGGCCACGCATCCCGCAACGGCTTCACTTTGCCACCCTTTTTCTCTTCCCAGCTCACCGGAATTTCCAGCCATTCCGCTCCGCTACGATGAAGTGCAGTGAGCAGTTCCGTATCAAATGCCAAGCCATTTTCTGAAAGACCCGCTGCCACCCGCCGATAATCGCTGCCCTTGATAATCTTGCCCCCGCACTGCGGGTCTTCACACTCCAAGCCCAACACCAAATGCACGACCGCTAAGAACCCACGGTGAACCATACTCCGCCATGGGCTCTCGGATAATCGAGTGGTGGCAGTGCGCTTGCGAATGCCCAATACCGAGCGATCCGCCGCGATGGCCTTACCGATGAGCGCAAGCATATCCCCGGCATTCACGCTTCCATCTGCATCCACAAATGCCAGCCACTCTACTGCCGGCGCAAGCGCCCACGCCTCCCGCACGATGCTGCCCTTGCCGCGATGCGCTGTGGCGAAATACACCTCCACGCGGGAGAAAATCGCAGCGAAGATTTCCCTTAATTCAAGCAATCGGGATTCCTCCGCCTTTCCAGAGCCATCGTCCGCGATGATCCAGCGCACGGGTAACGGAGATGCTGCGAGGGCCCTTGCAAGCTCCATTCCAAAGCCAGTGAGTCGGGTGGAGTCCGTCCACACCGGAGTGACTAAGAGGATGGTGGCGGTGGGTTCAGACATCAGAAGCAAGGGCACATATAAACATTGCGAGGAAATCAATTCTTTCATCGAATCCCAGCCGTTTCATGAAACTAGTCTCTATTATTTTCTGTTGGATTGCAATCATCGCCAGCGGGATTTTCCTCCGCTTCGATCAATTATCCAAGCGTCCATTTCATGCGGACGAGGCCACCGGCGCACGCATCACTGCCACGCGGCTGGAATCGGCGGATTATCAATTTGATCCCTCCCACTATCATGGCCCGATTCTCAGTGGCCTCGCGATGCAGATTTCCAAGAGCCGGAATGAGAACCACTGGCAGGAAATGTCCAAAGGCAGCCTACGCTTTCTCCCCGCGCTTGCCGGCTGCATGGTTCTGCTCGTCCCTCTGCTATGGATCAAGCATCTCGGCGCGTTGCCGATGTTACTGGCTACCGCCTTGCTGGCGACTTCACCGCTGTTAGTATATTATAGCCGGATGTTTATCCACGAAATGCTTTTGGTATCATTCGGCATGTTTGCGCTACTATGCATCCTCCGCTTTCCCCGCTACGGACTTCCCGGACTATTCGTCGGGCTAATGTTTGCCAGCAAGGAAACCTTTGCGATCAGCATCATCGCATGGACCGCAGCAGCCTGTGGCATCGCCTTGGAAAATCGTAAAGCAATCAACTCTCAATGGCTACAACACCATTGGAAATACCATCGCAATCCAATTTTGCTCTCTTTGCTCACTGCGGCAATGGTTTCCATTCTATTCTACACCAATGGCCTCCGCCACCCGCAAGGAGCGCTGGATGCCGTGAAAACCTTCTTTGCATATCAAACCGGAGAGGGCCACGCCAAACCGTTTGACTGGTATTTTCAACTATTGGCCCTACCGCAGCGCTCGGGCGGCATTTGGTGGTTTGGCACGCCGGTCGTCCTAATGGCGATCTATGCCTTTGGACTAAGTTATCGCAAAGATTCACCCGCGCCACTGGTGATTCGGTTCCTCGCGTATTCCGCGCTGGGGCACTTTCTAATCTATAGTTTCATTTCCTATAAAACACCGTGGTTGGCCTGCCTGCCTTGGGCTCATGTGTGTCTATTGGCAGGATTCTCCCTCGCTGGAATCGCGAAGATGCCGCTAGCCACGAAGCTCGGACTTGCCCTGCTGGTGGGAGCTACGCTCATCACTCAATTCCATCAGGCCAAGCTTGCGAGTGGGCGCTTCGCATCAGATGAGCGGAACCCTTTCGCCTATGTAACCACCCGCAATGAGATGGAAAATTTAGAGCCATGGTTAGCCAAACTGCAACAAGCCGCTCCGGAAATCCCGTTAGAACCACTCGCAGTGATCGGTATGGATTACTGGCCGTTGCCATGGTATTTGCGCAGCTTCGATCAAATCGGCTACTGGCCTGCACCACCTTCAAATTTAGCCGAACGCGCACTGGTTTTTGCAATGCCTGAAGTTAGCGATGCGGTATCTTTCCAGCTTGCATCATCTCATACATTGCTCCCACGCGGACTGCGTGCGGGTGTGCCGATCTACCTTTTCGTAAGAAATGATCTTTGGGAAATCTGGAGGGAGGGTGGGAAACAGGATGAATGAATCTCTTAAAATGCCTGCATCACTGCTCTTCCAGCATGAAGCGATGAACACCACTTTCTGCCTCCGCCTTTGCGAAGATGACAAGAAAGTGGCCACAGGAATGGCAAAGGAATGCTTCGATCAACTGGATTTTCTCGAATCCCGCCTTAGCCGCTATGCAGAAGGCAGTGATATCTCCTGCATCAATCAGATGCAAGAAGGTGAGATCCGCTACATCAGTGAAGTCACTCACCAATGCCTGCTTCTGGCGCTGGATGCCCATGCTCGCACGAGTGGTCTATTTGACATCACCTTGGGGAATCGGATTGAACATCAAAAAAAGCGGGAAAGTGGTAATCCCCCGCCGTTGGAAGGCCGTATCATCATTCATCCGGAAATCGCTGCCGTCACTTGTGTCTCGCCTGGCAGGCAGCTGGATCTTGGGGGCATCGGTAAAGGTTTCGCGCTGGATCAACTCAGGGCCCTTCTTGTGGAATGGGATTCAATGGGTGGCATGATCTCCGCAGGTGCTAGCTCGCTACTCGCCTTCGGCCCGCAAGTCTGGCCGGTAAATCTAACGGGAGGTAGTGAGCAGCGCCGCTGCACTTTACAAAATGCCTCACTCAGCGCCTCTAGCACCGCAATTCAAGGCGGCCACATCCTCCATCCCGCAGGGGCAGAGGCTATGCCGGCAAGAGCCTGCACCCATGTATGGGTGACTGCTGCAACGGCGGTGCATGCGGAAATCTGGTCCACTGCTCTCATGTTACTTGACCCTGAGGATATACCATCCTTCGTCAATGGCGAAGATAAACTATACTCGGTCCACTATGAGCAAGACGGTCGGATTCATCAGAATTATAGCATCTAACTAAGCAAGTTCTGGAATCACGAATTCCGGGCGACAAGTTCTACGAATCAATTCAGCATCGAGCTCGGGCGTTACAACTTTCCTGCTACCAGGTTCAATGTCGATTTTCTGGCCCAAGGTATAGGAAGGATTTGAGATCCCCCAATCCGCGAGTTGTTTCGATTGATCAGCAAGGATTTCTGCAAGGGCAGCCTCTTGGGGAAAAGTTTCTTGGATCTTTGCAGCATCCACCGACGCACCGGTACGATAGGAAACATTTGAAAGATGAGCGATCGTTGCTGCTTGCACTGCGGTGGTAAGGCGGGAAGCGATGGATTCTTTCTTGCGTGAACGCACTGCATTGATGAAATTCTCCTGATGCATCGCCCCGCCATCACTTGAGAATTTCATAATGGGCTTTTTACCGTCTGGACCTACGGCATACATCCCGCTGAGTCCACCGCGAAGCTGGCCACCTTCACAATGGGCCACGATACCTACGCGAATTCCATCGCGGCTGGCCACTGTATTGCGAGTGGGAGTGATCTTTAGATCATTCACTTCGAGAACGAGAGGAACCCCGCCGATCTCATAGAAACTGCTTTGGAGATTCGGAGTTTCGCCAGCATCGTTCCATCCGAATCTACCGCCGAAACTGCGGAGGGATTCGGGCAATCCAAGATCCCCGAGTAACTGACACGCGGTATCGATTTCGTGTGGCGCTTGGTTACCTGTATCGCCATTGCCCGTATTCCAAACCCAGTGCCAGTCATAGTGCAAGTTCTCTCGATAGAGGGGTAATTCTGCCGCGGGGCCTAACCAAAGATTATAATCCATTCCAGCGGGTGGGACGAGAGGTTCTGCTCGTTTCCCAATGCTGTCGCGTTCTCTAAAACAACAAACATGAATACGCAAAATTTTCCCTAAATTCCCTTCCTGAACATAACTGATGCCACTTTTGATTCCTGGATCCGAGCGGCCTTGATGACCGGCGGCAACGATGCGCCCATATTTCGCCTCTGCGGCAAGCAACTGCGCTCCTTCCCAGATGTCATGAGTGACCGGCTTTTCCATATAGACGTCTTTACCGGCCTGCATCGCATGGATCGCATGCAGGGTATGCCAATGGTTGGGACTGGCGATGACCACGGCATCAATGTCGGACTGATCTAACAATTTCCGGTAGTCTTGGAACTTTACCAACTCCTTTGATTTTCCGGCAAGGAGCGTTGAAACAGAGTCCATTTGAGCAGGATGGGGATCTGAAAGTGCAACGATTTCCACATCGTTAATTTTGGAAAATAGCTTCGCAAGATCCTTTGCACGCCAGCCGCAACCGATGATGCCCAAGCGCACCCGATTATTGGCGCTTTGGCCCAAGGCGGGCGTGGCCAGAGCGGCGAAGCCACAAAGTTTGATGAGATCTCGACGGGAAAAATTTGGAACATTCATGCTTGGGTGGATTGATCGTTCCAGCCAAGTTAAAGCGCTCAGGCCACTAGGCAAGCACTAGTGTGCGGAGAGCTAACATGTTTGATCGCAGCCATTTAGGCATGGCATGTGCTTCTCCTTTTGGTGTGATTCACCGCAATTGATTTTACGAAATGCATCTCATCGAACGAATGCTTGCCCCGATCTCAGAATTGCCTGCAGGACAGCAGGTGGTGCTGGGTGCGGAACGGCGTCAATTTCTGAAACGGCGCTGGCGGGCGGCGGCAGCGGATGGCAGGGAATTCGGATTCGATCTCGAAGACAGGCTCACCGATGGCTGTGTGATCTTTCATGAGAATGGCTGTGACTACATCGTCCGGCAGTTGGTAGAGACAGTTTATGAATTGCCCATCGACTCGGCGGAAACTGCCGCTTTGGTGGGATGGAAGGTTGGGAATTTGCATCTGCCTGCACAAATTTTACCCGAATGCATCCGGGTGTTGCATGATGATGCGATGGGACAATTACTAAAGCGCGAAGGTTGGCAATTCACGGAGCCGGAAGTGCTGTTTACGCCGCTTAAGGCGATGGCCCACCTTTAATCCATCTTCGCGCATTCATGCTATCCGACCCACAACTTTGGCTATTGCAAGCAAATGATACGGCCTATCCTTCTGGCTCGTATGCCCATTCTTTCGGCTTGGAGGAGTTAGTAGAATGCGGCGTGATCCAGAAGGCTGAGGATTTGGAGACATTCATCGAGCGGCAGATTCTACCCGCGTTGCTAACCTTCGAAGTCCCGATGTTTGCGCGGGCTTATGCGGCGGTGGTGGCTGAAGACATAGAAATGATGTTGAAGATGGATCGCGAGCTGGATGCATGGCGGATTCCCGCAGAGCTGCGTGATGCGAGCCGCCGCATCGGCTCGCAACGGCTGGATTTATTGGCACAGTTGATGCCCACTCCTTTGATTCTGCGCTATCGCCAAGCAGCACCTCGCAGCCACCATCTGGTGGTGACGGCACTGGAACTTGCGGGTGTGCCAGTGGCGCAAGCAGCGCGGGCATTCGCATTTCAGGCCATCGTAAGTCTAACAGCAGCATCGATGAAATTGATGCGGATTGGCCAGACTTCGTGCCAATTGATTGCCCGCCGCAGCTTGATGAAGTTAGGTGAAAAAATCGATCAATCACTTTCCGTAGAACCCACAGGATGGTTCAATCCATTATTAGAAATCGCTTCACTCCGCCTTGCCCGCGCCAATGACAGACTCTTCATCTCCTAAAAACACAACACGTCCGTTCCGGCTGGGAATCGGGGGGCCGGTGGGTTCCGGGAAAACCATGTGCGTGCTCCGGCTTTGCCAATGGCTAAAGGATGATGTTTCATTAGCGGTGATCACCAATGATATCTATACTCGCGAGGACGCTGAGTTTTTGCTACGCGAAGATGTATTACCCGCAGATCGGGTGACAGGAGTGGAAACGGGCGGCTGCCCGCATACAGCGATCCGAGATGATACGAGCATGAACATGGCAGCAGTGATCGATTTTGAAAATCGCCATGCGGATTTGGAGCTTATTTTAATCGAGAGCGGCGGCGATAATCTGTCTGCGACGTTCTCGCCGGAATTGGTAGATGCCTATATCTATGTGATCGATGTAGCAGAGGGTGATAAGATCCCGCGCAAAGGTGGACCGGCAATCCGGACGAGCGATTTACTACTCATCAATAAGACGGAGCTAGCTCCATACGTGGGCGCGGACTTGGAAGTGATGGCGCGGGATGCGAAGATGCAACGAGGTCAGAGGCCGGTATTATTCGCGGATCTGAAGTCGGAAAAGGGTAAGGATGCTTTGTTAGAATGGCTAAAACATGAATATCTCTTCGTCTAACGATCCATGCAGAGAGGATTCCGTAATTCCGGTATCAGGCTCGGCGCTTTCTGGACATTTGAAGATTCTTTGTGCCTGCCGTGAGGATGGTGTGCCGATCATCGCCGAGCAAAGTTTCCGGGCACCCATTCATCTGAGCAAATCTCACTTGGATGAGGGGCGGCGAGTCCTGAGTATTGTAAATCCTACGGCGGGTTTCTTCGATGGTGATGTGCTCGCATCCCACGTTGAAGTGGCAGCGGGTGCGAAGTTAGTGCTGAGCACTCCCTCCGCTTCACGTGTCTATCGCACACGCGGGGGTGATGCGGCGGTGAGTGATCAGAAATTCGAGGTCGCAGGAAATGGCTGTCTCGAGTGGATTCCGGAGCCATTCATTCCGCATGCGGGTGCCAGATATGCGCAACGCACGGAGATCCGGCTGGATGATGCGACGGCGGGTCTATTGTTTTTCGAATGGATCGCTCCGGGGCGAGTGGCGATGGGAGAAATTTTCAGCTATGAGGAGCTGCGATGGGAACTCGATCTTTGGTTAGGCGATGATTTGATCGCGCGGGAACGCTATTGCTTGCAACCGGGCGATGAGAGTTTGGAGGCACTGCGAACGAAATTTCCATCAGCACATTATTTATCGATTTATGCAGCTGGCGAAATGGCACAGCAATGGCCTGCGGCGGCACTTGATCGACTCAATGGTGAAAATGTCTATCTGGGTCACGGCCCTTTGGTGGGCGGCGTGCAGGTGATCCGGGTGCTGTGCAGGGATAGCCTGAGTGCTAGAAGAACGATGGAAAAGATCCGGCTCTTGATCTATGGGGCGGCGGAATCGCGACCGCCTGCTTTGGGGAGGTTATTCGGCGCGGTGGAGCCGTCAGACTCCGAAGCGTAGTTTCAATTCATCAGTCCATAGCTGGGCGACGATGGCTTCTTGGGCCGCTTCCATTGTAGAACGAGCATCAGCAGTGTCATCTTCATGGCCTGCGAGGTGGAGTAATCCATGAATGAAGTAGCGGAGAATTTCCCGTGGCAATGGCTCGCCGTACTCGCTAGCTTGGCGGGCGGCGACCTCGGCACCGATGACAATTTCTCCATGATGAAAGGTGATGACATCGGTAGCTCCATCAATGTCCATGAAATCCCGGTGGACTTGCGCGCTGGTAGCATCATCCACCAAAGCGACCTCGAGGGTGGCGAGGTGAAGCAATGGCGAGTCCGGCACAGCAGCATTTTCCAGAGCCAAGGAAGCGGCTTGGTGCGCTAAACTTTCCAGCGTGGTAAGCCAGCTTTCTGGAATTTCCGTGGCTTCCTGATTGTTACCAATGATGACTTCGAGGGACATAGGTGGCGATCTTGCGGGTGGAAACGTTTCAAGCCCGCTTGGGCATGTGGATCACTTGGCCGCCCGAGCTGGCATCGCCGCGCTCGATGTTTAAAATGCGCTTCACGGCGTGGGTATCGTCCTTCGGGTAATCGATGCGGCTGTGGAGCATGCTGCGGAGGGTGTTGGAAAAGCTGTCCTTGACGATGGCCAGCTCGCGCAAGGTGAGCGGGCAATCGTCTAGCTGGCCGTCATTGATCTTACTGCGGACGATCTCATCGACGAGACCACGGATCTTAGAAGGAGTGGGTTTCTGAAGTGAGCGGGAGGCGCTCTCGATGCTATCAGCCAGGCAAATGATGCCACTCTCGCGGGTGCTGGGCCGGCTGCCAGGATAGCGGAAATTCTTCTCCTCCACGACGGGAAGGTCTTCGGGATTCTCTAACCCGCGGTCCACTTTCTCCAGCTCGGCACGCTTTTGATCCTGTGCCCTGCGGTAGAAAAAATAGACAAGTGAATCTCCATGGTGCTCTTGGATGACGTCGATAATGCGTGGATTGAGCTTATGCTTCACCGCGAGATCGATGCCATCTTTGACATGGGCGATGATAATGAGGGCACTCATCGTGGGGGTGAGAGTATCGTGTGGATTTTCCCCGCCGTCGTGCTGATTCTCAATAAAATAGCCGGGCTTTTTCAATTTACCGACATCATGAAAGTATGAGCAGACGCGGCACATCGGCGCATTCGCTTGGATATTCTCGGCCGCCGCTTCAGAGAGCGCCGCGACGACGAGGCTGTGATGGAAGGTTCCGGGTGCCTCCAATTGCATCTGCCGCAACAGCTTGTGATTGAGATCGCTGAGTTCCAGCCAACTGATATCGGTAGTCAGTTGGAAAAATCCTTCAAAAATAGGGAGAAGGCCGCTGATGATCAGAGCGGTGAGGACGGCCGTGCCAACTGCGGCGCCCGAGCCGATGGCGAGAAGCTGAAGTTGATTGATCGAATCTGGGCCGAAAATGGCTCCCACATCCAGCCGTCCGAGGATCAGACCGAGCAGTAGAGTCACCAAGCCGACGTAGATGCCGGTGCGGAGTAATTGGCTGCGCTTGCGGACTCGATTGGTGAGCAGCACACAACTGATTCCGCAAACCATGCTGAGGATCATGAAGGGCAGCACCTCGGCCTGGGGCACGAGTAGGCAGCCGATCAGCGTGACATAAATTGCGGAAAAAGCGCCCACTGCCCTACCTAAGAGCACCCCGTGAAGCATGGGAGCGAGGGCGAAGGGGACGAAGAAAAATCGGAAAATTTCAGGGATCGTTCCGAATTCCGTGAGGCCCATGATCAAGCGGACGACCATCAAATGAGCGATCACGCCGCCCAGGACCAAAACCACCCGAGTATTACGGCGGCAGGATGCTTGCAAGCTGACTTGAAACATCACGATGGCCATGATGGCGATGATGAAGCCGTAGAGCGCGCCTTTAATCGGATCGATGGCGAAGGCAGTGCCGCTGGAAGCGCCCAGAACAAGGACTCCCGTGCCGACGGCGAACGTGGCGTAGAGGGAAATTTTCAGCCAAATGCTATCTTCGAGGGCTTGAACGACCGCGTTTTCAGTATTAACGCGGCGTTTTTTTCCTGAAGAAAGTCCCTGCTGGGCCAATCGCCAGCGTTTGATGGCATCCAAAAATCCCACGGCAATGATAAAGGCGGTTTGATTTGCAGAAATCCGGGAATCGGAAGCCTGCGGGGCGGAAAGCTAAGCACCGTTAAGGGCTTTGGCAATCCGCAAATCATCATCTGAAATCAGGCTGGCATGGGGCGCTGGAATCTTCCTAAAGTGCGCGGGTGACGAATGATCAAACGGGAATGCTGGTGGCCGCTCCAGAGCGCTGGGACGAAGCATGCTTCGCGGTGCCGGCCGTGCGGGCGCTGGTGGCATCCGGCCTCAGGGTGGGAATTTTATGCCCTCAAGAGCAGAAGGAATTCTGGCAAACTCTAGATGGGCCAACCGTGATCGATTTCATTCCAAAAGCGAAACCCAAGCTGGTGGCCAATGAGATCAGCGGGAATTGGCAAGCCGCCATCGGTTGGGAAACCGGAGTGGCCATGGAGGCATTCAGGCTTGCGGGAATCTCCCGGCGGCTGGGTCCGGATGAGAGAAATTTCAGGAAACTGGTGACGCATCCTCTGCCGCTCGCCGTATCGCCACTGGAACATCGGGTGCGCTACTATCTTGCGGCGGTGGAGGCTCTCGGGGTGGAAACTGCGAAGGCGGAATATTTCGCTCCAGCAGATTTGCAGGAAGATGGCTCAGCGGCCCATGTATTGCTTTGCCCCGGTTCCGACTTTGGTCCAAGCCACGAATGGCCGATGGAGCGATGGCTGGAAATCAGCCGTCGCTTGTTGGAAAAGGGCCTTAGAATCACGGTGGCGAGTGTGGATGGAGGACGGTCGATGGGCCAAAATCTGGCGGAACAACTAGGCGCGGGCATCGAATTCATCCACGCCGCACCGCTCGCCGGAGCAATGCCACTGCTGGCCGCCCACCGCTTGGTCATTGCGGCAGATGGCTCTTTGCCCCACCTCGCCTCCCATGCCGGAGCCACTTGTGTGGTGCTATTCGGCCCGAATGATCCAGCTTGGAAGCGCCCGCTGGGCAAACGCCATGCGGTGGTCCGGCGGCATGTGGAATGCGCCCCGTGCCTGCTTCCTAAGTGCCCGCTCGATGGCCGCTGCCAAAACGAGCTAGACGTAGAACGTGTCTGGAATGCAGTGCTTGAGAAGCTCCAGTGACCATCTCTTCCTGGGGAGCAATCGCCGATCACCCCTTCCAAAGCATCCGCACGCCAAAGAGCACGAGCACACAGCCGAAAATGCGCGTGAGTGTCTGATTGCTCAGCGACCGCATGAGATCACTGCCGAACCACGCGGCGACTGCCGAGGCCAGACCCACTGCGGCCACAATTTTCCAATCAATTAGCCCGGCAATCCGCGAGTTATTCGCTGTCGCCGCCATCGCCGTCACGATGATCACCGCCATGGAAGTGGCCACCGCCTGCTTATGCTCGACTCCCAATAGAGCGACAAATGCCGGCACCATCACAAGCCCACCGCCCACGCCACAAAGCGCGCCAAGTAATCCGGCAAGTAAACCAATGAGCACGGCGGGTATCAAAAATTTCATATTGGAAAATATGAAGAAATCAGTGAAATCACTGCATTTCCACTCACAGGACTTTCCTCAAATCTGCGACCGCTGACGAGCCAAATCTATCGAAGTCACTGCCAATTTCCCGCGCTTCTCGCTCCATGCTTGCGCTCGTCCGCTTCCTTTTGAATGCTCGAGGCATGCTCCAAACCGTCAGTGCGCTTAAAAAAATTCTCTTGGAAAAGTCCGTCCGCACCGGAAGCTTCACCCTCGCCTCCGGGAAACAAAGTGATCTTTACATCGATTGCCGTGTGACCGCTCTCGATCCCTTCGGCGCTCACCTCATCGGCGATCTCGGTTGGCACGCCGTCCGCTCGAAGATTCACTCCGAGCATCTTAAAATTGCAGCCATCGGCGGCATGACCCTGGGCGCGGATCCTATTTCACTTGCCGTCGGCATGGCCTCCGCCGCCCAGCATCCCGATGAGGCACTCCAGGTCTTTACCGTCCGCAAGGAGCCAAAAGGCCACGGTGCGGGGAAACAAATTGAAGGAAATTTCAAATCTGGAGACACGATTATCGTCGTGGATGATGTGATCACCACCGGCGGCTCCACTCTCAAAGCCATCGATGCAATCGAGCGCGAAGGTGGAAAAGTCGCCTTCGCCTTGGTGTTGGTGGACCGCGAGGAAGGCGGCAGGCAAGCGATCGAAGCGCGGGGCATTCACGTCATTTCACTTTTCACCAGGACGTCCCTGCTGGAGTGATGAATTTGCCTTCAAGGGTTTGACATCTTCGTCCATTAAGAAACATTAGCCGCATGTTCGAGACCGCAGGAAATATCAAAGTGATCAACGATACCCAAAGTTTCCCCAGTGGGTTCACCAAGCGGGAATTCGTGGTCACCACCAGTAAGGAAAAGTATCCGCAGGATCTGAAATTCGAGGTGGTGAAGGATAAATGCTCGCTGTTGGATGGTTTCAAAGAGGGGCAAGAAGTCCAAGTGACTTTCGATATCCGCGGCAACGAATATAATGGTAAATACTACGTCAGCCTTTCCTGTTGGAAAATTCAAGGCGGCGATGCCAGTGCCGAGCCATCCAGGAGCAGTGGCAGTCCAGCCTCTAGCAGCCGTGCCACCCCGAGCGCAGAGCCTTCCATGGCAGACCTTCGTAAGGACGATGATTTCGATGATGACGATGATGTGCCTTTTTAAGAGCCATCATCGTTTGCCCGTTAATTGCCCGTAGTCCGAGGAGACGAATTATCTGAAATTTTGCTTCAGTAAGTTTTCATCCACTCGATGATATCAGCGACTTCTTGAGCGGTCAGGCCGAGTTGATCCGCGCTGAGCATCAGAGACCGGTCCATCTTATGGCGTTCTGCGATTTGATTGGCCGGAACCTTTTGGGTAACGCCACCGGTGGAACGAATGATCACTGGATCGCCGTCTGCGATGATTTGGCCATCGATCCATTTTCCATCGATGAGTTTGAGGGAGCTGCCATCAAAGCCGTGAGAAATGTCTGCGGAGGGATCGATGAGAGATTTGGCAATGACTTCCGGCGGTTGGCGCGAGCCGAAACCCATGAGAGTCGGGCCGTATTCAACACCGATTTGATCGATTTGATGGCACATCACACAACGTCCGGCGGCGATTCTGCCCTTCGCGGCATCTCCTTTGAGCGCGAGTACTTCGGCCACTTCGTAATGGTGGGTGCCGGGCTTTGCCGGAACGATCATTTGGACCAGACCAGTGGGTTTTGCGACTAATTCGCGCTTTTCGAGTTCTGGCTTGAGGTTCATTTCAGACCACTCCCCTTCTGCCCGATTGACGAGCCACCAGAGGATGGATGCTTTCAAATCAGACTCTTGGGAGGCTAGGTCCATGAGCGCTTCCGCAGCAGCGGGCGAATGAATGAAGGCAATGGAATCCATGGCCTGTCTGCGTTGCGCCCCACTGAGTTTGGCATCGCTGGCGCGGACCTTGAGACCGGGAATGGCGGCCACGGGCTTGAGGCGCCAAGTGAGGTTGGCAAATGTGTCACTCCATCCGGTAGGCGGGCCAGGCTTCATTTCCTCCATCAGTGCGGCCCAGAGAGCTTCAGTGTGATGACCGGCACCAAGCCCGAGGATTTCCAAGTAGGAACGGTCGCCACCATCGTAACCTTTCGCGACGTTGATGAGCACTTGGCGGGCTTGCTCGAAGGGTAAATAGCGGACGGCACTAGCAGCCTCGGCGCGAACTTCGGCGGCGGAATCAGTTGATAGCTTGAGCGCGTATGGCAGCGCATCGATTTTCCCGTCAGTCCGCCGGATCGCGCGGAAGGCAGTGAGACGAGTGAAAGAATCCTCATCGGCGACGAGAGAATCCAGCATCGTTTTACCACTTTCCCCAAGGTATGGGAGCAACCAAATGGCGCGGGCGGCGATGTATGGATTCGAATCCTTGAGGACCGCAGCCACGGCCTCGAAGGCGGGTGCGCCAGTGGCTTTGAGCCTCTCAAATCCGAGAGAACGGACGTTTACAGCGGGAGATTTGAGCGCCGTAATCGCGCCTTCTATTGTATTGAGATCAAATTTAGGAATTGAGGATTTGAATCCTTTCGGGGCGATCCGATAAATGACGCCTGATGCAGCATCATCCGAAGTTTCATGCCCGCCGACGCGTGGATCGGTCCAGTCTGCCACGTAGATCGCCCCATCCGGACCAACGCAGACGTCGGATGGACGGAAATTAAAGCGGATTTTATCGTCCGTAGCAGTGGCGTCTGATAATTTCAGAACTCCCGTGAAATCCGCGCCAACGAATTTTTTCTCAGGATTCGTAGTGAGAAAATCCGAGCGCTCCAGCTTGAAGCCGGCACCTAGCGGCGCGGGTTGGTAACTAAAAATCACGTTTCTGGCAGCCTCGCACGAGAGCAAGGTTCCAATGTATTTTTCACCCAGTGCTCCATTTTCATAATAGGCGATGCCAGTAGGAGAGCCGCCGCCATAGACATCGCCCGAGGGCATACTGCCGGGATCTTCCTGGCGCCAGTGGGCCGTTGGAATATCTTGCCCCGGACGCCGATCCGCAAACCACGCGCGCTTGCCGTTGTTTGAAAAATAACCTGCATTGCCATGTTCGATGACGTGGCTGGTGCGGCAGGCTGGAGGATCATCGTTGTCATTCTGGAAAACATGGCCGCGCGAGGTGATGGTTTGCTCGTAGGAATTCCGATAGCCGTGACCGATGATTTCAGCATGCGTGGCATCTGGGTTCATGCGCACGGTGAATCCCCCCACATAGACAAAGCCGTCATCACTCGCTTCGCCGGAGATCGCCATGGTATCCACCGGCCACTCTCCGCCCCCGGCTTGGTAATAAACGCTGCCAACGCGGAATGTTTTTCCCGAGCGATCCGTAAATACACCGCATGCATTTCCTTGGTTGAAATACCATTTCCCGTCCGGCCCGGCGGTGAGGGAATGGAGTGAGTGATCGTGATTTTTCCCATTGAAGCCGGTGAGGAGAACTTCCCGGGTATCGCCGTCTTTGGGATCAAATTTTGAATCTCGGTTTGTGTCGGTGAGTTTGAGTAAATTAGGCGGTTGTGAAACGATGACGACGTTGTCAAACACCGCGATTCCGAGCGGGGAGACCAATTCAGGATCCTGCCAGAAGACCTTCGAGCTTTCTGCTTGGCCATCACCATCGGTGTCTTCCAAGATTACGATTCGGTCTCCGTCAGGCTGGCGATCTGAGGAGGTCCGGTAGTTGACACCCTCGCAGACCCATGCGCGCCCGAGATGATCGAAGTCCATATTGGTCGGATTAAATAGCGCTGGAGACAGTGCCCAAGGGGTGATTTCCAACCCGTCCGGAAGCTGGAACGACTTCAACGGCATTTCTGGCGCTTCGATGGTCGGCTCCCAGGCGGAAAGTGCGGGAGCCAGCGCGGCAAGAGTGAGTCCGTATAGAAATTTCAATGAGACCATGAGTAGAATTTGGTGGAAGTTATTACACAATATTGCCTGGGCAACTTTCAATTATTTCCCGGCCAGACTTTGACAAGCGCGGGACGGCTGATTATCGAAGCCCATGCGAATCTTGATTAAGCATGTTCTCAAACGCACTGAGCCCGCAGACGATCTTCACGTCGCCGGCTGGGTCCGCACCCGGCGCGATTCCAAGACATTTTCTTTTCTAGAACTCAACGACGGCAGCTGCCTTGGCAATTTGCAAATCGTAGCAGACGCGGCGATTCCCGGCTACGAGGCCATCGCAAAGATGACCACCGGCGCATCCATCGAGGTCCGCGGCAAGCTGATCCCCTCTCCTGCCAGCGGCCAAACATGGGAAATGCAGGCCATTTCCATCAAGCTCCTTGGCGAGGCACCCGATGACTATCCGTTGCAGAAAAAAGGCCACACTCCCGAGTTCCTACGCTCCATCGCCCACTTGCGGCCTCGCACCAATCTCTATGGCGCAGTGTTCCGGATGCGCAGCCGGATGGCCTATGCAGTGCATCGGTTCTTCCAAGAGCGGGATTTCATTTACGTCCACACTCCCATCATCACGGCGAGCGATTGTGAAGGCGCTGGTGAGATGTTCCGCGTGACGACCCTGCCAGACGCACAAATTTCGCAAGACGCGGAAGACTTCTTCGGCAAGCGCGCCTTCCTCACCGTCAGTGGGCAGTTGGAGGGTGAGACATTTGCCAGTGCTCTATCTAATATCTATACTTTCGGTCCTACCTTCCGGGCGGAGAATTCCAACACCACCCGGCATGCGGCAGAGTTTTGGATGATCGAGCCGGAGGTGGCTTTCTGTGACTTGGAAGGAGATATGGATTTGGCGGAAGCTATGGTGAAATTTCTCGTCAGCGAGGCTCTCCAACGCGATGAAGGCGACCTCGCGATCTTCGAGAAATTCATCGATAAAGGTCTGCGCGAGAGACTTGAATTTGTAGCGAGCCGTCCATTTGAGCGAATCTCATACACCGAGGCGGTGCAGCTATTACAAGCCAGTGGCAAAAAATTCGCCTACCCGGTGGAATACGGGCTGAACTTACAATCCGAGCATGAGCGCTGGCTCACCGAAGAGTATTTTAAAAAGCCGACGACCGTTTTTAACTACCCGAAGGAAATCAAACCCTTCTACATGCGCCTCAACGATGACCAGAAAACTGTCACGGCGATGGATGTATTAGTTCCAGGAATTGGTGAAATCATCGGCGGCAGCCAGCGCGAGGAGCGGCTCGATGTTTTGTTAGATAATTTCAAAACCCATCAACTTGATGCCGCAGCCTACAGTTGGTACACCGATCTCCGGAAGTATGGCAGCGTGCCGCACGCGGGCTTCGGTCTTGGCTTTGAACGTATGTTGATGTTTGTGACGGGCATGGCAAATATCCGGGATGTGATTCCCTTCGCCCGCACTCCCGGCAACTGCGAGTTCTAACTACTATTCCGTTAGTATTAATTTTCAGTAACCAATTTGGCGAGCTGCTTGCAGAGTATTCTTCATCAGCATCGCAATGGTCATCGGACCTACGCCGCCGGGAACAGGAGTAATCGCAGAGCACTGTGGAGCCACTTCTTGATAGGCGACATCACCGACAAGCCGATGGCCGGACTTTTTAGTAGAGTCTGGCACGCGGTTGATCCCCACATCGATCACTACGGCACCGGGCTTCACCCAGTCCGCCTTGACCATTTCCGGGCGACCCACAGCGGCGATGAGGATGTCCGCGCGACGACAGATGGCGGGTAAATCTTTGGAACGTGAGTGCGCGATGGTGACGGTGGCATTTGAGTTTTTGGAAACTAATAACATCGCCATCGGCTTGCCGACGATCATGCTGCGACCGATGACAACGGCTTCTGCTCCTGCCGTCTGAATACCAGAAACTTCGAGTAACTTCATGCAGCCTGCCGGCGTGCAGGGAACAAATCCGGAAGGGTCTTCCAGCACCAGCTTGGCGACATTTTCCGGATGAAAGCCATCGACGTCCTTGCGTGGATCGAGCGCACGGATGATGGCTTCTTCGTCGATGTGCTTGGGTGGCGGCGATTGTACGAGAATGCCGTGGATGGCGGGATCTGCGTTGAGTTTTCTCACGACTTCCAGTAACTCTGCTTGGCTCGTCTCGGTGGGAAGTTCGATCTTTAGCGAGTGGAATCCGAGGTCTTCGCAAGTCCGGGTTTTGGATCCGACGTACACTTGCGATGCCGGATCGCTTCCCACGAGGACTACTGCGAGACCAGGCTTGATGCCCTCGGCCAGAAGCGCGGCAGTTTCAGTGCGGCATTCTTCAAGGACAGCGGCGGCGACGGATTTACCATCGAGAATGATTGGTGCTTTCATGATATAGGGTCAGGCATCATCTACGCCTTGGCGTAGGATGGTTTCAATGGTTAGAAGATTGGACTGAAAGGAAGCCTCGTCCAGCTTGGCAGGAACGTGGTGGAGTCTATCAAAAATGACAAAGACGCGGCTGAAGGGCTTGGGGATCACCATGCGGTCCCACGTTTTCAAGCGCCAAGCGGAAGAGTAAGAGACATGAATCGGTAGAATCGGGGCTTGTGCCGTTTCCGCCAACTTAATCACACCAGGGTGAAATGAGTAACGCGGGCCACGCGGGCCGTCTGGCGTGATGCAAACATCAAGCCCTTCCATCAGAGCGCGCTTCATGCCGATGAGGGCGGCCACAGCGCGGCGCGAAGAGGAACCGCGCACAGCGCCAATACCAAAAACGCCCATCGCACGGGCAAGCAGGGCCCCATCGTGGCTAGCACTGGTGAGCACCACGGAGCGGCGGTTCTTTCCACAGGCAAGGGCCCAGACGGGTGGGATAGTGAAAATCCGGCTATGCCAAAGTGCGTAAACGACAGGGCCTAGCGGAGCATCCGGCTGGGTGATACCGCAGCGGTCCTCAATCTCCACACGGAGGGTGAAGGACCATGCCTTCATCAGCCAACCGGCGAGAGTGCCGAGGATGGCGGCTTTTCGGCTTTCACGGATCTCGCTGCTTTTCATCGAAAAAAAACTGCCCAAGAACTGGGCGGAACAGAGATAGATGGAAACCTGGACGCGTGCCAACTTTGTTTTGCGAAGCCACGCGTCTATTCCGAGTGGAAGATGTTGCCGTAAGTCTTTCCGCAAAATTTATCAGCCACCTTGAACCTGATGGAGGAGCAAGCTTGCATTCAAGCAAGTGATCGATTTTCTTGAACCCCTAACGCGCGCACCCATCTCATTCTCAAATGACTCACGATCTTACCGTAATCAAAGCTGGCACCGGTGTTCTCACAAAAACCGACGATGGCACGCTGGACCGTGCCGCGTTGGTCCATCTGGTTTCCGCGATCTCTGAATTGATTCACAGCGGCCACAAATGTTTGTTCGTTTCCTCCGGTGCCGTCGGTTCCGGGGTCTCAGCGCTGGGTCTCACCGAGTATCCCAAAGACACGGCCACCCGCCAGGCATGCGCCGCCATCGGCCAGGCGAGATTGATGCAAACTTATAGCAGCCTTTTTTCAAACTTCGATATCACCATTGCCCAGGTTCTACTCACTGCTGCGGACCTCGGCACGCCGGTGCGCTCGGGCTATGTCTCGGATACGCTCAACCGCCTGTTAGACGAGCCGGGGATTCTACCTATCATCAATGAAAACGATTCCGTCGCTGTCGAGGAACTGAAATTCGGCGATAACGATATGCTATCCGTCCGCGTTGCCAAACTCGCCGGAGCCACGCGCGTCATCTTGCTGACGAGTGTCGATGGATTATTGGATCCTGAGAGCAATCAACTCATCCCTGAGGTCACTGATATTGATAATGTTTTCCGCCACGTTCGAGAAGATAGGGGAAGATTCTCAATGGGTGGCATGGCCTCAAAACTTGAAGCTGTAAAATTCGCCGTAACCGCTGGGATGGAGACCCATATCGCCCACGGCCGCCATCCCGAGCGCCTCGCTGGAATCATCGCGGGGAATGGGATTTCCACTAAATTTCACTCTGTATAATTTCCTCAACGTTGGCTCAATGGCGGCGCAAGAATTTCCTTCAAAACGAAGGCGCGGCGCAATTCCCCTTTGTCATGCAATCGCCCTCGCAAGCTGAGCGGAACGGCAGCGACGATGTTCTTCGGTAATTTAGATGCCGCCACCCGCGCCCGCGTTGCCTTGGCCCCGCCGGTGGTGGTCGCCTTGGTTTCGCGAATCTGCCGCAAGCGCTCGGCGAGATCTTGTTGATGCTTAAGTGCTGCCTCGGACTCACGGCTCGCCTCGAACGCTGCCGCTGGTGAGAGCAACGGCGGTGGAGTTGCCCGCACCAGCGGCGGCGGCGCACCGTGGTCTGGTAGAGTCTGCTCCCACTGCTCATCAGGGCCGAAGACTTCGCGCTCGTCATACGGTTCAGTTTCCCCCGGCGGTTTCTGCTCCTCGAGCTTCGCATCCACACGGCTCTTGATCCAACCGGCGAAGGCGATCAGAACAAGCGCTACAACTTGGAAGTTATCAAAGACCCACTGCATAAGATTGTTCCGTTAGGTTGGATCAGGCTCCCTCGGACTTGGAAATGCTAGCACGCATTTCGGTATCTGATTTCACATTTTCCATTTTGTAATAATCCATCACTCCTAAACGGCCACTGCGGAATGCCTCTGCGATCGCAAGAGGAACTTGGGCTTCCGCTTCCACCACCTTGGCCTTCATTTCCGCCACACGGGCGACCATTTCCTGCTCAAGTGCCACCGCAGCAGCACGGCGAATTTCCGCTTGGGCTTGGGCCATGTTCTTATTGGCCTCGGCTTGTGCCTCTTGAAGCTGCGCACCCACGTTTTCACCCACATCCACATCGGCAATATCAATCGAAAGAATTTCAAACGCCGTGCCCACGTCCAAGCCGCGGTGCAGCACAACTTTAGAAATACTATCAGGTGATTCCAGCACCGTTTTATAGGACTCTGCGGAACCAATCGTAGTGACGATACCCTCTCCCACCCGCGCGATGATCGTTTCCTCTTTGGCACCGCCAACGAAGCGATCCAAATTTGTCCGCACTGTCACACGAGCACGGACTTTCACTTGGATGCCATCTTTTGCCACCCCATCGATGGTGGTCCGGCCAGAAGCAGGATTTGGACAATCAATCACCTTGGGATCTACCGAAGTGCGGACGGCTTCCACCACGCTCTTGCCCGAGCCCTTGGTCGCGAGATCGATCGCACAAGCGCGGTCCCAATTCAGCTCGATGCCGGCTTTCCGAGCTGCGATCAACGCTTGGATCGTGGGAATCACATTCCCGCCGGCGAGGAAATGCGCCTCAATATCGTCGATCGGAATATCGATACCAGCCTTTTTCGCCGTGATCCGTGCATCCACGATCATGCCGTAGGGCACTTGGCGCAGGCGCATCGCCACCAAATCGGTGAAGCCCACGTAGGCCCCAGCCAGCCAAGCTCGCAGCCAAACACTGAAGAATGAAAGTATGATCCCGAAGAGCAACAGCCCGAGGATAGCAATGACGATAAGGACGATGGTGGTGATATCAGGCATGATGGTAATTATAGGTTCGACTGGATTGGAGAAACAATGAGACGGAAATTATCGGCACCCACCACTTCAAGGGTAGCTCCACTGGGAACTTGGCCGGATTGGCAGAACGCTTCATAACGTTCACCATCCACCAGCACATAGCCGCTGGGAGATAACATGGTAATCGCCTCGGCGGATTTACCGATAAGATCACGGGCCTCCGCGCCGAAGGCCGCACTCACCGCTGTAATCTCTTTGCTAAGAAATGCCCGTTTCCCAAGAGCCGTCTTTGGTAAAACTTTCAGCTCCAGAAACAATGCGAGCCCGCCGATGGCAAACGCCACCAAAATCGCGATCAAGCCGCCGTCCGAGCCAAAATTGATGAAGGACATCACACAACCTGCGAACATTAAGAGCGCCCCGATGATCCCAAGAATCGCTCCCGGAATGATCACCTCCACAGCAATGAAGACAATCCCCAGAGAAAATAATAATACAATGATACTCATGAAACCACCTCCACCGTCAGGCTGAATTCTCCCGCTGCCGTCACTCGCACAGAAGTTCCTGCAGCTGCGGAGCCTAAGAGTAACTTCGCTTCATACCTCCTACCAGAAATTTCTACCTGCCCGCTCGGGAAAAGCGCCGTGGTGGCGATCCCTTCCTGCCCGATCAAGGCCGCGCCGCGCGGTTCGCCTGCACCGCCATCGAAAATCGCACGTTGTCCTCCCGGCTCACCACCTACCGAACCTTCCAAAACCATGTGGCCCCACAAGCCGCCCCTAGGTAGAAATCTCAATATCGCCAAGAACATCACCACTGCCAAAACAGTGCCGATCATCACACTCGTCAGTGGCCCTATCAGTACTCCGCCCGAGAAATTAAGCGGCTCCTTTGGCCAAAAATCCGCCATCGACCATACCAACGAGACAAACATGAGCAAGCCGCCTACCATCGCCAGCACCAAGCCTGGCAGGAAAAATAGATCTACAATGACCAAAATAAGCCCGATTCCGAAAAACAACGCCGGCTCATGCCCGGAGAGCCCTGCGGTAAATTGAGTGAAAAACACCACTGCCAGAATCGCAATTCCCGCCACGCCAAAGATTCCAAAGCCGGGTGTTTTAAACTCCACAAACATTAGAAGCAACCCTACGCCGATGAGAAGTGGCGTGATCGTTGTTAAATACTGCGCAAGTTTTTCAGACCAAGTGACCTCCAGCTTCACCACCGAATAATTTCCAGCGCCGTGGATTTGATTGAGGAGATCGTCCAAATCCTTTGCAATGCCGGAGCCTAAAAGTGGAATCGGTGGCTCGCCATAAGTCTTCATCGCCTCCTGCGCGGTGAGAGAGAGCAGCTCACCTTTACTCTTGATGACTTCCTCCCCGATCTTGAATTCCATGTCCATATCGATCATCGCGGAGATTACTTGGCTACGATAGCCCTTCCCCTCAGAAATCGAGCGAACGCGGGCTTTAAGATAGCTTACAATTTTACCGCGCATCGTCTCATCGATTTCTCCGCCTGTCGCCATCACCGGAGCCGCAGCACCGATCACCGCCCCGGGCGCAAAATAAATTTCATCTGTCCCGGCGGAAATGAGCGCCCCTGCAGAGATCGCCTCGCTATTAATATAGGTAACGGTTTTTCCTGGAAATTTATCGAGAGCCTTGAGCATTTCAAAAGTCACATCCAATGCTCCGCCCGGAGTCTCCATATCAAGCACGATGGTATCCACATTTTGCTCAATTGCCTCTTTCAACCCACGGCGAAGTATAAATAATTCGGGCTTTGCAATCTGTTGCCGCACTGGAATTACAACGACTTTAGACGGCTTGCCCTCCGTTGTTGCTGAGTCCTGACCACGTAGATCCATCGCTGACCAAAGCCCGAGGACTAAAGCAACCAATCCAATAAATTTCCCTGACACTTCATAAAGATGCATTGTCCAGAAACCCCGCGCAAGCTTCCTTTTATTGGAAACAAAGTGAAAATTTCCAAACCGCATCAGAACTAAATATTCGAGAGAGCGGTGAATTCTTGCCTACATTTCTAAGACGGATAGAGCTTTGAAAAGATAGCAGATCCATCCTTCGTAGCGCTTTCGGAATTGAATAGATCGTTGAAACGTAATTCCATTAATCACCTTCTACAATCACGCTCTTGAACCGAACCTCCCAAAACGTCCCCGAGGCTACAGCTCCATTGGCAACGTTTGCCGCTCCGGTTGCTCTCCAGCAGAGCCGTATCCTGCAAGCGTCGTCAAAGTATCACCTTCACGATCGCATCTGCCAATCATCTGCCGCCACCCGCCTTCAAAATCTGGTTTTGAACGGGCACCGATACCAGAAAACTTCTCACACATCCGCAACAAGTTCCGAAAATGCTCCCGTTCATCGTTTTTCAGAATTAACAATCATCTATTCACGCTAGAAATGCATTGATAAATCCTGATTAGAAGTCTGACTTGGCGGCAATTAGTTGTGAGAAGAGTGATAAGAAAAGGGCGGCTCGCCGTTACCTCCGGGTAACCGTCGCCCTCCGCGCAAACGGGGCTTTTAGCGCGAGCGGATTGAGGGAAATGGCCGTCCAGCTCTTGATCAGGCCGCAGTGGCCAAAATCCGGATTTCAAATGGTCTGCAATCCTTTCCTAATTTCAAAATGCCTTAGTGCTGAAAAATAAAAAACTCCGGAGGCAAACGCCACCGGAGTTTTTCAAAAATTCTACCTTGAAAGTTTTATCTCCGTGATCTGCGGGTAAGGCAGGCAAGCGCCCCCAAGCCGACGAGAAGTGTGCTGGATGGCTCTGGAACGACGACTCCCACAAATCCACCTTCAGACAGGTCTGAGAACAGGTTGCTGCCGATGCTAGGGCCTGCGATGGGTGTCTGATTACCAGTCGCAGGGTCAATCACGCCCCAGTTTCCGCCAGGGAGACTCGTCAATAGACGTCCATTTGCATCAATAAACAACTGTCCATTGCCTGTTACAGTTTGAACGTTCAGACTGACGATCGGCGATTGCGCGTTGTTAAGATCTTTGGAAAAGAGCTGACCTGCGGAATTATAAAGATACATGATTCCAGTAGAGTCGATCGCAATGTCACCAAGTGAGCCAATCGCACTACCCGTATAGTTCCCAAAGGGCTTGGTAATGGAAGAGACGTTTCCAGCCAGATTAAAATCAATTTTCACTAAGCCCATCTCACTATCAAAATCGACTGTATCGTCCCATAGATAGTAGGAACCATTATAGAAGGAGCCACCGCCCGAACTTGCCCCCACACTACTGCCAAGGATCCCACCAAATGGTCCGGAAGGAGTGATATTGGTCAAGGTCCCCGTGCCGAGATTGTAAGAAAAAAGATTTAAAAAATCCGACATGAAAACGTTGCCTGTGAAGACAAGGCGATTTCTACCTACATCTGTCGCCAAGTGGTTGAATGCGGTGATTTCCGCATCTGGGCCTAGAGTCGAGAGTAGGGTAAAATTTGTAAGACCTCCTTGGAAACCGTATAGTGCTTGGCCTTCGCCAGATTGACTATTCGGACCCGCCAAGCCAAAGCCTGAAAAGTTGGTAACGTTCTGGGCATTTGACTGGATGGTTTGCAGCGCAAATACGCCCAGACTAAGGGACAAGAATTTAGGTAGTGTGGCTATCAGTGTTTTCATGAGGACGGGTGTGAATGGAATGAACTTACAGCGAGCGGGTTTGGAGTATAATATTTCTAACGAACTCGCTTGCGGAGGTTTTATAAAAAATCGAGCGATGTCGAGATATTTTTATAAAAAATATTTGTTTCGAAAGTCAGCAACTTGTGGTTGAAAGCTGCAGAGACTCGGTGAGAATTCACGTGAAGGAGTGTTTTGGAAATTGAGATTATCCAGCGGAACTGCCGAAGCTAGCGGCGGAAGAACTCGGGAACTCGGGTTGCCGCTTGGAGACTTTGTCAGATATCAGCTTAAATTCGACGACAAGACGTCGCGGTAAACTTGGATTAGACGTATTGCGCCAATAATAAATGACACCGGAGGGTGTGAGTCATTGCGCCAGGATTCATGGCACCCGGTGCTTGGTTTGGTTTTGGTTCTTTGGGGTGGTTTTTACAAAGCTTTCGCAGGGGTGGACGGAATGGAGCCGCAGGGAGTGATAGCGACCGAAGCCGTAACGCAGTCCACCTCTGCGGCGGCCCGCTGGGGGTGGGGCTCTCTATTGCTTGCTCCATTTCCTCCTGACGGTATTCTTCGATGCTGGCTGCTAGGTCCATAGGGTCGAGCGATTAAAAAAACTGACTTGTTTTTAATGATTGAACAGTTTCAGGGGGTAGTGTCAAGGATTGAGGTCTTTTTTTGGTTGGGTGCCGTAAATCTCAACCATCTGCTTGTTCTTCCTTCCGGCGTCCAACTACAAAACCAATAAATTATCTGTCACTTAATAATGAGCGTATCACCTTGCTTTCCCCGAGCTTTCTAAGATCGGTCCATGCTGGCTGCCAAAATTTCTTTATGTTCATGCTCGACGGTTTGTTAGTTAGTCGGGACTTGCTTCTTAAAAGTATGTCAACGTCATCTCGCCTTGGGAGGAATAGTTCTCTATCCTTCCTTAGTAACCGCAAGGGCTCTGTGAGTGGGTTGCAACCCACTCACAGAGCGGGAAAACGTCAGACCGTTTTAGGACCTGTGACTTAGATCACCGGGGTCAGCTTGGTCGGCGTCTTCCCTTCTCGGTATATCTCGGACAGTTGAGTGAGCGTCATCGCCTTGCAGCGTTTCAGCTCGGAATTGCAAGTCAGAGAGTAGCTGGAGACTAGCGTTCAATAGCGAAAAACACAAACCACAATGAAACAAAAAAACATCACTACTTGGATCGGTATTGACGTCTCGAAAAAGGAACTCGAAATCCATTCCTACGACGAAACACTCAAACTCCCCTCCGCCTGCGCCAACACCAAAACAGCTATCGAAAAAATCATTTCAAAGCTCAATAAATCCGATAATCCACACCTCGTTTTTGAAGCCACTGGCGGCTATGAAAAACTCCTTCTTATCTTGCTTCAAAGTGAAGGAATTAAAGCCTCCAGGATCAACCCATCACTTGCTCGTAACTTCGCAAAAGCCAAGGGATTACTTGCCAAAACAGACACTATTGATGCTCAAGTCCTCACCGATTTTGGTATCCATTTTCAACCTCGTGAGACCGATCCTCTCGACCCGGTTCTTGAAGAAATTTCCGCCCTTGTCAAATACCGTCGTCACCTTGGCGACGAGCTGTACCGCGAGCGCATGCACGTCGAACACATCCAGCCCAGAAGCGTTGAAAAACTTGTCGTAGGACGCATGAAAATACTCCAAAAACAGATCGATAAAGTCACCGGACTCATGCTAGCTTTAAAGCAAAAGTCGCCTCAGCTTGATGAAGTCGTAGAGCTTATAGTCGCCACCAGAGGCATGGGTGAAAACAGCGCTCTTTCCCTTTTAGCCGCCATGCCCGAACTCGGGAAAATAACCAACAAACAAGCAGCCTCCCTCGCCGGACTTGCCCCCTTCAATCGCGATAGCGGCAAAATGCGAGGTCAGCGAAAGATCTACGGAGGGCGCAAAGAAATCCGACAAGCCCTTTACATGGCCGCCCTCGTCAGCACCAGATACAACCCGATTTTGAAGGAATTTTATCAGCGCTTACTCGCCAAAGGCAAACCGAAGAAGCTCGCCCTAATTGCGGTCATGCGAAAGCTCCTAAGTTACCTTAACTCTTTAATGAAGAGGCACTTACAACAGATTCAAACCGGTTCATGAAAAAAATCTCAAAAGACAGTTGCTGACCCGATTCAATAAGTCCGAAAGGCCGCTAGAGATCATGAATTTTCTTTATGCTCACCAAATCGCGCTCAAGTTCTTTAGCCATAGATTTCGTGTAGATTTTAGTGATATCTCCTCGATTCTGAAACTTTACCAGAGCTCGAAAGTCATTCAGTCGCTCCTTCCATGTCACCCCGTCGGTGACAAGTATGAATATCGTATCGCTTCTTTTAGCCTTTAGAATCTTTTCTACGTCTCCGATTACATCAGTGAGTTTGCTCCCTGTGGCTCCGTATGCTTTCACTTCGATGACGATCAATGGCTCTGATTTGTCTGGAACTACAAAATCGGCCTTTGCCTTCATTCTGCCGTCGACACCAGTGAAGCTGCAATTTCTTACAACTTTCTTTTTGTCGAAAACCCTCCAAAGGATCTCTTCTACAAAATCTTCTACTCCTCTTCCGCGATTCTGCCCCTTGATCGCGCTGCCTCTACCACCACGCAGACGCTCCACAAGCACATCAGTCCAATGCAGTGGCTGTGTCATGAAAGTTCTCATGTCGGTCAGAATTCCGAGATCTTCAAGCGCTTTCAGATAGAGCCCCTTATCTTTTTTATAGCGGGTGATGCCTGGACCTGGCGAACCTGGCATTTTTCCCTTCAACGCGATGGTAAACTCATCTTTGGATAAACCCAGAAAAAGACGCACTACCGTTGAACCAATATCAAAATCCTCATCTAATATTGATTGGATATCCGAGTTGAGGATTTTTTCCTTCTGAACTAAATTTTTCAGTGTTTCGATGACCATTTCGCCATGCTCATCGAGCCAAGATGCTTCAACTGGCATCAGCGCACCGACAAGCTTTTCCAATGTCTGCTTTTCTTTTTTCATGAACCGATGATGAGGTATTCTTGAACGACGTTACGCTTAGCGGCTTCGTGGGTGCCGAAGTGGTAACGGTGGGTTTTTTCCAGCACTACCACAGAGCGTTTGTATTGGCCCATCAGTTTGCGGAGGGTATCAAGATCCGGGTAGGCGTTGGAAGAATAAGAAAGCACCAAGGTCGAATCGGCGAAGTGCCGGAAGAGACGATCAAAGGCGTCGATTGCAGTGTGGCGGTAGGAGAATGGAGTGAAGGGCTTTACGATCTTGCGCACCTTGCTGCTCATCATCAGTTCCTTGCCTTCTCAGTAGCAGGCAAGGCCTTCTAGGAAGTGGTAGCGCTTGATGTAGCAGTTGTCGTCAGCCAAGGGGACGTAAGGGGGATCCATATAAACCAGATCGCTGCCCGGTTTCACGTCGAATACATCTCCGCAGGTGCAGGAGTTGCGCTTTCCGTTGCTGAATACGGCAGCGTTGTAAATTTCCACCTGCTCAATGAAGTGCTCGCGCAGGGTGAGTTTGAGATCACGGCGTCCGTCTTGGTAACGACCTGGATCGCTGACGGTAAAAAGTCCGCGAGGCTGGCGCTTGATGGCAGAACGTAGGATGGCAGCCAGTGCAACCGCGCGTTTGAGGGGTGAATCCATTTCACGGATACCAGTCCAGAGGTCGTCTAGAAAGGAGAGTTCTTCCGGCGTGTAGAAAAATTCCCTCGAAGGTCCGGCGGATGAATCGTTCGTCAGCTTTGCGCGCTTTTGAATTGAGCAAGATTTCCAAATCCTCGGGATTCAAGCGGGTGGCAGTGTTTGCCACTGTCGCTGCGGTGAGAACGGAGGGGAAGGCGAGCGTGTCATTGCTCCGCACTTGCTTGCCCGTGGACTTGAGCAGGAAAGAAACGACGCCGGAACCTGAAAAGGCATCGGTGGCGGTTTCAAATTTTCTATGCCTCTGAAAAATTTTCGATTAAAGGAAACGCGGCATTGATTAGCGGCCAAAGATCCTGTTTCGATTCGATTTCAATAGAAGTATACTTGATACGGGATGACGCGAAGACCTCCGAGTTGAACTCCTCACTGATACGCAGCATCGTAAAGGAATCGCACTCTGATTGCATGTCGCCAGCGATGAGGCATGATGCAGGTAGCTCGACGCCGGGCGGCAATATGAGTGCGTTGTCCTCATCAAGGCCGTCCAGCATACCTCCCGGTTCAAGTTCAATTTCGTTCGCTTGCAGGAATTCGATATATGCGCCGAGCCATTGAAGACGAGCCATCGCCCTTCCGCGAACGACTATGTCTTGGAGGTTCTCCAGAAATTCTCGTATCAAGGTAACTGTGAGGGAATCGACCCTGACGGCGATCAAATCCGGCCCGTAATTTGGATTAGAGCTGGTTGCATGAGAGATTATCCAGCGAAAGCTTGAGGCGTAGCTGGTAGCGGAGGTGGAGGTTGTAGGATTATTCATGATACGTTCAAATTGATGTGGCGAGGCTAGAAAGTTTCCATTTACCTCTGCCTAGATGGACTATAATCCCCATGTCGCGCAGCACTTGGAGTTGCTGCCGAATTTTGGGGCGGATGTTTCGGTTGTCTGGAAAGAGTTTCATCATGATGCCTTCCAGCTGATAGGCTTGTTGGGTGGTAAAATTGGTTAATCCAATGGTCTGAATTCCGTTCAAGACCGCCATTGCCCATCCACGCTGCCCCACGTTGATCGACTGCAATGGTTTGAGTAGCGCATATGAACCAGCGACCTCATTGGGAGTCCGCGCGACTCCCTGTTTGACAACATTCACCCGCGCTTGTGGGGCGATACGCGACAAATCGATGTTGCATCCAATCCAGCCTGCACGCCTTGCGGTGGGAGCCAATGGCTTTCTGGGGATAATGGCCTGCTCGGTGAGCGCGAACGAAGGGATGACTATTAGATTTTGAACAGACCAATCAACCTTGCGATAATGCATCAGGACCAATGCGGGGCAGGTGTCACTCCTTACAGCTTCGACCATAGTAGTGTAGGCACCGTCAGGAACTCTTGGGCCAATTGGTGCTTTAGTACTTTTCAGTTGATATTGTATCGAGCACTGCGGACAGCCAAAATCAATTGCCTTAGCGTTCGCTCGCGTAGGTTCGAGGTGGGAAAGACAAGCAGGGCAATATCCCTGATCTGCCATCCACGATTCCGTGATGACTCGGGCTTGTTGTGTTGGGCTCGAATATCTTTCTGCAAGCCCTGATGCCATTTTGAGATTCATTAGAGTGGCGCACAAAAGTAAGAACGGGTCATAAATATATGGGGTAGTGGGCTAGGGATTTTAGATGTGCTTTGCAAGTTAGGATATTGGATTCGCTGATCAGGCCTTGGCTTTGTCGTTGAGAACCGGGCTGGCGAGAGGTGCGGTCTTGTGATCGCTGACTATGGAGCGTGGAGCCGAAGGAATAGAAACCGTTGATGCCAATGGCTGGAGACCGATGGTGAGTTCGCAATTGAGACTGTTGGCGATCTTGACCATGGAATCGAGGGTGAAGTTGGTTTCGCCTTTGAGGATTTTGGTGATGTAAGCGGGCGAGGAGCCGATTCTTTCGGCGAGGGCGGAGCGGGTGAGGCCGCTGGATTTCATGGCTGCGACGAGGTCTTCGGTGAAGCGGATGGATGCGCCTTCGGCACGGTAGGCGTGGGTTTGCCGGGCTTGCTTGGCTTTGGCTTTGAGGGCGGTGAGGTGTTTCATAGTGAATGAGGGTGAGAGTTAAGACTTGGAGCGAGACACTCCAAGCACGGCCTGCGGCGAGACGCCGCAGCCACTTTGGTGGCACTTTGCGGTTATTCGATGAATTTCAGTTTGTTGGCTATCTTGGCGGTTTCGTAGGCTTTTTTCCACTTGGCGGCGGTTGTGAGTTCGGCGGGCGGTGTGGTCTGGCGCTTTTTCAGAAATCCGTGGGTGCAGAGAATGATGCGGTTGGCATCCCAGAACCAAATGAGGCGGAGTCCGCCAATGGTTTTGAACTCGAAGAGGCCGTCGCCGAGGGTGTTTACTTTTTGTTTGTTCTTTGGCAGTCCATGATCACAGGAATGGTCGAGGAGCTTGGTGAGCTTGGCGAATTCGTCGGGCTGGAGGTTTGCGGCGTTGGTGAGAAAGTCTTCTGATGGACAGTTATGGGTGTCTGCGAGAAGGTAGATTCGGCAGGCAGGGCCGGATTGGTAGAGAACGGCTTTCATGGAGAGTATTTAACCTATGAGTTAAATTTGCAAGGGTTTCTTTGAAAGAAAATGCCCCGCGTGGAAGCGAGTCCAGCGGGGCATTGGAGTGAAGAGCGACGGTCATAGACGCGCCGCAACAGATGGGTGGTTATTGGCAGGCCTCGCAGGTGCCGCCGTTGAGCATCGCGTCGATGGAGCAGGCGTTTTTCTCGGCTGCGGTGTATTGCTTGGCTTCGGCGGCGGTGGCGGCGGTGTGGGTGGCCATGACGCCGCGTTGTTCTTTTTTGACGTCGATGGTGGATTTCTCGACGTTGCTGGCTTGGAGGGTGCGGAGGTAGTAGGTGGTCTTGAGGCCTTTGTCCCAAGCGCGGCGATACATGTGCGAAAGCGCCTTCATCTCGGGGGTGGCGAGGAAGAGGTTGACGCTTTGGCTTTGGTCGATCCACTTCTGGCGGCGGGCGGCGGCGTCGATGATGTACTCGAAGTCGATGCCGAAGACGGTCTTGTGTTTGTGCTTGAGGGCTTCCGGAATGTCGTCGATGGCGTCGAGTTCACCGTCGAAGTACTTGAGCTGGTCGAGCATTTCCTGGTTCCAGAGGTTGGCCTTTTTGAGGTCTTTGACGAGCTCGCTGTTGAGGACGATGAAGTCGCCGGAGAGGTTGGATTTGACGTAGAGGTTTTTGTAGTTCGGCTCGATGCAGGGGGTGGTGCCCATGATGTTCGAGATGGTGGCGGTGGGGGCGATGGCGAGGACGTTGGAGTTGCGCATGCCGTGTTTGGCGATTTTCTCGCGGACGACGGACCAGTCCATTTTTCCGCCGCGGGGGACGTCGATCTTGCGGCCGCGCTCGGTCTCGAGGAGATCGACGGTGTCCTGCGGGAGGAGGCCGCGGTCCCATTTGCTGCCTTTGTAACTGCTGTAGGTGCCGACTTCGGAAGCGAGGTCGCTGGAGGCGTTGTAGGCGTAGTAGGCGATGGCTTCCATGAACTCGTCGTTGAACTCGACGGCGGCATCGGAGGCGAAGGCGAGGTTGCGCTTGTAGAGGGCGTTCTGGACGCCCATGACGCCGAGGCCGATGGGGCG
>JBGSUW010000019.1:0-25821 GCA_041753275.1 Akkermansiaceae bacterium | reverse complement strand
TTTGCTCTGGGGTGTAGCGCAGGCGGCCAATCTGATCCGTCTTTAAAGGAGATTTATTCATAAGTGTCATAGATTCGTGAACTATGACACTTATGAATACACGAGCCATCAACTTCAGGCGGCGCTATGGACTACGCTTACGTTGCTGACCCCGTTCATGAAGAAGAAGATTGAGGTCGCGCGTTCCAATCCAGCCAGTTTTCAAACCGCAGGCCGGGAACTTGGGCGAAGTCCACGATATTGCGGGTAATTTTAGGGAACCTCAGACTTGGTCCAGTCTTCGAAGGCCAGTCCGGGGACGCGGGAGAACTCCCTGACATTGTTGGTGACGATCATTCCATCACTGGCAAGGGCGGTGGCGGCGATCCACAGATCGGCTTCGCTAATCACAGATCCGGATCTTTCGAGTTCTAGTCGGATCATCACGTATTGCTCGAGGATTTCATCACTCGGCAGGATTAACTGAAAGGGATGGATGAATTCCAATACGGCTCGTCGACCTTCAGCGGGTTTGTTGCTCTTGGCCGCGCCATGGAGCAACTCTGCTTTTACCTGAAAGGGTATTTTAATGGCAGCTGCCGGAGTGCTCATGATTTTCCTCATGGCGACAGGGGATTTCCCCCTCAGACAAAAGATCACGATGTTGGTGTCCAGGAACCAAGTCATCTTTTCAAGTTTCATCAAGTCCGCTGATGACTCGGGTAGGACTACGATCCGGGGCTTCAAATCCGGAGCTGTCGTCCATGGAGGAGAACAGTTTCCAATATCCAGAAGGGTAGCCATTTCCGGTGGCGAGGTCTTCGGATGCGGCGGCTTTTAATCGCTCCAGCGCCCACACCGTCAGCGGTTTGTGGTTTGCCTCCGCAGCCCGCGCTAAAGTTTCGGCGAGGTGTTCTTCGAGTTCCAAGGTGATCGTGCTCATGGGATGAATGTATCATGATGGATCGGGAGCGGCAATGACGCGGATTGTGAAATTTAAGGAGCGAGACACTTTTGGCTGTAAATTACCACCCCATCGTCCGGGAACAATCACCAAAAAATACAACGCCAATGGACACAAACCACGACCACAGTGTGGAAATTTACGAAAAATCACCCGATATCAGTTTGGTAATCCCATACGATGAGAATTTGGAAATGCCGAATGAACAGAGTTCCTTATCACTATTCTTTCCGCTCGATGAAATACAAAAGATCACTATTCCCATAATACGCGCCGCTACCATCCCAAGTCTGAGTTAAGCCGATTCTCCCACCCTGGCCCTCTACGGCATACAACTTTAAATATCCTGTTTTGTTGCTGGACCTGAATAAGAAGTGATATACCTTGCCAAATTGGCCGATCGGATCTGCGACCTCCATCATTTCTGGAGATTTTCGAACCACACTTAAAACCTTCAGAATTTCGTCGTTATTATAAAATTCTTTGATTGGTTTGGAATCAGCCAAATCTTTTGCGGTCAAGTAGTTGTTAGGTTCTTTAATTGTCTCATAGACCGCAATACTAGAAATTTCACCTCCAATCTTGGAATTTGAATGTGCAATCAATGTGGAAAATTCAGCATCGTAAGGAAACTTATTATTATTGCAGCAAGCCATGCCTAAACAACTGATAATCAAGAAGAATACTTTCATGACTTATTTGGCTTCTCCACATGCATTAGCTGAATACGTGTCTTTATTTTCTCCGTCATCGAAAATTATGGTGTAATCATTATCTGATGAATCTGGACCGCCCCACAGACCACCAAACCGTGTGGCTCTTTCTTTGAACCAACTTCGATTCGCAGCGTTAAAGTCATAGCGATCATTATCGATCGTCATTCTACCTGTAAATTCCCACCCGCATTTGGTCCGTTTATATGTGCCTTTAAGTCTGACGTTAACCCTACCAGGACCTTGGTTGGTGTCGTAATTGTAAATCTGATTTACATCGATTGTATCACCCTTAGATTTGCTACAAATATCACGTTGGGCATCTTTGTAATCGGTGAATTCAAGCGAACTCCAGTCGGGCGCATAATCATGATAACTCACATGATACGGAACACCGCCACCCCAGAGCCAATGCCTGTAAAAAGGTCCTGAGTCCGTATAGCCCGAGAGCCCAAGCAAATCCCACCCGTTGAGTCCATCATTCCCCACGAAGCCGTAGAGGTTGATTCCCCCAATTTCCTCAATTGGATCCCTAGATGGCCAGCGGCCTGTGGTGGGGTCGTAGTTGCGGTAGCCGTAGTAATAGAGTCCGGTTTCTGGTTCTTGCGGCTTGGTGCTGAAGCGGTAGCGGTTTTGATTGGCGTAAGGGCCAGTGGCTGAGATGGTATTGCCGAAGGCGTCGTAACGATAGGCGGCGGCTAGAGACGCACCTTGAGTGATACTGGTGACGTTGCCGTTGCCGTCGTAGTGGTAATGATAGTTGGCGTTGGTGGTGATTTCTCTAATACTTAACAAGCCTCCGACTCCACCTGCGCCTTGCAAGGTGTCGGAAAGGTCGCCCCCCCACGTGAGCGTGCGCTCGAGTGATTGTGAATTTGAGGTAATGTTGTGTTCCTCGAGCACGTTCCAATCATCGTAGAAAATACGAGTGCTGTCAAGGAAGGACCACTGGCCGTTGGCGGTCCATTGGCTGACGCTGCGTGCAACTCTACGGTGGAGGCCATCGTAGGAGTAAGAAACGGCTTTTGCGCCTACGGACGGAAATTGCGGGACGACGCTGAGCAGGCGATTGTGGCTATCCCATGTGTAGAGGTTGCCGTTCTGCTGGGTGAGGTTGCCATTGGCATCGTGAAGGATGGGTGCGGGAACCCCGGTGATGGAGGTGTATTGATTGGCGTTGTTGGCAGTTCTTTGCTTTCATCTTCAGTGAGTTTAATGCGGTGTATTTTTGCAGGCACCTGTCTGATTGTACGTACCCATAGAAAAGTACAATTTTAAAATTAATTTATTTTCGGCATCATTTTATAAAAAACGAGTTATTTTCCGGAGGAGGATGAACTGGAAGGTGAAATAAATATAGCTGGGCGATAAAGTGGAAGTTTTGACAATCTAAAGTTTACGGACTACTAGGCAATCTTCTCGAAATGACTACGAACATCCATCAAACTATTGGCCATGGCGTTCGACGGATTTGTACCACCATCGATCATCCCCGAAGCAGCTACTACCTCACTCCGGCTCAATTCGAGGCCCCAACTCGTTCTCTTAACGGAACAACAAACGGTCTAAAATTGATTGCGTCTTAAATTTAGAGATTGGAAGAAAGGCTGGGATAGAGCCACGCGCCCCGGGCTTATGCATCCAGGCGGAGGGCGGCTTTCTGGGCGGCGCTTTTGGCTTCGGTTTTGCTGGCTTCGCCGTCGGAGGAGGTGAGGCGCATGCCGACGGGCTTGGAAACACCAAATTCTTCCATGGTCACGCCATACATGACGTCGGCGCGGGCCATGGTGCGCTTGGAGTGGGTGACGATGATGAATTGGCTGTTATCGATGAAACGATCGAGCACTTTGACGAAGCGGTTGATGTTAGATTCATCGAGCGGGGCATCCAACTCATCAAGCACACAGAAGGGGCTGGGCTTGATCATATAGATGGAGAAGAGCAGGGCCACGGCGGTCATCGAGCGCTCGCCGCCGGAGAGGAGGGTGATGGATTGGAGCTTTTTGCCGGGTGGCTTGGCAATGACTTCGATGCCGGATTCCAGGGGATCGCTCTCGTCGAGGAGGGTGAGATCGGCTTCGCCTTTTTCGCCGAAGAGTTCTTTGAACATCTCGCGGAAGTTGATGCGGACTTGGGCGAAGGTTTCAGAGAAGAGGCGCTGGGTCTCGGTGTTGATGCGCTCGATGACTTCGAGGAGCTCGGCCTTGGAGTTGACGAGGTCGTCGTGTTGGTTTTTGAGGAAGGTGTAGCGTTCTTCGAGTTCGTCGTATTCCTCGATGGCATCGAGATTGACGGGGCCCATGGAATCGAGGCGGCGCTTGATATCGGCGACGATGGATTCGACGAATTCCCAATCCGGCTCGCCGAGCATTTCTCCGGGGAGGGTGCTTGATTCCTGGAGGGTGCCATCGATGACGACGGTGGGCATTTCATCCTCATCTTCGATGCCGGTGGAATCGCTGCCGGAGATGATGGACTCGCGGCCGCCCTCGCCGCGCAGGGCTTTCTGGGAGGCGATGGAGGCGAGCAGGGCGTGTGCATCCGGCTCGAAGGTGGCGAGGATGACTTGGTGGCGTTCTTGGATGGTGGTGGTGAGGCTATCGAGCCGCAGCTCTAGTTTGGTGGCGTTGACTTCTTCGCGGCCTTTTTGCTCATTCACCTTGGCATGATCCCGGCGGACGGCGGCGAGCTCGCTCTCTGCCACCTCGATGGTGGCGATGAGGAGATTCCGGCCCTCGGCGCGGGTGTTGATTTCTACTTGGAGGTCTTCGAGTTCGGCGCGGTGGGTTTCGCATTCCTCGGCGAGGCGGGCGTTCTCGCCGTGGGCGGCTTCGATGCGTTGGTCGAAGGTAGAAATTTCGGTCTCGCGGCGGATGGCGACTTCGCGGAGCTCGGAGAGGCGGGCTTCCATCGGCTTTTGCTGCTCTTCGGCGGATTGCTTGGCGCGGCGTTCTACGGCGAGCTCGGTGCGGATTTCGTTGAGAGCCTCGGTGATGTCTGCCTCGCGGCGGGCAGTGGCATCGGACTCGGATTGGAGGCGGCGATTTTCATTTTCCAATGCTTCGAGGCGTTCGCGGGCGGTGGCGAGTTCGCTTTCCATGTGCTCGCGGCCTTCGGCGGCGGCACGGTCGCGGTCTTCAAGGGCGCCGAGCTCCCATTTGACGTTCTCGATCTTGGTTTCGAAATTTTCCACCTCGCGGCTCGCGAGGCTGAGCTGGCCTTGGAGGGTGGAGAGATCGACCTTTTGGCGTTGGAGCCGCTCACGTGAAATTTCGACTTCTTCGCGAAGCTGCTCGAGGCGGGATTCCAAATCGAGCACGCGTTGGCGGGCGGCGGCGTCTGCAAGTGTCAAAGCATCGACCTCGGTGGAGAGGGTGCGGACTTCGTTCTGGAGTTCGAGCACGGAGGTGACGCCTTCCGCGCCGGTGCCGCCGCGGAGGATGCCTTCGCCGCTTAGCAAGACTCCGGCAAGTGTGACAAAGGTGATGCCGGAATGGGTGGGACGCAGCCGCAGGGCGGTGGCGAGATTGGGGACGATGAGGACTTTATCGAGGAGCCGCTCGATGACGGTGGTGATGCGTTTGTCGGATTTTACGCGATCCAGTGCCCAGCCGGTGGCACCTTCCGGGAGGGCCTCCATTTGGCTGCCAGCAGAGTGGGGGACGAAGGACTCGGGAAGGATGGCGGCGAGGCCGAGTTGCTTTTCCGTGAGGCGTTCAATGATGGACTCGGCAAGGGCTTGGTCCTGCACAAGGACGGCTTGGAGGTGGGAGCCGAGCGCGGCTTCCACGGCGCGCGCGCAGGTGTTTTCAACTTCGATGAATGATGCGAGCACACCGTGGATGCCGGGCTTGAAAGCATCGGGTTGGCCGAGGCCTTTTAGGACATTTTGGGTGCCTTTTTCAAACCCTTCACCGCTTTCGACGAGTTGGCGGACGGCATCGAAACGGGCGGAGCGCTGGGCGAAGAGTTTGTTCGACTCGACGGCGGCGATGCGGGCGGCATCGAGGTCGCCACGGGTATGTTGGTAGGCGCGCTCGGCGCTTTGGAAGGTTTCTTCGAGCTCGGCGAGTTGTGAGCCGGTGGTCTCGACGGCACCTGCGATGCGAATGTGCTCTGAGCGGTATTCTTCGATTTCCAAGCTGAGGCGCTGTGATTCATCGCCGAGCTGGCGGGCGCGATCGCGGTTGCCCTCGAGCTGGGCGAGGGCGCTCTCGATTTTAGCCTGCATGGAGGCGATGATCGTCTGGGCGCGGTTGGCTTCGCCCCGGGTCTCGCGGAGAGCTGCCTCGATTCGTTCGCGCTCATCGCGAGTGGATTTGGTGCGGGTTTCTTGCTCGGCGAGTTGGATTTCCTTCTCGGCAATGAGGCGGCTGAGCTGATCGAGCGATTCATTGGCTGCCACGCAATCGAACTCCTGCTGGGCGAGCTTTTCGCGAGTGGCAGAGATTTCCTCGTGGTTCTGGCGGATGCGGGACTCGAGCTCGGATTTGCGCTCATCGTTGAAGGCCATGCGGCCGGTGGCGGAGTTGAGGGCATTGCGATGCTCGTTGAGGCGCTGGCGGAGTTCCGCGAGTTCGCCTTCGAAAATGCGGGCGGCACTGCGGGCTTCGGTGACGGCTTCCTCCTTGGCGGGGAGCTGCATTGAGAGCTCGGTATCGCGCACTTCGAGGCCTCTGACGGAGACGGTGAGCTCGTCGCGCTCGGCCGTCAGCTCGACGAATTTTTTATGGCCGAGGTGGGTATCCAGTACTCGTGTGTCTGCGGCGAGGGCTTGGTAGCGGCGGGCTTTGGCGACTTGCCGCTTGAGCGAATTCATGCGGCGTTCTTGCTCGGCGAGCACATCGGAGACGCGGAGGAGGTTGGCCTCGGTAAATTCGAGTTTGCGGAGGGCTTCCTTTTTTTCTTTTTTGAACTTGGTGATGCCTGCGGCTTCTTCGAAGACGGCGCGGCGTTCTTCGGGTTTGGAAGAGAGAATCTGGTCGATTTGGCCTTGGGCCATGATTGAGTAGGCGGTGCGGCCGATGCCGGTGTCCATTAGCAAATCATGGATATCCTTGAGGCGGCAGAGGGTGCCATTGATGCGGTATTCCGAGCGGCCATCGCGGAAAACGCGGCGGGTGAGCGCGACTTCGTTGAAATCGACTTTGAGCGGCCCCTCGCAATCCGCCATGGTGAGGGTGACTTCTGCCATGCCGAGGGGCTTACGTTTCTCGGTGCCGTTGAAAATGACATCGGCCATTTCACCACCACGCAGGGCCTTGGCGGAGGTCTCACCGAGCACCCAGCGGATGGCATCGACGACGTTTGATTTGCCGCAACCATTGGGGCCGACGATGCCGGTGACGCCTTTGGCAAATTCAAAGAGTGTCTTGTCCGCAAACGACTTGAAGCCGTGGATTTCGAGAGTTTTTAGATACATGCAGCGAGGAGGCGATAAGTGGTGACGTCCGAGCGGGTGCTGGACTGGGGAGAAACTACCGAGAAGGGGGAAATTTGCAATCTTTCAGATGATGAACACTCTGCATGTGGTATTCATTTGGAGAAATGGATACTAGATGTGGTGTTAAAGGGTATTTTAGGAAAGTGAAAGAGATTGCGGTGGAGGGTTCTGGAGAGCGCTAGTTGAAGAGTGATGCACTGCGAATCTGGCGAATCAATCTGAGATGGGCAGGGGCTATTTTTTGTCCTTGGCGCGTTGGAATCGGGAGCGCCGCTCGGTGTCAGAGGGTAGGGGAGGTGGGGGGGAATCGGTAGATGGTGGGAGTGCTTTCGCGGGGGCTCTCGGGGCTGGCTTTGTGACTGGAATCTTGGTGCGAGCCACTGCCGGACGGTGCTGTGGGAGTGTCAGTTGTGGTAATTTCCAGCCGGTGCGGGTGAGTAGGGCCTCGACGAGGATGAGGGCCAGCAGGCTGATGCCGAGTGGCAAGCGGAGTGAAGTTTCTGCGATATAAGGCGGGCGCAACCATGCTTTGGAAAGGTCTAACAATTCTCGCCCCTTGGTCTGATTGGAAACGGCGCGAAGCTCGGCTAGGCGCTCTGGCGCGAAATCCCATTCGACGGATGAGCCGACACTGAGCGGGCCAAAGGGCAGCGCATTTCCAGCGACTTGCACGGCACCACGGACGACGCTGCCCTCGGTGAGATCCCGCGTGAGGGAGAAATGCCCGGGCGAAATCCTGCGCCACGGAAGATCGAGGACTTGGCCATTCGCATCGTCCTTCAGGCGGATCTTGGGTGGGGATGCGGCGAGTTTTTGGGCCCAGAGATCTGAGTCGTAGAGAAGATCCAGCGTCAGGCGGGTGCCGTCCAAGCGATGCCGAAGGGCAATGCCGGGGGGGCTATCGTCTCCCATTAGAAAGCGCCCGATGGTCTGGAGAAAATCTCCGTAACCGGGCCATTTCCTCGCCGAGTCTGAAAATTCGCCGCCTAGCGGAAATGAGATTGCGGCACTGCGCCCGAGACCCCGGCGCGCATGTGCCACTAGCGGCGCGACGTATTCATCCTTCGAGAGCAGCGAGACCGTCGCATCTTCTCTGGCGTATGAAAGATTGTAGCCATCCGCCTCGCTGAACCAATCGATGGGCTTCGGGGAAATTTCCGACCAGCGGCCAGTCGCCTGCACAGTCACAGGTTCATCAATGAAGGCGGAGCGGGCGATAGTGACAGTTTCCTGAGCGAAAATGCGGGGAATATCCATCGGCTCGTTTGAGAAGAAGATCCGACCATTCCCAAGTTTTGCAATTTCTTCTAACAACGGTGAATCGATATCTTTGGCAGTGCCGAGGCCGATGACTGAAATGGTCGCGCCTTCACTAGTCATCGCTTTGATTAGGTTCTTATAATCGCCAGGTTCTTCGGAATCCTGGGCATCTGAAAATAATATAAGATGGCGAGTGCCAGCGGGAGATTTCTTTAACTCATCCCAGCCGGCTTTGAGGCCATTATAGATATAGATACCTCCCCCGGATGATTTGATTTTCCGGACACGGGCGCTGAGCTTTTCCCGATTCTGCTCGATACGGGTGAGGGGAACGACGGTGGTGGATTCACTATCCACGGCGAAGACGGCGACTTGATCCATCGGCCCTAGTAGCTCAACCGCGTTGGCGGCTCCCGAGTTCGCAAGGTCCATCTTGGTCTTGCCTCCAGCCACCTCCACCGCCATCGAGCCAGAGCGATCCATGACGATGGCGAGAGCTACGGCTAGCTTGCGGTGCTCGGATTTCAACTCCATGGAGACAGGAAGAAGCGCATCAATGGGAGATTGAAAATAGCCGCCAGAGCCAAAAGAATGTTTACCACCCACCATGAGGAGTCCGCCACCTTGCTCGCGGACATAGAAATCCAGCGACTTCATAAAGTCTTCTGGAATCTCGTGAGCTGCCACGTTGTTGAGGATGACGGCTCGTGCGCCCGCGAGAGTTCCAGATTTGAGTTGTGAAGGATCGGTGACGGTCTCGATGGTGAAATCCAATGCTGCTAGAGCTTTGCCTACTGGATCGTCTTGATAGCGTGTGACAAGAATGAGGCGGGGGCCGCCGGTGATTTCGATCCAGCGAGAGGCTAAATTATTGCCAGGGTGGGGGTCATCGCTTGGGCGAATTTCAGCTTCATATTGGAAGCCGCCGCCGCGCGGGATGCGGTCGGTGAATTCCACGGTCGCCAAACCATTTACCATGGTGATATTAGATTCTGATAGAGTTATACCATTGCGCCGCAAGATGAGTGGGAACGTGCCATCGCTCGCGCCACGAACTGTGATGGAAATGAGGAAGGGTTCACCGACTTGCACCCGCTCGGGAAAGGCAAGCCGGGCGAGACGAAAGTCGCGTGCTTGTTCCTCGCGGATCAGTCGGAAATCGAGTGGCATGCCACGCGCTTGCAGTTGCGCGGCGGCTTCTTGGAGAGGCTCTGTGGAAAAACCATCGGTGAAAAGCAGGACTCGCGATGGGCGCTTTTCATCGGCCTGGGCGGCGATGGATTGGAGTGCGAGCGCCGTCTGGGTAAGCTTGCGTGAACCAGTAAACGAGGAACCGTCCGCACCAACTTCCGCGATTTCAGCAGCGTAGTTATAATAATGAATCGTATCATTACGGCTAGGTTTCGAGGCTTCCAATAGACGTTGCCATTCAGGCAGACCTTTATCGATCAAGTCCTCGGTGGAGTTAGAGCGATCTAGCAGCACATAGAGGTCCAGTGAATTCCGCTGGTGCTGGATGCTTGGCTCGGCGAGGGCGATGATCGCTAGAATTGAAATGATTGCCCGCAGCGGGGAATGTAGTTTAAGGTCACGCCAGAACCAACCCAGCAACAGAAAAGCGGGGATGAGCAGGAAATATTCAGGCGCGGAAAAGTTCATGACAGATAAAACTGTGACATTACCGATTTCCCAAGCCAATGATTCGCTGATTTTACCGTGATCATGCGGTGGCTTTGGTGGCGGTGAATTTCCATGAAATGAGAAGGACGGCTAATAGGACGAGAATCCACACTCGCCAGAGCGGGTCTGGGCGGGTGTTGCGTTCGATGGTGGAAGTGAGTGGAAGAGGTTTTTGCTCGGAAGTTGCGCAAGCGCTGAAATCGGCTTCTCGTGTATCGGCGAAGAAAACTGCGGCATCGAGTAGCTTGGTGTTACCCTGGGTGGCTGTGAGAAATCCCGGAGTGAGTGGCGCATTTTTTGGATTGTTTACGATGTCCAATGAATTGCCAGAGAGGTCTGTGGCGGAGACTTCAAGGGGGAGACTGAGGTCTGCGGTGATGCGGAGTGGTTGGCCGGTCTCTAGGTTGGCGGATGAGGGTGCGATTTTCTGATCGCGAATACTTTCTGCGAAGCGATGCAGCAGGACGATGAAGGCGGGAAGATTTTCGGCGTTGGAGAGCCGAAGGTCGAAGTTGAAGCAAAGTTGCCGCTGGCCTGCGCCTTCGCGGAGAAAGATCAATGGGCGTTTGTCTTGCCAAAGGATCACTGTATCGCTTTCTAGGCGGTCAAGTTGCATCGTTTCTCGCACTAACAAAGATTGCCAATTGAGACCATCGAGATAGGGGTGGGCTTCAGCGACGATCCCGCCTTTGAGATAGGCTCCAGCGCGAGTGCTGTCCTGTACAAATATAATCGAATTTCCGGATGGTAAAATAGGATCAAGTGGATCGTAGGAGGTGATGGATAAATCTGCTGAAGCCACGTCATTGCTGGGAATTGCAGAATCCAACGAGCGGAGGAGCTTCTCGGTAAGTGCAGCAAATGCCGGAGAGGTGGCGGTAAGAATGGCGAGTGGCTTCGGCTGCGGGGCGACGAGAGGCAGAGTATCATCAAGAGCGAAACGATCAGGGCTGAGTATAATTTTCACATCCTTGGCCTCAGTGGGAAATGCTGATTGAAGAGTTAACATCGCTCCAGGATCGAGACGGATGGTGCGAGGCTCGCTATTGCTGGAGGCAGTCTGAATGTGCCAAGTGCGCTCAGAGATAGAGGAACCGTAATTTTTCACAAGCGCACGCCATACTAGAGCTCCTTCTTGGTTCGTAAATGAAACTCCGGTGAAGCCTACATTATCGATTGGCTCGCCTACGGCAATGAGTTTAGCTTCGTAGGGCAAAACTAGGTTTGGGGTATCAGTTAGATAGATGACCGTGCCCTCGCGAGAAACTAATGATCGGGCAAGGCGGATGGACTGGGAAGGATCGTTGAGGCCATCGAGCGGTTTCCATTTTTCGAAAATTCTATTTAACTCAGCAACCGATGAACCGATGTAGATTTTGGGGCGACCGGGTGCGGATTCGAGAACGGTGAGTTCAATGGCAGCTGCACCGGCTGATAATTTTGGGAGCTCATCGACTAATTGCTTGATCGCATTTGCCTTGAAGACCCCCATGGAAGCGGAGGAATCAATCACCACGGCGATCCGCTGCACGCTACTGGATTTCTGATAACGAGGTTCTGATAGAAACCATGCGAGCAGCAGCACGGCTAACAATTGCATCCATAGTGGGATCGATGAAATCAAGCGATCCAAGCGACGGCCGCTCGCGGCATCGCGCTGAGTGCGCTCTAGTAGAAAGAGTGTCGATATAGGAAGATCGCGGGCCTTGCGCTGGAGAAAATGGATCGCAAGCACGGCGGGAATGCCGAACAGGGCGAGAAGTCCAAGTGGATTTGCGAGGGTCAACACAAGAAGATTTAAGCAGAATAATTTATTGAGGAAAATATCTCTAGGTGGCTTCCAGCGCCCGGCTTGATACTGCTTCACGGAAGAGTGCAGTTGCTAGATCTTCATCTGCTGGGATGCGGGCGAAGGCTGCTTGATGCCGGCGTGCGTGTTCTTTCCAGAGCGCGAAGTGTTGGCTATAGGAGTTTAGATATCGTTTTAATGTTGAAGGTTCGATCCTATGAGGATGATGGGTCTTTTGTTCGGGATCAATGAACTCGTAATTACCGGACCATGCGGGATTTGCCTCTTCTTGGAGATAGGGTGAGAAGATCACGATGCTTCCATGACGATGGCTGAGGTGACGCAGTAATGGCATTGGATCGCCTGCAAATAATAGATCTGAAAGGAAAATCCGGATCGCATTCGAGCGCAGTGGCAGGCGAGATAACTCTGGTGCCTGCGCGGGATCTGCCGGGGTGAGAGCGCGGGCTGATTCCAACCAGCGATGAGTGCGGAGAGTGGTGGGATCTAGGGTTAAATTACGATCACCGCGCACTGCGTGGACGGCTAATGACGCACCTGCGGCATGGGCGCTTTCGGTAATGAGATAGAATAATTCGGCGGTTCTGACTGCCTTCGATGGGGTGAAAAACATTGATTCCGAGGCATCCAGAATTAGATCTACCACTGGGCGAACTTCTTCGCGGAAAAGTTTCATCGTATAACTTCCTGTCCGGGCATAAGCTTGCCAATTAATGTGGCGTGGATCGTCACCTGGAGAGTAGGCGCGGTGATCTTGAAAATCCAAGGAAGATCCGGAGCCGCCGCCTGCAAACTCGCCCGACTGGCCTTTCCAAACCCGTGACCGCAAAGGAAGCCGGAATCTCGCGGCAAGCTGGAGCGCGTGACTATGACAAATTTTCAGGTTTTCAAGATCCATGCAAAATGAATTATGGGTTCGCTTCAGAGTGTTGAATCATCTCTCGTTGCACTTTTGTTAATTTAAATGCCTTCATCAGTAGTAAAGTTAGAAAAATGGCAACAACAATCAATACACCAACTAAGAGGTTTGAATCACTGAATCCACTTTGGCTCGCCATGGTGAGGAAGGTGAGGGGATTCCAGATAAAGAGCCACAAAATACTGCTATTGGAAGTCACTCCCGATAATGTGCCGACAATGATCGAAATAATTCCTAGACCGATGAGAATTAGAAAATAATTTGTAATGCGCTGGCCATCGCTTTTAAAGGTGTAGCTCTGAATCACAGCGGGCAGCAGCAGGGTACCGATGAGGGCTAAGAGCGTAATCAATACATCGCTATCAATGGAGATTTGGGGATGAGCTCCAGCAATGCCTAATACCATTGCGATCAACAAAGCCGAGAATATGATTCCGCCTGCAAGTCCGGGCTGCAGGAACAGGCCGCCAACATTACGCAATAATTTGATTTTAATGAACTGCAAGCGCTGAACCGGCAGTAACAAGGTGGTCTCTGTAAGGGCTGTGACGAGTGCAGGAATGACCAAAATCAAACTAAGCATCGCAATGATTTCTTGTTCAATTGACGAGTATAATACCACCGGAATCAAACCAATCAAAAGGACCAGGGTGATGCATCTGCGAATGGTTGAGTGGTTCTCTGCAGCGGGCGCGATCAATGACGCACCTAGTGACAGGGCAGACCATCCCAGATACAAGATGCTGATCACATAGAGCAGAATTCCCACAACTGACTCAATGGTATCTAGAGAGCATACTTCAATAATATTATTCGAACCACGGCCAAAGGTAAAACCGATCATCGAAATAAATAATAAGGGAATTCCGAAGAGCGGAATTAGTGCGCGGATGATAGCTGATGCACTACCTGATAGACCTACAGTTACTGCAGTGAGTGCCATGGAGGTGAGGAAAATGAGCCCGAGGAATACGATTTCACCCACAAGGTTCATTCCCCCGAAAAAGTAGCGGAGGATGAGATAGGGGATGATTGTGACGAGGATCAGGGCTGACTGGCTAATGATTGCTACCCATTTGCCGTAAACGATGCGCCATGCACTCAGGCGGGTAAGGACCATCATATCAATGGTATTGCTTTTAATCTCCGAAGCGAGTGCCGCTACACCGCGCATCGGTTGGACCACTAGAACGGCGATGGCAAAAAAGATAAAAATCATATTTGAAACCACACTTCCCGCCTGCTCCGAGGCACTGGATGCGCTTGCAGAAAGCAGCATGATACTCAAAATAACCTGTAATGAGAGAAAAACCATGATAAAGGTTTTTGCGCGGAGACCTTGACGCAGCTCTTTCACCAACATGGGAGAGAGGCGGTCCGAGAAATCCGTAAGATGGGAGAGTGTCATCGAGGTGTTAAGATAGAGGTTGATTTGGAATCAATGGCGGCGGCATTGGCGGTGGGGTGATGGGGGCTTGCCCGGAATCGAGGCGGCCGAGGATATCAATGAATGCATCTTCGAGATTGCGTTCTTCACGGTGGAATTCGGTGATGCGGAGGCCGTCTTTCACCATCCGTGCGAGGATATCAGCGGCTTTTGCGGGGTCCTCGGTATCGATGCGGATGCGGCCGCCATTTTTACGAGCTTCGAGGAACTGAATATTTTGTTGGAGAATGCACCAATCGGAAATAGATTCAGGTTTACCATCTACTTGGACATCATAGAGGACGCCACCGAGAGTATCCGAGCCACGGCGGAGAGAATCCGCATCGCCGTGATGAACGATTCTACCATTATTTATAAATAGCAACGAATCGCACATTTCACCAAGTTCGGATAAGATATGTGAAGAAATGAAGATTGTTTTCCCTTCCTTGGCGAGCACACGAATCAGATGTTTGAGCTCGATGCGGGCTTTGGGATCGAGACCAGCGGCGGGTTCATCCATGATGAGGACTTGGGGATCATGCAGCAGCGCCCGACCGAGGCCCAGGCGTTGGGTCATGCCTTTGGAGAGCTTATTCGAGAATCGATCCGCGAGTGGGACGAGGTCGGTAAAGTCCATGACTTCTTCGATCCTTGCGCGGCGTTCCTTACCTTTGTATCCCAAGGCGCGAGCATAGAAATCGAGGTATTCCAATACCGTCATGTGTTCATAGTTTCCGAAGTGATCTGGCATCCAGCCTATCAGCCTGCGGACTTCGGCCGGGTGATGAACTACATTGATACCACAAACTTCCGCCGAGCCTAGAGTAGGATAATCCAAGGTGGCGAGGATGCGCATGGTGGTGGTCTTCCCAGCACCATTGGCACCGACGAAGCCGCACACCGAGCCATGTGGAATCTCGAAGGTTACACCATTGACGGCTTGGAGGCTGCCGAAGTAGCGATAAAGGTTATTGATGCGAAGCGCAGACATGTTGACAATTTATGGGGTGAAGACAGGTCCTGTGATGACAGTCTGGGTCTCTTTCCAGCGGATGCTGGGGTGGGTAGCAATGCCCGGTGCCGCTTTGGTAATGGCGATATAGGAGCTAGTACGGCGGTGGATCCGGTTGAGGGTTTTCTGGTTTCTATGGGTGAACGCATTGATGTGCGCGTTCAACTCTTGCTCGATCACAGAGTATTCGACAGGTGTTAGTTTAAATAATTTACCAGTGGATATTCCCTCAGCACGGAACCATTGTGATGCATCATCGAGATAGAATAGAGATTCGATGGGGAAATCAAACGTGGAAAGGAATGTGTTTGGCGTATCAGTCTTCTCGATCCGGCCACGGGTGGAGCGAATGGACGTGATATAGTGGCCATGTTCTGAGCGGCTTTGAAACCAATCGCCGGATGCGCTGAATTTGGCATCGATTGGTTGGAGGCTGAAATTCCCTTCATTGTTGCCTCTATCCGAGAAGCGGGACCAGCGACTCTGTGCGATGGGGACCGGGCTAACGAGTGTGGCTGAATCGATCTCAAACCGTGATTGCGTAAGAACTCCGGTGCGGCAGAATTGTTCTTGGTGGATGTAAGCTGCATTTTGATCACCATCGGGCCGAACTTCCATGAGGATCCGGCGCATGCCTGATCCGCCAAAGCCGTCTTGAATGATAATTAGTGCGATTAGAATAATACTGGCGATCAGTGAGATGATGGGAGTGGTGATGAACAGCTTGTGCCGTTGTCCAGACTTCGCGAATACAAACAGATTTACAGGCCCGACGAAAATTGCGAAAATGATTAACACTGCGATGAACATCCCATAGCGGAAAGTTTGGCTGCCGAAATGCGCTTGCAATGGCCATGATGATACAAAATCCTCGCTAATCGAAGTATTGCGGGGCTTATTGATATTGCCGGTTGAAACAAGCTCAAGTGTAGCAGCTGCGTCGAGTTTCAAGTCGGAACCGATTGGCCTCATGATTGCACTGCCGAAGCTTAAATCCTCGGGGATTCCCAGGGATTTAAAGTCGGCTGAACTTGTGTTATAAATGATCAATTGGCCACCGAGCCGCAACCATGAGAGAATTGCATTCTGGGCACTTGCGGGTGTGGTAGTCCAATCACGATCGGTCATCATCATACTATCATATCCCGAATAGGCCAACCAACTATCAGGGAGCATGCCGGGATCAAATCTCGCGGCAAATTGATCGTTGCCACCGCGGCTGGAGCCGGAGGTGGACATCGCAGAATCGAGGCTGGAGCCGTTTGGCGTAAAAAGGGCTTCACTGAGCAAGACGGCGGATTGTGCCCTGGACAATGAGTTGGAAGTATTTTCAGCCTTTCCCAGAGACCCGCTCATCGTGGTGCGAAGCATGCTGATTAATGAATAGGAATCACCACTCGGAGCGAGTGGCACATAGATATCACGGGTGATTGATTTTCCCGCTGGTGCGGTGAATGAAAAGTCGGAATCACTGCGAGTTCCCTGTGTATAATTTGAGGTGCTGGAGAAGCCGAGGTTGATGGATTTTGATACGTTTAAGTTATTCGCAATTTTAACTCGAACAGGTAGGTAACCACCGGGTGAAGCTTTTGAGAAAAGCGCGACGATTTCGACATGAGTGTCTGTTTTAGGATCGAAGGTCTCACGAAAGAGCGTTTCTTGAGCAATGACTCTTGAAATGAGAACAAGGAATAGGAAGTAGCGAAACATGACTGAAGGGGTTGAGTTATAGCTTAGCTTGAAGCACTCTTGGCGTAGCAGAATCCTGAAAGGGGACTTCTTCTAACAACTTGGTGATGATGTGATTTGTGGTATGACCTTCGATACGGGCATTATAGTCTAGAACAATGCGGTGGCGGAGGACGGCATGGGCGATGGCTTTGACATCTTCAAAACTGGCGTTCACCCGACCTAACATCAGGGCTCGGGCTTTAGCTCCGGAGGCTAAGGCAAGCGCTGCGCGCGGGCTGGCTCCGTAGCGAATGCCCTCGGCAGCGGTGGATTGACCCGTGTGGGTGGCATCTACGAGGCGGGCGATGTAATTTGCCACGACATCGGGGAGATAAACGCGGCGGACCAAATCCAATAACTCAGTGATGGTTTGTGCGCTCATCACCGGTTCCACGAGTGGCTCAGTGCCAAGCTCGCGATGGGTAACGATGCGCTGCAAGGTGGCGACATCATTGCGGGTGACTTCCAGTTTAAACAAAAAACGGTCCAATTGCGCCTCTGGAAGTGGATAGGTGCCCTCCAGCTCGATGGGGTTTTGGGTGGCAAGCACGAAGAAGGGCAGGGGAAGCTCATGAGTTTTTCCTAATACGGTGACGCGCCGTTCTTGCATGGCTTCCAAGAGTGCGGATTGAGTTTTCGGCGAGGCGCGGTTAATCTCATCTGCGAGGACGATATTGGTGAAGAGCGGGCCGGGCTGAAATACGAATTCGCGGCGGCCATCGACTTCCTGCAAGACTGGGTTTCCGGTGATGTCGCCGGGTAAGAGATCTGGCGTGAACTGCACGCGCTTGGTTCCTAACATCAGAAGTTTTGAAAGGCCTTTGACGAGTTCTGTTTTGCCTAATCCTGGGAGTCCTTCCAGCAGAATATGGCCGCGGGCCAAAACACCGATGATGATGAGCTCGATGAGTTCCGATTGACCAAAAAGGACTTGATTGAGCCCATCTGAGAGAGCTTGAAGGTGTGTGGCTGCGGCGGTGATCTCCGATTCGGTGGCGTTTTCCATGAGTTCTTTCTGATTTCCAAGAAACTCTATCAAACAGAATCCGCTTGGGAATGAAGAAGGCGTGAAATTTTGATGAACGAAGATCGATCTTCTGACTGGCATTTCCCCGAAGCTCCAGCAGCATGCTCCCGCGATGGCGATTTCCTCTAACGACTACGAAAAACTCGGACAATTTTACCTAGGCCGCAGCTACGATGGTGAGACGAAAAAAGTGCAGGACGACCTGATCCTTTACGATTCCAAAGATCTCGTGACCCACGGTGTGGTGCTGGGAATGACTGGCTCGGGGAAAACCGGCCTATGTCTCGCGTTGTTAGAAGAAGCGGCGATGGATAATATTCCGGCGATCATCATCGATCCCAAGGGCGACATTTCGAACCTTTTGCTGATGTTTCCCGATTTGGATGGGAAGAGTTTCCGACCATGGATCAATGAGGATGACGCGGCGAAGAAGAGTCTATCACCTGATGACTTCGCGGCAAAAACTGCGGAGACTTGGAAAACCGGCCTTGCGGACTGGGGGCAGAGTCCCGAGCGCATTGCGACGTTACGGGAGAAGGTGGATATCAATATTTTCACACCCGGTAGTAAGGCGGGGATTCCTGTATCAATTCTTAGTTCGCTGGAAGTGCCGCCATTTGAGGTTATGGATGATGCGGAGTTGTTAGGTGAACGAATCGAAAGCACCGTTTCTTCACTACTTTCGCTGGTGGGTGTGAACGCTGATACGATCCAGAGTCCCGAAGCGGTGCTATGCTCGGCGATTTTCCAGCACGCCTGGGCTGCTGGCCAAAATATCACTCTGGAAACACTGATTCGGCATATCCAAAAACCATCGTTTGATAAAGTGGGAGTCATCGATCTGGAATCGTTCCTGCCTGAGAAAACTCGGCAAACACTCGCCCTAAAATTCAACAATCTACTCGCATCGCCGGGCTTTGCGACGTGGCTGGAAGGGCCACCATTGGACATTGCGAAAATGCTCCACACCCCGGCTGGGAAACCACGCATATCAATTTTTTCCATCGCCCACCTCGGCGACTCGGAACGGATGTTCTTCGTGAGTCTGCTCTTGAATCAAATGCTCGGCTGGATGCGTTCGCAAAACGGCACCACCTCGCTGCGGGCCATTATGTATATGGATGAAATTTTCGGCTACTTACCACCGACGGCCAATCCGCCTTCGAAACGGCCGATGATGACCATGCTAAAACAAGGGCGTGCTTTTGGGCTTGGTTGCTTGCTCGCCACGCAAAATCCAGTGGATCTTGATTACAAGGCGCTGTCTAACATCGGGACTTGGTTCCTCGGACGCTTGCAAACAGAGCGCGATAAAATGCGTGTGCTCGATGGGCTGGAAGGCGCAGCGGGCTCGCAGAATTCGAAGTTTGAGCGGGGCACGATGGAAAGGCTGATTTCCGGCCTGGGAAATCGAGTTTTCCTGATGAATAATGTGCACGAAGACGGCCCGGTGCTATTCCATGTGCGCTGGGTGATGAGCTATCTAACAGGCCCGCTCACTCGCGGCCAGATTAAGACGCTGATGGATCCGAAGCGGGCTGATTTCGGCACCGCGAAAGTCGCCACTGATGCGAATCCGATGGCGATGCCGGGTATGGCAGCAGCCGCGACCACCAATGTTACCGCAAGGCCAGTGGTGAATGGGGGAGTTACGGAAATTTTTGTCCCGATCAGTGGTCGCGCCGATGATATCACTTATCAGCCACACTTGCTGCGGGTGGGGCTAGTGCATTTTTCCTCATCGAAATTCGGCGTGGATGGCAGCAATACCGTGCGGCTGGTCAATCCGATCAACTCCAAGGGAATCGATTGGGAAAAAACCGTGCCACCGCCGCTGAAGTTAGAGCGTGCAAGCAGCGATCCCGTCGCTGGAGTCGGCTTCGCCGAGTTGCCTGGCTTCGCGATGAACGCGGCCAATTACAAGCAGGTGGAAAAGGACTTTAGCGAATGGCTTTACCGCAATCAACGCGCGGAAGTCTTCGCTTGTGAGGCGATTAAAGCTTGGTCCCAGCTCGGTGAAAACGAAGGAGATTTCCGCGCCCGCATCGTCCACGAGGCACGTGAAGTCCGCGATGCGGCGATTGATAAAATCCGAGCGGCAGTCACAAAAAAAATCACTGCGCTAGAGTCAAAACTGCGCACCGCAGAAGGCCAGCTTGCCAAAGAGAAAGCAGAAGCCAGCTCAGCCACCATGCAAGCCGGAGTTTCCGTGCTCGGCAGTATTCTTGGCGGAATCTTCGGCCGCAAGGTGGGCGTGGGGTCCATCAGTCGCGGCGGATCGTCCATCGGTAAAGCCACCGGGGCCTACAAACAGCGCCAAGACGTGGCCAACGCCGATGCGAAAATCGAGGGCTTGCGGCAGGAAATGCAAATCATCCAAAAGGAACTCGATGCGGAAATCTCGAAACTCACCGAGGCCTTCGATCCCGCATCACTGCCTTTAACCACCGAATCGCTCAAGCCGACACGGTCCGATGTGAAGGTGCAGAACGTCGCGCTTCTCTGGCTGCCGTTCGATGCACAGGGGACGCATGCATGGTGACTCTAGTAATTCGTGCCCACGACGGTCTCCTGATTTAACCCTATTTGATTCCGCATTACATATATTGTAACAAGTAGTGATTCGCACAATTCCAGCCTGTGTCATGGACAATCCCTGATGGATGGCTAAATTTCCAGCGATGCGCACCGTTTTCAGCCTGATTCTTGGACTCACACTTTCCGCAGTGGCGGAGACATTGCCGGAAAAAAAGCCCACAGAAGCTTCGCCGAAGGAAATCCCGGTCGAAAAAATTATCCCGCCAGTGATTCGTGAAGCCTCATTGATGATTGCGGGCCAAAAAATCCCGTATCGTGTAAAAGCTGGAAAAACTCAATTGCTCAAGGAAGACGGCACGCCACGGGCCTCAATTTTCCATGTCAGCTACGAGCGGACTGATGTAAAAGATGCCAGCCTGAGACCCGTGATGTTTGCGTTCAATGGCGGCCCGGGATCGTCGGCCGTTTGGCTGCACGTTGGAGTCCTAGGACCCAAAATTTTAAAACTACCCGGCGATGGCACTTCAGCGCCGGTGCCGCCGGTGCGTGTGATCGATAATCCGATGAGCATCTTGGACGTCTGTGATTTGGTGTTCATCGATCCAGTATCCACTGGCTACAGCCGTGCCGAAAAAGACGTGAAGCCCGAGGAATTTCACGGGCTGGAGCCAGACATCGAGTCTGTGGGAGATTTCATCAGACGCTGGATCACGGAAAACAAACGCTGGGGTTCACCTAAATTTCTGTTAGGAGAATCCTATGGCGGAATTCGCGCGGCAGGCTTGGCAACACACCTTCAAGATCGCTACGGGATGAGCTTCAATGGTGTGGTACTACTTTCATCGTTGCTGGATTTCTCCACCTTACAAACCGCTCAAGGCAACGATCTTGCCTATATGGTTTTCCTGCCTTCGTTCACTTCGACGGCTCATTATCATAAAAAAATCCAGGGCGACCGAGATGCTTTGGTCAAGGAAGCCACCGAATTCGCATTTGGCGACTATGCGGCGGCGTTGATCAAGGGCAAGACGCTGGATGCTACGAGTAAGGCGGAAATTGCAGGGAAATTAGAGCGTTTCTCGGGGATTTCTGCGGAGAAATGGATTGAGCGTGATTTAAGAATGAGAGCTTCATTTTTCCGTGTGGAACTGCTTCGTAGCGAAGGCAAAGTGATAGGCCGATTCGATTCGCGTGTGGCTTGGGACGCCACTTCACAAGCCGCATCTTTCGCAGATTATGATCCATCCTACGCACTTGCTTACGGAGCGTTTTCCACCGCGTTGAATGACTATCTAAGTCGCGAAATCGGCTATAAAGAAGATCGGCCTTATGAAATTCTAACTGACAAAGTGATGCCCTGGCGCTGGGATGCGAATAATCAAGTGGTCAATCTGTCGGATCGGCTAGCCACCGCCATGCGGGATAATCCGCATTTGAAAGTTCTGATCATGGCAGGCCACACCGATCTCGCCACGCCGCCTGAAGGAGTTGCTTATTCTGTTAGACACATGCTGGATCTTCCTGAGAATGTGCGTGGAAATTTCTCAACGACCTTTTATGAAGGCGGTCACATGTTTTATCTCAATCCTCCGGACTTGGAAAAAACCCGGAAGGATTTGCTGGAGTTCATCAAGGCGGCAAATCCTTAGATTCATGAAAACCGCCGAGCTCCCCCGCCCTGCTCGGCATGAGTCCGGTTCATGCTGCGGTGAAAATTTCTTCACTGATCTGGAGCAATCAGCGAGTTAGCTGGCTGAGATCGCGCTTCATATTGATCGCAGTTGGAGCTACTAATCCCTCCATCATCCGATAACTCACCATGAAAACGAAAGCTATATTGTTCTTGTCCTCCGCAACTTTGATCCAAGCAGGCACTGCCGATCTCGAAGCCACCCTCCCTGCCAAGCCTACCCCATGGATCAAGCCGAGCCTCGATATCCGGGCACGCTATGAATTCGGCGATACGGACGGAAAAGATGTCTCCCATGCATTCACCTTTCGCGAGCGTCTCGGACTGAAGACCAAAGCATGGAATGGTTTCAGCGCTTTGATCGAAGGCGAGTTCAGCCAAGCTGCCGTGGATGACTATCATGGCGGAGCAGTGGGAGCCGATCCTTTCGATCCTGCTAATACCTTGATCGCCGATCCGCAAACCACAGAATTGAATCAAGCTTACTTCCAATATGAAGGCTTTGATACGGCTTTCAAATTGGGCCGTCAGAAGATCATTTATGACAATTCCGCATTCATCGGTAACGTGGGCTGGCGTCAGAATGAGCAGACTTACGACGCATTCTCGGTAGCGAATAAAAGCTTCGATGGATTGGTGTTCAATTATGCTTATGTAAATGGAGTAAACCGGATCTTCGGCTCGGAGGCGACTGATCTTCCAAATGTAGCGGATCTAAGCTCCAGCCTGCATCTACTGAACGTTTCACACTCTGGTATTCAAGGTATCACATTGGGGGCTTATGCCTACGTCATGAACTTCGAAGATATCGGTTCTTGGGATAATAACACTTTTGGCGTGAGTGCAAAAGGGGATGTGCTAGGACTGACTCTCTACGGTGAGTTGGCATATCAAGATAAAGCAGGTGTGAGTGGTGAGGAAGAAGCGCTTTATGGCCACGCCACCGCCACCAAAACATTCGGCACTCAAGCGGTGACCTTGGGGATGGAATACCTCGAAGCTGGATTTAAAACTCCACTTGCCACGCTCCACGCGTTCAATGGCTTCGCCGATAATTTTGTAGGTGGGAGAACCAACGGCAATCATAACGGACTTGCTGATCTCTATGTGTCACACACAGTTCCAATTGTTTATGGAATGAAATGGACCAACACGCTTCATGCTTTTGGCGATAATGATCTATCGACAGGCTATGGCTGGGAGTACAACTCGGTGTTAGTGAAGAAATTCGATGATCACTTCACAGCGATTGCAAAATTCGCCCAATTCGAGTCAGACGGTGATGTTTTTTCGGGTAAGGCAGCGCTACCGACTACGACGCGCTTTTCAGTAGAATTAAATTATACGTTCTAATTTCAATCGATTTAATTCCCTTCTCGTAAAATACTTTGTTCCGTTTCACTGGACCAAGTGATGAGACAATGCAACTTGCCAACATCTTGCAGAATGTCTCTGAATCGCCCAGTTTACCGACCCAAGGATACTCACATTTGTATCAAGAAGTTACCAAATTTTTCGACATAGATGTCGTTAATCAAACTCCTTTCCTCAGATCCCTATCAATCCACAGCCCCCCTGATTCCAAAACTTCGCATCCGCGCCACAGCCTTGCTGCGCTCGTAGTGCCCTCACTAAATCAGCCCGCGCCTTCTTGCCATTTCCTCTCGCACCGCCACCCATCGCCTCGCCGTAGCTGCTCCAGCGGTAATCCGCCGGATCCGCCACCATCCCTGCTCGCACCGGATTGAGATCGATGTAAGCCGCCATCGTTTTTGCTGCGGTCCCATCCTCCACAATCACACTCTTGAAACGATCCTCCCACAGCGTTCCGGTCCGATTGTGGGTTCGATTGAACCACTGCGAAAATCGTTGCATCAGCCCCTTCATAAATTGACCCAAATCGTGCATTCGGTAGGTAAAACGCTGATGAATTCGCAGCACATAAGCTTCATCAGCCAGTCCCTGCGCCACCACCTCCCGCGCATCTGCCAGTTCTTGCGCCACCTCCGCCACAAACGCTTCACGATAAAGCACCGCTAGCCGTTGCAGCAGCTCCCTATCCGAAAGGCCACCCTCCACCATCGGCGGCACTTCCAAGAGCAGATGGATGTGATTGCACATTAGACAGTAAGACACCACCCGACAGCCCGTGAAATTTTCATACATCCGCATCAAGGCGCGGAATTTTTCCTTTTCGTCAGGTCCCATCGCCAATCTCCTCTCCACAATTCTAGAGATGCAGTGATAAAAGATCGGTCTTTCGGTGGAATTCCGCCAATCAACTAGGTGCCGCGCGCGTCGCATGGAAATAAAATAGCAATTTCCCAAAACCTGTCGAGCAATTTCCGCCCAGCGGTCCGTCCCTTTGTTTTGATGCCATTGTTTGGGTTATTTGGATCAGGACCAAAAGGGTTAATAGGGGGAAACATGGGTTGGCCTCCACCTCCGGAGTTTGACGCATATTTACCTAGCACATCAATTAAGTATGTCGCGGAATTTCGCACATACCCATACAGGTTAACCCCGCCATTTTCCCCAATGGAATCCCTAGATGGCCATCTGCCCGTCAGCGGGTCGTAAAAGCGGTATCCGTAGTAGTAGAGCCCGGTTTCGGAATCCAGTGGCTTAGTCGAAAAGCGGTGAGCAAAGTCGGCGGCCTTCGCGCCGGTGGCGACGACGGTGCGACCGAATGGGTCGTACTCATAATGCGCGGCGACTACTCCGGTTTCGTCGAGATACTCGCTTACATTTCCGTTGCCGTCATACGTCGGGTAGAAATAACTCGACGCTGTGTAACCGTGCTCAGTGACTGCCAGCAGGCCACCGACCCCGCCAGCACCCTGAAGGCCACCGCTGAGGTTGAGGCCCCAGACGTATGATTTGACTAGCGCGGTGCTAGGCGTGGGGAGGCTGGAAAAAGAATACTCCGCCACTGGGTTCCAGCCATCATAGACCACCACCTTGGCACCGCTGCCTTGTTTGGTGGCGATTCTGCGGCTGTAAGCGTCATAGAGGTAGGTGGTTGTGACGCCGTTAACCGTTGCGCTAACTAGGCGATTCTCGCCGTCCCAACCTAGAGTGCTATTGGCGGAAGTGTGCGCAGGGACAGGATAGGAAGTGGCGTTGCCGTCATCGTCGAATCCGGGCGTCACGCTGTTCACGGCGGTGTATTGGTTGACCGTGTTGCTGGCGTAGTTGTCGCTGCCGGGGAGCGTCAGGCTGTCGGCGGACTTTTTCCGGTTGCCGATGGCGTCATACTCGTAGGCGCGGTTGTGGGCCGGGATGCTAGAGTCGGCGCTGGTGACCTGGCCGAGGGCGTCGTAGCCCCAAGCGATGCCACGCGCGGAGCTGAAGGCGGTGCCGCCCTGCTCGACATTGGTGCGCTGGCCGATGGCGTTCACGATGTAGTCGTAGCTCGAAACGGTAGCTGTTTCAACCTTATTTTGCCTGAGAGCGAGCAATATTAGCGGTACGTCCCTCAGTATTGATCAGCCGAAGACGGTCACCGAGCACCGAGTCAAGCCCGGCATGGAGAATATCATTCTCCGCCTGGAGCTTGAGAAACCCGCTTCGAAACCACGTCCGGAAGAGCCGCTAGATCTCATCGGACAAGTGGCACCCGACAT
>JBGSUW010000018.1:0-10130 GCA_041753275.1 Akkermansiaceae bacterium | reverse complement strand
CCTTCGTCCGCCCTTGCGCATTCACTCCAAGGACTTCCGCGCTCCAGCCTATCCACCAATCGCTTTCCTGTTTGGTGATTGCCGTGTATACAGCTGCTCATCAAGATTTGTGGAATAAGGAGTAGGGACCTTATTGTCCCTATCTTCCTCTTTGCCAGCCAAAGAGGCAAAAGTAAGGTCGCCACTCCTTAGCCCGCAAAATCACAAATCTAGATGCGCAACAGTATAGACGGGTAAGACCGATCCCCTTCACCAAAAACCCAAGTCTTCCTCTTATCCGTGCTGGTCGTGCTATCCGTGGTCAAAATTCTTCAAAGCGGGCCTTAACCACAACTTTCACGGATTTACACGAATAAGACAAATCCTCTGAAACCAGAACTCCAGTTTCCTCTATCCCTCGGCGCTGTTGGCGCTCTTGGCGTCTTGGTGATTCAACCCACTTTTCTCAGCTTTTCAGCATCCCAGCTCTTCAGATTCAACCCCTTTTCTCCCTCGGTGTCTTGGCGGTTCAAATCTCTTTTCTTCCCTTTCAGCCGCGCGGCTTTTTTGCCTTCTTCTTATCCGTGCTGGTCGTGAAATTCGTGGTCCAAATTCTTCAAGAATATTCTAACCACGGACTTCAAGGATCTCCACGGATAAGATCGATCCTCCGAAACCAAAAACTCAGTCTTTCTCCGCGTCTTCCCTAAGCGCCCTCCCCATCTCCGCATTTCGCTTCATCCAAAACCCAAGATTTCTGGCTTATTTCCGCACGGCATAAAGCTAATTTCACACCATGACGCTCACACTTCCACATCTCATGCGCGATTCAATGGGAGTGCTTCGGATCGACGATTCGGGGTGTCGGGTTCTCGACCTCGCCGCCGAGCACTTGGCTCATGGATGGAATGCTGAAATCCTGCAGGAAAATCACCCCGATTTGAGCCTTGCGCAGATCCATGCCGCTTTGGCTTGGTTTTTTGACCATGAGGAGGAAATGCGCCGCTTATTGCTCCATCGGGAGGCAAGTGCCGCCACACTTCTCTCACAGATCCCTGAAAGCCCACTTCAATCCCGGCTTCGTGGAATCAAGGCCGCACGGTGCTGATGCCTACCGCGATCAAAACGTCCAAAGTCTAAAAGTCTAAAAGTCGAAGGTCAAAGAGCCAGAATCGCCCATCCCCAGCGCAAAACTCATTCTCTGCTCTTCGACTCTTCGACTTTTAGACCTTCGACCTTCGACCTTCAACCTTCGACCTTCGACCTTCGACCTTCGACAATCTTCCTCTTCTTCGCGTTTCGCTTCATCCAAAACCTTGGATTCCCATCATCCCACCTCCGCGTCCCTTGGCGCCTCCGCAGCAAGCTCTTCATCTTCCGCTTTACCTACCCGATTTCCGGCTTGTTTCCGCACGCCGTCGAGCTAACTTAGTCCCATGAACGAGCGCGTCACCTTCAATCCTTATCAATGTGGCGGCCGTCCCTGCATTCGCGGCATGCGCATTCGCGTAAAGGACGTGCTCGATCTTCTCGCCGCTGGCATCTCGCAGCCTGAAATCCTTGAGGACTTCCCCTATCTGGAGCCCGCCGATATCCATGCTTGCCTCGAATACGCCGCCGCCCAAGCCGACCACCCGGTGCTCCTCGCCCGCTGATCCCCCATGCGCTATCTCATCGACGCCCAGTTGCCGCCTGCTCTCGCGCTGCTTCTTGTCCGCCATGGCCACACCGCCGAGCACGTTGCCGCTATTGGTCTGCGGCATGCCGATGATTCTCTCATCTGGGATCATGCCCTCGCGCACCAGGCCATCCTCATCACCAAAGACGAGGATTTTCCCCACCGCATGCGCTAGGGCAAGGTTAGTCCGGTCATCGTTTTGCTCCGTATCGGCAATACCAGCCGTCGCGCTTTGCTTGAATGGTTCGAGCCACTCCTTCCGCAGATTGAAACACTCATTTCCCAAGGAGACCACTTGGTCGAAATCCGCTAGCTCCCGCCAAGCACTCGGGAACCGGCACTTCCATTTCCTTGATCGTGAAATCCGTGGTGGAAATTCTTCAAGAGTTTTCTAACCACAAATTTCACGGATTTACACGGATAAGACCGATCTTCTGAAAGTAGGGCGTTCTCGCTGAGAGCGCCGCCAATGGACCGGGAAAGAAACCGCTCAAAAACCGCCGCCCTGCCCGCACTTAACCATTAGCGATCCGTCGGACTCAATCCGGTATGCTCTGCGATTCTGTCAAGCATGCGCGCTCCAATCTCATCAGAGTCATGGAAGGCAACGATAAAATTGTTGAAGCCAGGACGTTCCAGCACTCGTTACGATCCTTTCCCCTCGCGCTTCACAGACCATCCGATTTTTAGCAGTGCGCGATAAAGCGTCCGGGCCTTGCAAGAACCCCACGCGCTCATGCCGCGACAGTGAAAACTTTTTCGAGTTCTGGGGTTCTTTCACCACGGTCCAAGCGATCCGCTAGAACCCGGAGCACCAGCGCTTCCACTTTCGAGATGGCTTCTGCCTGCGTCATGCCATAGGCCAGAGCGCCCGGATTCACCGGGGCTTCCGCAATCCAACGTCCGTCACATTCCTGCTCGACCTCAATTGTCATAATCAAAATTTACCCGATCTGCTCCTCTGGGCAAGACGCATTTCCTCTGCAAATCCACATCGCCCCGCACAACGGTTTTTAGTCAAACCAAAAGGGTAGCGCGCTCTCGCTGAGAGCGCTGCCAATGAGCCTTGAAAGAACCCGCTCAAGAATCCCCGCCCCGCTCCTACGCTTGATCCCGTCCTTTCGCCTTCATTGTCCGCGTTACATCCCGAGGGAGCGCCGTCCGTCCCGGCGGCTATTTTCTGCATCTTGCAGGAAATTCTTCAAAGCGCTGTATCTCCCAATCTCAGGATAAGCCCCATCACTCAAAACCCAAGTCTTCTCTCTTATCCGTGTTGGTCGTGCCATCCGTGGTCAAAATTCTTCAAGAGTTCTCAACCACAATGGGAGCGCAGCCGACATAGCCGGGCATCTCATCCAAAATCCGAAGCAAATCACACGGATATACACTGATAAGAAAGTCCGATCCTCTGAAATCAAATCCTAAAGTATTCCTTCTTATCTGAGCTGGAGCTGGCTTGCACTGATCGGTGACATACCCGCCAAAGCTCTCCAAGATTCTGGCTCTGAATTTTCCACTTTGTCTATCGTCGAAATCGTGGCAAATGTCTCGCGATGAATTCTGCATCGGAAATCCATAGTTTGGCAATGAAACTGCCAAAGCGTTCGCGCCTCAAACTTGCGAGTGAGCTGCTTCGAAGTGTGGCATCCACTTCGGACCCGGAAGATTCGCTTCATGAAGCGATCCGGCGTGATTCCGAATTGGAATCCGGCTCGGTTCCCGCACTCAGCGAATCCGAGTTTTGGAGCGGTATTGCAGCCCGTAAGAAACTCTCATCGCCCTGATGAGCGGCAGGCTCACCTTCCACCCACTCGTTCAAAAGGATCTCAACGAGATCCTTTTTTACTACGAGTAGGAAGCCAGTCCGGAGGTCGCCGACTATTTCGAAGCAGAATTCAGGCGTGCCTTGATCGCCATCAATGAGGATCCGAAGCATTTCCCATATTATCTCAAGCAACGCCAATACAGGCGATTTCTTCTGCCCGCCTTCCCTCATTTGATTCTTTTCCGGGAGACTTCAACCTCAATCCGCATCATGGTTTTGAAACATGTCAAAAGGGCTCCCGGTTTCGGGCTGCGGCGGAGGTAAGACCGATCTTCCTTTCAAAACCCAAGTCTTCTCTCATCCACGATAGCCAAATAATTCGTGGTATAACTATTCCTTCCACTCCATCATCGCCGCCATGCCTCCAAACTCCATGCTCTTTCCCGAACTCTCAGAGTCCATCATCGGAGCAGCCATGCTCGTGTTGAACACCCTGAAGCCAGGTCTCGACGAAAAAGCTTATGAAAACGCCCTAGTCATCGAGTTGAAAAAGCGAGGTCACATCATCGAGCAACAAAGACGTTTCGATGTCCTCTACGACGGCCAAATCGTCGATACTTTGGTGCCAGACCTACTCGTTGATGGTCTTGTGATCGTCGATCCCAAAGTTGTCAGCATCTTCAACGAAACTCACTTGGCCCAGATGATGGGCTACCTCACCATCACTGGATTTCGGCTAGCGATACTCATCAATTTCAGACACGCCGACCTCCGCTGGAAGCGAATCATCCGCTAACTCTCAAAACCCACAATCTTCATCTTATCCGGGCGGGTCGTGCCATCCGTGGTCAGTAATCTTCAAGAGTTCTTCAACCACAATGGGAGCGCAGCGGACAAAGCCGAGCACCTTGTCCAAACTCCGAGACAAATGACACGGATTTACACGAATTAAACCGCTCCTCCGAAATCCAAATCCTCCCTTCATCGTCTCGGCATTGCGTCCCTTTGCGGCCTCAGCGCCTTTGCGGTAAACTCTTCCCGCACTCATCAAACTCAAAAGCAAGCTCCTCTCCAGTGCCCAGCCATCTCTTCCATCCGACATCCAAGATGCTTCATTCTTGACCCCCGAACAAAAACCAGCTAGCTGTAAAACATGAAAGCCACCTTTGATCTTCCCGATGATCTCTACCGTCTTGCCAAGGCTCGCAGTGCCATGGAAGGCCGTCCTCTCCGCTTGGTGGTGGTGGAGTTGTTTCAAAATTGGCTTTCCTCCCATCATGCCCCACCTCCGCCCGCTCCTCAACCATCATCGCCCGAGCGTCCCCCCACCCGTTTTGACAATGCTCCTTGGGCCAAGATCGTACGCCCCTACCTCCGGCCTGGCATGAGTCATGATTCCGGTGAAATCAGAGAGGCTGCATCACGCGCTTGGGGACAAGCCGCCACCGAAAAGCTCAGAACCTCCCGCAAGTGAACTCGACCGTTGAACTCTACCATCTCGACACTTCGGTGCTCATGCGCCTGCTCGTGCAAGAGCCACCGCTTCAGTACATCCGTGCGGCCACTTTCCTGGAAGAAAAGCTGGTTGCCGGGGCTGCCGTTCATGTAGCAGACCTGACACTCGTGGAAGCCTACTTTGCCCTGCAATCCTACTACCTCCTTCCCAAGGACAAGTCCTTGCAAATGCTCGCCGCGTTCGTCAACACTCCCGGCATATCCGTCTCCTGTCATGCTCTCGCTGTGCTCGCCATGCCGGGCCTCGCCACCGCCAAACCTGGCTTTGCCGACCGCTTGATCCACGGCACGGCCCACGCCGCCGGTCACACCCTCGTCACCTTCGAAAAAGCCGGCAAAAACCTCCCGGATACTCTGGTCCTGTAAGTCGGAAATCCGGTTTCTATGGCGAGCTTCTCTCTCAGAAGCCGGGAAAGAGAAATGAACCACATCCAAAGCGCAGCGGAGATGGGCGGCTTGATCTCGATGCCCACTTCCCACGCATCCCCTAGTAGCAGGCTACTTCCAAAGTCTTAAAGTCTTAAAGTCTTAAAATCGAAGGTCAAAGAGTCAGAAACGCCCATCCCCAGCGCAAAGCTCTTCCTCTGCATTCGACTTTTAGACCTTCGACTTTTAGACCTTCGACTTTCTTCCTCCTCATCTCAGATTTTTCCCCTGTCCCCCAAACGTGGGACACCCCTTCTGTCGCACCTAACACCCGAATAACTCCCAAATTGCACCCATCCTTCACAAATCCAAACCATTTTTCCGCCTCTCCTTCTCAAACAATTTCGTCACATTCAGTCAGTTTCATAAATCCTAACTCACTAAATATCAACCCTTTAGCGAGAAGCGCTGCCTGTCCTATCACCCCTGCAATAGGATTTTGCAAATTCCTCCCCCGGTCTGGCAAAATTTTCTTGCAACTCCCTCAAATCCGATGTTTTGTATTCGCGAATCCTATGAATGCGCAGAAGCCATTGCCCTGAACTAATTTCCAGCGCAACGCCCACACGCATTCTTTCAACACCAAATACCTCGTTTAAATCACAAAAATCCAAATCAAGTAATCTGTCATGAAAACAAAATACATTGCAATTCTCGCCTCCCTCGCCGCCACCGGCCTCGGCATGGCACAAACCGCTTATACCGATCCTGTGGGTTACGTCACTGTCCCCATTCCTGCTGGTGGCACAACCGGCAGCCCGAAACTCCAGCTCGCGGCCCAACAGCTTCTTCCCAGTGGAGCAACTCAATTTGCTGGCACCGCCGATTCATTCGGTTCTGACGGAGGAGGCACTTTCCTTCAAGATGCCGCTGGCACATGGACGGCAGGGTCATACATAAATTCCACTGAAACCCCCGCTCTCCTCACCCATCTCGTTGAAATTTTGGATGGTCCGCTGACCGGCACACTGACTTGGATCACAAGCACGGCAGCTAACAAGATTTATACCTTCGATAACATCGCTGCAGCAGGAGCGGGAGCGAAATTCAGGGTGTTGAAAGCATTTACGATTGCGGGTTTGTTTAACGATGTTGCCCCACTCTCTACTGCTCTTGGTGGTGGAACCAGCATCGTCGCAGCGGACAATCTTCTGCTTTTCAACTCATCCACCAATACTTATACCACTTTCTGGTATAAGAATGGTGGTGTGGGCGGCACCGGATGGCGTTCAAATGGTACCTCAAGTACAACAATTCCGGGGAAAACTGCCATCCATCCAAGCGACAGTGGTTTGGTGATCCAGCGCAAACAGGATTCCGCAGGTTCAATTGTGATCCCTGGGGACGTGAAGACTGGAGACACCGATGTCGTGGTGAAAGGTGGAGTTGGGACAAAGCTGAACATTTTGTCGCCCAGCATTCCCGTGGACCAAATCAAGTTGGGAACCTCAACTCTGTATACTGGTTCTAATATCACTGGTCTGAACGGGGGGACGAGTATTGTTGCTGCCGATAACGTCCTCATCTTCAATGCTTCAACCAATGCTTATACTACTTTTTGGTATAAAAATGGTGGTGTAGGCGGCACCGGATGGCGGTCAAATGATGCCGGAATCTTGGATCCTGCAAATTATTTATTGCCTTCTACATCTGCCATTTTGATTCAAAGGAAGGGTGGGGTGGATTTCACATGGCAAATCCCAGCGGTCCAAATCGGTAACTGATTTTTTGAGATAAATACAATACAACCAAGATCACATATAACATGAAAACAAAACTAATGCTTGCCGCCTTTTTGGCTGCGTCTTCTTCCAGTATCTTCGGTGCTGGTATCAGTGTGAGTTTGTTCGTAGATACCGCAGCGGCTACTTCTACGGGCACACTTCTCGGAAACACTTTTCAAGCTCGCGTCGGAAGATACGCTGGCCCTGCATTGACCGCAACTACTACTGCAGAAAACATTCTTTCGGGATGGACAAGCGCGGGTTCGGTCAACTTTGCCAGCGGTGCTGCAGCTGGATACGCTGGATACTTCGACACAGGTTTGGTGAATTTCACTGATGCACTGGGTCTTGCTGGAACCCCGGTCTTTGTTTGGTTCACAGACGGTGGCGCCAATAATGCGGTGCTCACCGGGTTCGCTACAAACTACCTCAGTGACGGTGCAATCCCGAACTCAAATGCCGTTGCCATTGATGCCACAAACGCTGCCACAGTTACTTATGCTTTGGGATCGTATAGTGCTGGTGCTGGAGGCGGCACAATCGTCCTTAACAACGCAATTCCTGAGCCATCCGCTGCCCTTCTGGGTGCCATCGGCGCGCTGGGACTCCTGCGCCGTCGCCGGATCTAATTCATATTGATCCACAGGAAACAACTCAAACCAAAGAGGCGGGCATAAGTCCGCCTCTTTTTTTGATTGTGCTCAATCCATGGAATAGAAGAATCCCGTCAACGCCAGCCTAGGCTCCATTTCGTACGACTTATGAAAGTTAACAAGCAGCATTCCAAACTCATCACATCCTCAGCGCTCACCCTGTTGGAACATGAATACAAGGCCGCCTGGGCGGCAAGGGATTTGCAGAAGTGCGACCAATTGCTTGGCAAAGTTCTGGAAATCAATCCACGCAGTGCCAATGCCTTGCTCCAACGCGGCAGGATTTACGGAGTGCAGTATGAGTATGATCAAGCCATCGAGTGGTTTGAAAAAGCGGTTGAAGCATCGCCGCAGAACCAGCAAATCACGATCACCATCGAAGCCGGTCAGATGTCCAGGGACTTCTTTGATCCCACCATTGCGGAATCCTTTTTCCAGCTTGCGGTTGAGCACGCCGGCACCGTGGCGGCGAAACTCGCCCTGGCGGAACACTCGATTCGCCTCCGCAAGTTGGAATCGGCCCGGAACCTCGTGGATGAGGTGCTCAAGTCCGCCCCGATGGATCCAAATGCCTCATTACTGTGGTGCCGCCTTCATGAAGACCGGTTTGACGCATGTGGGGAACGGCTGCGCCGCTTGCTGACCGCGCAGTCCGAGGTGCTAAGGGCCAAAGCTGGCTATCAGCTCGCTAAGATGCTCGACGCGGCCGGCGATTACGACGGAGCAATAGTTGCACTCCACACCGCCAAGTCCGTGTCAATAGGGATGCGGGATCCAATTGTGGCCCATCGGCGCAAAATCCGCGCCAGTTTTCAGGAACTCGCGAAAAGATTTTCCCCATCCAAACTTGTCGAATGGCAGCGCAATACCGATCAGCATGGCCCGCCCCGGAAACTCGCCTTGCTCGGTGGTCACCCCCGCTCGGGAACCACGCTGCTTGAGCAGGTGATGGATTCCCACCCCGGAATCATCTCCGCCGAGGAAACCGAAAACTTCAGCATTTTCTCGTTTAACCCTCTGGCCCGCGCACAACCGCCCATGACGGAGATCATGACCGTTCTGGAAAGCACCTCTGAAGAAAATCTTCAACGCGCCCGGAAAGACTATTTCTCAGCCATGGACCTTTGTTTGGAAGAGGCTGTCGGTTCAAGACTTCTCATCGACAAGAATCCCTCGCTCACTCCCCTTGCGCCTGCTCTTTTCAGGGTGTTTCCGGAAATCCGCTTCGTTACCATGATCCGGGATCCAAGAGACGTGGTCCTCAGTTGCTTCATGCAGCCTTTCTTTCCTGTCGATGCAATCAGCGGAAATTTCCTCACGCTTGAGGACACCGCCGCCGAGTATGCCGCATTCATGGGAACTTGGCTTGAGGTTTCGCAGCGCTTGGAAAACAAGGTTTGTGAGGTCCGCTACGAGGACCTGGTCGAGGATCTTGAAAGCAACGCCCGGAAGGTACTCGAATTTCTAGGCATGGATTGGAGTGAGTCGGTGATGGATTATGACCGCCACGCCCGCGAAAAAGTCGTCCGCTCTCCTACCGCCGACGCGGTGACAGAAAAAGTGCATACCCGCGCCAAGGCACGCTGGAAACATTACGAAAAACATCTGGAACCCGTTTTCGAGAGCTTGGCACCCTGTATGATGGCACTCGGGTATCAATAGGGTTGATTGGTCAAAATGAATGGGGATCACGGGCGGGTTTCCAGGGTCATTCGCAAAATTACGTGAGACACAAATCAAAATTAAAAGCAACGGTGTCCAAAAGTGAGGCTTAAATTACGTGAGACACAAATAATTAGACAATTTGCTTGAGGCTGAGTCTTGATAATGGTAATTTAACGCATGGCCAAAAGATGGATTGTCAAACCTGGGGAGGCGAGTGAGCGACCTGAAATTTATCATGCTCTTAATAAAGATTACTTGAGACACAAATAATTAGACAATTTGCTTGAGGCTGAATCTTAGTAAAGTAATTTGACGCATGGCCAAAAGATGGATTGTCAAACATGGGGAGGCGAGTGAGTGACCTGACAAACAACGGTGTCCAAAAGCAGTCGAGAAATCTCCTAACTGCCGCACCAAAGAGTGAGCTAGAAGGCGTTTTGTGAGGCTCAGATTCACGGGGTCGACCAACTTCATTTTTCGCGCAATAAAATCACGTGAGACACAAATAATGAGATAATTTGCTTGAGGCTGAGTCTTGGTGAAGGTAATTTGGCGCGTGGCCAAAAGATGGATTGTCAAACATGGGGAGGCGAGTGAGCGACCTGAAATTTATCACGCTCTCGCGCGGGTGGTCGATAAGCGCTTTGCCTTCGAGGCGGTGGATAAGGAACAATTTCGTATCTACTTCCGCATGATGGAAAACTTTACGGGCTGCCGGGTGCTTA
>JBGSUW010000017.1:0-19161 GCA_041753275.1 Akkermansiaceae bacterium | reverse complement strand
CGACTTTGGCTGTTTTGTTCAAAGTGCCCTATCGTGATGCCGTCCACGCCACAGGCCCCGGCGTTTCTTCGCACCTTTTCCCAAGCGAGTTGAATGGTTCTTTCTGTGCTGATCTTGTCAATCAGGCTGAACCACTTCTTTATCCTCCCTACGGGACGATCTGCGGGATGGCTTCGCATTAGAATGATGCCGCTATCGCGGCTGTGGCAGTCCTTTCAACCCCCTTGCGAGGGCCGCAAGCATCGGCTTGGTCCACACTCCGCGTTCGGCCTTGTGGCGTTGCCACAGGTCCTCTTCCGCTTGTTTATCCCCCGTCATTTCTGATAGGGAAACTGCCGCAGATGGTTCTTCGCGATTCATGGCTTTTGCCTTTCCACTTTCCTGCCGTCCCTCGCTCCACGGGCGTTACCCCGCTTCATCGCTACTATGACGGCTCTGACTTCTGCCCGGCTCCGCTCGCGCGGATTCCTGCCCGAGCAGATCTAGGGCGCGTCCACATGATACCTTCCCTGCGTTCTCACCCCAACCATCTCCAACAACCCGTTTCTCCCCCGTGGACGAGAGATGTGGGAGGAAACGGTTGCCGCTCATGCGGTAGGCTTCGCCAGTCAGTCGAAGGCTCGCCGTCGTTGTAAACCGAAACGGGTTCACATTTGTTTGGGACCGCAGGTCTGCCTCGGGCTGCTCTCCACCCCGTCTCGCGACGACGCAGTTGCCTCCGGCTGCTTTCCCGTAGCTCGTCACGGGATGACTCAAACTTTCACTGGTTGATTCCATGTATGTGCGTTCGCACGACTGCGGTGGGAATCACCGCTTTGAGGTGCAGGCCACCCTCCGCAAAAACCTCCCAAATCCACAAAAACCGCCAGAAACCAGCATCTTCCCCAAAGAATCCCCCCACCCCATCAAAGACCCACTTCCAGCGTCAAAGCGGTGATCCCCACCGCACTCCCAAATTCCTCCGGAACCTCAAACCTAGCGCCAGAACGAGCTGCTGCGATCACACCGAGGGTCTTTGCTTCCCGCTGACTTTCAGCGCCCTCTCGAAAATTCATTCGAGCAAGTTAACATATTAACCTAGCTGGCACTGGGAATAAAACAGGCAATTTAGGAATCTTTTGCATCTGAGAAAATTACACGCCATTGTCATTCCCAATCCCCGCTTGCCCCAGCCTTGGATCAACTATCTCTCAAATGGCAAGATTCACGCCTTCGTTTCTGAAGCAGGCGGTGGCTATTCTTGATGGAAAAGCTCGCTAAAAAAAATCGAATCACGCTGCACAATCATGGACCGGCAAGCGCAAAAATTGCAATGATCGGTGATGTTGAATTTTGCCTCTTAGACTGGATTCTCCAGAACCCGACGCCTACGTCAGCAACCTCATCCGCCCGGAAACCAATGGACTGGGATGGCTACACCGCTACCCGCCAATTCCGCGGCTGCCATCTGAAAATCCAAGTCATCGGAAATGGCGCCCATGTAATATCAACATCGCTCGATTGCAGTGTCCTACCTTGCAATTTGATTCCAGCAGAATTATTACAAGGGAAATCCAGCGTCCAAGTCGTCGTGCATCTATCTGCCGATGCGTGAAATTTCATCTAACAAAATAATATCATCTTATGTTTACACTCGGTATCGATTACGGAACCAACTCAGTGCGTGCACTCGTCGTCCGCTGTGCAGACGGCGCAGAGCTTGCCACCGCCATTGTCAATTACCCCAGCGGTGATCAAGGAATTCTACTAGATCCTAAAGATCATCACTTCGCCCGCCAGAATCCAGCAGACTATATCCATGGTCTGGAAAAATCGGTAAAGGAAGCCCTCGCCCAAGCCGAGAATTCCGCAGACTTTGATCGCACCAAAGTCATCGGCATCGGCGTGGACACCACCGGCTCCAGCCCCATCCCGGTGGATGCCTCAAACGCCGCGCTCGCCAGTCATCCGCAATGGGCCGGCAATCCCGCCGCCCAGTGTTGGCTATGGAAAGATCACACCAGCGCCGCAGAAGCCGCCGAGATTACCGCGCTCGCCGCGAAGATCCGTCCTCAATACATCGCGAAATGCGGTAATATTTACTCATCCGAGTGGTTCTGGGCAAAAATCCTTCATTGCCTTCGCACCTCCCCCGAGGTCTATGCCGCCGCCCACTCATGGGTGGAACTTGCCGATTGGGTCCCATCCATCCTCGCTGGAATCCAAGATCCTCTCGCCATCAAGCGCGGTGTCTGCATGGCCGGCCATAAAGCCCTCTACGCAGACGAGTGGGGCGGCCTACCAGATAAAGAATTCCTTTCACAACTTGATCCCGCCCTCGCAGATCTGCGTGATCGTCTCTATTCCACAGCTCACGATGCCACCATCTCCGCCGGAAAACTTTGCCCGGAATGGAGCAAAAAGCTCGGTCTCTCCGCCGGCATTCCCATTGCAATCGGCGAGATGGATGTGCACTACGGAGCCATCGGCTGCGGCGTGGACGAGGGCACCCTCGTCAAGGTCATCGGCACTTCCACCTGCGATTGCGCCGTCGTCTCCTCCGATAAGACCATCGCGGACATTCCCGGCATCTGTGGCATCGTCAAGGGTGCGATTCTTCCCGGATATTTCGGCATCGAAGCTGGCCAATCTGCCGTCGGCGATATTTTCAAATGGTATGTCGAAGGTGTCCTGCGAGACGTTTCCCTCCACACCAAGCTCACCGAAGATGCCTCCGCATTGAAGCCCGGCCAGTCCGGCCTGCTTGCCCTAGATTGGAACAATGGAAATCGCACCATCCTCGTCGATCCCGCACTCACCGGGCTATTGATCGGCCAGACGCTCTACACCACGCAGGCGGAAATTTATCGTGCCCTCATCGAGGCGACGGCCTTTGGTGCCCGCGCCATCGTCGAGCGCATTAAGGAATACGGAGTGCCAGTAGAGCGCATCGTCTGCTCCGGTGGCATTGCGGAGAAAAATCCGCTGCTCATGCAAATCTATGCCGATGTCACAGGCTGCGAAATGCGTCTTTCCCGCAGCTCACAAGCATGCGCCCTTGGGGCTGCCATCGCCGCCTCCGTCATCGCCGGTGCGCATCCGGATTTCAAATCCGCCCAAGCTGCCATGACCGGCCTCAAGCAAATCACCTACCGGCCGATCCCCGAAAACCAGGCTATCTATCAACAGCTCTATACTTTATATCGTGATCTTCACGATGCCTTCGGCGGAGTTTCTAATAACTCCAGCCTCGGCCATGTCATGAAAGATCTATTAACACTCAAGGCCCAACAATCGGTTTAATATGACAGACATCAATCAATTCGATCATCTGGAAATCTGGTTTGTCACCGGTTCACAGCATCTCTACGGACCGGAAGCACTTAAAAAAGTCGATGAGCACGCGCTCCTCGTCGTCGCAGCACTCAACTCCTCTGGAAACCTGCCCCACAAGATCGTTTTCAAACCAGTCCTGAAGTCATCTGCAGAGATCACCCAATTTGCGATCGATGCGAATTCCGCGCCAAACTGCATCGGCATCATCACTTGGATGCACACCTTCTCCCCGGCGAAGATGTGGATCGAAGGCTTGCAAATTCTGCGCAAGCCACTTGCTGACCTCCATACCCAGTTCAACCGCGATATCCCGTGGGAAACCATTGATATGGATTTCATGAACCTGAACCAGACCGCTCACGGTGGCCGCGAGTTCGGGCACATCGGTGCGCGTTTGCGCCTGCCGCGCAAAGCCATCGTCGGCCATTGGCAGGATCCGGAAGTGCATGCTCGCCTCGCTACTTGGGCCCGTGCTGCTCGCGGTTGGCATACCTCGCGCAATCTTAAGCTCGCCCGCATCGGTGATAATATGCGCCAAGTCTCCGTGACCGAGGGCGATAAAGTTTCCGCTCAGATCCGCTTCGGCTGGGAAGTGAATAGTTATGGCATCGGCGATCTTGTTGCAAAAATCAACGCCATACCCGCAGCCGAAATCGATGCACTTTGTAGTATTTATGAAAAAGACTACCGCGTCTCACCCGAGCTCCAACATGGTGCCGCCCGCCATCAATCACTGCGGGATTCCGCCACGATTGAGCTAGGCCTGCGCGCATTGTTAGAAGAAGGCGGCTTCACCGCATTTACAACCACCTTTGAAGATCTCCACGGAATGAAGCAGCTTCCCGGTCTTGCCGTGCAGCGGCTGTTGGAAGACGGCTATGGCTTCGCAGGTGAGGGCGATTGGAAAACAGCGGCCCTCACCCGTATCATGAAGGTGATGGCCGATGGCCTCGCAGGCGGCACTTCATTCATGGAGGATTATACCTATCATCTCGATCCCGCAAATCCGTTGGTGCTCGGTGCCCACATGTTAGAGATATGCCCTTCGCTCGCTTCGGAAGTTCCGAAGATAGAGATTCATCCACTTGGCATCGGCGGCAAGGAAGATCCCTGCCGGATGGTCTTCGATTGTGCAGCGGGCGAAGCCGTCAATGCCTCCATCATTGATCTCGGCAGCCGCTTCCGATTCCTCGTCAACGAAGTGGAATGCATCACTCCGGAAAATGCCCTACCGCATCTCCCAGTCGCCCGTGTCTTATGGAAACCATTACCGGATCTCAAGACTGCCACCGCCGCTTGGATCTATGCCGGCGGTGCCCACCATACGGTGTTATCCTACGCCCTCACCAGCGAGCATCTCGAGGATTTTTCTGAGATTGCGAAAATCGAGCTCAGCGTCATTGATGAAGACACCCGCCTCCGCTCCTACCGTAATGAGCTGCGCCAACAGGATCTCTACTTCCACCTCGCCCAAGGCATCCAAGGCTAACGTCAATGAATTACCAAGCCCTCAAAGAGGAATGCCTTGCGGCAAATTTAGAACTACCGAAAACCGGCCTGGTTGACATCACCTTCGGCAATGTTTCCGTTGCCGATCCTGAGAACCGGGTCTTCGCCATCAAGCCGAGCGGCGTGGACTATGATCGACTCACCACCGCAGATATCGTCATCCTGGATTTCGATGGAAACCTCGTTGAGGGCAAGCTCCGCCCATCGTCTGACACCCCCACTCACCGCTGCCTATATTTAAATTTCCCCGGTATCCGCGCCGTGGTCCACACCCATTCACGCAGCGCCGTGAGCTTCGCGCAAGCAGGCATGGATCTGCCATGCTTCGGCACCACGCATTGTGATTATTTCAATGGCAATGTCCCGGTCACTCGCGGAATGACTGCCCAAGAAGTCAGCAACGGCGAATATGAATGGCAGACTGGCAAGGTCATCGTCGAGCGCTTTTCCAAGCTCGATCCCTTGCAAATCCCCGCCGTGCTGGTGCGCAATCACGGCCCGTTCACTTGGGGACCGAGCGCCATGAAAGCTGTAGAAATTGCGCTCGCCCTGGAAATCGTCGCGGACATGGCACTCAAGACTCTCGCTCTCAATCCTGCTGCAGAATGCGTTCCCGCGCATTTACTCCACCAGCACTTTTCCCGTAAACACGGCCCCACCGCCTATTATGGGCAGTGAAAAATTTATCACTCTTCAATCCGATGCCTAAGACTCTGGAATTCCAATTCAATATCACAGAAGTTCCATTCAGCCGTCGTGGCTCCCGCCTTGCGTTTGGACGTCTGCCAGAAATACGCGCTCGCGAACTCGGGAAAAAACCCGGGCTATTTCTCCGCACTGTAGGCGGTGGTGTGGCCATGAACCTTCGTGAGATTTTCCAAGTCGAAGCGCTTGTCGCAGGTAAGACCGTGGCTTCCGAGGAAATTGCTACGGCAGATAAACTCACACTCATTGCGGGCGACGGGAGCGTAGCAGCCGCATTCGCCAGTGAAGCGCGCCTCATCTTCCGCGGCACCGGCCTAGGCCTTCGGCTGTCTGGAAATGGCGGCTACTATACCACCTTCCGCCCCGCTGGCCCAGGCATCTGGGAGCTCAATCTCTTCGCCCAACGCATCCAACTGATGCTCACGCTGCGCTCGGGGAAAATTGAAATTGACGCGCCATGGGACAAAGACGCTTGCAAGCATGTGAACATCGACCTCTTGCCGGACGAATCCGGAACTTGGGAACTCGAGATCGAGGAATTCCGCACTGCATGGGAGCCACCCGCAGAGATCGTTTCCTTCGAACAAGCATCCGCCACCGTCCGCGCGGATTTCGCTGATTGGCTGGATCATTCCCTACCCACCGCCCCAGCCTTCGCCGCCACCCGCCCGCTCGCTGCCTATATTAACTGGACCTCACTCGTTTCACCACGCGGTCACTTCAAACGGGAAGCCATGTTGATGTCTAAGAACTGGATGATCAACGTCTGGAGCTGGGATCATTGCTTTAATGCCATCGCGCTTGCCAAGCTGCAACCCGCGCTCGCTTGGGACCAATGGGCCATCATGTTTGATTACCAAAACGAACACGGCGCCCTGCCCGATAGTGTCAACGATGCCGAGATCGTCTGGAATTTCACCAAGCCACCCGTCCATGGCTGGGCACTGCGCGAAATGCGTACGCAAGGCATGAGCCTTTCTGAATCGCAACTTGAGCACGCCCGCCAGAGCCTCTCCGCATGGACCGGTTGGTGGCTGCGCTACCGAGACGATGATCATGATGGCCTGCCAAACTATAACCATGGCAATGATTCCGGTTGGGACAATGCCACCGTCATGGGCGCTGGCCCACCAGTGGAAGGTGCCGACCTCGCCACCTTCCTCATTGTGCAAATGGACGTGCTTGCCGGACTTTGCGATGAATTGAAAAAACCAGATGAAGCCAAACAATGGCGGGCGGATGCCGATGGATTATTCCAGCGCCTTGTGGAGCACTCATGGCGCGGCGATCATTTCGTATCACCTCGCTCCGGCGATCACGTCGTTGCAGATGGCGATAGCCTCGTATCATTTATGCCACTACTTCTAGGCAGTCGGCTTGATGAATCCCAGCGCGCCTTCCTCGTCAGCGGCGTCCAACGTTTCATCACTCCGCATGGAATCGCCACCGAGAATCCAAAAAGCCACTTATATCAACCCAACGGCTACTGGCGCGGTCCGATCTGGGCGCCTTCCACCCATCTGATCGTCTCCGGCCTTATCTCCTGTGGTGAGGAAAAGCTCGCCAACAGCACTTCCCAAGCTTTCTGCAGAACCTGCGCAAAAAGTGGCATGGCGGAAAATTTCGACGCGCTGACCGGTGATGGTCTCTGCGATCGCGCCTACACTTGGACGGCGAGTGTCTTCCAGATCCTCGCGGCAAGGAGTTGACGAACGCCAGGCGATCTAGAGCGATCCGCCACGGACTTGGATCGTAGATGTGGAGGCCTAGCCAGCAGTAAAGTTTCACGCTCAACTGAATGGCTCGGTACGGCAGTAATCTGAACAGGGATTTTCCCTGACCACGGTCCATGATCTTTTGCCAGAGGTTATACAACCGCTTATTCCACAAGACATGGTCACAGCTTGGAAAAATCGGTATCATTCTTTTTATCTTCCTAAACTTCTATATAAAGCAGCTGGCTAAGGTTGTATGCAAGGATGGTGAAGGCGACCTGCATGCGCTTGGCTTGAAGACTCAGAGCCCAGCTTAGATATCGTGGGTTTGATTTTTGGCGAGGATCAAGATGCCAAGGAACACTCCTGTTTGGATAACGTGGCTTCAATATCAAAGTCTATCTGAGCCAATATGAGAAATTTCCAGCCAGAGGTTAACAGGTTTACAATAATAACACTTGCCAGATCAAAGCTTGGGAGTCTTAGTGCATTTTTTAAACCCTAAAAACCTCTTTTTCAGAAACACACCTCGGCTCCGCCGGAGGACTATGCATTTTATTGGCGTTAACCCGCGTGAAAAACCTATGAAACGTTTAAACTTTTTTTTCTCTGCTGTCTCGATCCTATTCGGTTTGGTGTTACCGCAGTTAGAAGCCGCAGACCTCTACGTTGCTCCCCTCGCTTCTGGCGGTAACAATTCAAACCCAGGAACATTCTCCGCACCGTTTGCCACGATTCAAAAAGCTGCATCGGAAGCAGTCGCGGGTGATAATGTCATCATTCGCGGAGGCACCTACCGAGAGACTGTAACTCCGGCGAACTCGGGAACCGCCAATTCCCGGATCACCTACAAAGCATACGAATCCGGCGGAATCTTTGAGAACGTGGTGATTTCCGGAGCCGATCCAGTCACGGGTTGGACCGCTCACGACACCAGTAATGGCAGGGCAATCTACAAAACCACTGCGATGAATTGGAACCTTTCTGATACACGGCCATCGTTTGGCACGATCTATCGGAACCAAATTTTTGTGAACAGCGCGATGATGGGACTGGCCCGCTGGCCCAATATCCCCGTCGAACGCATCACCCGCCTTAGCTATCAAGATCTCGCACTTGTTTCCGCCGCAAGTGAGATAGAAGGCAGCACGTCAAATTCCGCATGGATTGAGAGTAATTCGCTGGCCGGCAGTTTCAGTCCAAATTATTGGAGCGCCCCCGGCCGCGCATCCGCTCGCGTATTCCTGTCCCCATCCACCATGATTTATGGTGTATCAGTAAAAATCGCGTCTCAATCCGGAAACCGATTGAACCTCGATGCCACCGGCACTGATTTCAGCTTCACCGATGCATATTATGCACCCACAAAGAACAACCGATTCTTTATCTATGACTGGTATGATGCACTCGATACCGCTGGGGAATTCTGGAAAGACACCTCGAATAACACCCTCTATCTCTGGGCACCTGCCGGCAGTAACCCAGCGACTCTCAATGTCGAAGCGAAACGACGCGATTTCGGCCTCACACTTTACGGCAACTCGTATTTGACTTTCCGCGGCATCAAGCTTTTCGGATGCACAGTGCAGTGTGATGAAGGTTCAACCAACCTCGAATTCGATGAAATCGAGGCCCGCTACATCAGTCACATCGATAACTATTCGGTGACGAAAACTACCGCAGCGAACTCTCGCGAGTTTTATCTTCGAGGCGACGGACATGTGGTGAAGAATAGCTACTTCAATGGCGCCGCCGTTTCGGTAATCGGTACTAGCGGTACCAATATGCTCATCGAGAATAATGTCATCCGCGACTTTGGCTACGCTCATGCCGGAGCCGCAATCTTCGGTCGAAATGGAGGTATCTACCGCACCCGCACACCAGCCACGAAGAACCAATTCCTCCGCAACACCGCTTTCAACGGAGGCCATCAACTTGCTGTTACGGATCCGGCATTGGATATCAAACATAACCGTTTCTATAACTCTCACTTGCGTGGCTCAGATATTGGTTCAGTCGGCGCGTGCTGCACCGACGGACTCGGCTCTGAAATCGCCTACAACGTGATTTCTGATTCGTTTGGCCCCAAGGACAATGGCCTTCTTTACGGCGGGTTCGGCATCTATTTTGATTACGAATGTATCAACTATACAGTTCATCATAACTTGGTTTGGAATACTACGGGTGGTTCCTTTCAACTCATGCCCACTCGTGCCTCCGAGCTGCCGGGTGTGACGGATGCAGGCATTAAATTTTATAACAATACAGGAACCAAAGACTTCGGCATTATCGCGCCACAGGACATTCCTGGGGTCGATATCAGAAACAACTTGGTCCGAAGGTATGGCAACGCAAATGGGAGCAATTTTACGGGTTTGACCAACGTGGCATTCAGCAACAACACCGCTTTCGATACCGACGCTGCTGCTCCTTTCCGTAACGCTTCCAAAGGCGATCTTCGTTACACTTCTAGCTCAAATCCTGGCATCAACGCAGGGACCGTGATTTCGCCTTTTACCAACGGTTTTGTCGGATCTGCGCCAGACGCAGGTGCGCTTGAGTTTGATGTCGCCCCTTTCCTCGCTGGAGCTACAATTTTGCAACGACAACTGCCCTCCATTACGGTCAATGGCCTTCAACAGACTGGTAGTTTAATCGATATTGAGTTGGGAAATCTCCCAGAGGGACGCGGTCCTACCAACAGTTTCCAGGTAAAAATAGGCTCACAGGCGTTCAGTGGTAGCGTTGCTTACAATCACAGCAAATCCACTTGGCGTATCGTGGGCGTGAACAAGGGTTCACTCAGCGGTTCGCAACCCGTGAGCGTGCGACTTGACGCTTCAAGCCCGGCAGTCTCGCTCGGAACGATCGCTCTTCAGGCACAGCAATCAGAAACTACTTACCGCAGCATCCCGCTGGACTGCGGGGGTTGGTTCAGCGGCTTCTCCATCCATCCGTCAGGACGTCTTTATGGGTTTGGCGATGTTTTTGGCATGTGGCGCTCGGATGATGCAGGCCAATCGTGGAAATACCTCCAAGGTGATTTCACCACTTTCGACACCTTTATCAATGGATGTGCCGTATCGAACAATGCAGATACTGTCTCATTTCTCAGCAGTAATAAATTATTCAAATCCACCGATGGGGGCAGCACTTGGGTCAATTTACTTTCCAACCTGAATCCGCGGCGCGACCGCGGCGCGGCTCCGCTCATTTTTAACCCGACTAATAATAATGAGATGTGGCTCGCTTCGGCCCGCAATGGAATGCAAGGCACCCTCTGGCGCTCCGCTGACGGCGGCACCACGTGGTTGAAGGCGGGAGGCAATACTTTCGATAACGTCCCTGCGACCACGATTTATATTCGACCCGAGCTACCCACTCAGATCTGGGTTGGTGCAGCGGGCGGACTCTATGTTTCAGCAGATAGTGGCAGCACCTGGACTCAAGTTTGGAATAACTCTGGCGGCATTCCTCCTTTCGCAGAAAGTGGCAATCCCGTCCCGCCGCCGACCGTCATCGCCATCGTCCGCCGCGCGGATGGAGTCGGCTATATGGCTACCAATACCAAAGGCTGGCAAATCACCGCGACCGACTACAACAATCCATCCTCCTACTCGGTGATTCCTACAGTTTCATGGTGGAACGGTTGGGGACCCTCCGGTGCGACTGTACTCGCAGATGGTAGCTTTCTTACCAATACCAACGGCAATAATTTCTCCCGTTCTTATGATGGTGGACTTACGTGGAGCCCTCTTGATATGAAACTCCTCACTCCACCCACACCGGCGTGGACTGTTCCTTCTACTCTTGGTTCCAAGGTAGATGGCACTCGCGATATGGTCGTCCAGGATCCTAACAACCCAGACCGCTGGTTCATGACTGGTGGCAAAGCTCCAGTAATTACAAACGATTCCGGTGCCACATGGAACTATCCACCCATTCTCAACGGTTTGGCGGGTGTCCCAACCACCAAGGTTCGCTTTTTACGAGGAAATTCCTCGACAGCCCTCATTCCAGGGGCTGATCAGGGTGGCTTTACCGTCACCGATGCGGGTTTCAGTGGCAATGTGGCCTCCTCGATCGCTTCATCAGTCAGGGAACTACAAACCTACCACGAAATTCTTGCGGATGAGAACGGCCGAACTCTTATCGCCGCTGGAGTCAAACAAACCACCAGCACCACGATCATTACCCGTTCGATCGATGGTGGATCCTCTTGGACCGAGCTTGACCTGACCAATGCAGGTCTCCCCCCCTCCTACGAAGGAGTCACTCGTGCGGTAGCCGCTCCAAACAATATCAATGACTTTTTGGTATTGCTTGGCTCATCCCCCAACGAACGAGATAATAATCCCGGCCTTTACCGCACGATTGATGGCGGCGTGACATTCAACCAGGTTTCTGGAATTCCTTCAGGTGTAGAAACCGGCTCGCGTTACCACCATGAAAACTCATGGTTAGAAGCAGACGGAGTCAACTTTAACAACCGCTACCTATCGCTCCGTAGTTCGGGAAATTCTTCTGCTCGCGGCTTTTGGCGCTCTACCGATGGTGGCTCGAATTGGGCAAAGACCCCGGGCCAACCTTTCAATCCAGATTGGATCTTGTGTATGGCGGTGGATCACTCCACGGAAGGACGAATCTGGGTGGCCGGTGGCTACCGTGGAGTCAAACGCTCCGATGATGCCGGGGACAGTTGGACGACTGTCAGCGGGTTCAGCGATGCGCTCAGTATCGATGCCGCTGGTGGCCGCATCGCTGTGTATGGAAAACGATCCGGCGATACATGGAACAAAATTTACTACTCTGACGATAATGGCCAGACATGGGCGGAGAAGTCGGGTCCTGGCCAACGCTTCAGCAACCTTAGCAGCATCGCGGTGGATCCTTACCGCCCTGGCCAACTCTGGGTTTCTGGTATGTCGGTCAGCGTGATCAATCCTCCTACGAGCTTGCCATTCATCATACTTGGCGGGCAATCGGCCACGAGCCAAGTGGGTCTGAATTTCAACTACGCACTACAAGCCAGCGGCTCGCCGAGCGCATGGACACAGATCTCCGGCAGCTTACCACCTGGAGTCAGCCTGAACACGGCAACTGGGGTTCTTTCCGGTTCACCCACAGGAGCCGGGTCCTATACCGTCACCTTTACCGCCACTGATGGAATCCTAACAACCCCGCCGGTCACGATGACATTCGTCGTTCAGCCAGCTCTCACCTCATTTGTTTATGAACCATTTTCCTACCCCCTTGGCACGAACAACCCCGATCCCGATGCAGGCATCAATTCCGGCAATGGTCTCCCTTCAATCAACGTCGGCGGGACCCCATCCGGGACCAGTACTGGCATGCGTGGCACTTGGGGCACGAGCACCGATGTCACCACTGGACTTACCTATTCTCAAGGGAACAAGACTCTCATAACCACCGGCGGAGCAGCGCGTGTCAACAATGCCACTTGGGGCGGCAATCCATTTATCTATAAAAGCATGTCTGCCGACCCATTCCTCGCTCAACGAATCGGCGGGAGTAATAATGCCAATTTCGGTGTCGATGGCAGCAGCATGTATTTGAGTTTCCTAGGTATGACCAGCAGTTCTACGCCAGCTGCCTTCCGTTATAGCTTAAGGTTTGACGGCAGCTCGAATTTCTACGTCAGCAATACGACCACAGGCTGGAGTCTAAACGGCACCAATGCCACCAATGCTCCTCTCTCGCTCAACACTCCGACCTTGTTCGTGGTCCGTTTTGACTTTGCCGCCGGAGCTAACGACACGATCAGTCTATGGATCAATCCGACTTTGGGTGCATCACTCGGCAGTCCTAATGCGTCGGTTTCTGGGATTTCTTTCCCTGGTATCGGAAATTTCCAGTTCAACTCAGCCGTCGCTAACGCAATGACCCTTGATGAGCTTCGGCTTGGCAGTTCCTTTGCCTTGGTTTCTCCTTTTTCCACACCTCCACCCATCGCTCCAACAAATCTTGTAGCCACGGCAGGCCCAGCTTCTCAAATCAACCTCAACTGGACCGACAACTCAAACGATGAACTTGGATTCAAAATCGAGCGCAGTCTCGACGGCATCACCGGCTGGACCCAAATCGCTGCACCTGCTGTAAATGCGATCACTTATGTGAATACCGGACTTGCTAGCGGAACTTACTACTACCGTGTTCGCGCCCACAACTCGGCTGGAGATTCTTCTTGGAGCGCCATTGCCAACGCCACTGCTACTGCCCCAAAGCTCAATCAATCCATTAGCTTTTCAGCGCTGGGTGCAAAGTCTTTTGGAAACGCAGCGTTTCCTCTCACAGGAACCGCCAGCTCTGGCCTCACCGTTAGTTATGCGTCCAGCAACTCCGCTGTGGCGACTGTTTCAGGAAACTTAGTCACCATCGTCGGCGCTGGATCCACTACAATTACTGCATCACAAGCCGGAAACTCCATCTACAACGCAGCTTCCAGCGTCGCTCAAAACTTAAACGTGAATGCCGCATCACAGACGATCACCTTCGGCTCACTTACCCCGAAATCGTTTGGCGACGCTGCCTTTGCGCTCACGGCCAGTGCCAGCTCAGGACTTACGGTAAACTACACTTCCAGTAATTCAGCGGTGGCGACAATTTCCGGAAACACACTGACTGTCGTCGGTGCTGGATCTGCCACAATCACCGCCTCGCAGGCAGGTAACGGCAACTTCAGTCCCGCGACTGCTGTGACTCAAACGCTGACGGTCAGTAAGGACAATCAAAACATCACCTTCGGCACGTTGGTGGGTAAAACACTGGGAGACCCTGATTTCACTCTCACCGCAAGCGCCAGTTCTGGACTCCCTGTGAGTTATACCTCCAGCAATTCCGCAGTCGCCACCATCACTGGAAATACGGTGACTGTCGTCGGCGCGGGATCCGCGACGATCACCGCTTCACAAGCCGGAAGTAGTAACTACACGACCGCTGCTAATGTCTCCCAGAATCTGACCGTCAGCGCTGGGGCTCTCTTTATCTCAGAAAGCTTTAGCTATCCCCTTGCCACGAACAACCCGGATCCCGATGGCGGCACCAACTCAAACAACGGCTTACCCGCGACGAATACCAATGGCACCCCGTCTGGCATCAGCACGGGTCTCCGCGGAGGTTGGGGGACGACGACGGATACCGTCGCTGGCCTTAACTACGCGCAAGGCACAAACACGCTTGTCACTTCCGGAGGTGCCGCGCGCATCAACAATGACAACTGGGGCGGGCAGCCATACGTTTATAACAACATGGCTAGCGATCCGTTCCTCACCAAACGCATCGGAGCATCCCCCACGGGCAACTTCGGTAGCGATGGCACCAGTCTCTACGTCAGCCTGCTCGGCCAGACCAGCAGCGCCACGGCCGGCGCGTTCCGCTTCAGCTTCAAATACGATGGAGTTGCCAACCTATTCCTAGCTAACACCTCCACTGGCTGGACTCTCGGCGATAATCTCGCCACCGGACCTGGCACCGCGCTTGCCCTCAACACCCCCACCTTGTTTGTCCTCCGTTTCGATTTTGCCGTCGGAGCCAGTGACACGGTCAGCCTCTGGGTTAATCCACCGCTCGGTGTCGCGCTCGGTAGCCCGAGTGTCTCGTTGACCGGAATTTCGTTCCCAGGTATTAGCAACTTCCAGACCCGTGCGGCAGTGGTCAACGCGATGGTCTTGGACGAACTCCGAGTTGGCACTTCGCTGACGGCCGTCACTCCATACGCAGTTTCCATTCCTGCACCTGCTGCCCCATCGGGACTGACCGCCACCGCAAATTCTGCGTCACAGATCACTCTGAACTGGGTGGACAACTCTAGCGATGAGACCGGGTTCGTTCTTGAGCGCAGCCCCGACGGCACCAGCGGCTGGAGCCAAATCGCTACGCCTGCCGCTAACGTAACCAGCTTTGTGAACACCGGACTTAACGGCGCAACTGGCTACTTCTACCGTGTGCGCGCGAATAATACCGGGGGTGATTCCGCATGGAGTTCCAGCGCCACCACCACGACGTCCAAACTCGACCAGTCCATCACCTTTGGCGCACTTGGTGCCAAATCCTTCGGAGATGCCGCATTTACCCTTGGTGGAACCGCCAGCTCTGGTCTTAGTGTCAGTTATACTTCGAGCAACTCAGCTGTGGCGACTATTTCAGCGAATACCGTCACCATCGTCGGCGCTGGATCCACGACAATTACTGCATCACAAGCCGGAAACTCGACATACAATGCAGCCACAATCACTACCCAAGTCCTCACCGTGGGCAAAGCCGGTCAGACGATCACCTTTGGAGGCCTTGCTGCGAAAAGCGTGGGTGACGCACCATTCTCACTCGCCGCGAGTGCGAGTTCAGGCCTTGCGGTGAGTTATACATCCAGCAACTCCGCAGTCGCCACTGTTTCAGGGAACACTGTCACACTCGTTAGCACAGGCACCACCACGATCACCGCCTCGCAATCAGGGAATGCAAACTACAATGCTGCCGCCAATGTTACTCAGTCCCTGACAGTTCAATCCAGTGCCCAACCCGTGCAACTGGCAAGATGGGAATTGGCAGGTGCCACCGGTAATGAAACCACCGTACCGCCTACTTCCTCTCAGTCCCAGATCACCGTTAGCAACCTTTCACGAGGCAGTGGCTTGAAATTGTCTTATTACGAAATCTTGTATACGAGTGACAGTTATGCTTATGCGCAGTTCAACGGAACAGAATCGACCTCTCCAGCCACTGCAATGTCGCTCGGTCACTACACCCAATTTACCGTCACTCCGCAAGCAGGCGTCTCGCTCTCGGCAACTAGCCTGCTCTATGCCCCCTATTGGCAAAACCAAGCGCCTGCTCTAGCGAATATTCCCATCGCTTACAGCATCAACGGGGGTGCCTACAATTATGCCACCGTTACCGGAACTCCGGGTGTCAACAGCGGATCTCCGATCACCGCCACACTCTCTGGGATTCCCGCGCTGCAAGGCATCAACCAACCAGTCACCTTCCGCCTCTTACATACCTCTCTCGGCGAATGGAGTTTTGCGGGAATCGGTCGCTACACGGGTGACGATATTGTCCTTACCGGAAGCGTTAGCTCCAGCGTGACGCAGCCGCCCTCCGCACCTACAGGACTGGTCGCCACCGCGAACTCATCCTCTCAGATCACCCTCAACTGGACCGACACATCTGCTGATGAAAGTGGATTTAAAATAGAACGTAGCCTCAATGGCACGAGTGGATGGACCCAAATCGCCACCCCCGCCGCAAACTCAGCTTCATTCCCAAATTCCGGCCTCACCCACCTCACCGCCTATTACTACAGCGTCCGCGCCACCAATACTGCTGGGGATTCTGCTTGGACTGCGATCGCAAATGCCACTACTCCCAAGCTCTCACAAACCCTCACCTTCACCGCACTCGCCACTCGCATCAATGGCGATGCTCCGTTCGCACTGACTGCAAGTGCCAGCTCGGGACTTGCGGTAAGCTACTCCTCCAGCAACCTCAGCGTCGCCACTGTTTCCGGAAATACCGTCACGATCGTCAGCAGCGGCGCCACCACCATCACTGCGTCACAGGCCGGAAATGCCAGCTACAATGCAGCCTCATCCGTTGCACAAATACTGACGGTCAATGTCGCCGGAGGACTCACCACCACTGATCTGACCAGTGTGAACCTCACCGGCACAGGCCTCGGCGGCACTACCGGGTCCAGCGGGATTCGCACCGATGGAAAATGGGAACTCAACGGTGCTGGCAATGGACTCAATGGCACGACCGACGGCGTTTGGTTTGAAAGCCAATCAGCCACAGGCTCGTTCCAGATCATCGCTCGTCTTGAAAGCCTTGTCAGCACCGGCAGCGATCCGCTCGCCGGCCTACTCATCCGCGCCGGAACTGGTGCCAATGTGCCTGCTGCCGCGATCGCCATCAGCCCGACGGGCGTCATCACCACGGCCTACCGCACCCAAGGCGGAGTTTGGACTGACCTCGTCAACGGCACTTCCCCCGTCACGCTGCCTAACGCATGGTTGACCTTGCAACGCCGTGGAGTCGAAGTTCTCGCCTACCTCTCCATCGATGGGGTTCAGGAAACCCTCATTGCCACCCTGCCATTCTCCAGCGACTTGGCCACCGTCCAAGCCGGACTCTTCACCACCAGCGGCACCGCTGGCGTGACGTCCCGCGCCGTCGTCAGCGGCTACGCAAAGGTTGATTCAGGGGCTGGCGCACTCCGCCAATATTGGACCGGAATTGGAGGCGGCAGCATCAGCGACCTCACCGGAAATTCCGCCTATCCAAATTCGCCGACCGGCAGCAATCTGCAAACCAGCCTCGAAAGTGTCAACTGGGCGAACCCAGCCATCACCAGCGACTGGGCCGATTCCTATGGCCAGCGCATCCGCGGCTGGATCATCGCCCCCTCCACCGGCAGCTACACCTTCTGGACTGCCGGCGACGACGCCAACCAACTCTGGCTCGGCACTGGGGCCAGCCCATCCACCAAGACGCTGATCTCCTCCGTCACTACCTGGACCAGCTACCGCGAGTGGAACAAAGTCTCAACCCAGAAATCCACTCCGATCGCCCTCGAAGCCGGGAAGATGTATTACGTCGAAGTGCTTCACAAAGAAGGCGGCGGCGGTGATTCGCTAAGCGTCGGCTGGCTTAAGCCTGGCCAATCCGGCACCATCCCCAGCGAGATCGTCCCCGGCAGCGTACTTACGCCGTGGGAGCCATGATAGTTTGAAAGACCAGCCTTCGGGAGCCTTGTTCAGTTCACCCCTAGCGGATTCTCGCTAGGGGGTGAATTGATTAAATAGCGCAGCAGGTGAACCTGTTCAGTAACTCTGCTTCCCAAATGAAAAAAATCTATGTAAACGAAAGGTAAGTATTTGGAAACTCTGCAGAAATGGGTCGCACTGAGCCGAAGTGGGGACTCTGCAGGCTCGCCGATGTGTAATGACACACGGTAAGTGTTTTTATTCGGTTGCCATCCTTCCTGGCACACTGCGAGCTGTTACAAACATGACATAGATCATAGACATTTATCGAGAAACCCGAATACATTCACTTCATAAGGTCCAACTCCGCCAAACCCCAACTCCCCAAAATTCTCGCATTCTCATCCCAACGTGGAGGTTTTTTGCAACTCGATCTTGGAGACAGAATAAATTTCACTCGTCCCATAAAATTGCATTCTTTTAAAAATATGAAATCACCATTCTTACTCGTCGCGCCCGTCTGTTTAGCCGGGATGTTCACATCATGCGGATCGGTCTCAGGACTTAATACAGCAGCCGCAACTGGATTTTCTCGCCCTGGCGGCTATGAGAAGGTCTTAGTGAAAGATTTCACCACCTCGATTTCGGACTTCAAAGTTCAGTCAAAAGTAGAGGTCGCTCGGAAATCACTACCGGATGCCATTGCATCGGAACTATCCAAGAAGGGTGGATTTTCCAGAGTAAGTCGCGTTGGAAAACCGGATTCCACCACCTTGGTGATCGGTGGCACGATCGATCAGTATGATGACGGAAATGCAGCACTTCGGTTGATGATAGGATTTGCAGCGGGAAATTCCAATCTGGATGCGACTGTCTCTTACACAGATGGCACAACAGGTAAGACATTAGGCACCTTGAAGGCTGATAAAAATAGCTGGGCGCTAGGAGGCGCTTTGGCTGCGGCTCAAACCGCGGATAGTTTTATCGATCCGATTGCAAAGAAGATCGCAAGCGAGGCAAAATTAAAATTTAGTAAACAAGCCGTCCAATAATTTTAGGGCTCATCCGCAAAATCTGTGGGTGGACTTTGGTTCTGGAAGGTCGCCTAACTGATGATAGAGAGCCACCTTCAAATGCTCGAAGTTCCTAAATCCAAACGCTTTGCGTATAGTTAGTCCCACCTTCAGGTTGAA
>JBGSUW010000016.1:0-19970 GCA_041753275.1 Akkermansiaceae bacterium | reverse complement strand
TTCAACCTGAAGGTGGGACTAACTATACGCAAAGCGTTTGGATTTAGGAACTTCGAGCATTTGAAGGTGGCTCTCTATCATCAGTTAGGCGACCTTCCAGAACCAAAGTCCACCCACAGATTTTGCGGATGAGCCTCCATTCCAAAGCAGAAGGTAGTGAGTTGCTGGTTATTCAGGGCATGAATCATGTTCTCAAGGAAGTGGAAGGCGATTTGGCTGCGCAGTTGCCATCATATTTTAATCCCGAACTTCCACTACATAAGAAATTGGGAGTTGGAATCCTCAAATTTGTAAGAAATATAGAAACAGAACAGGGAGGAGATAGCGACCCCGAGTAATCCGTATAATTAAATACTGGTCTCTTCTCTGCGCTTCAATTCTATGGCATTAGCAAGCGGCGGAAGAAATGGGAAATGCGTCTTCGGCTTCTTGTGTGGAGAGACGGAAGAAAGTTGATTGAATTTTCGCAGTCCTTTGACATTGCATTGGCTTGGCGGACAGGAATATCCGCGCTCCTCATTGGAGAGGGGAAACCACGAACCATTTAATTATTTCCCAAGCGCAGGACGAACTCGTCTAGCAAGGCTTTTAAACGCTTCTCCGGGGCAATTGCGGTGGGTTTATCGAATCCTAGCCAGATGGCTGTTGCTCCGCTTGGGCCGAGGCGCAGCGTCCATGCCTCACGCTCAGAGCCAGTAGCACCGGTGAAACATCGGGTGCCGTTTGTCTTGTTTAATACACCCGCTCCCTCAATGGCAGCTTCCGCGCTTAGTGCGGAAGTGACTTCTGGTGTTGATCTGTAGATCACTTCGTTAGACACATCTTTAATTTCGCGAATCATATAACCGGTGGGCCGCTTGCCTTCATTGCCGAGTGTGGCAAGACCAATGGACATTTCCATCGGAGTGGCGGCGACGGCACCGCGAAATAGATCTTCAGTAGATACAAAGGGGCCGCTGATGCCGCAGCGCTTCGCGAGCCTCTCCACTTCGGCGGGTCCGATTTGGCGGCCGGTCTGCACGGGCCTGCCGGGTAACACGAGCTTGCCGCGCTCTGCGGCTGCCGCTGCAACAAATGGTTCGAAAGCAGAGCCGAGATCGCGGCGGCTGCGCGTAAAATCAATCCGCGAATGTCGATAATTTCTGCCGCCGATCAGGGCAAGGATCGCACCGCTGCGAGTCTCGGTGGTGACGGCTGCATACTGAAGATAGGCAGGTTTCTCGCCGATGATGTGAGCGGCCTCAATCGGATGTGACCATGTTTTTTCTCGCTCCAATTGCTCTACCGCGCGAGTCAACTCCACCTCGAGCCGACCTTGCCATGCCATATCAATGGTGGTGAAAACCCGGAGCCCGCCAAGGGCGATATCTCTATCTTCGAGGACGCGATCCAACTCACGGCGCACGGCTTGGATGGCATAGGAAGTTTGCGATTCACGATCCTCTTCGGAAACCAGAACAACCGGCTCAGCAGCGAGACGATCGCGCTTTTCCTCATCGATCACTCCCATCGTGACCAGGCGATTGAGCGTCTGCCGGCGCTGCTCAAGTGACGCTTCCAATCTACGGAGCGGAGAGAAAATATGGGGACCGCGGATGATGCCTACAAGCAACGCACACTCGCCCTCAGTAAGAGCGCTGGTGGTTTTTCCAAAATACGTCCGAGCTGCTTGCTCGATGCCATCAGCGCCTGCACCGAAGTAAATACGGTTTAGATAATTGGTTAAAATTTCATCTTTCGTATAGCGGGATTCCACTCGAAGAGTTAAGGCAATTTCCAAAAACTTGCGATGCATGGACTTCTGTTTGATATTAAAACTATTTCGCGCAAGTTGCATCGTAAGCGTCGATGCGCCTTGGGTGAAATTCCGATCCTTGAGATTGCGGTATGTGGCGCGGGCCAGACCCCGTATATCGACTCCTCCGTGCTCGAAAAACCGCGCGTCTTCACGGGCTTGCAGCGACTTTACGAGGAAATCTGGAATTTCTTCCCGCGTCACAAGCTTGCGACCCATTCCGCCGGGCACGGAAATTTCGACTCCATTTCGATCATAAAACGTCGTACCCACGGGCAGCTTGGTGACTTCGTTCAGATCGAAGCGCATCGCCAGCATGAAGAAATAGAATACAAAAGCTGATAGGGCGATCAAGCCGACGAGCGATAGCTGGAATATCAGCCGCACCAGTCCGTGACTCCACCGGGGGAGGCAACGCTTCCAGAAAGGAGGAGGATTGATGGGACGCCAAGTGGACATGATGGAGGTGAGCTACGTTCGCCAGAGCTTGGAACGAGCTGGATGATAGGGCAAGCTTGAGGAACCATCGCCCACAAACTTCGGCTGTTAACGCGCTCTAAGACCCGATGCGCGGGCACTTGATTTACGCCTGCGTCACATTTTTCATGAAATCCATTCGGAAGCGAAGTAGGCAGCCCACGCCGCCGTGGTGATTGAGGAGTTCATCACCTTCGCACACTTCGATGGGAATATTCTGAGCCGTGGCCGCTTTAACCAATTCCTCACGCACGGCTACTGTCATTTCTTCGGAAATCACCAGTTCCGAAACCGCACATAGATGAAGCGCCTCCCGCGTATCCTCGACGCCAATGCAGGCCAAGCCGCCACGGCGGAATTGTTCGTTGAGCCGTTGCACGGTATTTTGAGACTCCAGCTGCTCAATTTCAATGAACGCTTCAATAGCCTGTTCCAGCACCACGGAATGATCATTTCCATTTGGCGCTTGGCGAAGTGTGTCGGATACCCGCGCCTCGATTTCCTTGGGCAACGCACTTCTGAGCGCGCTCACATTGCGAGGATGACCGGCGAGGATCAGATGATTATGACCGCGCTTGCCCATTAGATTACTGATCAATTCCGCCTGATCACGTAAAAACCGGCGATCATTTTCCCGTTTGGATTGATGGTAGTGCTCGCGCGTCCACTCGCGGCCCACTCGCTGGCGGATTTCCGGTCGCTTCGCTAAAATTTCCTCACTCACGGATCCAAGTGTGATTTCAAAAATCCGCGAGCTTTCCTCGGTGCAAATGGCCACCACGAAGCGATGAAAACGGTCCTTCAGCTGCACTAACGGAAAGATCGCCGGCAAGGAATCGACATGGAAATGATTATCCATCGTCGCGCTGAACGGCATCACTGTGAGCAGTGGATGATCTCCGGCTCTGGAGAAAATCGCCAGGCTTTTAATCGTGTCTGGCCAAACTTGACGAAGGACAGAATCCACCTCAGCTCGCGAGGTATCGAACATTTGACGCTGATCCTGCTTGACCGCGATTCTTGCGGAGACCGCCCATTGTGCGAACTTCGCACGCAAGGCATCTTGATGCTGATAGAGATCAAGGAAGACACTCAAGACAGGGGCGTGAGTTTCTGGGAGCGTTGCTAAAGTCGTAAGATGTTGGTGGAGAATTTGGATTTCTTGGACCGTCGGCAGGATGGCGGGTTTCAAAGTCATCTCCGCACGTTACCCAGTTTCATTCCCATGACGAATGGAAAGAGCTGAGTATTTTCCAATCTTATTTGGTGGTGAATTAGAGTCGGAAAAAGTGGCGTTTCTCCACCATTTCGGTGACTCCAGCAGGGACCATGGATTTCCATGTCTCATCACCTGTAGTGATTCGGTGAAGCACATCCCGCGATAAGATCGAAAGATAGTCAGGGTTGTAATTATCCAACCCTACAAAGCTACCACGGTCTGCCAGGTAGCCGTAAAGTTTCTTTAACTCCGGCGCTACTTCAAGATTCTCAACCGTCTTTAATTCCACATCTTTAGCGCCTTTTGAAGGGTAAACATAGAGCTTTAGTTCATTTTTGAAAAGTCTTCCGAATGACTCCAAGATACCGCCTGGAAGTTGAGTATAGTATTTCTCGTTAAACAATTCTATCAAACTCGGCACACCCATTACAATTCCGATCCGCTCCTTGGTCCGCCAGGACAAATAAGCGGCAAGACGATAGTATTCGAAATAATCTGAAATTAATACCGTCATCCCGCATGCTGCCAACAGATCGGCCCGGGCGAGGAAATCCCGCCGATCGACTTCCTGGCCGCCATTCAAGAGATTCCGCATTGTTAGCTCGAACACTGGCAAGATCTCCTTTCCCTTCACCGCAGGATCGAGTTTGAATTTCTCCAGAGCACAGTGAAGCATATCGAAATTCACATTCGTAGGCGGTCGGAAGCTGCCACGTTCCACCATCACAGCTTTTTTATAGAGCACCTCGGATGGTTGGAGGACCTCGTGATTCGCCCCGAACATCGCCGCGCCACTCAGGCCGAGTTGGACCAATTTCAAACTCAGTAAACGATTGTCCACCGCCCTGAATTCGATGCCTTTGAACTCGATCACATCGATCTCGATGCGCCCTGTCGTCAGCTTGTCCAACAAGCTCTCGACCAGATGTTCCGGCTCATGGTGGTGGAAAAAAGCACCGTATAAAAGATTTACCCCCACCACACCGAGAGCTTCCTGCTGGAGTGATGCCTCTGTGTCCAGCATTCGGACATGGATGAGAATCTGGCTCGGCTCATCTCGCGGGCGGGATTGAAATTTGATCCCCATCCAGCCGTGGCATTCGTTGCCACCCTTGAAACTGCGTGCCACCACCGTGTCTGCAAAGGCGAAAAATGCCGTAGTATCTCCGCGTTTCCCGCTTAAACGGTCCACATTGAGCTCAAATTCATGGTCGAGCATGGCCTGCAAGCGGGGCCGCGAGACGTAGCGCTCGCCACTCCCGTAGATGGCATCACTCACGATCATATCGTATGCGGAAATGCTCTTCGCTACCGTCCCAGCCGCAGCTCCCACCCGGAAAAACCAGCGCACCACTTCTTGGCCCGCGCCGATTTCTGCGAGAGTCCCGTACCAGCGAGGATCCAAGTTGATTTTCAGCGCCTTGGAATGAGTGTCAATTTCTATGTGAGTCATGATTGGCGCCAAAGCTTAATCGAATTTGCAGGAAATTGTCCAATGCCTTCTGAGAGGATCTTCCATACGCAAGCCACCAAAACGAGACACTACGAAGCGTTCACTCCTGCGGAAGGGCCAACGACCACTTGCCAACGACTGACGATCCACTAAAGTGCCAACGCAGATCGATTATCTATGACGCCACTCAACACCATTCCCGGAATCGGAAAATCAGCCTTGGAACTCCTCGAAGTCGCCGGCTTTCAGGATGTCGAATCGTTCGCAACTGCCGATGAAGAAGAAGTGATGATGGAGCTGAATAGGGCTAACAGTATTTTAAAAATTGCAAAACGACCACCTTCTGCTGCAAACATCACGAAATGGATCACCGCTGCCCGCGAAATGGCTCACCAATATCCCGGCGCGGAAACCGAAACCGAATCAACTACTGATGCGCCTGCTGTGATCGACTCGGAAGCTGAAGCTGAAGCTGAAGTCACTCAAATCATCAACTATGAAGAGATGGAAGATGTCATCGTCATGCTGGAAGCCGCGCCCTTTGCGATTCCCCTGCCCGCCAAGCTTTTGAAAGAGCAGCAACTTGCGGTTTCCGATATACCTCCCGCGATTTTATTGAATCAATATCCAGGAGATCTTAATGTTCGAACGGACAAGAGAATTAGAAATACCTCATCAAGCCCAGCGACTCCTCCCCGAAATGAATCTATAAAAATATCAGAATCCGCGCCTTCAAAAATCATTATAGATCACTCAAAAATCAAACCCGTAGGAGAGGTGGAGGATGGTGAAGTTAAATCATTGCGCCGCAGTAAATCAGAAGATAGCGAGCGCGTGGCACTGATTCGCGGGCCAAGGAAAGAAACGAATGCAGGGCGCGATCGGAGGTCCCGCTGGTATATTCACGGAGTTCTTCATAATAGTCCGTTCACGCTAGTCTTGGGCGCGATCACCACCCTTCTATTAGTGATGATGGTCCCATTAGCACTTGCCACTGCCGGCCTTCTGCTTCTATCAGACACCGTCCCGGTAAGCTTCGATTGGGTGCCTAAATGGCTGTTGATCTTTCCGCTGGCGCTACCAGTATTCGGGCTGATCTATCTGATCTGTGGCTTTCGTGGCAGTTGCCGCGTTTGCGGCCAGAAATTATTCGTGCCGCGTATGTGTTTGAAAAACCCAAAAGCACATCATGTCGCATTGATCGGCTATATCATACCTCTCAGTCTGCATCTACTCATATTCAAATGGTTCCGCTGCACTTACTGTGGCACTCCGGTGAGGCTTAAAAAATAATCCAATTGCCATGATTCGATTACTATCTTTAATTTTGATCTCAGTCGCTACCCTGAGTTCATGCTCCGTGCTAGGTCTTGGTGGGAAAGATAAAGCCAAGAAAAAGCCAAATCCCTTCGGCCCCTCCTCGATTCCCCAACAACTCCGCGCCTCTACCTCTGATGCCGGAACACCCGTCAAGCCCGGAGGTAACGCTTCTGAAACAGCGAGTAAAATCGCCTTCACGCCGGACGAAGACTTGGTTTTCACCGATCCTGACAATCCGAACGAAGAGATCCCCGAGCTCACCACTCTTCTTTCTTCAGCAAAACGCGGACCTTGGGAACTCAGCGAAACCATCGCGAAGAAACGTTCCATCAGGGAGGGGAAACCCATGTTAATCTGGTTCACGGATTCAGAAAAAAGCCCGATGTGTAAGGCCCTTAGCTCGGAGCTTTTTTCCCAGAATGACTTCGGCCAATGGGCGGAAGAAAAGCTCGTCCGCCTGCGCGTGGATTCCGCAATCAATGCGAAAGATCCTGACCTAAGCATTGAAGATAAGGCGACTCGAGAAGTCGATATGAAGACTTATGTGAACAATTTGAAACGGCGTTACAAAGTTCTCGGTAGTCCCTCTCTGATATTGTTGAGTCCAGATGGTGCGGTGGTCGGTCGCTACCGCGGCTATAAGCGGGGAGATAGGGAATTCACATGGGGACTGATCAAACAGGGTGAAGTCGCCGCCTCTCATTCGCACAAAGCCTGGAAGGCGGAGCTTGAGAAGAAAGGATATCGCGAGTGGCAAGACCGCCAACAACGCAAAGTCTTCGCCAAGCTCACGAACTATTCCAAAGGCACTCTGAGTTTACTCGAGCCAGATGGCACCCGCTCCAAAACCACAGAGACAAAGCTCTCCGACGAGGACCGTGCCTGGATCGCAGAGCAGAAAAAGATTCGTAACATGGAGTGACAACGCTCCATTCCTATGCTTTTCTCTCCTATGGATTTTGAATTGCATCCAAGGCTGGCCGCATCGAGTTTCGAGATTGGTAACATCGCGGGTTGTCGATTGCTTTTAAAGAATAATTCATTGTTTCCGTGGTTATTACTGGTGCCCGAGGTTGCGGAAAGCATTGAGGATTTGCACCAACTTGAACCAAACCATTATTGGGAAGTGATGGCCGCCGTGCGCAGAATTTCAGAATTTGTTTCGGCCCATTTTGAGCCGGAGAAGCTCAATGTTGCCTGCATTGGAAATCAGGTCCGGCAGATGCACATTCACATCGTAGGCCGCTCACCAGCGGACCCAGCATGGCCCGGCACCGTGTGGGCACATGATGGGAGCGAGCCATATTCACTTGAATCCGCTGAAGCCATCATCGTCTCTGCCCAAGCGTTTTTGGAAATCAACTAACCGCATTCCGAGGGATGAAATTTTTTCTACTTCTTCTTCTTTCCGCCGTCCCACTTTACGCTCACATCGGCGAAAAGATTGTCGTAGCGGCGAGTAAACAAATTGGGATCACTACTTCTTACAGACCAGAATACGTGGCACTAGAATACCCTAACGGCGACGTTCTGCCAGAAGGTGGGGTATGCACGGATGTGATCATTCGAGCCCTGCGAGCAAGTATGGCGCAAGACCTTCAGAAACTGATTCATGAAGATATGCGTAAGCATTTCTCCGCCTACCCGAAAAATTGGGGACTTTCCAAGCCTGATAGAAATATCGATCACCGCCGGGTGCCCAATCTTCGTGCTTATTTCAAACGCATGGGTTACGAACAACCCTTGCCAAAGCCCGGTGATTTCTCGAAATTCCAACCTGGGGATCTGATCACCTGCACCGTCGCCAAGAGCCTCCCGCATATTATGATCGTGAGCGCCCGCAAAAATCCAGATGGCCGTCCACTCGTCATTCATAACATCGGAAGCGGCACCAAAGAGGAAGATGCTCTCGGCTCATTTCCGATCACGGGCCATTACCGCTGGAAATGATCCAAGGGTGAAGTTACTACTAAACAATTTTTTATTCAGCGCTTGGATTCTTAAAAATTTCCAGTTGTAATCACTAAGCAATGGCATACCTAGACGAAAATTTTCTACTGCATTCCCCCACCGCGCGCCGCCTCTTCCATGAGGTGGCAAAGGATCAACCGATTATTGACTACCATTGCCATCTCTCGCCACGTGAAATTGCTTCCAATCATCGCTGGTCAAATATTGCGGAACTTTGGCTAGGCGGCGATCATTATAAATGGCGGATCATGCGTGCCAACGGCGTGGACGAAGAACTCATCACCGGCACCTTGGCCACCCCACGCGAGAAATTTCAAGCTTGGGCGGAGACCGTGCCTTTCACTCTGCGCAATCCCATCCACCATTGGACTCACATCGAGCTTCAACGCTATTTTGGTATCGATTTACTGTTAAGCCCGCAGACTGCGGATGAAATCTGGGAGCGAACGAATGCAAAACTCGCGGAGCCGGATTTCTGCGTCCATGGGATTCTCAATCAATTTGACGTCAGAGTCATCGGCACGACGGATGATCCTGCAGATTCGCTCGAAGATCATCACAAGATCCAGATGTCCGCACTAACGACTCGGGTAATACCCACCTTCCGACCGGACAAGGCGTTCAACGTAGATCAGATCGGGAGCTGGCGGCAGTGGATCGGAAAATTAGAGCAAACTTCGGAGATTAATATATCACATCTCTCAGATCTGCTTGCGGCATTGCAAAAACGTCATGACGATTTTCACGCGGTGGGTGGCCGCCTTTCAGATCATGGTTTTGATCGGCTTCCCGCGCTCCCATGCACGGATGAGGAAGCCGCAATGATCTTCAACGAGGCACTCGCAGGCAAAGCGGCAAGCGCAGAGGAGAAGGAAAAGTTTTCATTTTACCTGATGGTGTTTTTCGGCCAACTCGATGCCGCGAAAGGCTGGACCAAGCAACTTCACCTCGGCGCGTTTCGAAATACCAACACCCACATGTCGCACAGACTCGGAGCTGATACCGGCTTCGATACCATCGGCGATACGGCTCAAGGTGCGGCGCTCGTGCATTACCTTGATACTTTAGCAACTGCTGATGCACTGCCTAAAATCATTCTCTACAATCTCAATCCCCGGGATAACTATCTTTTTGCCTGCCTCACCGGGGTGTTCCAAGACGGCTCGGTTCCCGGCAAAATCCAGTTTGGCTCCGGTTGGTGGTTTCTCGATCAAAAGAATGGGATGGAACTACAATTAGATGCTTTGTCTGCCACCGGATTGCTCTCACGCTTCGTCGGCATGCTTACGGATTCCCGCTCATTTCTCTCTTACCCACGCCATGAATATTTCCGCAGAATTTTCTGCAACCTCATCGGCAGTGAGGCAGATCGCGGGGAATTACCGGATGATTTTGAAGCATTGTCCGGCTTGGTAGAAGCGGTGTGCTTCACTAACGCCCGCAATCATTTTGGCGTTGATGTCTAATTCTAAACTCGTGCCGGGCATTGTATTTTCAAGTTGCGAAAATCTCAATTCAGGTCTTATTGCGGGACAATGAAAGCAGCGACTTGGAAATATGTCATCGGATATGGAGTTTTCCTCATCATCATCGGCCTCCTTGGCTATGCCTCGAATCCTGAAAAAGCAAAAACCGCGCTAATGAGCGGGGGAACATTTGGAGCGCTCAGCATCCTCTGGGGATTCATCATGTCCAAGGGAATTGCTTGGGCGCGCTACGCAGCCATTTTTACCACTTCGATGTTAGCCGCAGTGTTCGGTTGGCGGGCATGGATGGGTTGGCAAGCGGTGATGGCTGGGGAGCCGAAGCTGGTGGCGGCATCGTTAATCAGCTCAATGCTGGTCGCCTCGCTGCTGTTGCTGCCTTTGCTGTTTCGCAAGCAACTCCAAGCGCGATAAATTAGATTTTTACACAATTTATCATCATTCTGAACAATCCGAGTGGCCATCCGCGTATGCCGATTGATGCTTCGCACCTTCATTACGCCACTGCTCTTTTCGTACGCCACCCTTCACGCTGTGCCCGTCTATATCGGGACTGATACGGGCGGTAGTGGTGGCAGCAAGGGGATTTATCGGGCAGACTTTGATCTGGTGTCTGGAAAACTCAGTGAAGCGTTGCTGGTGGCCGAATATACCAATCCCGGCTTCCTCGCATTCCATCCGGAGAAGCCCGTTCTCTATGCGGTGGGAGAGCCCAAGACCGCATTTGCCGATGGCACGGCATCCATTGCAGCATTCCATCGCGTGGATGATAGGCCTTTGGAGTTCATCGGCGAGGCCTCTACTGGTGGTAAAGGCGCATGCCATTTGGCGATCGATGCCACGGGCAGCACCGTTGCAATTGCCAATTACAGTGATGGCATCATTGCCACGGTAAGGCTGGATCAAAATGGCAGGCCGGGTGAGATAAATTCCTTGATCGCCAACAAAGGCTCTGGACCGAATCAATCACGCCAAGAAGGTCCTCATGCCCACGGCGTTTACTTTGATTCAGCGAGTCAGCACCTCATAGTGCCGGACCTAGGGCTGGATCAAGTCCTCATCTATCCATTCAATGCGAATTCCTCCAAGCTAGGTGCCGCCTTGCCAGCCATGGCAACTGCGCCAGGCTCGGGACCACGCCACATGGCATTTTCTCCAGGTGAGGAACACGCCTATATCATTAATGAACTCGATAACACCATTCTCACGGCGAGCTATGCGGAAGGAAAACTGACTGCGATCTCTACAATCCCGACTTTACCCAAGGATTTCACCGGCGAGAGCACTACTTCCGAAATTGAAGTTCATTCTAACGGGAAGTATGTGTATGCTTCCAATCGGGGCCATGATTCGATCGCCGTCTATCAACGCGATCCGGCGACAGGCGCCTTGACATTCATCCAACATGCCCCGTGCGGAGGGAAAACTCCACGGCATTTTAAAATCGATCCCTCCGGCAAGTGGTTGCTCTGCGCCCATCAGAATTCCAACACCCTCAGTGTGTTAAGTATTGATGCCAAGACAGGAATTCTAAGCGCTCCGAAGCATACAATCTCCGCGCCGAATCCGACTTGCCTTCTATTCGTCCCAGCGAGCTAAGAATTCTCTAAACTTGTCAGCGTGAGTTTCTCCCTGCGCTCTCTCACTAGGCGGACCACTAGGGCCGTCCATCCGGTCTGATGGGAAGCACCGAGACCCTCTCCGGTTTCTGCGTGGAAGTATTCGTGGAAAAGTAGAAGATCCTTCCAATGCCCCACATCCGAGTAGCGGTGGGCATCGCCAAAACAAGGGCGATAGCCGTCCTCATCCGGCAAGAACAGTGAGATCAACCGATCACATAAATCGATTGCAACTTCTAACAATGTGACTTCTCTCCCAGAGCCTGTTGGATACTCAATGAGGAATGTTTCTCCATAGAAATAATAATAGCGCTCAAGAGCCTCAATGATCAAAAAGTTGATAGGAAACCAGATAGGCCCACGCCAGTTGGAATTCCCACCAAACATATCAGTGGTCGCTTCTCCAGGAGTATAAGGAACTTCGTGGCGCTGGCCACCATGCTCGAAGACGAATGGCTTCTCACCGTGAGCCTTGCTCAGCGAGCGGATGCCGAAGTTAGAGAGGAATTCGTTGGGATCGAGCATATAGCTCAAGCACTTGCGCAGGCGCCGCTCGGATGGGATCGCCAGTAGGCAACGCCCGGGATTCTTATATCCCTCCATCCGCCGGACGGTGATATATTTTAGAAGATCCGGCCGGTTCGTCAGAAACCAATCCATTCGTTTGCGGAAGGCAGGCAGAGCATCAATGGTTTTCTGCTTCAGCACCGTCACCGAGCACATAGGCAGCAGACCGACGAGCGAGCGGATGCGAAGTGGAATGGGTTCTTTAAAGTTAATGATCAATTGATCGTAGTAGAATCCATCTTCACTGTCCCATAGCCCAGTGCCACCGAGAGAATTGATCGCATCACAAATATTTACAAAGTGCTCAAAAAACTTTGAAGCAATGTCTTCATAAGCAGGCTTCTCCAACGCAAGTTCCAGCGACATTGCCAGCATGGTGAGACAAAAGGAAGCCATCCACGCGGTGCCGTCCGCTTGATTGAGCCGCCCGCCGCCGGGAAGTGCATGGGAGCGATCGAAGACACCAATGTTATCCAGCCCGAGGAAACCACCGCCGAAGACGTGGCGGCCTTCGATGTCCTTGCGGTTCACCCACCAAGTGAAATTGAGCAACAGCTTTTGGAATGCCCGCTCGAGAAACAATAAGTCGCGTTCACCTTTCTTGTCGGCGATTTTATATACCCGCCAGACCGCCCATGCATGCACCGGTGGATTCACATCAGAGAAATTCCATTCATAGGCCGGGAGCTGGCCATTCGGGTGCATATACCATTCGCGAAGCAGTAGTAACAATTGGCTTTTTGCAAACCCTGAATCCACAGCAGAAAATGGAATCATGTGAAACGCCGTATCCCATGCGGCGAACCATGGGTATTCCCATTTATCCGGCATGGAAAGTATATCTCTGGCATGGAAATGGGACCAGTCCGCATTTCTGCCCCCCAGCCGTGAATCCAGCGATGGCTCGCCCTTCTCACCCTTCAACCAATCATCAACGACGTAATAGAAGAATTGCTTGGTCCATAACAGCCCGGCATAGCCTTGCCGGCAAATTAGGCGTTCTTCTTTGGAGATCCCTTTCGGAATGGCGGCTTCGTAAAATTCATTACACTCGGAAATACGCTCTGCGAAGGTTTCGTCGAATTTCTCGAACCGATCCAGCCCGTTGGATTCACCAGTGGAATGCAAGCGGCAACGGACGGTGATGGATTTTCCCGCCGGTACGATGAATTGGAAATGCGCTGCTGCCTTGGTTCCGCATGACTTAGGATTGATCGCCTCCTTCTCGCCTTGGATCAAATAGCGGTGGAAGGCATCTTTGACATAAGGACCCGGGTTTTCCTTCCCCATGACACTTTTGAAATTCGTTTCATTTTCCGTAAACATCCACGGCACCTTTTTGCGTGAGCCGGGAGCATCCACCATGAATTGATATTCGCCCAGTGACTCATGCGTCGCTTTCAGCTCCGCTCCATCCAGAGTGATCTGAGGCTTGGTGATCGGGCTCTCGCGATTGTTTTCCCAACTCCAAATATTGCGGAACCATAAAGTCGGCAGGATATGGATGGGAGCTGGCACCGCCCCATGATTGGTCACGGTGATCCGCCACAGAATGTCTTCTGGAGTGCGCTTCGCCACTTCTTGAACAACATCGAAGTAGCGTCCCTCGTCAAACATCCCCATATCGGCAAGTTCCAACTCAGGGCCGCTACGCCCGAGTTGCTGGTTTTTCTCACGAATGGCCGTATAAGGGAACGTGCCGTGCGGGTATTTATAAAGTGCCTTGGTATAGGAATGGCTGGGAGAGGAATCCAAGTAGTAATAACATTCCTTTACATCTTCTCCGTGATTTCCCTCATGTCCACCGAGGCCGAATAGCCGCTCCTTAAGAATCGTGTCTTGCCCGTTCCAGAATGCTGGCGCGAAGCACATCCGGCACTGCCGGTCCGTCCACCCTTGCAGACCGTCCTCACCCCAGCGGTAAGCGCGGCGGCGCGCATGGTCATGCGGGAAACTGGCCCAGCTATTTCCATGGTCCGAGTAATCTTCCCGCACGGTGCCCCATTGGCGTTCACTTAAGAATGGCCCCCAGCGCCGCCATTGTTTCGCATTTTCATTCCCCTCGGCCAGCCGTTCTTGTTCCCGGTTCATCATCTCTGCCCGGAGACTAAGCACGATCCATGCACGGCAACCAGAAAGAGTGACGGAAATTTTTCCCAACCTCGCGAAATCCCCGTTGGCAACTGAGCCACCATCGGCTTTGACACTCGCCATCAGCCCGCTATCTTGCCGCCCTCCCAACGAGATACCCACTTCCATTATGAGCGAATCCACTATCGAAAAGCACACCTTCCAAGCCGAGATCCAACAATTGCTCGATCTCGTCGTGCACTCCCTTTACACCGACAAGGAAATTTTCCTGCGCGAGTTGATTTCCAACGCCTCGGACTCCATGGAAAAGCTCCGGCACATCGAAGCCACCGAGAAAAACATCCATTCCCCCACCGTTCCACTCGAGATCCACATCACCACCGATGAGGAGGCCAAGACTCTCACCATCGCCGATCATGGCCTCGGCATGACTCGCGAAGAGCTTGTGCAAAATCTTGGCACGATCGCCCATTCCGGCACCAAGGCATTTCTCAAAAACGTCAAAGACAGCGGCAGCACCCCTGGCAATATGATCGGCCAATTCGGCGTCGGCTTCTATTCTGCCTTCATGGTCGCAGACGAAGTCAAAGTCCATTCACGCAGTTGGCGCGAAGATGGAGAGGCCCTCGTCTGGACCAGCGATGGCAAGACCAGCTATGAAATCGAGGACTCACCCGGCCAAGAGCGCGGCGTGAAAATCGTGATGCATCTCAAGGAGGAACTCAGCGAATACTCCGAGGAAATCCGCATCAAGCACCTCATCGAGCGCTACAGTAATTTCGTGGGATTCCCGATTTTCCTCAATGGTACCCGCATCAATGAAGTCGAAGCACTCTGGCTGAAAAGCAAATCAGACATCACCGAGGATCAATACAAGGCCTTCTATCAATTCGCCTGCAAGGCCTTCGATGAGCCATCCTACCGCCTCCACTTCAGCGCGGATGCCCCCATCGCCATCAATGCCCTGCTCTTCGCCCCATCGGAAAACCCAGAGCGCATGGGCTTCAATAAGACCGAATGCGGCGTCTCACTCTACTCCAAGAAAGTCCTCATCGATGCCGAGCCCAAGGGCCTGCTCCCGGAATGGATGCGCTTCATGAAGGGCGTCGTCGATAGTGCGGATATCCCGCTGAATATCTCGCGGGAAACAATGCAGGACAGCGCTCTCGTGCGGAAAATCGGAGCCGTCATCAGCAAGCGCGTCATCAAGATGTTTGAAAAAGAAGCCGATGCCGATCCGGAAAAATACCGGGCATTTTACAAGAAGTTCGACCGCTTTTTCAAAGAAGGCATTGCCACAGATTACCCAAACCGCGAGGCCCTCGCCAAGCTGCTGCGCTTCGAGTCCTCCCTCACCGAGGCCGGCAGCGTTTGCGGATTTTCCGATTACGTCACCCGCGCCAAGGACGGTCAGGAATCCATTTACTACCTCGTCGGGGCCAGCCGCGAGCAAGTCGAGAGCAGCCCTTACATCGAGGCGTTCAAGGCCCGTGGCTTGGAAGTCGTCTATTTCACCGATGCCGTGGACGAATACGTCGTCGAGTCTCTCGGTGAATTTGATGGGAAAAAACTCGTCTCCATTCGCAATGGTGGCGTCGAGCTGGAAGACAACGCCGCCGAAGGAGAATCTCTCACAGAAGAGCAAACCACCGCCCTCTGTGATTTCCTCAAAAACGAACTCGGCGATCGCGTCACCGCCGTTGCCAGTGGCAATCGCCTCGTCGATAGCCCCATCATCGCCCTGGTTCCCAACGATGGAATGAGCCCGCAAATGCGCCAGATGATGAAGGCGATGGACGAGAATTTCAAAGACGAGATCAAGGTGGAGTTGGAAATCAACCCGCGCCACCCACTCATCAAAAAGCTGTCCGAGGCCATGGAGGCCAACCCGGAACTTGCCAAGCTCGTCGCCCTGCAACTCCTCGATAACTCCCTCATTGCCGCAGGCCTGCTAGAAGATGCCCGAGACACTGTGAAACGCATGAACACCCTGATGGAAAAAGCGATGGGCTAAACATCGTGGAGCGCGGAATCCATTCCGCGCACTTGGGCTGCGAGCCTCAATACGAAGAAGATGCGGGCCACCTTCACCGTGCTTGCCTACAATCTCGTGCCGCTTCCGAAGCTGGAAATCAAGATGCAACTTCCAAAAGGCGGGCAACATCAAAGCGGATGGATGCCTTAGGAATGAGGCTCGCAGCGAGGGGAGATGTTCTTTCCGAACTGCGGGCAATCTACCAAGAATCTACCAAGAAGCGAGCCAGCTGAGCGTGATATTCTATCGTTGGTTTAGAAAGCACCTACTTGATCCAGCCCCGTGGGCAACCGCACAAAGCCGTTTAGCCAACCTCTATGCGAACTTTTGAGACTTCCTTTTGGACACCGCTGTTTTGATTATTTGTGTCTCACGTAATTTACTGCCGACAACATCGACATCAAGTTTCGCCCCGACCTGACCCGGGATAACCCCGCTCTCCAACGATTGCTTTACCAAAACGAGATGATGGAATTTTTCACAGGCTTGATCGGAGGAGCGGTCCGGCATTTTGATTTCACTTGGTTTCGTGCGATTTCACTTGGAAAAGGCACTTACCTTCATTGCGACACCGTGTACACGGGACGTGGCACGCACCGACTTTTCACGGCGTGGGTGCCCATGGGAAATGTCTAAAGAAGACGAGAATTTCCGTGTTAGGAAAAGACGTGGTTTTCACCATCATTCCGTGATTGGACCTGCTGCGGAGTGTGACGAAATCTTGGCCGATTAGAATTCCTCGGGAATGGCGAGTTCGTTGAGCGTTTTGCGCAGCCAGTTGAGCGATGTTTCCAGCATGGGGCCGGACTGTCCTTCGCACTCGATGCTGAGGGCTCCTTGATAACCGTTCGCGTGCAGGAGCCTGAGGCACTCGCGAATGTTGTCGGCATTCACCCCATCACCGAGCGCGCAGTGGCTCAAGGCGATGCCTGTCTGACCGCCGCGCACAGCGTCGGCGAGTGATTGCGACACATCCTTCACGTGGACATGCTTCACGCGGCTGATGAATTTTTTCAAATACGCGACGGGGTCCTGCCCAGCGATGAAGGTGTTGCCGGTATCCATGTTCAATCCGAGCAGCGGGCTGTCCACGAAATCGAGCATGCGCTCGACATACTGCGGCTTGGTCGTGAAGTAACCATGGGGCTCGATGTTGATGCCGATACCGTAACGCGCGGCGACCGCGACGACGCGGCGATACGAAAGCGCTGTTGAATGCGTCGGTATGGAATCCAATTTTCATAATTTGATATTGCGTGTGTTAGTAAATTATTTACGTGCTAGAATATCGTCTATTTGCACTGGTGCTCCCCGCGCCACACTCAGTTCCATGGCTTGCATGATGGAGACTGTTTCGATGCCCTCCTCCAAATCCGGCTTGGCGGCCACGCCGGTGTCGAGACAGCGCGCGAAGTATTCGAGGTAGTTCTGAAACTCGCCGGCGTGGTGAGAATGCCCTTCGAAACGAAAGTAATACGCGGCTTCTCGGTCGCTGCGCATGATCATATCTTCTTCGCCGGGAAACGCGGTGGAATAGCGCAGTTCTGGATAGTCGGCTTGGGAGCCGCCCTCGTTGCCCCGAAGGATGCATGTGACATGGCTGTCGCGTTCACCATTGGGCGTCCGGGTGCTGTAGCAACCGCTGACGCGACCGACGCGTCGGTCTTTCGATTTCAGAACGAAGTGCATGGCATCGGGATGCTTCAGTCCCAGTGAAGCCCCCCGGCTGGAAAGAATCGCATAGCCGAAAACCTCTTCGATTGGCCCAAGATACCAACGCACCAGATCCACAGGGTGGCTCAAGCCGCCATAGAGTGGTTTGTAGGCAGCCAGGTCTTTGTGCTTTGCAAAATAATAGTCGTGGTTGGCGTGGTAATGAGCTTCCACGGAATAAACCTCGCCCATCTTCCCGGCCTCATAATCCGCGCGCTGCCGCAGCATGGACCCGAAGAACCGAGAGCTCTGCCCGACAAAAAGACGGCGATCGGCCTCGTTTGCGGCCTTGCGCACGGCATCGGCCTCGGCGAGTGAGTCAAAAAGCGGATTGGTGCAGATGACGTGTTTACCCGCCCGGAAAGCGGCGATGCAGTGGGCCGCGTGATACTGGTCGGGCGTGTAGATGGCGATGGTGTCGATTTCCGGATCGGTCAACATGTCGTCATAGCGCGTGGTGAAGCGCGGCAGGCTAAACTCCTTTTGGCGCTCGCGGCAGAGATCCTCGTTCATGTCGCAAACGTTGCCGATGCTCCAGTGCTCGCTGGTGAGGGCGGCGGAAATAATGCTTCGGCCCTCGCCAAGACCAAGGACGCCGAGTGTGTGTTGAATAGGAACTTGCATGTCTTTTTTGGTGCTCGTTTTCAAACTTGTAGCACGAAATTTGCAGTGCTTCAATGTGCCCTATGGGAAAGTCTTTGTCTCTTTTGGCACGTCGCGATCAGCGGCGCTCCGCCTCCGATTTGCTGCTGGGCTCGGGGGAGCGAGTGCGGTTGGGGGCCGTGACGCGCGCCGGCCGACTGGTGAAAAGTGATCCCGGGTTGGATTTCAGCTACGGGCTGCGGACTTGGCAGAATTACTCGGTGATTCTCCTGCTCGGCGGCGCTGGCCGCTACCGCGACGCCTATGGTCTCACCACTCGCGTCAGCGCTGGCGACCTGATCTGGGTTTTCCCTGGGGTTGGCCACGCCTATGGCCCGGAGGAAGGTGACCGATGGGAAGAGATTTATCTCGTCTTCACCGGCAACATGTTTGACCGGTGGCTGGAAACCGGTCTCGTTGACCCCAAGCGTCCAATCTGGCGCGCCGATCCAGTGGCCTCATGGCATCGCCAGTTGGCGAATGTGATTCCCTCGCAACATCCCATTGGCGAGTTGGGGGCCCTGGCCGCCGCCGGACGACTGCAAGCGGTGATCGCCGATCTTGCCGCACAACAAGCGTCCCCGCCAAATACGCCCAGCGCAGCACCCTTGTGGCTTGATGCAGCCCGCAGTCTTCTGGAGACCGGAGAGTCTCCTGATACCGTGGCCCGCAGCCTGAAGCTTGGTTACGACAGTTTCCGAAAGCAATTTGCCTCCGCGACTGGCTTGTCTCCGGCACGGTTCCAAATGTTGCGCAGAATTGAGCATGCCTGCACGCTGCTGAGGAACGATTCGTTGCCCCTTAAGACTATCGCGGAGCGAACCGGTTTTGCGGACGAGTTTCACTTCTCGAAACGATTCCGCCAGATCGTCGGGCAACCGCCGGGAAAGTTCCGCAACCACGGTGGCTGAGGCATCCGTCAATTTCCCCAGTGCTTTCAATCGCGAAACCGCCGACACATCGATCGCCCACCATCTGCAACAACCGGGCGCGGCGGTTTTTGTAGTGGTTGAAAAGATCCTCCGTGTCTTCGTCGAAGTAAACAACGGTGTCCAACATTGGAGTAAAAAAGGTCGTCTATGCGTCGCCTCAGAACGCATCAGATGGCCGCTGGCGGGGCTCCGACTTATCAGATCAAAATCATCCTCCGCATTTTGCGGGGCGCAAAATTGCTCGTCACATGCGCATTTAATCCTTGTTACAGAGCCTGTTAGGTTTGAAAAGTTTTTCACCTAACACACCACCCCGTAAATCCATCGTCGGTGTCGAATTCTTCAAAACTCTTTGCACAGTGATCGGTGTGGAAAAGTTCATGATTTTTGGAGCCTCCAGACGCGGTTTAGCATGGCTATAGCTTGTTCTGTAGAACATTGCATATAAAGCGCGGACTGGAGCTAACGAATGAAGCGGGCAGTTCGATGCGTAGCCCTTTTGATGGCTTGATGACTTTTGGCGGTTGGCGAACTTGCCCAGGATTTGCGCTACTCCATTTTGCTTTTGAGTTGATAGAAAACTTTTTCAATATCCCAGCGATGCTTGTAAATGATGACAAGCTGGTAAGCAGGTATCGTCATTTCGTTGGTA
>JBGSUW010000015.1:0-5186 GCA_041753275.1 Akkermansiaceae bacterium | reverse complement strand
GTTGAATTTGAAACGACCGTAGTTGATTTTCAAAGCATCGAGCGGCCCGGCACCAAAGGCTTTTTTGATGTCGAAGGTGAAATACGCTTCGTCGAAATCGCTGTAGCCCCAATCCAGGTCACCGCCGCTACGGCGATCATCGGCCACGGCGTTGATTCCGATTTTCGCGCTGAAATATTTGAGAAATTCGGTTTTTGTCTCAATCCGGACGCGGCGGTATTCATCATAGGTATCGTTGAAATTACGACCGTTGACATCCTCACCATCCAGATAGGCGGCTTGGTATTGGAAGCGGCCGCCGAGGTGGAAAGATTGGAGAAACGGGTTTTCCTTATTTTTATAGAGCATTCCAGGCTTATCTTGCAGCCATTCGCACCAGTCGCCGCTATTTGTTGGCGCTGAGGGTGTTACGGCCAGAAGTTCGCTTCCTGCCATGGCGCAGCCTTGCAGGGCGAGGGTGAGGCAGAGTGTCTGTTTGATGGATTGAGTAATTTGCATACTTGGTGTGTTTTCTGTGACGGGGAGGGTCTTATCTGGCGAAATCGTCACATTGGAACGAATTTGTGTGACGAAAATGTCACAGGAGATGGGACATGCTGATATTTAACGACTCATGCCGCCCGTTTATTTTTCGAGCGCCTCTGGAAAGTGTTGGAATCCCGAGAAAACTCCCTCATCACAGCCGAATGCGTCGCCGATCACGCATCAATGTGACAACTTTGTCACACAGCATTCTTTGAAGTTCCGTGGTGAAAACGCGGAATGCCCTCGTCGGTGAGCGAAATCACCTGCAACCAACCATAACAAACTATGAAATCGACCGCTATTTGCCTCAGCAGCCTGCTATTTGCCATGTTGCCCGCTCTCGCCGAAGAGAAATCTCACCTTGATCCAGCCCTGCCAACCTACAAGGCAGTGAGCGGAATTTCTGGAAACCTCAATTCCATCGGCTCCGATACGCTGAATAATTTGATGACACTTTGGGCCGAGGGATTTAAAAAAGCCTACCCGAATGTGAACATCCAGATCGAGGGCAAAGGCTCCTCCACCGCGCCGCCAGCCTTGATCGAAGGCACGGCACAGATCGGCCCGATGAGCCGCCCGATGAAGGCTGAGGAAATTGATGCTTTTGAAAAAAAACACGGTTACAAGCCTACTGAGGTCAGGCTCGCCATCGATGCGCTAGCCGTTTTCGCCCATAAGGATAATCCGGTGGAAGCGCTCTCGCTGAAGCAAGTGGATGGCATTTTCTCCAAGACCCGCAAAAAAGGCGGCGAGGATCTTACCGAGTGGGGCCAGCTTGGCCTAGACGCTTGGAAAGGCCGCGCGATCTCGCTATTCGGCCGTAATTCCGCATCCGGCACCTACGGGTTTTTCCAAGAACATGCACTTGCCAAGGGTGACTTCAAGCCCACCGTCAAGGAGCAACCGGGCTCATCCGGCGTGGTCCAAGGCATCGGCGGCGATCTCTATGCGCTCGGATATTCCGGCATCGGCTACAAAACATCCGGCGTCCGTGCCGTGCCGATTGCTGGTAACGATGGCACTGCCTACGAGGCGAATTATGACAACGCGCTCAGTGGCGATTATCCGTTGGCCCGCTTCCTCGTCGTCTATGTGAATAAAAAGCCCGGCCAACCGCTGGATGCGCTGACTTTGGAGTTCCTAAAATTTGTGCTCACCACTGATGGTCAATCGATTGTGGAAAAAGAAGGCTACTTCCCGATGCCTGCGGAACTTGCCACTGAGGTGGTCGATTCCTTGGTGAAATAACTCTGAGCGGTCCTTGGACCGCACGGCTTGAAAAGCGGTACTTGCCCTCACCGGCAGTGCCGCCATAGCCTTTCTGAGCCGTTTTTTAAATCTTGATTTTTTCATGTCAAATCCAAGCCGTTCTCCCGACCCGAAACGCTTCGAAGTCTCGCGATCCACTCTTTGGTTTGATCGCTTCATGGGCTGGTTGATCCGCTTCGGCGGCATCGGGGTGATCATCGCGGTATTTGGGATTTTCTACTTCATCGGCAAGGAAGTGGTGCCGCTCTTCAAAGAGGCAAAGGTCACTCCTGCCGGGCAAATTTCCGCCGCTACCCAGCCCGCCATCCTCGGTGTGGACGAGTGGGGCGAAATGCCATTTTTCTATGATGGCACGGACAAAGTCACCTTCATCAACACTCTCGATTCACAACGCCGTGAACTCAGCGTGCCTGGACTGGAAGGCTTGAAAATCACCGCCACCGCCTACGATGCGGTGCACCGCCGCATCGCCCTCGGGCTGGAAGATGGCCGGGTGGGATCCTTCCTCGTCCAATACAAAAGAAACTTCACCCCGGACGGGAAATCCACCATCGAGCCTTCCGTTACACTGGAGCCGTGGTTCACTCTCACCACCGGCAGCGGCTCTGTGAGTGCTGTGAATTATGGCGACTCCGGAACAGGCCGCGTGATCGTCGCCAAGCGTGGTGAAGCCGCCGCCGCTACCGTTTCCATCCTCCGCCTTGCCATGAAGCGCAGCCTCGCGGGCAAAGGGAAAATTTCACTACTGGATGAAATTGATATCACCCCGCAGCTCTCCGCCGAGGCCCGCCTCATCCGCGCTTCGCAAAACGGTGCCATGGTCTTGGTGGCCTGTGCCAATGGCGAGGTGGACTACTTTTTGGCGGACTCCAGTGGCGTCTCCAAGCGCCAGACATTCCAGCCCTTCGGTGGCGTGACTCCCCGGCAGCTGGACTTTCTCTTCGGCGGAGTTTCCATCGTCGTCACCGGTGAAGATGGCCGCCAATCCCAGTGGAGCCTTTTCCGCCCCGAGGAAAGTGGTGAGCGGTTCTTCGGTGAGACCCAGCAATTTCCCAAACTCGCGGCCGGCCCCGTGGTCTTCGCCGCCAGCCAGCGCAATCGCACTTTTCTAACAGGCACCGGCCGTGATCTATCCATCCGCCACAGCACCTCCGGCGTCACCCGCTGGGCTGGCCAACTGGACATCGATCCGGCCATCGCGGTGCTGGATGCCAAGGGCGAGCACTTTTTCATCGCCGCCGCAGATGGAAGCGCCCGCCGCTATGAGATCAAAGATCCGCACCCCGAGGCAGGTTGGAAGGCATTTTTCGGCAAGGTCTGGTATGAAGGCGGCGCGAAGCCCGTTTACCAATGGCAGTCCACCGGCGGCACTGATGACTTCGAGCCGAAGCTCTCGCTCATCCCGCTGATCTTCGGCTCGCTCAAGGGCACCGCCTACGCCCTGCTATTTTCCGTCCCCATCGCCCTGCTTGCCGCTGTATTTTCCGCCGCCTTCCTGCCGCTGGAGGTCAAGCGGGTGGTCAAGCCGGTGATGGAAATCATGTCCTCGCTGCCGTCGGTGGTCTTGGGATTTCTAGCCGGGCTTTGGTTGGCGCCGATTTTGGAAACCCGCGTTCCTTCCGTGATGGTCATGATTTTGGCCCTGCCGCTCACCGCCCTGCTCACCGGTTTCTGCTGGTGCCGGATGCCGCTGTCCATTCGGAATCGCTTTGAAAATGGCCGCGAATGGCTGGTGGTGATCCCCTTCATGGCACTCGCTGGCTGGTGTGCGTGGCATTTCGGACCAGTGTTGGAAAGTTGGTTCTTTGTTTACAAAGATCCCGCCACCGGCCGTGAGATCGCAGATTTCCGCCTTTGGTGGCCACAAGCCATGGGTATCCCCTTCGAGCAGAGGAACTCGATGATCCTCGGCTTCATGATGGGCTTCGCGGTCATCCCAGTGATCTTCACCATCGCCGAGGATTCCATTTCTAACGTCCCGAAATCCCTCACCGCCGCCGCCGCCGCCCTCGGCGCGAATCGTTGGCAGGTCGTCTGGAGCGTCATGCTACCCATCGCCTCCTCGGGGATTTTCTCCGCCCTCATGATCGGTTTCGGCCGTGCAGTAGGTGAAACGATGATCATGGTCATGGCCACCGGGAACACTCCCATCACCGAGTGGAACATCTTCAGCGGCATGCGCACGCTCTCGGCAAACATCGCCGTGGAGCTGCCGGAAGCCCCCGTCGGCTCCACCCACTATCGCACACTTTTCCTCGGCGCTGTCGTCTTGTTCGGCATGACCTTCGTCATGAATACCATCGCGGAACTCCTCCGCCAACGCCTCCGCGAACGCAACAAAATCGTCTAACCCATGCCACCTGCCGGATCCAAAAAATCTGCCTTCGCCACCACCGGCCGCTCCCGTAAGGGCGAGCCGCTGGTCTGGCTCACCGCCGCCGGACTTGCCTTCGGCGTCGCCATGGCCCTTGGTTTGTTTTCTCTCATTCTTGTCAAGGGCATGGCCTCATTCTGGCCGCAGCGCATCGATCTGATGGAGGTGTCTAACAATGGCACTACCGAGATCATCGCCGGATACGTCACCCAGGAAACCCAGCGCCGTGATGCCGCCGGAGTGCTCCACGAGGAAATCCAAGTCTTCCGCGGCAATAAGGATCTCAATGGCGAGGCCTTCAAATACATTGATCGCGATTTCATTAAATCCAGCTCACGCCCGGAAAATTTACTCCTCGTCGAGCGGCTCGAATACGGCCCCGCCATCGTCACCGCCACCGCCTTGCAAACAGCCGCTGGCAGAATCGATGCCGCCTCACCGGAATTTCAAAAAACTCTCGATGCGATGTTGGACCGCAGTGCCAATGACCGCGCCGAATTACTCGGCATCGAACGCAAACAAATCGGTGCCATCAGCCGCGAACTCGAAGCCCTCGGCCGCGCTGAGAAGTTCAACGAAGTCGCCCCGGAAATCGCCGCCACGCGGCGTGCGGAACTGCAATCCTCCTTTGATGCACTGCAAAAGAAAGCCGCTGCCATCCGCTTGGAACTCGCGCAATTCAGCTTCATTGCCAATGCCGCCGATGGCCGGGAAATCATCTTCCCTGCCGAGAAATTACTGCACGTTTTCCCCTCCAATGAAGCAGGAATCTTTGCCCGCATCCGCGAGACGATTCACCGCATCTGGAAATTTCTCAGTGACGATCCGCGCGAGGCCAATACCGAGGGCGGAGTCTTCCCCGCCATCTTCGGCACCGTCATCATGACCTTGGTGATGAGTCTCGTCGTCACTCCCTTCGGTGTGATCGCAGCGATCTATCTGCGAGAATATGCCAAGCAAGGGGTGATGGTCCGCATCGTTCGCATCTGTGTGAACAATCTCGCAGGCGTGCCCTCCA
>JBGSUW010000014.1:0-9912 GCA_041753275.1 Akkermansiaceae bacterium | reverse complement strand
GGCCAAGGTATCCGTGGTGTCAACGACTCCTGTATTACCATAGATTTGGACAAACGTTTGATCGTTTCCAGTGCTCGAAGTGACCACTTTACCAATCACGAAGTAGCTTTGAGCAAGAGCAAACGCTGCACCTGCGCCTGTGCCGGATCCAGTAGCCGCGCTCGTGCCAGTGCCGCCGCCACCGCTGCCATAACCGCCACCGATCGCCCATTGACCCGCCGTATTCCAACCGACGTCAAGATGGTTGAATGTTAAGTCCGTGTTTTTGAACTGGAGGATATTTCCAGGGTTGGTGCCGATAGTTGTAGGTCTTACCATGAAGCTGAAATAAAGCGTCGCATCCGAATCGCGTGCCATCAAGGAGGTGGTGCTGAATTGGCGCGGATTTTGGCTTCCACCAACCATGAGAGAGCCACCCGTGGGTGTGAAAGGATTCGCTCCGTTGGTGAGGCTAGCGGCAGCAACCGTCCCAGGCCCAGAGGTGTAAGCACCGATCCAGCCTGTGCCACCGTTGGCAGTTCCCAGCAATCCAGCAGGATATGAGAAGTCTTCGGAAGCGATGAGAGCTGCGTGTGACGTGGTGGCGCCCAGCAAGATTACGCTTGGAGCGATAAGGGTTAGTAATGTTTGTTTCATAAGTTTTTCAGTTTTTCTACTCGTTGTCAGGGTGAGGTCAGATGCCTTCCTGACTCTCGAAGAGTTACAAACTTCTTGCGCCGAGCAAGCACTCAATAGGTTAATAGGTTAATAGGTTAAATGAGTGCGAATCAGCCCAATCCAACGTGTAAGACCATTGCCCTACAAGCGGGAGTATCCGTGGCAACGGTCTCGCTGGCATTACGAGATGATCCAAGGATCTCGGACCACGTGCGGGAGCGGATCAAGAAACTGGCGGTGGAGATGGGGTATCGGCCGAATCCGCTGCTCTCGGCTTACCAGGCAGCGGTAAGATCGAGGAAGCCGACAGACTTTCGGGCGACATTGGGCTGGATCAACGATCATCCAGATAAAAACTCGTGGCAGAAACCATGGTCGCAGCCGCTGTGGGCAGGGGCGCATAGCCGTGCGAGAGAGCTGGGGTATGAGCTGGATGAGATTTGGTATCCTGACATCCGGGTGGATGCACCGGAAGAGAACGTGCAGAAAATTCAAAAAATCCTGCGGGCTAGGGGAATCTCTGGGGTGATTCTTCCCACTCAAATTCGCGCCCATCACATGGTGCAGCCGTGGGAAAATTTCGCCGTGGTCTGCATCGGTGGGCATCACCAGCTTGTGGAACGCTCTACCGTGCGGGTCACGACCGTCTGCGAACACCACGCGGTGAGTTCAGATGATTTTTACAACATGCTCTTGGCTTTCAAGAAACTTGGGGAACGTGGCTATCAAAGGATCGGCCTAGCGATTACCAATCATGCGGATGATGAAAGCGATCATGCTTACAGTGCGGGATTTATCAGAAGCCAGTTGGATTTACCGGCAATGCGGCGAGTTCCGATGCTGTCAAGCCATGAGCCTGCAGAAGTGGCGGCTTGGGCGAGAGAACACCGCCCGGATGCTGTAATCTGCACGCACCCAGAAGTTGCCACAGGACTCCAGAACAGAGGTTTGAAACTACAAGATCCCATCAAGGTTGTGCACATGAACTTGGCGGCGGATGTCATCGGATGGTCCGGGATTGATCAACGCAGGGACCTGTTGGGCCGAGCAGCGGTGGACATGCTCACGGCGCACTTGGTCCGCAACGAGGTAGGGGTGCCTCCGTATGCAAAACAGATGAGGATCGAGGGCGTGTGGGTGGATGGGGGAAGTTGAATACCCGCCGAGCCAGTTTTTCGCCACTGTGTTTGCTTCCGTCAGGCCGAGGGGGTGATGCCTTTTTTCAGTAAAATATTACCGTATTGGCGGGTTTCGCTGGTCATGACGATGGCGAAGGCCTTCTCGGTGCGAGTGTAGAATGCGTAGCGCTCGACTCGCTCAGGGGCGGGGGCTGTCTCCACGTGGCGGTGGATTACCTCCATGTAGCAATTTTCCACAGCCGGATCGAGTTGGTCACCCGGCACGGCGGCCATCATTGCCAGCGGTGGAGCATAGACGTCCAAGGCGAACAACGGCAGGATGCCATCGAGCAGGGTGGTGATATCAAGACCATCGGCCCGCAAAACGCGGACTCCGGGATAGCTGTGCCCGGGGAAGTGGGCGTCTGCGAGGATGATTTCATCTCCGTGGCCCATCTCGGCGAGGGTTTTGAGGAGATCCGGGCTGATGCAGGGGGCGATTCCTTTGAGCATAGGCTGCAAGGATCTATTTTATTGGACAGCATAGCAATCTCAGATTCACAAAATTGACGCTCTTTCGTCGGTATGATCGGCGCAGCATGAATTGAATCGTCTGCAGCGCTGAAACTCGTTTCGACTCCTTTCTTGTCTTTCGCTGTTGCTTGGGCAAAAGTTCGCAGCCGCTCTAAAACGCAAAACTTCACATTTATGGTCTCGTCCACTAGCTCGCCTCCTTCTGTAATTTCGATTCCGCGCGCCGAATATCCGCGCCCGCAATTTGTCCGCTCGCAGTGGCATTGTTTGAATGGCGAGTGGGACTTCGCATTTGATCCCGGCGACAGTGGCGAGGCGCGCGGACTTGTGACGCAGGCGTTGCCCGAGCGGATTCAAGTGCCGTTTTGCCCGGAGTCATCGCTTTCCGGTCACGCCGCTACGGATTTTCTTAACGCCGTCTGGTATCGCCGCACGGTGGATGTGCCGGCGGCGTGGGGGGCGCAGCGCGTGCTGCTGCATTTCCAAGCGGTGGATTACGACGCCACGGTGTGGGTGAACGGCCAGCTCGCGTGCACGCATAGTGGCGGGTTCACGCCGTTCTCCATCGAGCTCCCCAACACCATCTGCGGCGGCTCCGCCTTCACCTTGGTCGTGCGGGCGCGCGATGATCACCGCGAACTCAAACCGATGGGCAAACAGAGCCGGGATCATGACAACACCGGTTGTTTCTACACGCGCACCACAGGGATATGGCAGACCGTATGGATGGAGCCGGTGGCGACGACGCGCCTGCGCAGGCCGCGGATTCAGCCGGTTGTCGAAAGCAGCGCGTTTCTCGTCATCTGTCCGCTGGAGCGTCCGCAGGCTGGCCTGCGTCTCGCGGCGGTGCTCTCCGACGAGCGTGGTTCTGTCGCCACTTGTGAAGTCATCACCGGTGCGTCGCTCGCGCCGATGCTGTGGCTATCCATTCCTGCCGAGCGCGTGCAACTCTGGCAACCGGGCAGGCCTCACCTCTATGATCTGACCTTCACACTGACGGCTGCGGATGGCACGATGCTCGATCACGTCACCAGTTACGCCGGACTGCGTGGCATCGCGATCGATGGCACGCGCGTGCTAATCAATGGCGATTTTGTTTTTCAACGCCTCGTGCTCGATCAAGGTTATTATGCGGACGGCATCATGACCGCGCCCGACGATGCCGCACTCGTGCGCGACATCGAACTGTCGCTGGCCGCCGGATTTAATGGAGCGCGCTTGCACCAGAAAATTTTTGAGGAGCGTTTTCTCTATCACGCCGATCGCCTCGGCTACTTGGTTTGGTCCGAGCTGCCTGATTGGCCGCCCATCGGGTATTTCCGGACCCCGGATGCGCGTAAACGCGACACCACCCACCACGTCGCGCAATGGCTGGAATCGATGGAGCGCGATTTCTCGCATCCATCGATCATCGGTTGGTGTCCGCTCAACGAAACGGCGTGGGACTCCACAGCCGTCACCGCCGAGCTACGCGACGCCACACTCGCACTTTTCCTCGCGACCAAACAGGCCGATCCGAGCCGTCCGGTGATTGATGCCTCGGGCTTCGGGCACACGGTTTCGGCGACGGATATTTTTGATATTCACGACTATGAACAAGACCCGGAAAAACTCCGCGCATCGTTTGAGCGCAGTCCGGATTTTGCCGGGGCGCAAGCCAAGGACGCGCGTTCACCGAACGTGCCTTACGCCGGCCAGCCGCTGTTTCTAAGCGAATTCGGCGGCGCACGTTGGCCACACCTTGAGCCGGACGGGCAAGCCTCCTCGTGGGGCTACGGTGAGGCTCCCTCATCGGAGGAGGCATTCCTCGCTCGCTTTGCCGATTTGTGCCGCGTCACTCGCGAGATCCCCGGGATGATGGGCTATTGTTACACGCAGTTGACCGATGTGTTTCAGGAGCAAAACGGACTCTATACTTTTGACCGTAAGCCTAAGTTCGATCCCGTCCGCTACCGTGCAGCGCAAGGGCTCGCGGAGTAGGGGAAAATTTGTAGGTGAGTCGGTCGTCGAGCCGCGGCGGCGGGTTGGAGGACGAGACCGAGGGCGGCCCCATCCACGCCGTCTTAAATGAATCAAAGTAAGATTTTCCAAGCATGACCACCGTTCGTTCACAAAGGGGCCAGATTGTCCTGCCCAGCGCTGTGCGGCAGCAAACGCATCTGGAACCGGATGCAAGATTTTGAAGTCATCATCGATGGTGAACTACTTGGTGGATCCCATTGTCCTAAGCTCGTCGCAAGCCCCGAAAAGAAGGGGATCCAGATCCCCACGCTGGGGGACGGTCTGCGCTTGAGCTGCGTTACGGTCGATTGAGATTCGCAGTGATGCGGATGGGAAAATTCGCAGTGGCGGCGGTGTGATCGGTGGTGGTGATTAGGGCGAAAATCCGATATTTTCCGGGTTCCTGCGGGGCTTTCACTTCGATGCCATCGGCAGTTTCATGCCATGAAATTTCCTCGAGAGTGGTGGTTATTGGTTCCGGATCGCCGCCTATCTTGGTGGCGGTGGTTTCGGTACGGATTTCTACGGAAATCTTCGTGGGGCGATTGCATTGCCACTTCACAGCGATTTTCACGGGATCTCCGGGTGCAAACTCACCTGACGGTCGCTCGGGCTGCCAGATGAGAATTTCAGGGGCCGGATTGGTGGGTGGGCTGCCTGTCCACTCGGTTTGCATGGCATCGACCATGGCGGTGCGCTCGCCGGTGAGAAGGTGCATGCTAAACCATGTGTGCGTGCGCTCCTGCTTCGGGCTCCACATGAAAGCGTAGCCGCCGAGCGATTGGCCGGGGCGGGCGACGACGCCGTTGCGCCAGTTCTCTGCGTAGAGTGGGGCCTTTTCCGTAGAGGTTTGCTCAATCGGCGCGCCCCAAGCGGTGGGTGGGGGCATGTTCATTTCGTTGCCTCTATAATACCAATAGCCGAGCGGGCCGAACTCGGTGAGGAGGTAGGGCTTGGTCCAGCCAAACTGCTTGAGGCGCTCCGGCCACTTGTCGGCAGGGCCATACCAATTGACGCCGAGTGCATCGAGGTCCGGGCAATATTTCAGGAGTTCGTTGATTTTATTCTGATCGAAGCTGGCGACCACGGTAATAATGGGCCGACTTGGATCCTCTTCACGGATCATGCGGGCGATGCGGTTGACTTCTTTCCAAAGGATGACCGTGTTTTGCGCTTGCAACTCGGGCTCGTTGCCAATGGCCCAGAAGAGAATCTCGGGTTCATCTTTATATTTACGGATTTTGGCTCGAATCGTTTCAAACTGTTCGTCGAGTTTCGCTTGGTCGTTATAATCGAAGCCTTGGCGCTCACGCCCGATGTGAAGGCCGGCCATGATGGTGAGGTGATGCTCCTTCGCCATGGGTAGCATCCGCTCGATCTCTTTACCGTAGGTGCGGATCGAATTTCCGCCTGCTTTTACAAAGGCGTCGATGGTGGACGGAGATGGCCAGTTGGCGCCCTTCGCGATGTAGGGTTCGCCGTTTCTGATGAGCGTGTGATAGCCCTTGGAATCGGTCTCGATTGTGACCTTCGCGGATGCTGTTGTTGCGCTAGCTAGAATGACGGTAAGTGAGATAAGGCAAAGAAGTTTGAATTTGTTGATCATCGGCTGATTACGTAGGCTGATTTGCTCAACTCTACGGAGGCAGACAGGCGTTAATTTCAAAATTCTGTTTCAACTTTCAATCTTCATGCTTCTGACGATCTTTTCTAGATGGATCTAAGGTTGTCGGTCTGCGATGGCGCAGAATTTTCTACAATATTGCATTGTCCCACGCGACCTTCAAGTCAGCGGCGAGGGCGATCGCCTGCGACCAGGGTTGTGGCTCGTGACTGAGTCCGTAGCCGGAGGAAATCGGGCCGACTTCCGGGCAGGCTCGCATGGTGCGATTGGCGTTGGCAGGATCGGCGCGCCACAGTCGCATGACTTGCCCAACGAATTCGATGAAATCATCGTATTCCGGCGTGCGACTGCCGTTCACGCGGACCGGGATTTGGGCGTGGTGGGCGTTGAATGGACGGAAGTGAAACAACTCGGCGGCGGCGACGTTTCCTTGCTCTGTGAGGAGCCGCGACGGCCAATCAACGGGCATCAGATGCTTGATAAGGGCGTGATGGGAAAAATCCCAAGTGACCGGCAATTCACGGCCGGTTTGGGCACGATAGGCGGAGAGCAATGCAGCGGTCTTTTCAGGCGTTTCTGTGGCGGTGTCGCGGTGGGTTTCGATCGCGAGATGGAGCCCGGCTTTGTCTCCGGCTTCAGCGAGCAATTGTGAAAGGGCGGCTGCCTCTGCGGCGGAGGTATTGTGTTTGCCAAGAAATACGGTGACATGCTCGACACCTAGACCTTTGAAACGGGCGACGTTGGAAGTGATCGATTCCATATCGATGGCCAAGAACCACCCGATACAGCCGAGACCCAGCTGTCGTGTGATTTCGACCGTTTCTTGATTGATGTCGCCGGTGACATCGTCAAATCCCGCGTCGGCGATGGCGCGGAGTTTTTGTTCGAGAGACCATTGCTCGGATGAATTGGGATGGCCCTCGAGGGTCCAAAGATTGCCGACGATTCGGAGAGAAGACATGCGTGTTACATGGGTTTCGAAGAACGCACAGGGCAAGCATCGAGATTGGCAAGCGGGTAGGCGGCGCGGATTCGGGCAAGCAGGTCTTGGTAGAAAACGTAATCTGGATTCGACGGGGATCGATCAAGGACGAGTTGCGCGATGGCTTCGTTCTCGCCGCGCTCGCTATCGGCACGCATCTTGGAGGCGCGTTTCCGATAATCCGCGTTGGAGATTCCGGCTTTTTCCGCGAGCAGCGGCAGCCAGCGATGGGCGTATTGGACGTGGGTGGTCTCGTCGATGATGTCGAAAAGCATCATCTCGGCAGACTCCAAATCCTGGCCGTCTTTGAAATCTTGGTAAGCCTCATTTTTCACAATGAAGTGACCATTTTCCGCAACCATGCCGATGAAGAACACCGCTTCGTAAAGATCATTGGCTGTCATGTGCGGCAGGGGAATTGAGTCCACGATGTTGTCCACATAACTGGCGTGGGCGGAAAGGCCTTGGCCTTGCGAAGATGAAACGAGAGCGGCGATTTTCTCGTCATTATTATAAGATGGGAAGCCAACTTCATCGATGGAAATTCCGAAATCCATGAGACGGGAGAAGCCGGAGTCGCCGTGGCGGGACTCGTCCCACAGGTGACGAGAGACGTCGTGATGCCAATCCCACGGCAGATCGGTGCCGTAGTAGATCCAAGTCAATTGGTCGTCTGGGAGATTTTTCTCTAACATGTAAGCATAGGCCCAGAACAGGCGGCGAGCTTCGAGGCTGGTGGTGAAATCGGCGCGGACGAAGGCCAGGAAATCGTGCTTCGGTTTGGTGGAAAACGTGCGGGCGCTGAATTTCGGCAAAGTGAAATCACTGCCGATTCCGCATAGTTTCGCGGCAGTGCCAGGCTCGACCGGCAAGGCTTCGATAAACCCGCCACAAGCCTCGATCTGCGCGGTGATGGCAGTCTTATAAACGGCGTCTGTGGTGTGCGGATGACTCCGGCGGTATTCGCGATACCATAGCCACTGTTGGCTTTTGATCTGATTGATCTCATGCAGCACGGCGACGGTGGGCGCATCGTGGACGGCATGGGCCTTGCCATTATAATCCACGTAGGCGGCGACGAGAGATTTGAGCAAAAGTTGATAAATTCCATCGAGCGCATCATCGAACGACGGCGCGAAGAGTAATGTATCCGCCAGCGCTTCGAGCTTGGTGGAAACAGGTGCGTCCGGCTTACCGCCGGGGAATTGGGAAACGCGCTCGCGGAGGCGGCGGACACACTCAGCCTGATCCCAAACATGGCGGTGCAGGGCGCTTTTCCCATCCCACTCGGCCATGCGGCGGCCCCAGGCAGCGATCAGGCGATGGGCAGTGCGTTCTAAGTATTGCCAGTCATTGAGACGATCCACGATCCTAGGTTTCAGTTTGCTGTTCGCATCGATCAGAATGTGACGAGGCGAGGCGGCGGTAGGAAGATCAGTTGTGACGGTGGCAGACATGAGATTTTGAAAACGTTGAATGACCTTAACGGATACAAAAGCTTGTGCCAATGTCTGAGCTGGTATTTTTTGTATCCATGAGCGAACCGACTTATTTTGATCCATCGACGAGCGAGGGTATTTCGCTCAGTGCAGAGAGCCCGCTGGGACTGCACGTTCACGAGTGTGGACAGATGGTTTTGGGGCAGGAATGGAACTATCACAATGTGTGTAGTCCGTTCTGGCGGGCCTATTTCAATCTTGTGGCGGGTGCAGCAGTGCAGGTGGATGGCAAGCGCTATGAATTGGTCCCGCAAACACTGGTTTTGTTGCCGGAAGAGGTGCGATTTGATTGCATTGCAAGCCAGGGTGTGCCGCATTTCTGGGTGCATTTTTCCGTAACGGGTACCAGGTCACCATTGCCCGGAGCGCTGGAGGTTCCGCTCAATTCTGCGGAGCAGACATTGTGGGCGGCATTGTCCGAGGAGACCGCGGTCGCGGCGGCGGGGGATTCACACCGGTTGAGAAATCGGTGTGCCGGAATGCTGTTGCTCGCGTTGAGCAAGATGGAGAACGCGGGTGAATCCAGTGTCTCGCGTGAATTGCAATCATGGTTGGATTGGCTGGAGCGCTCGCTCGGCGAGGCACTCGACATCCCGAGCATGGCCACTCAGGTTGGTATGGGATCGAGAGTATTTCTAAATTGGTTTAAAAGAGAAACAGGCTCCACGCCGATGGCGTATCTCAGAGGGAGGCGGGTGCGGGAGGCGTGTCGGAAACTACGATTCACTGCCGCGTCGATTGAGCGGATTGCGGAAGAGACTGGATTCGCCAACCGCTACCATTTCAGCCGGGTGTTCCGAGAACAAACGGGCAGGACCCCGGCGGACTATCGTCGCCGTGGATAGATGGCAGCCGCCAGGATGGCAGTCGCACGCACCGGCAAACGCTCGAAAAAGCGGACGTTCTGCACACCATGTCTGGTATGTTCAGCTTTCTTGAATACACAGAAATCCGAAGAAGACTGCATATTCCCGAGACCTCCCCGCCGGCATTGGAACCTTTTCCCACCATCTCAAATCCGCGCGACGGAGGGCAAACCCTCAACCACTTCGGAGTAATCCACTTCACTGCCTTTCCCGCCCTCAAGCCGCTCACCTCACCTCTCATGGCTTGCGATCATCGAACCCTCATCCTCTACAACATGGTCTGGGACAAAGCCTTCAAAAGAAAAAAGCTGTGGACACTGGAAGGAGTTTTTTGAATTTAATCTGTCGGGGCCGGTTCAAAACCGGACAGAGACGGAACAAAACCGGATTTCGGTGTCTTTCTGATGCGATTGGCTGGTGATTAGCGCCTTGCAAGCGATCATCTGGAGTTGCCCGCAGGATACGGCTCTGCTGGAGAGCAACCGGAGCGACATGGGATCAGGCCGTCCTAGAGAGAAACGGACGACTCCGCCCAACACCTGCTTCAAGCTTGCTCGATTTGCACTTTTCCATGCGTGCCACTCGGCGCGTGAACAACGATCACACCATCGATTTTGAAGGACGAAACTAC
>JBGSUW010000013.1:0-43172 GCA_041753275.1 Akkermansiaceae bacterium | reverse complement strand
ACAAAAAGGCGAGATCCCGGACAATTTTGCAAAGCCCCGGCATCTTGCGAGAAACCTACTTCCCGCGTCAAAGCGGCGATTCTCACCGCACTCCAAAGACTGTTCCGCCGCAGGCGAACTTTGGACTGCGGTGGGAATCACCGCTTTGGGGTGTAGGCCGACCGGTGGAGACGACTCTTAAAAATTACAAAAAGGCGAGATCCCGGACAATTTTGCAAAGCCCCGGCATCTTGCGAAAAACCTACTTCCCGCGTCAAAGCGGTGATCCTCACCGCACTCCAAAGGCTGTTCCGCCGCAGCCGAACTTTGGACTGCGGTGGGAATCACCGCTTTGGGGTGTAGGCCGACCGCTGGAGACGACTCTTAAACTTACAAAAAGGCGAGATCCCGGAAATTTTTGCAAAGCCCCGGCATCTTGCGAAAAACCTACTTCCCGCGTCAAAGCGGTGATTCTCACCGCACTCCAAAGTTCCTGAAGATCCCAAGTTACGACTTAAAATTTCCTCACCAGAGTCGCATGACAGTGGCTTTCATCGGAAGTGGGATGATCTAACGTGTAATGCAGCCCTCTCGATTCTTTCCGCCGGGTGGCACACTCGACGATGAGACCGGCCACCGTGACTAAGTTACGAAGTTCCAAAATATCCGGATTCACCCTGTGACCCCAATAAAACTCACGCACCTCGCGTTTCAGGTTTTTCAAACGAGAACTGGCCCGCCGTAGTCGGTTATCCGTCCTCACGATGGAGACATAATCCCACATCAAGCGCCGGATCTCATCCCAGTTGTGATAAATTACCACCAGTTCGTCCGGCTCTGCGGTATCCCCATATTCCCACTCAGGGATGGAAGGTGCCGCACTGCCTTGTTTCCCCGGCGGATGCAGCCGCAGAATCTCAGATAGAGCGCGCCGGGCCACCACATTTCCCTCCAGTAAAGAATTCGATGCCAGTCGATTCGCCCCATGCAGCCCTGTGCAGCCCACTTCTCCCACCGCGTAAAGTCCTCTGATCGATGTCTTGCCATTCACATCCGTGAGCACCCCACCGCATTGATAATGCGCAGCTGGCACCACCGGTATCGGTTGGGTTTCGCAATTGAGTCCGAATTTTAGTAGTGTCTCGTAGATATGCGGAAAACGCTCGCGCATAAATCCTTTTGGCTTATGTGTCACATCCAGAAAGACGCAGACCGCACCGGTGCGTTTGATTTCCTGATCGATGGCGCGCGCCACGAGGTCACGCGGGGCCCGCGAGCCCCGGGGATCAATTTTTTTCGTAAAATCCTCGCCTTTTGCGTTGATGAGAATCCCCCCCTCGCCTCTCACCGCCTCACTCACGAGGAACGACCGCGCCTCCGGCCCGGTGGCACCAGGATTGTAGAAACACGTAGGGTGAAATTGAATAAATTCCATATTTGCAATCGTCGCCCGTGCTCGCCATGCCAGTGCCACCCCATCCCCCGTGGCCGAATCCGGATTCGTGGTGTAGAGGTAGACTTTGCCGCAGCCACCTGCCGCGAGCACCACGCGATCCGAACGAAAGACGATCACCTCATTGCTTGCGGTATCCAGCACATAGGCACCCAGCACCCGGTCGTCCATTGTCGCACCGAGCTTGGTGGTGGTGATGAGATCGACCACGAAATGATGTTCTTTCAAGGTGATGTTCGGCTCCGCACGCGCCGCCTCGATGAGCGCCCGGGCCAGTTCCGCCCCAGTCGTATCCCGCGCATGTAAGATCCTGCGTGCCGAGTGACCGCCTTCTTTCCCTAGCTCGAAATGGCGGCCCTCCATATCAAACCGGACCCCGTAACTTACTAAATCTTCAATCGCCGCAGCTCCCTCGCCGATGATACTCTTCACTGCGGCCTCATCACAAAGCCCAGCCCCCGCGTCCAATGTGTCTGCCACATGCAGCTCTACCGAGTCACCCGGGCTGCGCATGCCCTCCGGCAGCACCGAGGCGATGCCACCTTGCGCCCAAGCTGTATTCGACTCGAATGCCTCGCCTTTGGTGAGAATAATCACAGAACCGTGTTTGGCCGCGCGCAATGCAAACGATAGTCCGGCAATACCGGCACCTATCACCAGAAAATCTGCTGTCATGTGCCGCTAGCATGTACGGGTAATTTCTTTGGAAAAGGGAAATTTATCACCGCCATGGCTTGACGGTGGCCGCACGCCACGCCACGGCTTGGCCATGAGCTACTTCATCACCGGCACAGACACAGAAGTCGGGAAAACCTACGTCACCTGTTTACTGATCGAACACCTCCGCCAAGCGGGATTCGATGCCGTAGGTTACAAGCCAGTGGCGTGTGGAGACCGCGAGGATGCAGCACTTCTCGCCGCTGCCTCTGGTGGAATCGATCCAGATCTTGTCAATCCTATTTTCTTCAAAACACCCGTCGCTCCCTACGTCGCAGGGTTGTTAGAAAATAGAACCATCACAGCCGCAGAACTCATCAGCGGCTACCAGGCTCTCGCCATTTCCCATTCCACCGTTCTCGTCGAGGGTGCAGGCGGATGGGAAGTGCCCATCTGCGCGAATTATCGTATTTCAGACCTAGCCGCCGAATTACAGCTTCCCGTCATCCTTGTCGCTGCCAATCGGCTTGGCGCTCTCAATCACATCCTCCTCAGCGTGGCAGCCATTCAAGCGAAAGGACTCACCTGCGCAGGAATTTTCCTTAATCAACTCGGCGACGAAATGGACACCGCCATGATCACCAACAAAGGCGTCATCGAAGATCTCACCGGCGTGCCACTTCTCGATCACCTGATCTACGGCCAGGATTTCCTCAACCTTGATGGATTGCTCCAAGCTTAATCAAGTAGCTCGCCAAGCGCCGTTTTCTCAATCAACACTCCCCGTTTTAGCTATCTAATCCGCAGTCAGCTCTTTAAAGCTAACTCACCGCCACTCGCTTCGACACTCCCGGATTCCTGCGTCAACCTCACTCATCCATGCCCGCGAAAAATTTTCACGTCCGCCAAGCCGCTGTCTCTGCCCTCCGCGCATGGGCAAAAGGCCACGACTACGCCGAGACCCTCATCGAGCGCCACGCCCAACGCCGCAAACTTTCTTCGGCAGATCGCGCCCTTCTTCAGGCCATCCTTTTCGGTGTTCTACGTCACCGCCGGATGCTGGACCACTGGATCGGCAAACTCCGCACCGGAAAGCTAGATGCCGAAACCCGCGATATCCTACGCGTCGGGCTCTGCCAACTTCTCATCCTCGGCCTACCCGATCACGCGGCGGTCAATGAGACCGTTGAGGCCGGAAAAGCCAGCGTCCGCAGCCTCATCAACGCCGTTTTGCGCCGCGCCACGCTCTCGAAGAAACGGATGCTCGATGATGTCGATGATCTTACACCCGCCGTCATTCACTCGCACCCAGACTGGCTCTACAACCGCTGGCGCCAAGCCTTCGGCAAGAAACAAGTACTAGCATTGATGGAATGGAATAACCTCCCATCGAGCACTTTTTTCCGGGTCAATCCCCTCGCCCCGGCACCCGAATCGCTCCCAGGCACACCCGTCCCAGAAGCCGCTGGTTTCTATCAACTCGAAGGCTCCATCCCCACCACCCTGCTGGCCTCCGGTGCGGTTTACATCCAAGATCCTGCCACCCGCCACTCAGTAGAGCTCCTTGCCCCCAAGCCCGGCGAACGAATCCTCGATGCCTGCGCCGCCCCCGGTGGCAAGGCATTTCTCATCGCCGCCGCACTCGGTTCCGCCGAAGGCCTCACCTGCACCGATTCCAACGAAAAACGCCTGCCCCGCCTTGAGGAAAACCTCACCCGCCTCCACGCCGGCAAGGCAGATGTCTCGGTGCATGATTGGACACTCCCCGCCCCACCGCATTGGCATGGTTTGTTCGATGCAATTTTGTTAGATGTGCCCTGTTCAAACACCGGCGTGGTCCGCCGTAGAGTTGACGTCCGGTGGAGACTACAAGCACCCGATATCGAAAAAATCGCCCTCACACAGCGGAAGATTCTGGAGAATGCCTGTGTTTGCATCAAGCCGGGTGGACGGATTGTTTACTCCACCTGCTCCATCGAGAAGGAAGAGAATCAAGACTTGGTGGAAAATTTCCTCAAAGATCACCCCGAGTTTTCTCAAGTGGACAGTCGCAGCGCCCTACCATTCCGCGATGCAACTGACGGAGCCTTCGCCGCGCTGCTCCAGCGTAATGCAAAGTAGTGGCGCAGCCTTTTGAGTGCGGTGAGTATCACCGCTTTGGGGTGTAGGCTGACATTTGGGGAAGACTCTCGAATTCACAAAAAGGGCGAGAACTCGGAAATTTATCAGACGCCCCAGCATCATGCGAGAAACCCACTTCCTGCGTCAAAGCGGTGATGCTCACCGCACTCCAAAGGCTGCGCCAGCCCCCATTGGTCCGTAGGACTTTTGAGTGCGGTGATTCTCACCGCTTTGGGGTGTAGGCTGACATTTGGGGAAGACTCTCGAATTCACAAAAAGGGCGAGAACTCGGAAATTTTCCGAAGCCCCAGCATGCTGCGAGAAACCCACTTCCTACGTCAAAGCTGTGATTCTCACCGCACTCCAAAGCCTATTTAAAAATCATCTTCAATCTTCACCTGATCGATCTTAAATGAGGATACTGTCTTTTGAAACGCAATAGTCGAATGTTTTGAAAACCATGCCGCAGAACACCACGGATAATCTGCTGCTTTCGCCACGATCCCATGCTTCACTGGATTTTCAATCACATAGTGTAGTCGGGCGAGATAAGACTTCTCGAAGGTCAAACGTGTCTCCCGATAGTTATGCCAAACTTTGCGCCCAGGAGTTTTATCTAGTTCATTCAAAAACCTAGCGGTCTCTCGATGTAATATCCTAATCCATTCGCCTAGATTCTCTGCCCCTGAGTGCGGGGATTTACCAATCCAATGATAATGATTTCCCATAATCGCCCAGGCTTCCAGTTGCCAACCGTGTAGCTCGGCAGTGGTGTGGAGATGATCGTGTAGAAACCGAAGTCGTTTTCTAGAGTTGAAATAGAGATGTTTCTCGAAGGTGGACGCTGTTACCATGAACGTCCCATTGCCTACTAGAAAATGCGGTGGGGCATGAGGCCAGCGGACTTTACCAGAAAGTTGATTCTCTCCCATTTTAGAGCATTAACAAAATTTTAAAGTAAGCACTAGATGAATACGCCGCCTGCTGATGGCGTAGCCTTTGGAGTGCGGTGAGTATCACCGCTTTGGGGTGTAGGCTGACATTTTGGGAAGACTCCTAAATCCTAATAAAGGGCGTGATCTCTGACACTTTTCCGAAGCCTCAGCACGATGCGAGAAGCCCACTTCCTGCGTCAAAGCGGTGATACTCACCGCAGTCCAAAGGCTGCGCCCAAAAAGCCCGGGCGCCCAAAGGGACGACCGGACTTTTACCATGGTTCCAAAAAAATCGATTTAACGGCGGCGGCGGATGATACCAAGCATTCCCATCGCTCCAAGTAACATTGCGCTGCTTGGCTCTGGGATGTAATCAACGCTGAGATTGTCCAGCGTGAGAGTACCCATCCCTGTGGATTGTCTTAATCCGAAGGATGTGACCGTAATTGCGGTCGCTGTATCGGGCGCCGAAGCCGCTATCCCTCCATTGACCGTAAGCGTACTGGCTAATGTATCAAGGTTCCAAGTCATTACAACGCTATAAGTCGTATTAAGCGCAAGATCTGTCGCGACGTTTGTAGTAGTGGCGACGCTACCTCCTGCATTTGAAATACCTAAGCGAAACAGACCTGTTCCAGCGTCAGTCGTGTTTGCGACAAGCCTTGAACGGAATCCAGTAGTCGAGTCCTTGAAGTGGGCAAAGTAAGTGCCGACAGCTGTGGGTAACGCGGAAAAATTCACTGAGAATGTCGCGGTGAGAAGGCCAGTTGAATAAGGAGCTCCCGTCAAGGGCGCATTGACATCTTCAGTCTCAGAACTTGTGAGATTCACAGTTCCTCCAGTAACATCGACTTGCCCTGGAGTTGTTCCACTATGGGTGACCCAAGGGCTGCCTGTGGCACTTATAAGAGGGCCATCAGCATAGCCGAATGATTCACTTAATACTACTGCAGCATCTGATGCATGCATGCCAACAACGAAGACAGCCGAAGCTGCGAATAAGGATGATTTAATTTTCATAATGTTAATATGGGAGAAGCCAAAATTACAAAATCCTCGTAGCAACTGCCGTGCCGTAAATTTTCAAATTTCTCCTTAAACCTTCTGAGCAGATCCTCAGAAGCCTTATTTAGCAACTGGGCTTTACCTTCCGATGGTCATCAATTCCGCTTAATTGTTAGACGGGGAGATTTCCTAAGTGTATTAAATTGAATCAGTCGCGAAGCGGAGATTGGACATGCTGAGTGTTCTCATAATCGATGCCGACGTGTCCCTAAAGCGATCGCTATCCGCATTTAAAAAAGCAAACCGCGCCGAAAATTAATTTCGGCGCGGTCTGAAAAAACCCTGATTTTGACTTCCAGCTTAGGTCGGCTGCTCGCCACGGGCCATCACGACCTTGCCGGTGCGGACGGTTTCGATGATCTCGAACTGCGAAAACATGCTGATGGCAGCATCAATCTTGGCAGAATTTCCAGAAACCAAGGCGATCATCGAGGTGAGGGTGAGGTCCACGGTTTTGCCGCCGAAGTGTTCGATGATTTGGAGGGCTTCCGTGCGTTGCTCATCACTTGCGAGAAATTTCACCATGATGAGTTCTTTCACCACTGCGTCCTCGGCATCATGCTCGGAGCAGTGGATCACATCGATGAGCTTATTCACCTGCATGATGATCTGCTCCAGGCCCTTAGGATCGCCGGAGACGCCGATGGTCATGCGGGAGAAATTCGCATTGCGACCTTCGGAAACGACGAGCGAATCGATATTGAAAGCACGGCGCGAGAAGACTTGGCAAATCCGCATGAGCACGCCGGGCTCATTGCTTACCAGCACGGATAGGGTGTGACTCGGGCCATGAATTTTCATGGGAGGCGTAACGGGGGTGTCAGTGGTGACGATAGATGGCATAGTAGATTGGACTTAAGATTTCCGATTTAAAATTTCCGGTTGGTAGATAAGATCACGTGGAACCTACGGGCTTGGCCATTTTCGTTTTAGGAGCTTCGGTGATCATATCTTCGAGAGCAGCTCCAGCAGGGATCATCGGGAAAACATTTTCCGTTTTGATGCACTCGGCGTGAATGAGGATAGGGCCATCATTATAGGCGAGGGCTTTTTCCAACTGCTTGGTGACATCGGCCGGGCGCTTGATGTGCACGGAAGGGATGCCGTAGGCGGCGGCGAGTTTGCAGAAATCAGGATTTCCGATGAGGTCCACGCCGGAGGTGCGGTCATCATAGAACAATTCCTGCCACTGGCGCACCATGCCGAGGTAATGATTGTTTAACACCACAATCTTAATTGGGAGCTTGTGAATCTGTGCGGTGGCAAGCTCGAACAAGGTCATCTGGAAGCCACCATCGCCGGAAATGGAGATGACAGTCTTGTCCGGACATGCGAGCTGGGCACCGATGGCAGCGGGGAAACCGAAGCCCATCGTCCCGGCACCACCGGAGGATAACCAATGATAGGACTCGTGGTTCTTATAGAATTGTGCGGCCCACATTTGGTGTTGGCCCACATCAGTGGAAACGATGGCTTTACCTTGGGTGAGTTCATATAGCTCATCGATGACTTGCTGCATCCGCAATCCACCTTGTTTCTTATAACTCAGCGGAAATTTCTTCTTATAACCATCAAGTCTGGTGAGCCATTCGGAAGTGTCAAGTTGGCCGATCTTTTCATTGATCTCGGCAAGCACCGCCTTGGCATCGCCAACGATCATGACATCTGGTACGATCATTTTGCCGGCTTCTGCGGGATCGATATCAATGTGGATGATTTTCGCGTCTTTGCAGAACTTTGCGGGCTGTCCGATGATGCGGTCGTCAAAGCGGGAACCAATATTGATGAGCAGGTCACACTCGACCATCGCCTTGTTGGCATAGGCGGTGCCGTGCATCCCGAGCATGCCCAGCGCAAGCGGGTGGGTTTCCGGGAAGACACCCTTGCCGAGCAGAGTGGAAGTCACGGGGGCACCGAGAGTTTCCGCGAGATACATCAACTCCTTGTCGGCGCGGGCGATCATGCAGCCTTGGCCCGCGAGGATGACGGGGCGCTTGGCCTTGGAAATGAGGTCTGCGGCTTTTTTCACCCCATCACTATCGATCTGGAAGGCGGAAGATGGATCATAGCCTGGGAGATTGAAAGGTGGGTTCATTTCTCCAGAGAATGGCCCTTGGGAAATGTCCTTCGGCACATCGATGAGAACCGGACCGGGGCGGCCTGTGGTGGCGATGTGGTAGGCCTCGCGGGCGATGCGCGGGAGAGCGTTGGTCTCCTTGACCAAGTAGTTATGCTTCACCACGGGAATGGTGATGCCGAAAATGTCTGCTTCTTGGAAAGCATCCTTGCCGAGCATCCAAGTGACGGTCTGGCCGGTGATCACGATCATCGGCACGGAGTCCATCATCGCGGTCATCAGGCCAGTGACGGTATTTCCGGCACCCGGGCCGGAAGTCACGAGCACCGCGGCAGGGCGGCCAGTGGCGCGAGCGTAGCCGTCTGCCATGTGGACGGCTCCTTGCTCGTGGCGCACGAGGATGAACTTCATTTTGGTTTTGACCGTCTCAAGGGCGTCGAAAATAGGAATCGCCGCGCCACCTGAATAGCCGAAGATGTATTCGATCCCGAGTTCATCGAGAGTTTTGATTAGCGCTTGTGCGCCGTCCATGCGTTCTTTGCTCATAAAAATTGGGGTTGCGAGGAGAAAGTAATCAATCACTCGCAGAAATCAATTCGAAAATGAGGGAAATTTACCCAAAGATGAATTTCGCCAATCTTGGTTCCCGATAAAATTGCTATTTTCAGTAACACATCGCCAAATCGCAGCGATCGTCTCCTTCACTCGCTAAGATGCCTCATCGCCTCACGGATGGCGGGCATGACTAGCGGCAGGCATTCGCCGATGGCTTTAGGATTTCCGGGAAGATTGACGATGAGCGTGCGGCCACGGGTGCCGGCGGTGGACCGGGAGAGGATGGCGGTGGGGACCTTGGCAAAACTTTGAATCCTCATGACTTCGCCGAAGCCGAGTAACTCACGCTCGAGCACGGCCTTAGTTGCCTCCGGGGTGACATCACGCGCTGAGGGACCGGTGCCGCCGGTGGTGAGAATGAGATCACAGTGATCTTGATCGCATAGTTTGCGAAGTAGCATTTCAATATCGGCGCGGTCATCAGGTAGAATGAGGCGTAGCCATTCGATTTCTACTGCAGCTCCGCCCTCGGTGAAAACGCGCTCGATCTCCGGGCCACTGAGGTCTTGGTAAACTCCCGCGCTGGCGCGATCGCTCAAGGTTAGGCGGGCAATTTTCATTGTTTAATTTTCTCCACCACGCGGATCTGGCCGATGGTCATGGATTGATCGACGGCCTTGCACATATCGTAAACCGTCAGTGCGGCGACGGAAACAGCGGTGAGCGCCTCCATTTCCACACCGGTCTTGGCGGTGGTGATGGCGGTGGCCCGGATGGCGATGCCGTTAGGCTGAATTTCGAAATCGATCTGCACTTGGTCCAGCGGCAAACTATGACATAGCGGGATCAGCCGATCCGTGATCTTGGCGGCTTGGATGCCGGCGATGCGGGCCACGGTGAGCACATCGCCCTTCGGAAGTGCTTGATCCTTAAGTGCCTGCACGGTGGTTGCGGCGCATTCGATGAAGCCTGCGGCGGTGGCGCGGCGCTGTTGCGGTGGCTTGGCACTTACATCCACCATGCGGGCGCTGCCCTCGGCATCGAGGTGGGAAAAATTTGATCTGGCCATGGTATTATAGCGGGTGGAGGAGCAGCGACTGGATGGTGCCGTTGACTGGCGAGTCCGCGTTCACACGGGCAAGCGCGTTAGTGCCAGCGAGTGAAAACGTGTTGCCGGAAGTGGACCAGCGCTTGGGGAAAATGACAAGTCTTCCATTTTGTATCGCAACTCTGGAGGGCCAAAACGTTTCTCGGGAGTCAGGTTTCACTTCCTCGCCACCTGCGATTTCTAGGGTGAGAAAATCCCACGCCACTGGCAATCCGCAGAGCCGCTCGAAAGCAAGCCGGATGGCGACGTGGAAGCAGACGAAGTGTGAGACGGGATTGCCAGGGATGACGAAGGCGATTTGCTGGCCGCGAGTGGCGAAGGTGAGCGGCTTCCCGGGGCGTAGATTGACCTTGGAGAAATGAATTTCAAATCCCAGGCGGCGGAGTGATTCGGCGCCGAAATCGTAGTCGCCCACGCTGGCTCCGCCGGAAATCAGCAGCACGTCCCAGTCGCCTTCTGCGAGACTGGCAAGCGCTGCGGGATCGTCTGCCACGCGGGTGGATTCCAGACTAGGGATGCCCATTTCACTCAGGAGCGTGGCGAGTAAACTGGAATTTGTGTCCCGGATTTGGCCGCTGCCGGGTGTTTGTGAGGGAGCGACGAGCTCATCACCGGTGGCAAGATGGCGGACACGCGGATGGCGGATGAGCGATGGCCTCACCGCGCCGACTTGGGCAAGAATCGCAATTTCCGCAGCGCCCAAGCGGCTGCCTGCCGGTAGTAACATTTGCCCCGGCTGCGCTTCGGAACCTTTGGTGCGAATCAAGCGCTGATCCGAGAAGCCGTTGATCGAAATTTCATCCCCTGCCCTCTCTACGTCTTCTTGCATGATCACGCGGCCACCGCCCGCGGGGATCAGAGCACCGGTGAAAATCCGCATGGCCTCGCCTTTTCCCAAGGACTTGCCCGGCGTCGCTCCCGCAGCCACCTCCCCTATGACGGAAAATTTTCCCGGCAGTTCATCTCCGCCGATCACGTAGCCATCCATGGTCGAGCGATCGCCAGAAGGGTAGGCCTCGTCTGCCAGAATCGCCTCATCCAAGACTCTGCCGCCCGCCTCGGCGAGATTTGCCAGCTCACCCGGCAGCGGGGCGACATGGGAGCAGATCAACTGACGGGCGTCTTCGAGAGAAATCATCACGGCCCGGAGTGAAGCCCAAGGCCGCGCTACTGGCAACTCCATCGAAGGGAGAACCCCGCATTTCCGATGGCTTTATGGTGCGGCGTGGTTATGAACGGTGGCGATGGATCTATTTGGAAATGAACCAAATCTTAACTTACTGCCATGCGACGGCACTCTGAACTACTTCGGCAGGATTTTCTCCTTGGCTGAGGAAGAACGATTTTTCACAGCCTTTCTCCATGCCGATCATTGGCAGCAAGATGAATTGATCATGTTTGGCAAACGCATCATCACCGCGCGGAAAGTCGCTTGGTATGGCGATGCGGGATTCGCTTACAGCTACTCGGGCACCACCAAGCAGCCGCTGCCATGGACGGCGGAATTGCTGGAATTGAAACAGATCGTCCAGCGAATTACGGGCGTGAATTTCAATTCCTGCTTACTCAATCTCTATCACCACGGCGGCGAGGGCATGGGCTGGCATAGTGATGATGAAAAAACGCTGGGAGAAAATCCGTGCATCGCCTCGTTGAGCTTCGGCGCGGAGCGGAAATTTTCCCTGAAGCACGAATCCACCTTGCAGACAATTTCTCTGGTTCTTGAAAGCGGCAGCCTGCTGGTGATGAAGGACGCCACCCAAGCTCATTGGCTGCACAGTATCCCGAAAACCAAAAAAATCACGACCCCGCGGATCAACCTCACCTTCCGCACGATTCAAACGATCTAGAATTTCCAGGCAGCACCTAAAGTGAAGCCAATCGCGTCGATTCCCGGGTTGGGATCGGTCATTCCAAGATTCGAATGATGGGTGAAATAGATAGCGCCTAACAAAGAAACATTAGCCGTAATTTTCTGTCGCAACCCTAGCTGGCTGAACCAATTCAGCGTAAAATCCTGCCCCTGTCCCTGCTCACCACCGGAGCTATCCAACCAACCAAAGCCGCCACCGATTGAGAAAAACGCGGATGTCATCTGCGAGGGAAACCAATACTCAATCGAAGGAGCGGCCGTCACTCCGAGATAGACGTCTTCAGGCCCGCTGGTGATCGTTTCCCACAATGCCGAGTAGCGACTCCACACCACCAGCTTCGCCCCATCCGCAGCTTCCCACCACGTCCATACCACCGGCGTGCGCAAGCTGAGCTGGGTGGGAATGATCTCGTAATCGATGTCTGAATTGCTGCCCACTTTCCACAAGTAGCCGCTCTCAAGCGTCCATTCCCAAGAATCGGAAGGATGTGCAGCCGCCATTCCAGCAAGCGGCGAAACCAATAGAAAAATGAGCGACAAAATTTTCATATCAATATTCTTCCTCTTCCTCATCTCCCGGCACGGGTGGGAGGATATCTTCACGCATCAGCAGGCGCGGTAAATCGAGATCGCCCAACAGATCCACCGGAGTATTCCGGACTACCCCGGCGTAAGGCGTGATCCGGTCCAGCTCTGCGATGGCGCAGTGAACCATCGAGGAAATGATGTCTGAGTCGTATTTCTCGCGCTCGAATAAATTTGTGATGCGAAAAACCAGAAACTCGCGATCCAGATCATACTCGAATCCACCCAGCGTGAGCTGTTTGTTCGCCCTCGCCAGCAGCTCCAGCACCACCGGCAGATGCTCCTCGCCCAGCGCCATTTTTGACTCGGAAACGATGCTTAGCGCATTGAGTTGCGGGTATGCCTGAGCGATCAGCGCGACGCGGGTGTGATGCGCATCGAAGCCAGCCTGCAACACCTCACGACCCTCGATGAGTTCGCAATGCCAGCCATTTTGGCCGAAAGTTTCTTCTACGGTGAGGATCTGTCTGGAGTGCGGGCGCATGGGAAATTCAGCCATTCGGGCTGCCCGGAGATAGCCGCCCAATCACCGCTTTGGCAAGCAAGCTCCTTCGGTCCTCGCGAATTGGTCTCAGAGAAAGGTGAATCCCTGAAGTCTTTTCAACATCGCGGTGGAGGGTGAGCTGCGTGAAATTTTCACTTACCTCCGCAGACGCAAGTTCCTGCCAGACCACCAATTGCATCCCCACCGATGGACGAAAGAACGGGAAAATCTCGATTCCAAGCGGTGTAAGAATTAAATACGCATGCTTCGTGAGATTGAACGCCAATTTCGCAGCCACCGCCGCAAGAATGAACGGCAATAGGGTCCATGCGGGGTGCGGTAGCTTCGGGTTGATGTCGCGGTAAAACGCGGTTGCCAGCAGCGTCACCGCCACTGAAGCGAGTATCGCAGCGAGCAGCCAGAATCCCACCGCTTGCCCGGAGCGGGTGAAACGAAGTTCTTTTTCTGGTGATTGTAGCAAGCCTGCCATCGCTCGGAGTCAATCGTTCACCCTTGGTCTTTGGCCAGCTTTCCTCCCACTTCTTGCTCTAAAGCGGCAAAAAGATCCATTTTTCCGGTGGCCTTGGCTAGCGCCATTCTCAAAACGAGAGTGTCCCGCTGTTTGAGCTCGGAAAGCTCCATCTCACTGATCATCAAGGAGGCGGAATTATATTCACCGATTGCGAAGGCACCCTCGGCTTTCTCAAGTAAAGTGAGCGGAATCAGATTTTCAGGCTTGTCCCGATACAACGCCCACTTCGCCTGATCGGGCAAATGATTCGGAACATTCGTATCATCCACCTGCTCTAGAAACACAAAGTCGTCCCCGTCTTTCATTCGCCGCCTGTGATTGATGCTGACTACAATGAGTAGCCCCAAAATCACAAAACTCGTTTCCATCACGAACGGAGTCGTCAGCAGCCCCGCCAAAGTGCCCAGCCACTCACCCCACAACCCCGGCAGCAAGCGCCAACCCAGCAGCGCACTCGGCACCAAAATGGCAATGGTCAGCAGAATCACCGCCCCAATCGTCGCCTGCTTTACACGCTCGTCTTTCACCTCAGCCATCTGGCTTAGTTATAATCCTTATTCCAGCCAAATCCAAACTCTGAATTTGACAAATATCACCACTCCCGCCCGAGAAAAATCCCACCTCACGCACATCCCACACTTGCTCCCCTGCCCAGTGCTGTCTAAATCCCGCCATGCTGCTTTTTGACACGCTTTCCCGATCCGAGCGAAACCTCACTCCCATCGACGGCACCACGTTTCGATTTTACTGCTGCGGCCCCACGGTTTACGGCCCGGCTCACATCGGGAATTTTCGCACTTTCGTGCTTCAAGACGTGCTCCGCCGCACCCTTGAGACGGGTGGCACCCGCACGCTCCACGTCCGCAATATCACCGATCTGGACGATAAAACCATCCGCGATTCCCAAGCCGCCGGCCAAGCCCTCACCGCTTTCACCGCTGGCTGGACTGAGAAATTCCACGCCGATTGCGAGAAACTCGGCCTACTGCCGCCCCACATCGAGCCCGGGGCCGTCGAGCACATCCCCCAACAGATCGCCATGATCCAGGAGCTCATCGGCAAAGGCAACGCCTACCCGTCTGGCGACGGCTCGGTGTATTTCAAGATTTCCTCCTTCCCCGCCTACGGTCGCCTCTCTCGCCTCGATGAACGCGAGCTAGACCTCGGGAAAACCCAAAATACCCGTTCCAGCTCCGACGAATACGAGAAAGACAGCCTCTCAGACTTCGTCCTCTGGAAAGCCCGCCGCCCCGAGGATGGCGAGAATTTCTGGCCGTCACCATGGGGTGAAGGCCGCCCCGGTTGGCACCTCGAATGCTCCGCCATGATCAAAGAATACCTTGGTGATTCCTTCGATCTCCACTCCGGCGGAGTCGATCTGATTTTCCCCCATCATGAAAACGAAATTGCCCAAAGCGAATGCTCCTGCGGTGGCCAGTTTGCTGCAAACTGGTTCCACATCACCCACTTGCTGGTGGACGGCCGGAAAATGTCCAAGTCCCTTGGCAATCTCTACACCCTCGCAGACCTCGCGGCAAAAGGCTTCACCGCCATGGAAGTCCGCTACGTGCTCATCGGCGCACATTACCGCAAGCCGTTAAATTTCACCCTGGATTCCCTCTCAGGAGCACGCGAGGCCCTTGCCAAGCTTGCAAAAGGCGCCCGCCAACTCGCCAGTAAAATTGAGCCCGGCACCGTCGTCACCTCTGCGGACTTCGGGCCATTCCTACCCGCTTGGGAAAGCCTCACCCACGATCTCAATACCCCCGGCGCTCTCGGCGGGATCTTCACCGGCCTCCGCGAAGCCGCCAATCTAACCGGCCCGGACGCCGCCGCCGCCCTCACCGGCATGAACCGCATCCTCCGCGCCCTCGGCATCACCCTACCGGAACTTGCCGATAATGAATCCACCGTCATCCCCTCGGCCATCCAAGCCCTCGCCGATGCCCGCTGGGCCGCCCGCCTTGCCAAAAACTGGGCCGAGTCAGACACCCTCCGCGCCCAGCTTCTGGAGCAAGGCTGGCTGATGAAAGACGGCAAGGAAGATTTCACCCTCTCGCCTGCTGGCTGAAGATCAATTTATAAGCCTCATTATTTTAACTCCACCAGCTATGAATCCAGAGATCCCCGGCCACAGCTCCAAGGCGAGCTTCAATACCGCCATCGCACTGCTGCTCACCCTGCTGGCCGCATGGATCACATGGGCGGATTTCTCCCACCCCGGCGATCTGCTGTTTCAAAGTTCGCCTAGTTTGATGATCACCGTCATTCTGAGCTCGCTGCTATTTGTCGCTGGCATCGTGGTGGCGGCACTCCCCAAGCGAGTTCTCATCGGAGTGAATCTTCTCATCCTCTCGCGGGCCTCCCTCGGCTTCCCGCTCAATATGTTTTTAGAAACTTCGCTTGCAGCCCGCATCATCGATGTCGCCCTGCTCGCTTTCACGTTGACCTACCTTTTGATGGCCATCGCCAAGATGAAATGGATCTCGGACCGCCCTTGGATCCAGCCCCTGCATTCTGTCGCTGCGTTTGCCGCATGGTTGATCATCGGCTTGATCACACTTCCGGTGTGGATCGTAGGATACGCCTACGGGGCGCAAAACATGCTAGGCGACTACGTCGGCTTTTCCACAAAGGGAATCAATCTCACCGAGCGGGTCTTCGCCAAAGACGGCCGCAAAGTTCACCTCGTCGGCATGATGCATATTGGCGACGATTCCTATTACACCGGCTTGAAAGAGCGGATCAATGCCATCCCCCAAGCGGGTGGCAAACGGCTCGTCCTCACCGAGGGCGTGTCTGATCGCAACAAAGTCATCCCGGAAGACTTCGCCAACGGGAAAACCTATGAACGCTGGGCAAAAATGCTCGGAATCGAGGCGCAAAAAGCACTCCACCCCAGCGTGCAACCGCCGCCTGATTCGATGATTCCCACGGTGCCAGCCCCCATTCCGAACCCACTCGTCACATGGCAAGATGCCGATATCGATGTGTCAGATTTAAAGCCCCATCACCTTGATCTTTTAGTCAAATTACTCCAAATCGCAAGTTCCCCGGATCTCAGCAAAATGGTCGCTCCAGACATCGGCAATGTCACCGGTGCCGAGTTGGAAAGCCTTTTCAAAGACGGCCTGATCCTCACTCGCAATGATGTCTTGATGAAACGTTATTTAGAAATGGCCCCAAGCTATGAGGAAATTTACATCCCATGGGGTGCCGCGCATCTCCCGGATATCGAGAAGCGCCTGCTCGGTCTCGGCTACCTGCAAACCGACGAAGTTACCAGACCCATCATTAAATTCCGGAAGTAACTTTTCCTGTAAGTTCAGTTTTTCGAGTGAAACTTTGATGAGCGAGAATGATTTTTACCTACTTAGTTGACCCCATGGGCTATTCAGCCACGCATTTTCTCACTGGACTGATACATAGGTGAGAAATTATTCTTACCTTTCTGGTGGCGCTCCGTCGGGCTTCCCCACGACGATGGAGCGATAGAAACTCAAATTCATCGGCCAAGAATTTACTAGTGGCGAACTTGGACCATACAAGGGACTGGCGTGGTTTTCGGTGTCCTGTGGCACGCTACCAGACCGCGTGTCTGAGCTTACCACTGAGGCCACTTGGCAAATTCTAGGACTCCGAAGGTAGCATCTACAGCACGGCTTTTTAGACCACAATGAAATCCACGTCGTATCCTGGAGCGTCTCGTGCGTCGCATTTCCAAGAAGCCAATGGAGTAATCCTGCACGCTATGGAAGGAAGCACCGAAGTCGCTGCTAGGATGCAAGGTACAGAAATCCCAAATTGTCATCGTCCGAAATTACCTAATCGAGGTCGTCTGATTTTTGGTAATTTCCCATGCATGCTCGTGTTTTGGTTCCACTGATGTTGTGCATTAAGCTCATCATACGAAAATGAGAAATGCCCAGCGCACCCATCCTAAAAGATAAGACTATCGATGAATTTGCTTGCGGGCTTGCCAGCCCCTCCTTCAGCACTAGTAATTCCTCAGCTTCCTCGTTGTGAAAAGTTACTTTATCCGCCGCCTGCTGTTGATTCCGCCCACTCTGATCGGGATCACGCTGCTTGTTTTCACGGTCACCCGCTTCGTGCCAGGTGGCGCTGCCGACCGGATGTTACAGGCCGCTGCCGCCGGCGGCGAGCAAGGTGGCAAGCCCACTTCATCGTCAAACCAAGCACAAGGCGGGCTCAGCGAGGAACAACTCGAGGAGTTGGAAGAACAATTCGGCCTCGATAAAAGTATCTTCATCAGCTACTGCCAATGGCTGGGCATTCTCCCTCGGGAAACGCGGATTTCCAAAGGCGAATACGGGAGCCGCGGTGAAGAAACCATTGGCGGCGGCGTCGATCTGGAAACCACCGCATCCATCGTCCTCCGCAGCGACGGGCGGCTCGTGCGGGTGGTGCGATCCGGCGAGGAAATCACCTCCGCCACCTTTGCCGAAACCGGAAAACCCGTGAGCGAGGAGGGCTGGAAAGTCCGCTACGAAACGGAAATGGACCGCCAAATCCGCTTCAAACGCAGGAACACGGGTCCGGGAGAAGCTCCCAGCTATCGCGCCCGCGCGATTGTCTATCAGACCCGCTTGGCAGGTCTGCTGCAGGGAGATTTCGGCCGCTCCACCGTTTACAATGATCCTGTGCATGAAATGATCCTCTCACGGATGCCGGTGGCCATCTACTTCGGCCTGCTTTCGGCGGCCATTACCTACGCGGTGTGCTTGCCCTTGGGGGTTTTAAAAGCTTTGAAACATCGCACGTTTTTAGACTCCATCAGTTCTGTGCTGATCTTCGTGGGATACTCGATTCCCGGCTTCGCCCTCGGGGCGATCTTGGTGGTTTATCTGGGTGCTCGCATGAACTGGTTTCCATTATTCGGGCTCACCAGCCCGGACTTCGCGCAGATGGGCCAGTGGGACAAGGTCAAGGATCTCGCCCATCACACGGTGTTGCCGTTGATCTGTTATGTCATCGGCGGCTTCGCCATGCTCACCATGCTGACGAAAAATAACCTGATGGATAACCTCGCCGCAGACTACGTTCGCACGGCCGTTTCCAAGGGCATGAGCTTCCGCAGGGCGGTTTTTTTCCACGCCTTCCGCAATTCAATGATTCCTGTGGCGACGAGCCTTGGCAGCTTGGTGACGATCTTCGTAGGTGGCTCAATGTTGGTGGAATCCGTGTTTGATATTCAGGGCTTCGGGTTGCTCCAATATCAGGCCGTCATTGCGCGTGATACGCCCGTGATCATGGGCACCCTCACCATCGCCGCGTTTCTGATGTTATTAGGCAATGTGCTCTCCGACTTCATCGTCGCGCTAGTGGACCCTCGGATTAAATTTAAATAGTGATGCGCACCATAGGAATTTTTTTCATCACCCTGGGATTACTGGCCGCCACCGGCGAGGTGATGGGAATCGCGTTCCCCACCGCCCGGTGGTTTTTTGAAACAAGCCGCGAGGTGCCATGGCTGAGCTACAAACTGGCAGCGGGAGATCGATTTCCATGGTTCGGCTACTTGGCAGTCGCCATCATGATATTACTCGGACTTTGGATGGTCATCCGCTCTTGGATGCGCGGCCCGATCAATCCGATGACTGAGCGCCGCATCCGCCGGTTTTGTGAAATCAAGCGTGGCTACTACTCGCTCATCATTCTGCTCATCCTCGCGCTCGTCGCAGGGCTGGATCAGCTAATTGTCGGCAAGCGGGCCTTGGCGGTGAAATATAACAATGAGTGGGTTTTCCCAGCGCTGATGCCCAATGATTTAAAAAACAAGGACTTCGGCATCCAGGGCGAGCGCGCGGAAGTCAAAGCGGATTACCGCGAGCTGAAGAAACTTTTTGAGAAAAATCAACAAGGCAAAGTCATCATGCCGTTGATTCCGTATGATCCCACTGGAGATACACTTCCTCCGCGTTCGATACCTCTGGTCTTGCGCGAAGGTCTCTATTACGAAAAAGGTGACCGCAAACCCTATTGGGGGCTGGCCGCGCGCTATTTCGACGTCGAGGCATCTCAAATGCACCTGCGCCATGCCATGCGCAAGGGCGTGCTCACCGGACCCTTCGATGGCTGGAACGCAGAGGGTGCCCCAGTCTATAGTGGCGATTTCCAGAAGGGCATTTTGGCAAACGGCAACTTCACCGGCACCGGCACTGTGGAAGAATTCCTCGCTCTGCCCACCGGAGAATTCCGTGCCGTGAAATATCATCCCGCGCCACCGATTCCCGAGGAAGGAAATTGGCTTGGCACTACTTCTCAAGGTTATGATGTGCTCGCTTACCTCTATGGTGGACTTCAGGTAAATTTCAAAGCGGCAATCATCTTTCTGCCAATTGTCTATATCATTGGCATCAGCCTTGGGATGATGATGGGCTATTTCGGCGGATGGTTCGACCTAGTCATGCAGCGATTGATCGAAGTCTTCTCAAACACTCCGTTTCTGTTTGTAGTGATTATTTTCTCAAGCTTTGTGCCTGAAAATTTCAAAGGCCTGCCTGTGATTCTCACCATTCTTGTGATCTTCGGCTGGATGGGAATGACAGAATTAATGCGCACCGCCGCTTATCGAGATAAAGAGCGAGACTATATCTCCGCCGCCCGGGTCCTAGGCGCGCGCACGCCTCGCATCATCTTCCGCCATCTACTGCCAAATACCGTAGCGATCATCGTGACCTTGGTTCCATTCACCGTTTCTGGCCTGATTTTTTCCCTCACGGGTCTCGATTATCTTGGCTTCGGCTTGCCACCAAAGGACGCCACCTGGGGCCGCCTTCTCAATGATGGCCTCTCCAATCTCTCGGCACCATGGTTGGTCACTTCCACCTTCGTTGTGCTCGTCGGACTCTTGATTTTAATCACCTTCATCGGCGAAGCTGTGCGTGAAGCCTTCGATCCTAAAAAATTCACTTACTACCGTTGATGGTTCATCGATTCAAATTTTACCTATCGTTGCTCGGTGCAAGCCTCTGCCTACTCACACTAACGGCGTGCAAGCAGGAAGGCCCCACTGCCCAACGCACTTCGGGCTTCGATGAATTCATTCCCCGCTACAATCAATACATCAAAGACTGGCTGGTCACTCAACAAGCCGCCTCTCAAAAGCAAGCCGCAGAGCTTGCTGCCCAACTGATCACTGCGACTGGCGATGAAAAACTCAGACTCGAAGCCCTTGCCGAAAGCACTGCTCGTGACCTCGCAAAATGGCAGTTCCGAATGGATTTGGGAGACTACCTGAAAATCGCAACTCCCGCAGATGTGCCAACTGATCTTGAATGGAAAGACGGCATGGACCAACCCGAGATCGGCGATCCCCGGGCAAAAAAAGGCGGCGCGATCAGGTTCTATATCCCAGACTTCCCTCCGACGTTGCGACCTTTCGGCGATAACTCTAACAATTCATTCCGTGGCGAAATCTATGATAATATCGATATGTCTCTCGTCTCCTCTCACGGCAAGACGACTGAATTAATCCCGGGCATTGCCAATCAATGGGCCGTCTCCAGTGATGGCCGCACCGTCTATTTCCGCATCGATCCAGAGGCTCGCTATTCTGATGGGATTAAAGTTTCCGCACGGGACTATCTCATGAGCGTCTATGTCAATGTTTCTGACAACGTGGTGAATCCGTTTCAAAAGCAATACTACCGCGAATACATCGCCCAAGTCGCGATGTATGATGAGTCCACACTTTCGATTTCCCTGCCCGAGGCAGTCGTCTTTGGCCCACTCATCGCCGGCGGCCTCACCCCCAGTCCCGAACATTTCTATAAAGAATACGGTCCGGACTACACCGAGCGCTACCAATGGAAATTCCGCCCCACCACGGGTGCCTACGAGGTGCTGCCGGAGGATGTGATCAAGGGCGTCTCCATCACTCAATCCCGAGTGAAAGATTGGTGGGCCAAGGACCGGAAATACTACAAACATCGTTTCAATACGGATAAAATCGTCCACACCGTAGTCCGGGATCCTTCCAAGGCTTTCGAACTCTTCCGCGCCGGCCAGCTCGATACCTTTGGCCTTACCCGGCCGGAGTTATGGTATGAAAAATCGGAAATTCCACCAGTCTATGATGGCTACATCGAGCGCACCACCTTCTTTACCCGCTTCCCGAAAGTCCCCCTCGGACTCTATCTGAATGTGACCAAGCCACTACTCAGTGACTTGAATGTAAGAATCGGCATCCAGCATGCGATCAATTGGCAAAAGGTCATCAATGTAATCTACCGCGGCGATTACCAAAGGCTCAACGCATTTAACGAAGGATTTATCGGGCTGAGTGACCCATCCATCACCGCGCGGCCATTTTCCATCACCGCGGCGCGTGAGGCCTTCCGCAAAGCCGGCTTCACCACCGAAGGACGCGGAGGCATCCTTGCAAAGCCCGATGGCACTCTGCTTTCTGTTGCGATTACTTATCCGAATGTGCCAATCCTCGATCGCGTCTTCGCCCTCCTCAAAGAAGAAGCATTATCCTGTGGCTTGGAAATTCGGTTAGACGGTCTTGAGGCCACTGTGTCCTACCGGAAAAATATGCAGAAACAGCATGAAATCGCCTTCGCCGCGTGGAATACCACACCACCAATGCCGGATTTTCATCAGTTTTTACATTCCACCAATGCCTTCGATCAGAAGGGCAATATCAAGCCACAAACCAATAATCTATTTGCTTGGGGCCGCGCGGATACAGATAAACTTAGCGTCGAAGTGCGGACGGCCCGCACCAAAGAAGAGCTGGGCATCGCGGTAAAAAAGCTACAACACATCATCCACGACGAAGCGATCTTTGTCCCTGGATATGCAGTGGATTTCATCAGAATCGGCTCGTGGCGCTGGGTCCGCTGGCCGGATACCGAAGAAACGCGCTTCAGCCCACCCGTAGTTTTTGATCCGCATGAGAGTTATGTGTATTGGATCGATAAAGAGATCTATGATGAGACCCAAGCCGCCCGCCGTTCCGGTAAAGTTTTTGAAGAGACTACCCGTGTAATTGCAGACTACCGCCAAGTTCCTACACCGCCGGAGACCGAAAGCGAACCTCCCATCACTCCAGAAGCACTTCCAACAGAGCCATGAGCGCCACTCCTAAAAACATCTTGGAGGTGGACCAATTGATCACCTCATTCGAGACTGACCGAGGCCTTCTCCGTGCGGTGGACCATGTTTCATTCAACGTGCCGGAGGGCAAAACCGTAGGCATCGTCGGCGAGTCTGGCTGTGGCAAGAGCGTGACTGCCATGTCCATCGTGCGGCTACTACCCCAGCCATCGGGTAAAATTCTCGGCGGCCATATCCATTTCCAAGGCAAGGACTTGGTGCGTGCCACGGATGATGAACTTCGCAAAATCCGTGGAGCACAGATCGGCGTGATTTTCCAAGAACCGATGGCCGCGCTCAATCCTGTGCACCGGATTGGAAAACAAGTTTCCGAAATCTTCCGAGTGCATCAGAAAATTTCAAAACGTGATGCGTGGGATGCCGCCACCGAGATGCTCGCCGCCGTCCGGATTCCCGCCCCCGAGAAACGGATGATGGATTATCCGCACCATCTATCCGGCGGCATGCGCCAAAGGGTCGTGATCGCTTTAGCGCTTGCTTGTAAGCCATCATTACTCATCGCAGATGAACCTACCACGGCACTCGACGTGACCGTGCAGGCCCAAATCCTGGATTTACTAAAACGCTTCCAGTCTGAGATGGGAATGGCCACCGTGCTCATCACCCATGACCTAGGGGTGATTGCGGAGACATGCGATGAAGTCGTCGTCATGTATGGCGGGCGGGTGGTGGAAAAAGCCACCGCTTCCGTGATCTTTACGAATCCATTGCACGCCTATACCAAAGGCCTCATCCGCTCCATTCCCAGGATGGACACTCCCTCGAAATCATTGCTCTACACCATCCCCGGCACCGTCGCGTCTCTCGCGGATTATTCTCACGGCTGCCGGTTCTGCCAACGCATGGGCCGCAACTCACCCGTAACTCGTGAGCGGCCGAAATTCGCCGAAGTCATGCCCGGCCATTGGGTGGAAACCTGCCCCGAATGTTATGGAAAATAGACCGATGCCCCTACTCAGCTGCAAGGATCTTTGCGTGCACTTCCCTGTTAGAGGTGGCGTGCTGCTCCGCCAAACAGGGGCCGTTCGTGCGGTGGACGGCGTATCGTTGGAAATCCAGCCCGGTGAGACGCTCGGTCTCGTGGGTGAATCCGGCTGTGGCAAATCCACATTTGGCAAAGCTCTCGTGCGCTTGCTCCAGCCGACATCTGGCGAGATTATTTTTCAAAACGCGGATATCACCCACATGAGCCAAGGTCGGCTGCGCCCGCTGCGCAAAGATATCCAAATGATTTTTCAAGACCCTGCGGAGTCGCTTGATCCACGGATGAGCGTGCGCTCGATTATCGAAGAACCTTATATCATTCACGGTCTAGGTAGCAGAACGGAGCGCATCAAGTGGGTCAATGAACTCTTGGACAGAGTGGGACTTCAGACCAGCGCGGCGGAGCGCTACTCATTCGAATTTTCCGGTGGCCAACGCCAGCGCATTGGCATCGCCCGGGCACTCGCTCTCAAGCCGAAACTCATCATCTGCGACGAGCCGGTGTCCGCACTTGATGTCTCAGTGCAATCCCAGATTCTCAATCTCCTCGTGGAATTACAAAGAGACTTTGGCCTTTCCTATCTATTCATCGCCCATGATCTCTCGGTGGTGAAACATGTAAGCGACCGGGTGGCGGTGATGTATCTTGGGAAAATTGTGGAAATAGCAAACTCCGAGCGGATCTATCAAAATCCGCGCCATGCTTATACTAAAGCGTTGCTCTCTGCGATTCCCTCTACCGATCCCTCGGAAAGGCGCAAAAAAGTCCTGCTCGAAGGAGATGTCCCCTCCCCGATCGATCCGCCTGCCGGGAGCGCCTTTGGTCATCGCATCGCCCATCCTCGCTATGAAGAGACGATCGGCATGGACCTTTCTTTAAAGCAAATCAGCACCGACCACTGGGTAGCTGCCGACCCTTGCTGCGTCTCTGATGAGGATTGGCAAAAACTGCAGCCTGCGCAGCTTTCACCCAAGTAACCTCTCCCACCGCATCAATGTCTGAAGTGACGGTGGCCGGTGAAGACCATCGCCATGCCTGCGGCGTCCGCTGCGGCGATCACTTCTTCATCCCGCATCGAGCCGCCGGGCTGGATGCAAGCAGTGGCCCCCGCATCAATCGCGGATTGCAAGCCATCTGCAAACGGGAACATTGCATCAGATGCGACGATGCTGCCTGCCAGGTCGAGCCCGGCTTCCTTCGCCTTCCAAATGGCGATGCGTGAGGAATCCACGCGGCTCATCTGGCCAGCACCGATGCCGAGAGTCCGATCTGCGCTGGAGTAAACAATCGCGTTCGACTTCACGTGTTTCACAATCCGCCAACCGAAGCGCATCGCACGCATTTCCTGCTCGGTGGGTGGCCGTTTGGTGACGACTTTGGATTCCAAGTTTTCTAAACCGAGCGCAGTGTGGTCCCGGTCCATCACCATGATGCCACCAGGACAGGAGCGAATGACCGATGATTTCTTCTCCGACATATAAGCACCATTCATTTTCATGAGCCGCAGATTTTTCTTCTTCTGTAGCAGAGCCCGCGCATCAGATTCAAATTCGGGAGCAATAATCACGTCAGTAAAGATTTCCGAAATCACCCGCGCGAGCTCGATTGTAAGCGGCCGGTTGCACACGATCACGCCGCCAAATGGTGCCTGCCGGTCTGTCTCGAACGCCTTCTGCCATGCGATCCTTAAATCTTCATCGTCTTGGCCCACGCCGCAGGGATTGGTATGCTTTAGGATGGCGACTGTAGGTCTTACAAAATCCAGAATCAGGTCTGACGCCGCCTCGATATCGAGAATATTTGTATAACTCAATTCTTTACCTTGGACCTGAGTGAAGAACTTATTGAAATTCCCGTAGAGTGAGCATTTTTGGTGAGGATTGTCACCATAGCGGAGTTCCTGCTCAAGCGGCAAACTCAACGTGAAATTACAACCCGTGCCAGTGCGGCATTGGCCGAGGTAATTGGTAATGGCAGCATCGTATTGTGATGTGCGGTCGAAAACCTTGACCGCGAGCTGCTCGCGGAAGCCCTTGGTGGTATTCCCTCCATTCTCCTTCATCTCCTCGATCACCTGCGAGTAGTCCTTGGGATCGACGATGACGGTGACGCTCACATGATTTTTCGCCGCACTGCGTAGCATCGAAGGTCCTCCGATATCGATATTCTCGATCGCTTCCTCAAGAGTGACGTTTGGGTTCGCGACGGTTTGCTCAAATGGATATAAATTCACCACCACCAGATCGATGGCTGGAATACCGTGGGCAAGTGCTTGAGCAACGTGCTCCTTGTCATCGCGGCGATGGAGCAAGCCACCGTGCACTTTCGGGTGAAGTGTTTTCAGGCGACCATCAAAAAGTTCGGGAGCGCTGGTGAATTCAGAAACGTCGATCACTGGTAGGCCCGACTCGCGGAGGGTCTTGGCGGTGCCGCCGGTGGAAAGGAGTTCCACGCCCAGCTCGTGAAGTTCTTTCGCGAAAGCAGCGAGGCCAGTTTTATCGGAGACGGAGAGCAAAGCGCGGGTAATTGGCATAAAAATTTTATTATCAAAGACTTAAGCGCTGGGCGGCTGAGATGCCGAACAGCGGGCACCTCGTAACGAACCCGCCGCCCCCCGGCAAGAGCAATAGCATGCGATCCGATTGCGTGAATCCGATCAGTCTTATGCAATTGCCGTCTCGGAAATCTTGAAATAAAACCTAGCTCTTTACCCTAGCGTTTGCTGACGACGGGCTGTTTGAGCAAGCTCGCGTAATCGAGCAGAATGTTTTTGGCTTCGTTTAAAATGATCTCATCCGCCGTGACGCTGGCCGCAATTGCGTCGGCATTTTCTTCGTTCTCCGTGGTTGCGGGCTTTTTCGGTTTTACCAGCTCACCGAGGCCAGGTTGGAGAGCAGTTTTGACCGTGACCTCGTAGGCAGCTGGAAGTGGTGTGGCACGCGCAAGACGCTCTTTTTCAAGTGCCTGGTTGCGGGCCTTGAGATCTGCCTTTTCTTTCTGGCGCACGGACTCATTGAGAGAGACTGATTTATCATCGCGCATTTTTCTAAATCTCTTGATTTCATCTTTTAGATCGGCGAAATCCGGGCTGCTGGTGATGCGTTGCTCAGAGCGCTTGCGGAGCTCAGCCAAGGCGGCATTGACACGGTTGGAACCGACGAGTTTTTGCGGTGCGATCGTGTCCCATGGCAATGGATTTACGAGATCCGATTCGCCGATCTCCGGTAGATCGGTGATGGAAGGAAGCACGATGTCGGCTTTTACACCCTCAAGTTGGGTGGATTTTCCGCTGGGGCGGTAGAATTTGCTAATCGTTACTTTTAAGGCTCCTGGATCGCTGCTCGGGATCACACCTTCGCCCTGCATGATTCTGCCTAGCGGGATGATTGTCTGAACGGTGCCTTTTCCAAATGTGGAAGTGTCCCCGACAACTACGGCGCGACCATAATCCTGCAAGGCACCTGCCACAATCTCGGAGGCGGATGCGCTAAAGCGGCTCGTCAGAACCACGAGTGGCCCATCATAAGCGACCTTGCCATCGCGGTCTTTGCCAACTTCGATATCGCCTTCCATCGTCCGGGTCTGGACGACGGGGCCGGAGGGAATGAACAACCCTGTGAGATCGATCGCTTCCTGCAAGGATCCACCGCCATTACGCCGCAGATCCAGAATCAGGCCGGTGATGTTTTCCTTTTTGAGCTTTGCCAAGAGAAGTCTGACGTCCGCGGTGGCGGAAGTGGGTCCGTTTTTGGCATTGCCCTCACCTGCATAGAATGTCGGAAGATCAATGATGCCGATGCGTTGAGTTTCCTGGCCAACGGGAAGATCAATGATCTTCGCTTTGGCTTGTTGGTCCTCAAGCTTGATTTCATCACGGACGATGCTGATGGTTTTACGAATAGAATCGTCGGCAACATCGGCTGGTATGATATTGAGATAGACCGTAGTTCCTTTTTTACCACGGATCAAATCAACGGCTTGTGACAGCGGTAGATCGATGAGGTCGGTAAATTCATCATCCTTTTTCTGTGACACTCCCACAATGCGATCACCACTCTTGATCAGACCGCTACGGGCAGCGGGCCCGCCTGGGATGAGTTCCACGATTTTGCAAAATCCATCATCGGAGCTGAGTGTGGCACCGATGCCGATCAGTGAGAGATTCATCGATATCTGAAAGCTCTTGAGCTGCTCCGGACCCATGTAGTCCGAATGTGGATCATAGACCTGCGCGAGTGCCTCAAGATACATTTCCAAGACTGCCTTTTCACTCAGTTTGCGCATGCGCTCCACGGTCCGGACGGTGCGGCGCTCAAGGATTGCCGCAATTTCCTGTTCTTTTTTCCCGGCGAGTTTCTCTTGCAGATATTCGTGGCGGACTTGTTGTTTCCACAATTCACGTGCCGCATTGATGTCTGCGGGTCTTGGGGCATTCTTGCGGTCGTAGTGATAGATTTCATCGGTGGTGAAATCAAATTTGCCTTCGGCAAGAATCCCGTTGGTGAAAGCTGTGCGCTCGTCCAAACGGGCGAGAAAGCGTTTGAAAACTAGATGAGCCAGTGTGGAATCGCCATCTTTGCGAGTGGCCTCGACGAGATTTCCACTGGCCTTGGTGAATTCATCGATGTCGCTTTGCAGAAAAATGCTGCGAGCACCGTCCAGGGTGTCGAGATAGCGTGCGAGAAACTTTTCCGCGAGAGCGGCATCGAGTTTTTTATGGGCGAACTGTGAGCTTTCGAGAATTTTCGAAGTGAGCACTGTGGTGGCTGCATCAGTCTGCTGATCATCCAAAGGATCTGCATTGAGGAAACCAAAGGCACCTGCGGAACTGGCCAGTGAGAGGGTGAGTGAGAGGACGGGCAGTGTGGATCTTAACATCGGGTGCATAAGGTGGGGCCAACAATTGCTGGCGATTCAGTGATAGAACGAGGCGAAAGTAACGGATTGTCTGGAAAACTCTAGTCTGCAGCATCATTCCTTGCGCTGAACGATGGCAGTGCCGTCCTTGACGGTGTCTGGTGGATGAAGCAAAACAACGTCTCCGGCAGAGAGACCCGATAGAATCTCAGTCGAGCGCCCATCTGAATGTCCGGCTTCGAGTGAGGTGAGTTTCGCCTTACCTTGATGTGAAATATAGGTTTTCCATTGGTTTCCTTCGCGAAATAGCGCGCCCGCTGGCACCGCCAGAACTTTGTCCGAATGCCAGATGGCGATGCGCACCTCTACGCGGAAACGATCCCCCAAAGTGGTGGCTGCTGTGGGTGGATCCACTAGATCACTGAGAACAATGACACGTTGTTCTTCCACGCCGAGGGCGGAAATTTTGGTAAATGCAGCGGGTTCAACGCGGCGAATACGGCCTTTCAGTGCTGTTTCTCCACCCCACTGTTCGATCTCTACGGAGTCACCGGGCTGGATCGCCACGGCATCGCGGGAGAGGATTTCCGCCTCAATTTCAAGGTCTGCGGGATCGCCGATTTCGAGGATTGGCACACCGGGAGTGACGACCGTTTCACTTTCTTGCATGACCTTGAGGACATGGCCGGAGACGGGCGATTTCACTTCGATCAGATCGCCAGTGGCAGAAGGTTCCGGGCGCTGGAGAGCGGCACGGGATTGGGCGAGTTCGTAATCGATGACTTGCAGGGAAAACTCAGCGGCACGCACTTCCGCAGCCCGCATCGAGGCATCTGCTTCGGTGCGATCCCGATCAGACTCGGAAAAAGTCCCTTCTCGGGTGACGGCCCGCATGCGGTCGCGATCAGCCGCCGCTATTTTCAGAGCTAAAACTCTGACTGCCAGTGCTTCCTCTGCTTGCTTGCGTGATGCCTCATGCATGGAGACCACCGCCTCCGCTTGAGCACGGGCACGCGGATCGAGTAGCGGGGCGGCCACCGGCTCGATGGTCGTGAGCAGTGTCTCGCCTGCTTTGACAACGTCCCCGGGCTTCAATGGCACACGGCGCATTCTCCCAGCGGCGGGAGCGGCAACGATGTAACGATTTCTCACGCGAGTCTTCCCCTCTTCGGAAACTTTCACGGTAAGCGGCCCCACCGCAGCGATTCCCGTTTCTACGATGACAGGCTTCGGCACCAGTCCCCAGCCAACGAGGGCGAGAATGATGAGACCGGCAAGCCATGGCAAAGCGCGACGTAAGTAGTGCTTCCCACCCGGGCTGCGTGGAGAGTCCCATGGGGCGATCTTAGGTTCGGGTTCTGGCATGGTGGTTCGGGAAAATGTAGTCGATCAATCACGAGCTTTCAAGACTCCGACCATATCAAGTTTTCCAATCATCCGACTGACGAGCGCGAACGATAGAATTGATGCGGTGAGAACGACGATGATCGCGATGGAATAGGTGGATGTCTCGATCACAATCGGGAGTCGCACGGTCTCCGTGCTGAATGAGGACATGATGAACAAGGCTAGGCCGCGTCCGAAAAGCAGCCCAAACGGCAGGGATAAAAGCACCAAAATAGCCAATTCCCCCACCAACACACTGCGGACTTCGGACAAACTAAAGCCCACCACTCGCAACGTCGCCAACTCACGGCTGCGCTCCGATAATGCAATGCGAGCACTATTATAAACCACGCCGAATGCCACGATCGTTGCTAGCACAAAGTAAAGTTTACGAATGATCCCAATGCTCTTGCCCGTAGTCTCGCGGAAGGCGGCGAGTTGGTCGCGTTTCACCATCACCACCGCGGCCGCTGGGGTATCCTTCAATTTACGCATGAATTCATCCCAGCGATTGTGATCCAGAGCAAGATAGGCACCGTTCACGGTAGCGCCCTCTTGCATCGCCTGCCGCAATGCGGAGATATCCATGTAAGCCGCCACTCCGGCATAATCCGTCACCAGCCCACGGATTGGAATTCGTAAAATTGGCCGACTGCCCTCCAGCACTTCTACTTCCACTTCATCACCAATCTTCGCTCCGATGACCTGCGCCAACATCTCAGACATCAATAAACCATCATCTGGCAAGTAAAGGGGCTGACCTTTATCATTTAATAGCCGGTTCAAATTCGCATCTCGTGAGATACCCGTGACGGCTAATTTACGATGGCGGTGGCCAAATCTCAACCGAGCCTGCACGCTCCGGATCGGCTCGGCGCGAATGACACCCGGTAAATTTTCCAAATCATGAAAGGCCCGGCCCGAGCCTGGTTCTGTCAGGAAAACCGCCACATCCTGGCGCTGCTGGCTGTTCCATTGAAATGTAAGTAGGTAATCGATGCTATCACTCATCGCACCCGGTAGAACCATCAATCCAGTCGCGAGAGCCAAGCCTGCCGACGTAAAAACCGCCTGCCACGGACGGCGCTCGATGTTGCGCAACGCCATCCGGAATACCGGGCTGAAGAAGCGCGTAAGGCCGATCCGCTCAAACAGCGAAGGCTTGAAATCCGCAGGTGGCTCCGGCCGCATCGCCTCCGCAGGTGGCAATTTCACCGCTTGCCAAACCACCGTGAGAACCCCCAATACGGACGCTCCCAAACTGATCACAAGTGCCAGGCCGAGTGCCGTATAATCCAGCTTGAATTCCAATGTCGGAAACCTGAAAAATAATGTATAGATATCTACAAGACTTGCCCCCAGCACTCTCCCGCCAATGCTGCCCAACACCGTGCCCAAGCCACCAATTACCAAAACGTATTTTAAGTAATGACCACCCACTTGCCATGATGAATATCCCAGCGCCTTCATCTGCGCGATTTGCTCCCGCTGCAATCGCACAATCCTCGCTAACACAGCATTTACCATAAATGCGGCAACGCTGAGAAACACCAGCGGATAGGCAACTGATAACGAATATAACACCCGCAACTCATCATCGAGCCGCTGGGCAGATGCTTGTTCCTTACGAGTATAAGCACCGCCCGCACCGTAAGGCGCTAAAATCCGATCCATTTCCTCAATCACCGGTTCTGCCGCCGCGCCCGGCGCGAGATCGATGCAAAGATCATTGAATGCACCATCAAGATCATAAGCCACAGCGAGTGCCCTATAATTCATCCATATCACACTGAAACGTTTATGATTCGGCAAAGTCTCCCCTGCCCTTGCTTCAAACACATATTCGGGCGACAGGCCGATCCCGCAAATTTGCAAAGTTTCCCGCCTACCATTGATCACCGCTACTAGCGAATCACCCGTCTGTAGCCCATTCGCGATCGCGAAGGATTCACCCAGCACCACCTCGCGTCGTTCATCAGACCGAGGCAATCTGCCTGACCGCAAAAACAAACGGTTCAATTTTTGCGGTCCGCCATCTTCAGGCAGAGAGATGATATGTCCCGTGGCCGGCTCTACCAGACCCGGCAAATCCAAAATCACATCCACCGCCACCCGCGCCTCCACCGTGGCCACCCCGGGAATCACGGTGATTCGTTCCGCTACCGAGAGCGGGGCACGCTTCAGTGTGGCAAACACATCCGCCATCGCATTTTTCTGATAATAGACACTCCGCGCTGTCTCCAAAGTCATGATCAAACTACGTGTCATGATCATCATCGCCAAGCCACAAGCCATCACCAGACTGACAGCGAAGACCTGGCCCTTCATCTTGCCAATATCTCGCAGCAATTTCCGATCAAGTGGCGAAATCATGGGAAATCTGAATTTCCTATCTGAGCGAGAGCTTCATTCAACTTCTGCCGTGAGGATTCCCTCATCGAAGTGATTAGTTGATGCCCCGGTTTTTCTCATCCAATTGGCGATTGAGAGTGCAGAAGTCATAGAACCAACCCACCAAAAACAATCCTCCCGTCAGCAGCCAGAGTATGCCGGTGAAAAATTTCCCCATGTAAAACCGATGAATCCCAAAAACACCCACGAACGTCTGCAGAATCCACGCCAAAGAATAATCGTATGATCCCGGCGCGAATCGGCGATTCGCTTGGCGATACATACCCGGGATCAAAAAAACATCGATCAGCCACCCAATGCCCAATAATCCCAATGTGAAAAACCAGATCGCGCCAGAGATCGGCTTTCCAAAGTAAAACCGATGCGCCCCGGTGAAACCAAAAATCCAGAGTAGGTAGCCGATGGATTTTAAATGGGTATCCTGCTTGTGCTCGCTCATGTGCCCAATGTTGGACCAGACCCGAGCCTTTCGCGATGAGAATTTCTAGAATTTCTCGGGCATGCTGATCAAAAATTCACATTGATCGAGCCACCATGATAGCAAGAGTTCGAAGCCAATCACAAACGGGAGTGAGACGTCCCAGCAATGAGACATAAGTGACAACTCCTCACGGCTTTGGAGTAGTGGCAGGGCGGCGGCGGCGCGCTGCTAAAATCAACATACCGGAGCCAAATAAAAATACACTGCTGGGTTCGGGAATAATGATCGTATTGGCGCCCATAGTTACCGCACCGTTGCGAGCGAGCAGCCGCCCGTCAATTGTGCTGCCAGAATTCATCGTGATTGATTCCAACGCCATGATGGTCCCAGCAAAATCACTCCCAGTGCCGATCGTTGCGGAACTGCCAATTTGCCAGAAGATATTCTCCGCCTTGGCCCCGCCAGCTAGAATAATCTGACTCCCTGAATTAGCAGTGAGAGTGGAGCCGGTTTGAAAAATCCAAACTGCGTCGGGATCGCCTAATGCATCCAAAGTCAAATCACCTGTGATTGCAAACGAACTTGGCCCTCTGAAAACGCCGGACTCCAGAGTGAGACCACCTAGATCAAAGATCGCGCCGTAGGTTTGATCCGGTGTCCGGTTAAAGGCATCCAGATAGGCGGCGTTCAAATCAGTTTTGCCAAGTTGCGTCACTGAATTTCCAGACTGATTAACGCCATTGAGGATCACATTCTCAAATCCGGTGATGGAGGTAATAGGATAGCTGCAATATCTCGAGTGACATTGATTGAGCCAACAGCACCCGTAAAAGTGATTCCAGAACCAGCCAACACTGCGAAGCCTGACGTCTGGCCGAGGTTAACCGGGGTGGTGGCCGCCATGGCCCGCGGCGGTAAACAGAAAACTGCCGCTGCCGAAATTAGGCCGGAGCAGATTGACGAGGAGTGATTCCAAATGGAGAAAAACAATTGTGGCGTTTTCATTGAATCAACAGGTTTTGGTTGGGTTTTTTAGCGCTCTTTAAATGGCACTTCCTAAATCAAGAGATTTAGCTGGTGCTATCTAGGCGGGGTGATTACTCCATGTCAATCTTTCATTTATAAAATAAATCAATTAGCGGCTTCATGGCTTCTTCCCTTTCAACTGCCGGATTTTCTGAGAATCGACTATCAAGCAGCCAAAACACTCGTTGGAAAAAGATTCTTGGCAAGGCGGTCCAGTGATTCACCCTTTCCACAGATGAGAGCAGCGCCTTCAGAAAATTACCCGGGATTAGTCGAAACAATGCGCTGGTATGGCCCGCATGATCCGGTGAGTCTCTGTGATATCGCTCAAGCCGGATGCAGTGGAGTTGTGACCGCTTTACATCATATCCCGAACGGAGAAATCTGGACGACCACCGAGATCCTCAAGCGCAAACATGAAATTGAAGCTGCCAAGCTCACATGGAATGTCGTGGAAAGCGTTCCAGTCCACGAAGCAATCAAGACTCAAGCCAAAGGCTTTGAAGATTACATCACAAATTACAAAGAGAGTTTGGCAAACCTTGGTGCGTGTGGAATTAAAATTGTCACTTATAATTTCATGCCAGTTTTGGATTGGACAAGGACAGATCTAGCCTATCCCATGCCGGACGGTAGCCTTGCACTTCGCTTTGAAATGGCGGCCTACATCGCTTTTGACGTTTATATTCTGAAACGTCACAACGCAGAAAAATCTTATACACCCGCCCAACTCATCGGCGCTCGTGAAAGGCTATCCCAGATGAGCGATGCTGAAGTGGCCAGTTTGGTAAGAACCATCATCGCAGGCCTGCCCGGCAGCGAAGAAAGTTTCTCCATTGATGATTTTTCAAAAGCACTTCAAATCTATGACTCGATCGATAAGCACAAGCTTAAGGCGAATCTCATTTATTTCCTCCAACAAGTCACACCTGTAGCGGAAAAGGCTGGTGTGAAATTAGTAATCCATCCTGACGATCCGCCCTACCCCATCTTCGGATTGCCTAGAGTCGTGAGCACGGAACAAGACATCCATGATTTGATTCAAGCCGTCCCATCTCCCTCTAACGGACTGTGTTTTTGCACAGGAAGTTTTGGAGTGAGAACTGATAACGATCTACCAGCAATGATTCAAAGACTTGGCAGCAAGATTCATTTCCTTCATTTAAGAAGCACGGAAAGCAATGATGCCGGAGACTTTTTCGAAGCCAATCATCTGGAGGGCGATGTCAATATGTATGAGGTGATGAAAGAGATCGTCCTGCTAATGAATAGGGAAAACCGCAGCATCGAAATGAGACCGGATCATGGACACCAAATGTTAGATGATCTAAAAAAGAAAACCAACCCCGGCTACAGTGCAATTGGAAGGCTGCGCGGCTTGGCAGAATTGAGGGGCTTGGCAATGGGGATTTCAAAAGGTATGAATTTGTAACATTACCCACAACTTGCAGAAATGCCAAATATAACTAAGTGATAAACCAAATGATTAATATTTTAAAAGAGAATCCGATTGTTCCCGTTTTTTACCATCCAGACTTTGAGGTTTGCAAACAGGTGTTAAATGTTTCATATCATGCGGGAATTCGGATATTCGAGTTTACCAACCGCGGAAATAATGCGCTGGAGATTTTTGAAAAGCTGGTCGCGTATTCCTCTCAAGAATTTCCCGAAATGCTGATGGGCGCAGGCACGATCAAAAACCGCACTCAGGCAAACGCATTTATTGCTGTAGGGGCACGATTCATTGTCTCTCCCTTTGGCAAGGCCACGGTCGCCGAATTATGTAATGAAAAAAAAGTTCCTTATTTCCCAGGGTGCATGACTCTAAAGGAAATAGACGAAGCAATGGAATGGGGTTGTACTGTGGTGAAGATATTTCCAGGCGAGGTCTTGGGGCTTCAATTTATCAAGGCGTTAAAAGGGCCAATGCCTGAAGTGGCGGTGATGGTCACTGGCGGAGTAAACGAAGAAAATATCACAGATTGGTTTGATGTGGGTGTCACTGCCGTGGGAATGGGAAGTCAATTGTATGATAGTAAATTAATCGCAGATGGTAATTTTGACCTACTGCAGCAGAAGATAGAGAAAGCGCTTCGAAAGATTGCAAATCGCTAGGATTTTCTGACACCTAAATATTGCTGGCGCAGCCGAGCATCTGATCCATTGCGGATGCTGGGTTGCTATCTTTGGAGACCCCGACGACTACAGCGGGGACTCCGGCTACCGTCACATGAGGAGCCACATCATTGAGGACAACACTGCCAGCGCCGATTTTCGCACCTGTGCCGATTTCGACGCGCCCTAGAATTTTCGCACCTGCACCAATCAGAACACCAGAGCGGACGATCGGATGGCGATCGCCGATGTTTTTTCCGGTGCCACCCAGCGTCACTTCATGCAGAATGGAAACATCGTCCTCAATGATCGCTGTCTCGCCCACGACAAAAGATGTGGCATGATCGAGCAGGATTCCGCAGCCAATCCGGGCCGCAGGATGGATGTCCACCGCGAAGGCCTCGCTCGCCAGACTTTGGAGATAGAGTGCCAACCAGCGGCGGCCATCGATCCAGAGTTGGTTCGATACCCGGTAGGTGGTGAGAGCGAGGAAGCCTTTAAAAAATAACAACGGTTCCAGTGGCGAAAAACACGCCGGATCCCGCTCAAACATCGCTAACAGATCCCGGTGAGCACTGTGCACGATCTTAGGATTCGTGGTGAAGACCCGATTGAAGAGCGGTTCCAGCGCTGCCCTCGGCATATCTTCGCGGGCCAAGCGACGGGAAAGCCTGGCGGCGAATGCAGTGCAGAGACTCTCCCGTGATAGAATCACATCCAGCACGAGAGGTCCGAGATGAGGCTCGTCCCTGATCACGGTTTCCGCCTCATGGCGCAATGTTTGCCAAAGGTCTCCCGTTTCCGTGATGAGGCTGCTGCAGAGTTTGGCTTTATTCAGGCTGGTGGGAAGAGTTTCGGTCTGTTGAGATTCGCTCATGAAGATTTCACAAAAATTGGAATATGCATGCAGGGCGATGGCCCAGCTTGCGAAATTCCATGACGGGAGGACTCTTACACGGTTGGAGGACTTAGCGCAACGTGAAGCAGTGTCCGGAAATTTTCTTGTGCAGATTCTCAATGATTTACGGCGGGCTGGGCTGATTGAGAGCCGCCGTGGTAAGGCTGGCGGCTACCTGCTGGCCCGTCCCGCCGCTCAGATCACCCTGCGGCAAGTGGTGGATGCAGTGGACCCGGCGCTGCTGCAATGCTCCGTAACGATGGATGGTGAGTCCGGCCAGGCCATCCGCCGAGCATGGGAGGAAATTTCCACCAGTCTGCACACCTCGCTCGAGCGAATTACAGTGGAAAAACTCGCCAGCAATCCGAGTGCGCCCATGTTCTACATCTAGGTGTTCATACGATCATTGCGTTGGAATTATCAGGATATCTAAGATATTTCGCTGGCTGGATTAACCTAAACTGTGTAATACCAAGCCATCCTGTGACCCACGCTCCCCATGGCAACTTCAACTGACCACACTCACCACATTAAGATCCGCTCTACTCAGATGGAGATCCCTTCAAAAGGCTCGCTGCGTGAGGATGATTATGATCGGAAATTGAAAGACGCCGAAGCGGAGATGAATCGCATCCAGCTCGAGCATCTGGAGTTGGAAAAGAAGAAAATCGCCCTCGAGGAGCTTACCAATCGCAAGCGGGCATTTCTTTCACAACAGGCCGAGCTTACCGAAAAGCTCACCGTCTGCCTCACGCTAATCGATCGCGAATTGATGGAAATGCGCAAAGAGTCTGAAGAACTCGAGCAGTGCCGGGTCGCCTTCGCTCATAATTTAGAAAAGATCGATAAGTATAATCCGGAAAATTGGACCCGGGAAAATCTATCGGAAAAGCTCGAACGCGCCTCGGTCACGTTGGACGTCGCCGCAGATGAATACGATCAGGCAGCTGCCTACTTCACCAGTAGCCGTTGCGCGCCGATTTTCGGAAAATCTTCCAAACGCAGTCGAGTAACATCCCGCAAATCCGAGGGTTCTGACTTTGTCGTGAATCTTAAAAACGGTTTGGCCTTCAATCTTCCTGTTGTTGTTTTAGGAAGCATCGCACTTCTCATTTATCTCACCCGCTAACCACTCCCACACCATGGCCCGTAGCACTCGCCTCAAAGAAGAATTAGAACTGGATGCCCTCATCAAGTCCCAGTCTGAGCTACGTCTCAAAGAAAAGGCGTGTGCGGATATTCCTAGAAAACTCGCCCTCGAAATCAAGGAGCGCGAAAGCACCATGCCTCCGTTACTGGAAATCGAAGAACGCAGGAAGAGGATTCTTCACGAGCAAATCATCTCGCGCGGACAATTGATCAATATCCAGCGCGATCAAAATCGCAGCCTCTGGCTGATTTTCCTACTGCTCACCTCCTCCGCCACTCTCATCTGGTGGGGCATGTGCTTGATGCAAGGCTGAAGAAAACGTGCTTATCTCACTCGCATTTCCGATTTAGAAATCGGATCCAGTGCTTTTTCTTGAAGACGTTTCTTCAGCTCCGCCCACTGGCTGCGGCTCACAATATAGCCCACGCAGCTCGCCCGACCGCAGAGACACGGGTGATCTTCATAACAATCCACATCAAATCCATAGTCGAACGTGAGTTCCTCCCCCGGCTGAATCTCGGTCAGTGAGTGAATGAAAATTTTCCTTCCTTCGATCCATGCCTCGCAATTCGGCTCACACGAATGATTGATCAAGCGGGCAGTGTTCCAAGGCACATTTCCATCGATGTCATAACGTTTTGAAAGGATGAAAATATAAACTGCCGCATCTCCTGTTTTTAGCGATTTAGCATGTTGTCGAATTCCGCGTTTTTCGCTTAAATTCTTATCAATGAGCTCCCCCACATACTCGATAATCTGGGTCTCTTTGGGGATCAATTTGGAAGCATAGACGCCTCGGCCATGAATCTCGGAACCACGAACTTCGCAATATTCACTCTGCCCACGGTTCCATAATTGCAAAAGCCGACGATGCAGGAGGTTGGGATCCACGGCAGAATTTTTCTTCACAGACATATCAATTCAGCGGGATTCCTTTTTCGACAGCGGAGGGAGAATCAGATCCTGAGGTAAAGTCGCAAACAGACTTCGCAGATCGTTTACCGAGAGGCCGGAACCATCGATAAATGTCCAATCGTTTTTACCCTTGTCCGAAATCGCAACTTGGAATCCGATGCTATCGATCACCAATGGCTTCGGCTCGCCTTCGCGGATGATTCGGAACTTTGTCTCCGTCGGCACCATGACCAACCATTTGTTAAAAATCAGACTTTCGACCTTCGCACCATTCACCATATCGACTTTTCTTCCCGGAGAAACTTCATACGAGCGTGGCTGCCCTTGAGGCTTGAATGAAATCATACTGATCCCCTGTTGGACCATCTGGCGTGCCACCCCGTCGAGCTGCTTGTTGAGCTTTTCCATCCCACCCATCCGCTTCGCAGCGCGATCTTTCCACATCGGATTCATGCGTTCCACCGCCACATGGAAGCGTCCCAAGACCACCTCATCTCCTAGTTTCCCCACTGCTGCCACTGCGGATGCCACCACGTCCGCCGGGGCAGAAGTGGTCACAGCCATGGACTCCGGTGCAGGGTCCTGCGGCGGCAAGGGTGCAAGTGGTTTCTGACCATGGGCAAGACCACCCGCGAGGAGCATCGCGCAGCAAGTGAAGGGAAAATAGAACGGTTTCACCCGGCAAGGGATGGCCGCAAGACCGTGCTTCGTCAAGTCCGGCTGAATTCTGCTTGGATTTCTTCGCAGGTTTCCTTAAAACTTATTTCCCATGGCGAAACAGGCACTCGGAAAAGGACTCGGAGCTCTCATTAAAAAAAGCACAGCAGCTTCATTGCCCGCTCTAGAGCTCTCGCCAGACGATTCAAAGCGCGTGCGGGACGTGCCCATCGATCAAGTCGTCCCCAGCCCACTCCAGCCTCGCACCCAGTTTGTCGAGTCTCCTCTCGATGAGTTGATGGAGTCCATCCGCCAGCACGGCATCATCCAGCCGCTCATCGTCCGGCTGGTCGATGGAAAATACGAACTCATCGCCGGTGAGCGGCGCTGGCGTGCCTCCAAGAAACTTGGCCTCACCACCGTACCCGTCATCGAGCGCGAGGCATCAGACCGCGATGTGCTGGAAATGGCACTCATTGAGAACCTCCAGCGCCAAGACCTCAATCCCCTCGAAGAAGCCGCCGGCTACGTCCGCCTCGTCAAAGAATTTTCTCTCAGACAAGATGAGATTGCCACCCAAGTCGGAAAATCACGGGCGAGCGTGGCCAATGCCATGCGCCTCTTGGACCTTCATCAAGACGTCCAGCTCCTCGTCGCCCAAGCCCGCATCACCGTCGGCCATGCGAAGGCGATTCTATCGATCAAAGATCAGGACACCCAGCTCCTCGCTGCGGATCAGGTCATCCGCCGCCACCTCACCGTCCGCGCCACCGAGAAGCTCGCGCAATCTTACCTCAACGGCCAGTCCACCGAGACTTCTGATGGGAAAAAAGCTCCTATCCCCCGCGAGCTGGACATCCACGTCCGTGCCCTCACCAACCGTCTCCGCGAATACCTCGCCACCCACGTTTCCATCCAGCACTCCGCCAAGAAAGGCAAAATCGAAATCGAATACTACGGCGATGACGATCTCCAACGCCTGATCGAACTCCTTGGGCTCCCCAGCGGAGATTGATTTCTACTGCCGCTTGCAACCTCCCGTCAAAGCGCTTACCTAACGCCCATCAAACGTCGTTCATTCAGCTTCCTTCTCGCACGCCGCTACCTGAACCCTCGGCGCGCGGTCCTTTCCTCCTTCACCCTGATCTCGCTCATCGGCGTGATGTTAGGTGTGCTCGTTCTCGTCGTCGTCATGGCCGTCTATGCCGGACTCGAGCGGAGTGTGAAAAGCCGCCTGCTCGGTTTCACCCCGCACATCCTGCTCACGGAATCCGCCGGCACCTTTGGTGAGCCTAAGTTAGAAAACTGGCAAGCTTCCGCCGATCGCGCGAAGTCACTTCCCCACGTCCTCGCCGCCACCGCCTTCGTCTCGGACAATGTCATTGTCGATGTCGAGTCATGGCAGCGCCCCGTCCTCTTCCGCGGCATTGACAGCTCGGATCCCGCCCAAATATCCGGGATCGAAAACATGCTCGATCTCGAAAATTTCCCCACCTCCAAGGCAGATCTCGGCATCGATGACCGCGTCGTCATTTCCTCGCTTCTCGCTGAGCAACTCCACATCGGCGTGGGGGATTCACTCCGGCTCTACTCCACCCGGAACTTTCAGCAAGTGATGGATGCCTACAAAGCCACGGAAAATCCGCCCCTCCGCGAGGCCCATGCCGAAGTCTGGAAATCCGCCACCGCCCCACTCACTGCGGAATGGAAATCCGACGGCGAAGTCGCCACCATTCCCATCAACACCCTCACCACTAGCTACGAGAAGCTGGATTCCCTGCGCATCGAGTCCATCCGTGCCCCAGAGAGTGATCTGCTCAATGCTCTCCTCATCGCCCTTGAAGCCGGCGAAAAAGACGAAACGGCAGCCACCTATCGCTTCACCACCGAGGCGAAAACCGAGATCGCCAACACGATCGAGGCTCTCAATACCACCGACGCCGAGAAAATGGATGGTGAGACTCTCAAAGGCCTAAAAAGCGTGGTCTTACCAAAAGAGGCCGAAATCATCGGCGTTTATCAAGCCTCGCAAATGACCGTCACCCCGGACCTCTTCGTCCCCCTCCCCCTCGCCCAAGATCTCGCCGGGCTGGGCGAGTCAGTCCAAGGCATCGCCCTCCGATTGGACGAACCTTATGATGCGGAAAAAATCGCCGCGCAATCCCGCAAAATCCTCGGCCCAGAATGGACTCTGCTCACTTGGGGCCAACAATACCAAGGCTTCTTCGCCCTGATCAATCAACAGCGAGTGATGATGTATTTTGCCCTTTCCTTCATCGTCCTCGTATCCGCCTTCTCGATGATGGCCGTCATGTTCACCGTCACGATTCAGAAACGCCGTGAAATCGGAGTGATGAAAGCGCTCGGTGCCGCCCCCGGCCAGATCGTCCGCGTGTTCCTCTACCAAGGCATGTTATTAGGCCTGCTCGGTGCCATCCTCGGAGTAGGCCTAGGCCGCCTCGTCATCCACTTCCGCGGCGGCGTGCAATCCATTTTCCGCAGCCTCGGATTTGATCCATTTGCAGCAAATTTCACTGGGTTCGATACCTTGCCCGCTCACAATAACCCCATCGAGCAAGCCATCATCGCCCTCATGGCATTCATTCTCTGCTCACTCGCCGCTCTCGTCCCTGCATTCTTCGCAGCCCGCAGCGATGCGGCAAAATCTCTCAGAAATCTCTGAAAAATGGACATCTGGCTCATTCTAAACGGTGAAAAAACCGGCCCGTTCCGCGACTTTGAAATTCGTCGTAAAATCGAAGACGGCGAGCTCACCGCCACCGTTCCCGCCTGGCATGATGGCCTGCCCGGATGGCAGCCACTCGGCGAGATCGATCTATTCACCCGCGAATTCTCCCTCACTCCCCCGCCTCCGGAGTCCATCGCAGAGGAACCTCCACCCCTCCCGGAAAATTCACCCCCACCAGCCACTCCCAAGGTCAGTCAATACGGACGCCGTTTTCTGGCGCGCTGGTTCGACCTTCATCTATTTGCCGGCCTCTGGTGGCTAGCCATGTGGGCCGCCGGGCGCGACATCGCCGCCACCATGCTGAATCCATGGATCATGGTCCTCCAATTCGTTCCATGGTTCATTTTGGAGGCATTTTTACTCCATCGCTTCGGCCACACTCCCGGCAAATGGCTGCTCGGTCTGCGAGTCAGCAATCTTGATGGCTCACTGATGAGCCTCTCCCAATCGCTCCGCCGCGCAGGCCGGGTGCTGTTTACCGGCATCGGTTTCGGCTGGAGTCTGCTCGCTGTTTTTTGCCAAGGTCTCAGCCTCTACACCGCCAAGCGCCTCGGCAAACCACTCTGGGATCACGTCGGCCACCACCAAGTGACCCGCACTCCATTCCACCCCCTCCGCATCATCGGCTTCGCCATCATCTTCGCCGGAGCTCTTTACTTGCAAGCAATTGTGACCTCCCCCGCCACCTTCAAATACTTAGCAAAGGAAATTCCCGGGCTCGAGAAATTCTACGGCAAGGGCCCACCTTGGTGGACTTTGCCGAAACGTTGAAGCACGCTGCGGATTCCTGAACCAAGAAGTTGAGTCATTGCGCCTGCATACATGACACCCGGACTTAATTTATTCTATGGCTCTTAGTAGTATCTTGGGCGGGAACCTCCGCTTGCGGGGGTAATGTGAATGCGTCGGGAGCGGTAGCGAGACGAGCCGACAAGCAGCCCCCGCCTGCGATCGTCTCCTGAGCAATGGCAACCGCAATCTCACCAGCTCGCCATTTTTCTTCCACCCGTTTGGCACACAGTTCCCTTTTGGA
>JBGSUW010000012.1:0-3440 GCA_041753275.1 Akkermansiaceae bacterium | reverse complement strand
GACCTCTTCCGTCTGCTCCACGCCTTCCTCCAGCAACAGCATCCGATACTCCTTCGCCACGCCTTCATTCCAATACTTCGCATCGGCCCCATAACCTTTGTGTGCCCGCAATGCCCTCACAAGCCCTGCCCGTGCCTTTTTTCCATCGCCCTTTGCACCTCCGCCCATCGCCTCACCGTAGCTGCTCCAGCGATAGTCTGCTGGTTCTGATACCATTCCAGCACGCACGGGATTTAGATCGATATAAGCCGCCATCGTTTTTGCTGCCAGGCCATCTTCTACAATCACGCTCTTAAAAGTTTCTTCCCATAAATTGCCGCGTCGATTTGTCCGAGTATTGTGCCAGCGCGTGAACCGCTGGAGCAAGGTCTTCATAAACTCGGACAAATCGTGCATTCGATAGGTAAACCGCTCATGAATCCGTTGCACATGCGCCTCGGCATCTTCAGCTAGGCCAGCGGCTGCAACACTTCGCGCTTCCATCAGTTCCTTAGCTACCGTCGCCACAAACGCCTCGGACTAGAGTGCCGCAAGGCGGGCCAACAGCTCCTCATCTGTCAGTGCTATTTTTGGTTTAGGAGTTACCTCTAACAAAAGATGGAAGTGATTGCACATCACGCAGTAGCTAAGCACCCGGCAGCCCGTAAAGTTTTCCATCATGCGGAAGTAGATACGAAATTGTTCCTTATCCACCGCCTCGAAGGCAAAGCGCTTATCGACCACCCGCGCGAGAGCGTGATAAATTTCAGGTCGCTCACTCGCCTCCTCTTTTTTGACAATCCATCGTTTGGCCATGGGTCAAATTACCTTTATCTAATCTCAGTATCAAGAAAATTGGCTAATTATTTGTGTCTCACGTAATTTTCTGTGTCTCACGTAATTTTCCGCCTGTGATTCTACAGATTCTCGCGGGAGGGCGATTTGCAGCTATCCACTCTTCATATCGCTGCTGCAAGGCGTTCGCCAACGGATGCGCTTCAAGGCACCGGCGATGGAATGCTCCATCGCTGAAAGGATAGAGCGGATCACGCCTGTTGGAGATGAATGCGGGAAAGCCCGACACCTCGGCACTGTCGCCCATCGGAAGCCCGCAGAGCGAGCATTTCATGCCAGTAATGAATATCGCCATGGCTTTAAGGATTCGGACCAAACCGGATGATTCTCCTACTGTCCAGCGGTCCGTCCCTCAGTAATATGGAATACGCTTACGGGACAGGCTCTAACTTAGAATCCCCAGCCTTGAATAACATTCCCCTTTTCAAGACTTTCCATCTCACCCCGCTCAAGAATTGCTAATAGATGCAGCTCATGATCTATTTGGTTGATTTGAACGGGTGCCGATTTGATCTCCCATGAAGTAGCGTGCCTTTCTAAATATTCCTGAAATTTTCTCCAAGCCTCATCGCTGCTGTCCGCCTGTACATATAAATTACCAACCCAATCAAACGAGCCATCATCTACATGCTTAATTAAATCACCAAAATAAAATCCTTTAGATTTATCATTTGATTCCACATAGCAAACTATCTCGAATAAATTCTTCATCCTTAATCACCCCCATCGATCTCTTGTAGACGCATGTAAATTATTGCGTGTTGCGCATCTGTCATCGGTGAATTCAATATCATAGTTTGACGCGTTTCTGCAATCAGGCCAGGAGCACCGCGCTCTATTGCTGCTTGATATGCTCCCAGATCTCCCTGAGCTCGACCGTTCCATGATATAACACCTGCAACAAAAGCGACCGCACCTGCACCCCGAGGAATTTGAATGCCATTACGTTTGAGACGCCCGAATGCCTCGTTAAGTTTCGTTGCGTAGTGCGGTTTATTAGTCAATGCATCCCTTATAAACTTAGGAAGTTTTTGCCTGTTTGCATTCAACCATTGCCTTTTTTCCATATCAAAGGTAAACTGTTCCCTTGTTCTACCAACGTGAATTTGAACCTTTCCACTACGAACACCATCGTTCTCATTTCCATAGATATTGGAATCAATGGAAAATGCACCGTCGGTCTCACGTGCGGATAGGTGTGTTTTGCTCCACTTTCCAAATTCATTGTTCAACAAATGCTGAAACGCCGACGTTGCTGCCCCGTTGGCGAACTTGCCTCCACCAAGGACTGATGCGGTGCCTCCAACGGCACCAGCAATGAAAGTGCGCCCGTAGCCGTTACTCCCTAAGGTACTAGCAATCATTGAATTTTTCAATAAAGTCCACCCTGCGTAGGCACCTGCTGCGGCTGATAGGAATCCGTCTTGAAATTTACCGCCCAATGCAACGTTCGAGGCCCCGCCGACAATTCCATGTCCAGCCATATGCGCAAATTTGTCTAAAAATAGGCCGCTTGCCTCTGCGGCTCCTTCCATACCATGAAGAATACTGCCTGATATTGCTCCGGTGATTCCACCTACCGCGGCTCCTCTAAGTATATCGCCTAAATTTCCGCCGTTGAGAGCTGCGCCCAAACCGCCCGTAATGCCTCCAACAACCGCACCCGAAGCTGCAAATGCGGATAGTCCGCCTGCCGCGACCGCACCAGGAAACAACCCGCCAGCGATTACTCCGACGAAAGCTTGACCACCCGGAGTGAGCGTAAGCACCGCCGCCACGACAATCACCGCAATCGTCCGCCAGTTTTCTTTGACCCAGTTTGTGACTTTTTTGAACGTTTTTGAGAACCAACTGAAGCCGCTGGGGTCGGTCAGATTGACGGGGTTGTTCATTACATAGCTGTAACGATTGAAATTCTGCGAATACTCGGGGACTTGGACAAAGGGATCGGGGCTGAGCATGCGACCGAGTTCGGGATCATAGATCCGGCCGTTCATGTGGATCAGGCCGCTATCGTCGAGCTGCTCATGGCCGGTGTAGCCACGATCGTAATCATTGCCGCTGGTGCGGAACGCATCCGTATCGTTGATGCGGTAGGCGGCGAGAGTGAGGGGATCGCGGCGCTCACCCCAAGCATCGAAGGATTGGCGCTCGGTGGTGGGATTGATGAAGGCATTGCCATCCCAAATAGCGGTGTAGAGCACATCGGTGGAGCCGAGGTGGTCCTTTAAAATCGTGGTGAGTTTGACTTGTTGGCCTGCGATGCCGGGGAGCTGGGTGCGAGTGTAAATGGCCCCACCGATATTGTGACGGTGAATGGTCTTGGTGGTCACAGGCGGCGAAGTTCCCGAAGTGCGGGTGCTATGCGTTTCACGTTCGTAGCCGCCGAGGTAGATCGTTTCTTCTAGGATTCGGCTGTCATCGAGGGCAATGCGTTGCTTGAACTGGGAGGCACGGTTTCCATCGGAATCAAAACCAAAATTCGTTTGGACCCGGGCTGGAGCGTAGATTTGACTGCCAGCAAGAGTTTGGAGCGCGGGCGCGCTGAGATAATCGAGAGACGCGAGTTGGCCAAACGAGGTCCATGTGTAGGTGCGTTTTGAGTC
>JBGSUW010000011.1:0-20202 GCA_041753275.1 Akkermansiaceae bacterium | reverse complement strand
GCGCGAGGTGGAGGATGTCATGCTCACCCGTTACGCCTGCTATCTCATCGCTCAGAATGGTGATCCGCAGAAGCAGGAAATCGCCTTCGCCCAGACCTACTTCGCAATCCAGACCCGCAAGGCGGAGCTGATCGAGAAGCGTCTTCTTGAAGCCGAGCGCGTTTCCGCGCGGAAGAAACTCAGTGCCACCGAGAAAGAGCTCTCGGATTTGATTTTCGAACAGACCGGAGGGAACAAAAACTTCGGATTGATCCGCAGCAAGGGCGATCAGGCCTTGTTCGGGAAAAGCACCGAGGCGATGAAGTCCCATTGGAAAATCCCCTCCGGGCGTCCTCTTGCGGACTTCGCTCCCACGATCATACTCAAGGCCAAGGACTTCGCGACTGAGATCACGATCTTCAATTCCAGGGAACACCGCCTGCATACGGAAGCCGCAGTCTCCAACGAGCACATCACCAACAACAAAGCCGTCCGCAAAACCCTGCTCGACCGCGGAATCCGCCCCGAGAGCTTACCCCCTGATGAGGATGTGAAAAAGGTCGAGCGGAGACTCACCTCCGAAGAGAAGAAATCACTCGAAAATCCCGAGAAACTCTGATGGAAACTACTGGATCGAAGAACGAGGAGCTTGAAGTGCTGAATGCGGAAGCGCGGGAGCTTGAGGAGAAGATTGCGGAAAACGTTGTGGAACTTCTCGAAGCATGAAAGCGGCTTGGAAAAAAACACCGCTTGGTAAGGTAATCGACATCCACGATAGTCGCCGCATCCCTTTGAGTGGCGCGCAACGCGGTCAACGTCAAGGCAAGTATCCCTATTACGGTGCACAAAGTATCATCGATTACATCGACGACTATATCTTCGATGGTAAGTTCATTCTGATCGCAGAGGATGGCGAAAACTTGCGAAGCAGAAAGGAACCAATTGCCTTCTTCGCCAGCGGGAAGTTCTGGGTGAACAATCATGCGCACATCGTCACGGCGAGGCCTGAACTGGCTGATGATTACTTCATTAAAGCGTGTCTAAACCACGCTAATCTCGCTGCTTACGTGACGGGAGCGGCGCAGCCAAAACTTTCACAGGGGAATCTTAAACTCATTGAGCTCAATCTCCCCGATCTCCCCACCCAACGCAAGATCGCGGGCATCCTCTCGGCCTACGACGACCTGATCGAGAACAACCTGCGCCGCATCAAGATCCTTGAGCAGATGGCGCAATCCCTCTACCGCGAGTGGTTCGTCCACTTCCGTTTCCCTCGAGATCCGTCCGAAGCTTCAGCGAAGGCGGGCGGCCACGAATCCGCAACTTTCAAAGACTCCGAACTCGGCCGGATTCCTGAAGGGTGGGAGGTGAAGAAGCTCGGGGAACTTGCAGACCAAATGAGACGAGGCGTTTCAAAGGGGCAACTGGATGAAGTTACCGAGCTGGGATCGAACAAACTTCTCTTCAAGCGAGGTGAAGTTCTATTCGGCAAGATCCGCCCCTACTTCCACAAGGTTGTAGTCGCTCCATTCGACGGAGTTTGTTCCGCAGACACTATCATCATCCGCGCAAAGAAACCCGAGCATCGAGCATTGGTCACATCCTACGTTTTCACAGAAGCCTTTGTCGCTCACGCCACAGCCACATCGAATGGCTCGAAGATGCCCCGCACGGATTGGAAGGTTCTCAAGGATTATCCACTCGTCGTTCCACCAGAAGATCTGTTGGCACGCTTCTCCACACTTTCCGAAAACGCAATCGACCAGCAGCAGAATCTGGTCAGACGCAACCAAACCCTCCGCCGCACCCGCGACCTGTTACTACCGAAGCTGCTTTCGGATGGTGGAAATGACGCGAAATAGCCATAAATGATGAAAATCTGGACAAGTTTCAGCTTTTGTGCCAGTTTCACCGCGCGGTGAAAAGTAGTGAAAAGCTGAAAATTGCTGAAAACGATGCCATCAAGGCATTGCGGGCTGCGCTTGCCACGGTTCCATTTGCGAGAATCCTACGTGAAGCCTCCTTGCCGGATGGACCGATTGATGCGGAGATGGAACTTGCCGTGGACGGCGAGGGTTCGTGGATTTTTCTCTTGGATCATACTTCGCGTCCCGAGCCGAAATACATCAGGCAAAAGGCGGAAACGTTGCTTCGCGCGGTGAAGGACCGGAAGGAGTCGGGAAACGCGGATGGAGTTTACGGAGTGCTCGCAGGTTCTTGGTTTTCACCGGAGTCAATCAAGTTGTGCCGGAGTCTGGGAATTGGTTGCGTTGATGAGAGAGGCAACTGCCTGCTCTCGTTCCGCACGGTTCATATCGAAGTGGGCGGGCGGCCCAATCCAGCGCAACGGAAAGTCTCGCGGCTTAATATCTCCAAGCCAAAGTCGGCGCGCGTGGTTCGCACGCTGCTTTCGAATGTATTGCTTGCTGCCGACCATTACCGGATCTGGAAGGTGGTGGAACTGGCGGCAAAATGTGAGGTAAGTGTGGGAACGGTGAGCAAGGTCCGGACGCGTTTGCTGGAGAAAGATTGGGCGGCGGAAGAGGAACGCGGGTTTTTCCTAACTCAGCCGGATGCCCTGCTGAAAGCGTGGGTAGCGGAGGATGACTGGACAAAGCGGACCGAAGTCCGGGAGTATTCGTTGTTGGAGAGTGACGTGGTGAAAATCGCGACATCATCAAGAAAAGTTCTGCGTCTTTGTGCGTTCACCCAGTGGTTCGCCGGTTGGCTGCGTGTTCCCTATACGATTCCACCGGTTGTTTCCGTCTATGTCACCGAGTTTCCAGATGAGGATCTGCTGCAAAAGGAACTGGGTGCGAGACGGGTTGCACCAGGCGCTGGCAGATTGCGATTGGTCGTGCCGTCGGATTTCCGGGGAATCGTGAGCGACGGCCGGAACATCGGAGACTTTTATGTGGTCTCCGATGTGCAGATCTATCTCGACCTGCTAGGAGCTGGTCAACGTGCGGATGAACAAGCTGAGGAATTGCGCAAGGCGAAGGACTTTTCAAGAGGCTGGAAATGAGGGAGGAACTCTTCCAGCTTGGAGATTATTCCCAGCGTGGTCTCGCTTCGGCGGAAGCTGCGCTTTTCGCCGCATGGGACGCGCTTGAGAAATTCCACGAAAACTTGGTCGTGGTGGGTGGTCTGGCGGTTCACTATCACACGAAGGACGCGACGAATCCGCAGTTCCCGGCGACTGCAACGCTGGACGTTGATTTCGGCATTAGCTTGGGAACGGATGCCGGGATGGCCGGGACCGTGCAGTTCGATCTTTCGATGTTAGGGTATATGCCGACGGACAATGGACGGATGTTCCGCGAAATGGAACACGGGACGCTCTACATCGATTTCCTCACCGAGCATCCTCCGAGAGAATCCGGCACCCGTGAGGTGAGCGGCATCGTCGCCTCGGTGTGTCCGGGAATCAACCGGGCGCTTGAGGTCAGGAAGTATGTCGGGATTCCAGGTGTCGACAAATTTGGTGATCCGAAAACCTACCGGGTGCCGATCTGTGGAATTGGTCCATTGCTGGTGCTGAAACTGAATGCTTTTGCGAAGCGCGCCAACGCCAAGAAAGCGAAAGATGCTTACGACTTGCTCGTGGCGGTGAGTTTGTATTCGGAAGGACCGAGGGCAGCAATTGAAGCATTTCATGCGGAAGCGGTCAGTGGAAACCCGGCTTTTGAAGTCGCAGTGCATACTTTGAAATCTCATTTCACTGCGACCGATCAGGATGGTCCGCTTCAGGCTTTTCAATTTCGCTACGGACCGAGCGCCCCGGGCGATGAAGGGATGCGATTGAAGGAAGACCTCGTTACCATCGCCCTCGCACTTCTCGATTTCGAATGAACTTGTCCTACACCGAAGACCACCTAGTCGAGCAGCCCGCGATCCAGCTCATGCAGCATGAGCTGGGGTGGAACGTGATGAATTACTACGACGAGTGGAACGGCGGAGTCAGCAATCGGGGGCGGGATGGGTAGCGGAAGGTGGTATGGTTTCGCGGCTGCAGTCGGCGCTCCAACGATTGAATCCGAATCTGCCGGTGGAGGCGATTGAGGGAAGCCTCGGAGCGAGATGCTCCGGCAACGGCCTGCGGCGAGACGCCAAAGCCACTTTTTGCGGCACGAGAGGTTCAATTTTTACGTTGCGGGATTCCGAATTCCCATGTATTTGGAATCCATGAAAACGACAATTGATATTCCTGATGCGGCTTTGGCGGATGCCATGCGCTTCACTGGGGCGAAGACGAAACGGGAGGCGGTAGTGAAAGCCTTGGAGGCTTACAACCGGACGGAGCGGGTGGAGGCGTTTTTGAAGTTGGCCGGGAGCTGTCCTGACTTCCCCACGAATGATGAGATCGAAGCGGCGGACATGGAGTATGAAGATCGCATGAAGAAACTGTGGGCGCGGGAGTCATGAAATGGCTCATCGATAGCTCCGTTTGGATTAATTTCCTGAGAGACGGGGAGGCAAAACATGTCGAGGTGGCCGCTGCGGTGCGGAATCGGGAAGCGTATTTGTGCCAGCCTGTATGGGTCGAACTCTGGAGCGGGATGCGGGGAAAGCGGGAGGAGATGGCTTTGACGTATTTGAAGGATTGCTGCGATTGGCTGGAAGTAGATGAGGAGACATGGGGATTGGCTGCCAAGTTGCGCCGTGCGGCGAGGCTGACAGGTCTGAATTGTCCGCTGGCCGATGTGTTGATCGTGGCCTGTGCAAAGCGTCATGGCGCGACCTTGATCCACAGCGACAAGCATTTCGAGGCGCTCCTAAAACTCTAGGGGATGAGCGGCTACACCGAAGACCACCTCGTCGAGCAGCCTGCGATCCAGCTCATGCAGCATGAGCTGGGGTGGGATGTGATGAATTGCTTCGGGGAGTGGCAAGGTGGTGTGAGTGATCTCGGGCGGGAGGGGAAGCGGGAGACAGGTAGGCTGTTGTCCGTTAACGGATAATTTTTCAGAGACATGGATCAGATCGACAAAACGAGCAATTCCATCACGGCGCTTTCCGCCAAAGGTTTCGGTGAGTTGGGTTTCAGCGAGCGCGCCCACTTGCAGGAGTGGATCGCGAAGTGCCCGGAGTGCCTGGGGGAGGAGCTGCTGATCATCGCCAAGGAGTTCGATGGCTTCGATGAGACGAAGGAGAGGCTGGATGACATCAAGGCAAGCCGCATCAGTTATGCGAAGGGATTCGATGGCAGGGACAAAGAGAACTGGCCGGAGATGATCGCCTGGCTCGCGGAGCATATCCAGAAGCTCGAAAAGGCGTTTTCCCCATGGGTTCCGAAGTTGGCGGGTTGGATTAGGGATGCGGAAGTGAGCAACACCGGGGCGTTTCAGGAGGAGGTGGAGTTATGAGCGAGACCTACAACATCTACTGCGACGAGAGCTGCCATTTGGAAAACGATGGCCAGAAGAGCATGGTGCTGGGTGCCATTTCCTGCCCCAAGGACAAGGCACGTGAAATTGCGGTGCGGCTGCGTGAACTGAAGCAGGAGTGGGGCATGTCCCGGCACATGGAGGTGAAGTGGAGTAGTGTAGCTCCGGCGAAGCTGGATTTCTACCGGCACTGGCTGGACTACTTTTTCGATGACGACGATCTGAGTTTCCGAGCGCTGGTGATTCCCCGGAAGACGGAGCTAGACCATGGAAAATACGGGCAAAGCCATGACGACTGGTATTGGAAGATGTATTTCGACATGCTGAAAGCGGTGTTGAGGGAGGACAGGCGCTACCGGATCTTTCTCGATATCAAAGACACGCTTGGCGGGAAGAGGGTGGCCAAGCTGCACGACGTGCTTTGCAACAATCTCTATGATTTTGATCGGGAGATCGTGAGCTCCGTCCAGCTCGTGCATTCCCATGAGATCGAGCAGATGCAGCTTGCGGATCTGTTGATCGGGGCATTGTCCTATCAGGCACGGGGACTCGATACCAGCCCAGCCAAACTGGAACTGATCGAGCGTTTTAAGGAGCGGAGCAGGCTTTCGCTCGAACGCTCGACCCTCCTCGGCGCAAAGAAAGTGAACCTGCTTTTCTGGCAACCCAATTTCCCCAAAGACTGATGGCAACGGACGATTGGCTGCCTCCCTTGATGGAGTTCAACGACTACGGGGGTGACTGGAATGCCTACCTTGACGCGATCTATGCGGCGTTTCGGAAGGATTTCGTGACCTGCAAGCCTTCGTTTCGCGGGCGTCGGCTGGGCTTGAAGCGTCATCCGGAATACGATGGCAAGGAGGCGACGTTCTGGCACATGACTTCCGAGGGGAGTGTGGAGGAGGAGAGAATTCCGGATTTCCGTCGCTGTGAGCGCATCCGCTGGCCGCGGCCGCTGATCGAGCACGAGGCAGAGCCTGAGGTGCTGGTATGGATTGAGCGCCGTGGGGCGAACGATGAGAGGATCCACATTTACCTGCCTGACGAGCGTTATCTAGTCGTGCTGGCGGATCGCGGAAACTACATCCTACCGTGGACGGCGTTCTACATTGAGCACGAAAACGGGCACCGGAAATACCTGAAACGTCATGCACTCCACACCTGAAAAAGCTGAAGCCGCCCCGAAGGACGGCCTCGTAACTCCTTCCACAACATGGTGGATGAGATGCAGAACCAGTAACACGGCAGGCCAAGGAGTCAATCCCTGATTCATTGATGAAAACGCTCGATTTAGCTCAAACGACTAGCAACACATTGATTTTCAATGGATTTTTGTTTGATGGGTATTTGATTGGAGATCCTGCTCAAATCGAATCGCATTCCTCGTTTGGCCTGAATCTATTTAGTCGCAAAGCGCCCACACTGCAGAGAATGATCCCTAAACCATTGAAAAATCAAAGGTTTCTTCTTTAGACACAAAACGCCACTCCATGTCTAGTTACACCGAAGACCACCTCGTCGAGCAGCCTGCGATCCAGCTCATGCAGCATGAGCTGGGGTGGGATGAATTGCTTCGGTGAGTGGCAAGGTGGTGTGAGTGATCTCGGGCGCGAGGGGAAGCGGGAGGTGCCGGAAAACAATGATTTCCTGCTGGCTTCGCAGTTCTGGGTGGCGGGGGCATTGTATCTGAAACGGCCGGATCTAATCGGTTTCGTAAACGGCCTGCCGCTGGTGCTGATGGAGCTGAAAGCTCCGGGAGAGAATGTGCGCAAGGGTTACGACAAGAACATTGCGGACTACAAGGAGACGATCCCGCAGCTTTTCCACTACAACGCGATCATCATCGTATCCAATGGGGTGCAGAGCAAGATCGGCAGCCTGACGGCAAAGTGGGAGCACTTCGGGGATTGGAAAAAGGCAGTGAGCGAGGATGAGGCTCCGGACATTTCCCTGAACACCCTGTTGCGCGGGACTTGTGACAAGAGGCGGCTGCTGGATCTGGTGGAGAATTTTTCCCGCTTCTCCGATGAGAAAGGAAAGACGCAGAAGCTGGTGGCGAGGAACCATCAGTTCTTGGGGGTGAACCGCGCGGTTGAGGCATTGCGGGTTTCCAAAGACGGACGGATCGGGGTGTTCTGGCACACGCAGGGATCGGGGAAGAGTTACTCGATGGTGTTTTTCGCGGAGAAGGTGTTCCGCAAGATTGCGGGGAACTGGACCTTCGTGGTGATCACGGACAGGATGGAGCTGGATCGGCAAATCTCCGATACGTTTGTGAACTGCGGGGCGGCGAACGGGAAAAACTCGAAGGCGACGAGCGCGAGCCATCTGCGGGAGCTGCTGACGGCGGATCACCGCTATGTGTTCACATTGATCCACAAGTTCCGCACGGAGCCGGGGACGCTGCATCCGGTGCTCTCGGAGCGCGATAATATCATCGTGCTGACGGATGAGGCGCACCGCAGCCAATACGACACGCTGGCGATGAACTTGCGCACCGCGCTGCCGAATGCGAAGTTCGTGGCATTTACTGGAACGCCGCTGATCGCCGGTGAAGAGAGGACGCGGGAAGTCTTCGGCGACTACGTGAGCGTCTATGATTTCAAACAATCCGTGGAGGACGAGGCGACGGTGCCGCTTTTCTACGAGAACCGGACGAAGGAACTGGAGATTACGAATCCAGAGCTGAACGAGGAGATCTACCAGGCGATCGAAGCTGCGGGGCTGGACGAAAATCAAGAGGAGAAGCTCAAGAAGGCGCTGGGACGAAATTACCATCTCATCACCCGCGACGACAGGCTGGACGAGGTGGCGAAGGACATCGTGCATCATTTCCTCAATCGCGGCTATCAAGGCAAGGCAATGGTGGTATCCATCGACAAGCTGACGGCGCTGCGGATGTATGAAAAGGTCAGGAAAGAGTGGGATGTGGAGACGGCCAGGGTGACCGGGAGGCTGGCGAAGATGAGTCTGCAGTTTCCAGAATATGAGGAGCTGAACGCGCGGCTCAAAAACCTGGTGGAGACGGATATGGCGGTGGTCGTCTCACCGGGGCAGAACGAGATCACGGAGATGGCGGCGAAAGGATTAGACATCTTACCGCACCGGGAGCGGATGGTGAAAGAGGACCTTGAGGAGAAATTTAAGAATCAAAATGATCCGTTCCGCCTGGTCTTCGTCTGTGCGATGTGGCTCACGGGCTTCGATGCGCCGAGCTGCTCGACCCTCTATCTCGACAAGCCGATGCGTGGTCACACATTGATGCAAACCATCGCTAGGGCGAACCGAGTCTTTGGCGACAAGGTGAACGGTCTGATCGTGGACTACTCGAATGTTTTCCAAGAACTAGAAAAAGCGCTGGCGATCTACGGAGCGGGCGGCAGCGGCGGGGAGTTGCCGGTCAAGGACAAGACCGAGCTGGTCGAGGCGCTGAAAATCGCGCTGGAGCAAGTGACGGAGTATTGCCGGAAACAGAATGTGGATTTGATCGCGGTGATGAAATTTTCGCAATCCTTCCTTCCGGCGGTGAATCAATTGATTCGAACGGATGAGGTGAGGGATGATTTTTTAGCGCAATCCAATGATGTCGCGCGGCTCTACAAGGCGGTGATGCCGGATCCAATCATCCCGGAGTTTGCCCCGATTGCCCAGGTGATCGCGGAGCTGGCGAAGGCGATACGAGCGCAGAATGACCCGGTGAACATTGCGGAGGTGATGGAGAAGATTTCGGGTGTGTTGGACGGAGCGATTGTGACGACTGTGAAGGATGAACCCGGAGCTGCCGTGAAGACGATCGATTTGAGCAGGATCGACTTTGCGGTGTTGGCGAAAAAGTTCGAGAAGAGCAAAACGAAGAACATCGAGGCGCAGCAACTGAGGGCGCTGATCGAGCGGAAGCTGGACAATCTGATCCGCCTGAACGCGAGCCGCTACGATTTCCTCGACCGCTTCCAAAAGATGATCGAGGCGTATAACAGTGGTGCACTGAGCATCGAGCAGTTGTTTACGGATCGGATCTAGTAACCTTCACGCAGGATCTGAGCGAGGAGGAGCAGAGGCATCTACGAGAGAACGTCAGCGAGGAAGAGCTGGCGGTATTCGATATCCTGACAAGGCCGGGCCCGGATCTTTCTCCGCAGGAAACGCAAGCAATCAAGAAGATCTGCAAAGACTTGCTGGCAAAGCTGAAGACCGAAAAGCTGGTGCTAGAATGGAGAACAAAACGCACGACCCGCGCGGCGGTGCGTGTGGAGATCGAAAAGATGCTGGATTCCGGATTGCCGGAGAAATACACATCGGAGCTTTTCGAGACGAAGTGCGGTGCCCTCTTCCAGCATGTGCTGGAGAAGTATCCCGATCAGGCGGCGAGCGTGTATGAGGAGGCGGGGTGATCAGAGAGAGGCTTGGACCGCCTGCACCGAGAGAGACAAGCAAGTCGGTGATTTTGCGTTCGTGGAAATTGGCAACGATCGCTGCAAAAACGCTTGGTTGCCCATGCGCAACTTTTTCATGGATCCAGCCCGTCTGCTCTTTGACGAAGGGCGCGAGCCCCACCGGCATTTCGATTTTGTGTTTCCCATAGCAACGCTAGCCTGCGGAGGGCCACGGCGGTTTCCTTTTTCGCTTCCGCTGGAAAGGCATTAATGGCATTTCGTAAACGTTCCTCACCCGTCTTCGATTGCCCTTCCGCAAAAAACGCCTCAGCAGATTCTAGTAAAAATTCAGGTCCGGCGATAGCATCCGCCGGTTTCACCAGCTCCGCCTCACGGAAAATTCGCGCCGCTTGCCCACGCGTCGCAGGATCACGGCGAGTGGCGATTGCCAATTTCTGGTATAACTCCCAATTCTCTGGTTGTTCATAAACCGCTTTCTCTAACAAAATTCTAGCAGCCTTGGGATCTTCCGCAGCCAGCCATTCATCGGCCAATTTTAAAAAATCAGTCGCGCTACCTCCTTTGATTTTTAGCCGCTCACCCGCATGCAGCCGCGCCAGTTCCGGATTGTTATGGGACCGGTAAAATTTCGCCAACGCTTGATGCGCGAGTGCTTCGTTTGGATTGATTTGAAGCACTGCATTGAGGGTTTCTTCACCTTTTGCATCTTGCTTGGCAGTGAAATATAAGATCCCCAGACGGGTCCGCAGTTCCAGAGATGAAGGCGCTGCGGCAGCGTGTTGTTCGAGGATTTCGATCGCTTTCTCCGGCCTTGCCGAGTTCCTAAAATACTCGGAAGCATCACGGGCGAGCGCGGCGAGCTGCGGATTAGCAGCCATGGCGAGCGAGTAATGATCATCGAGCCGAGCGCGTTTCGTAGCCTCATCCGCATCCATCGCACTGCGGGTGAGCGAGGCGTAAAGCAGCGCGGACTCGGGATCTGTCGCTGCCAAGCGAGTGAGCAATGCAGTGGCTAGCCCACTACGATTGATAGTTTGGTATATTTGATAAAGACGTCCGATCACCTGCGGATCGGCAGGATGACTTTTCAGTGCAGTTTCTAATACTTCGCGTGCCATCTTCATCGCCAAGGCATCGCTCGCACCTTGCTGAATTAGGAAATCCACATATAGAAGCTGAATTTTCAGCTCATCTGGCCTCGCCGTAGCAAGCTCTTGGAGAAGTCTCACCGCCCCCGCACGATCGTCGATTTGAAGCTGCTGCTTCACCGCCCGTTGCACTAAGGGAAGGGCTAAAGGATCTGCCAATCTAGCTTTTTCAAAATGATCCTGCGCCGTATTCACGCCACGTAGTTCTTCTAACACGCCAAGCGCAAATTCTAACCTCGGCTCGCCAGCCGCAGTGAGGCGGCAAATGAGTAAGAGATAGATATACCAAGAAGCACGCATTGTGAAAGGAATGGTATATCGCACTGAATGCGCTATTTTGCGATTTTCCGGAGGTCCGTTTTTTTCCGGATCGTCCAAAGGTTTTTGTCATTTTGGCCATCAATGCAACAGCCACCGCGGGCACGCTTTGGCCCGAATTGGTGACGATTGAGTTGGAAAAATGCTTCGGCGTAGGCTTCATCCCCAAGCACTATTCCACCTCGCAATTGTGGAACCTCGGTGACCAGAAACTCTGGCCGAGTGAGCAGCGGGAGCAAACCTTTTGAAAACCGCATATTCTCAGGAGCAGTATCTGAAGTGATGAAGCTGCGATAAGCCTGCGCCACTTGCCGCCAAGTTTGAGACTCGCCCGGGGTGGCATGGAGCTGGGTAATCATTTTACGGGCGCGCACATCTCCAGCTACTGCGCTGCCAAAGGTGCAAAAGCGATCCTCATCCACCTCGGTGGTCGCCCCCCGGCGGAAGGCGGCGTGATCATACCATGCCGCGAAGATGCGCGAGGCATGGCCCTCTTGCACAAAGCTGCGATCAAAACGATCAGTCCATAATCCGCCACTGCTTCCGCGCGGGCGATGATAGTTCCGTGAACTGATTTGTTTGAGTTGTTTTATAAACTTGGAAAGATTTCCAAAGCGCGAAGCCAGTAGATTCCATGCTTCTTTGTTGTTACGGGTGAGTGTATCTTTTTTAATAGCCAATTGCGCAGGATCCATAGATTTCTCCAACCGCTGCATCATCTCATCACGAGTGAGTTTCACCTCTCGCGGGCAATCCACCATCAAGTCAAAGTGGCTGGGCTGGATGGAAAAAGCTACAATATCAATACCGGCAAACTCTGCGCCATGATAAACAAGCTCGAGAAATTCCGCCCTTTCCGTGAGACTATATCCTGGCCACGGGCCATTGAACGCAGAGTGGCAATGACTCCGAATTACTTTAGCGTTGGGATCGAAGGTGAATGCTTCTCTTGCTTTTCTCATACGGTGTTCAGTTACTACTTAAGTTGCGACTATATTGAAAATCTTGCCAGGTATGAAGACGATTTTACGGATGGTTTTCCCTTCGAGATGTTCGTTCACTCTGCTGCTCGCGAAGGCTGCGGCTTTCGCACCCTCTTCATCAATATCTTTGGAAACCATCAAGCGATCACGTAGTTTGCCATTTACTTGAATGACGAGTTCGATCTCGTTTCTCACGAGTGCGGCTTCATCATAGCTAGGCCAAGTCCTCTCACTTAACATTGTAGTCCCGCCGAGACGGGAATTGATTTCTTCAGCAAGATGTGGTGCGAACGGATTGAGCACAGTGAGAAACTGCGTGAATTCTTTCAACGGAACAACCGTAGCCTGAGTGAAGGCATTGGTGCAAATCATCATCTGTGAAATGGCAGTGTTAAAGCTGAGTTTCTCAATATCTTCGCCCACCTTCTTGATCGTCTCATGGACCGTGCGGAGAAGTTCCTTGTCGCTGCATGACACCTCTTTGATATTCTCGGAAACCGTCAGTGTACCATCGGTTTGTTCATCCAAGGCCACGCGCCAAACGCGGGCTAGGAAGCGAGAAACCCCCTCGACGCCCTTCATTTGCCATGGCTTCACTTGTTCCAGCGGACCCATGAACATTTCATAAAGGCGCAAGGCATCGGCTCCATATTCGGAAACGACGTCATCAGGATTGACCACATTTCCGCGGGATTTCGACATCTTCTGCCCGTCTTCACCAAGGATAAGTCCTTGATTTACAAGCTTTTGGAAAGGCTCAGGCGTCCTAACGTGCCCGAGATCATAGAGAACTTTATGCCAGAAACGAGCGTAGAGTAGATGCAGCACCGCGTGTTCCGTGCCGCCCACGTAGAGATCAACCATGCCGGCAGCAGCGCCGCCACTCCAGTAATCTTCCGCTTCTCGGGAGATGAAGCGCTCGTTATTACTAGGATCACAGTAGCGCATGTAATACCAGCAAGACCCGGCCCACTGGGGCATCGTATTGGTCTCACGGGTGAATCCGTCCGGCAGATTCACCCATTCAGTGGCTTTGGTGAGAATCGGTTCTGGCGAGCCACTAGGTTTATAGTCTTCCAGCGGCGGAGCGAGCAGCGGCAGCTCGCTCTCGGGAATTGCGTAGTGCTTGCCATCTTTCCATACGATGGGAAATGGCTCACCCCAGTAACGCTGGCGGGAGAACAGCCAATCGCGGAGTTTGTATTGAATCCGGCGTTTCCCCTTACCATTTGATTCCAGCCAAGCGATCATCTTCGCCTTCGCTTGGGCAGTGGTTATACCATCGAGGAAACCCGAGTTGATAGCGGTTCCGTGATCGCAAAATGGCAGATTCAGTGCGTCATCAGAATTTGCCAATACGACCGATTCGATGGGTAGCTCAAATCTCGTCGCAAATTCAAAGTCCCGTTCGTCATGCGCGGGAACTGCCATGATCGCTCCGGTGCCGTAGCTCATCATCACATAATCTGCGATCCACACTGGGATCTGCTTGCCGTTCACAGGATTGGTTGCAAAAGCCCCGGTGAAAACTCCGGATTTATCCTTGTTGAGTTCGCCACGATCCATATCGGATTTTGAGGAACATGCTTTTTGATAAGCCTCTACAGCTGATTTTTGCTCTGCTGTCGTGATCTCTAGCACAAGAGGATGTTCCGGCGCAATCACCATGTAAGTGGCGCCAAAGAGTGTATCAGGTCGTGTTGTGAAAACTTCGATCTGCGATGATTCATCTGAAATTTGAAATAGGACGGTGGCCCCTTCTGACCGACCAATCCAATTCTTCTGCAATAATTTGATACCATCCGGCCAATCAAGCGTGTCCAACTCGTCGATCAGACGCTGTGCATATTTGGTGATTCGTAACATCCATTGGCGCAACGGACGGCGCACCACGGTGTGGCCCTTGGATTTCCACTCCTCCACTTCCTCGTTCGCCAAAACCGTGCCAAGATCGGGTGACCACCAGACAGGCGTATTCCCGACGTAGGCAAGCCGCACTTCATCGATCTGATCACGGCTCCAGCCCTTCGCTTCCAGTTCGGAGACAGACTTGGCACATTTATCCTCTTCATCATAGTAAGAGCCATAGAGTTGCAAGAAAATCCATTGAGTCCAGCGCACGTATTCAGGGTCTGTCGTGGCGATTTCACGGTCCCAATCATAGCCGAAACCCAGTGATTTAAGCTGCCGCCGGAAAGTTTCAATGTTTGCAGCAGTAGTGATCGCCGGATGTTGGCCAGTTTTGATCGCATATTGCTCCGCAGGCAGGCCGAAGGAGTCGTAACCCATTGGATGTAAGACATTGAAGCCCTTCATCCGCTTGTAACGCCCGATGATGTCGGTGGCGGTGTAGCCTTCCGGATGGCCCACATGCAGGCCAGCGCCACTCGGGTAAGGAAACATATCGAGAACGTAATATTTCGGCTTGGTGGAGTCGAATTCCGCATCTCCCGGGCTAGGGGTGCGGAAGGTCTTTTCGGCGTCCCAACGGGCTTGCCACTGAGCTTCGAATTCGCGGAATGGAAATGGCTTACGGATGTCTGGCATGGTGAACTAAGGAAGGTGACTGTGGAACTCAGGAGTGGATTTGAAAAGGAAAACCCAACCGCGCAAAATGGAATAATAACCCGCTCGGGAGCTGGTTACGGAGCAACCACCGCTGCTGCCTCACGTTCAAGTTTTTCCATCCAAATAACCAGCATCGCAACATCCGCTGGGGTAATCCCGGGGATACGGCTGGCTTGGCCGAGAGTGGCAGGTCGGATCTCCGAAAAACGAACTTGAGCCTCCTTTTTCAGCCCGCGAATCGTGCAAAAATCAAGGTCCGTGGGCAATTTTTTGCCTTCATTGCGCGACATGCGGTCAATTTGTGCTTGTTGGCGACCTAGATGACCTTCGTATTTGAAATTGGTTTCGATTAAAGGCCAAAGTTCCACGTGGAACATTCCACGCAGAGGTTCAGGCAAATTTATCCATGAATTTTCACTTCGCCGGAACCACTGGTCGAGTTTCACGCCTTCGTGGCTCGTCCGTGGGATGACTTCCGAGGCCTCTGCCACCGCAGCGATCCTTTTCTCCACCCGGCGCACCCGCTCTCCGCTAGCCAATCCGATAGCGGCTGCTTTGGGAGTCAGACGGAGATCAGCATTATCTTGGCGCAGCAGCAGACGGTATTCCGCACGACTGGTGAACATCCGGTATGGCTCCGTGCAGCCACGGGTGACGAGATCGTCCACCATTACCCCGAGGTATGCTTCATCTCGACCTAGGGTAAACTCAGGTTGATTAAGAGCTTTCAAGGCAGCATTAGTCCCCGCGATAAGCCCCTGCCCTGCCGCCTCTTCATAGCCGGAGGTTCCGTTGATCTGTCCCGCAAAATAGAGACCCTCGATTTGCTTGGTTTCAAGTGTTGGCCGCAGCTGAGTAGGCGGACAATAATCATACTCCACAGCGTAGCCCGGGCGTAGAATTTCACATTTTTCAAGACCAACGATCGAGCGAAGGAATTCCAATTGCACTTCATACGGTAAGGAGGTGGAAACCCCGTTAACATAGTATTCCAGGGTATGACGACCTTCTGGCTCTAAAAATACCTGGTGCCGTTCCTTTTCAGCAAAACGGACAACCTTGTCCTCGATTGACGGACAATACCGCGGACCAACGCCCTCAATGACTCCGCAATACATCGGAGATTGATGTAAATTTGCCGCGATGATCTCGTGCGTGCGGGAGTTAGTATAGGTGATCCAACAAGGCATTTGTTCCACGTGGAACAATGGGTCTCCAAAGGGGTTCAAGGTAAAGAGGTCATCTGGCCCTTTTTGCAAGGTGTCTGCCATGAAACTAAACTTTGGAACGGGCATGTCACCATCCTGACGCTCACATTTCGAAAAATCGATAGATCTGGCATTAAGTCGGCACGGCGTGCCAGTTTTGAAGCGCTCCACTGAAAACCCAAGCCGCTTCAGCGACTCTGAAACATGAGATGTCGCATCCCCCATCCTTCCACCCTTTTCGTTGCGTAGGCCAACATGCATGAGACCACCCATGAAAGTGCCTGCGCTAAGGATGACGGACTTGCCAGAGATTTCCATCCCGAGAGAAGTTGAAATTCCGGTAATGCGCCCATTCTTCTCAAGTAGTTCTGCTACGTTCCCCTGGTGAATTTCCACACCGGGCATCGCCTCAAGTTCGTTTTTAATCCGAAACTGATAGGCCTTTTTGTCGCACTGAGCACGAGGCGCGCGAACTGAAGGCCCTTTCGAGGCGTTCAACATCCGAAATTGAATGCCCGTCGCATCCGTGTTGAGACCCATGATGCCACCCAGAGCATCAATTTCTCTAACCATGTGACCCTTGGCGAGACCCCCGATCGCGGGATTGCAGGACATTTGACCAATCGTATCGAGATTCTGAGTGAGAATCGCCACCTGGGCACCGAGCCGGGCGGCAGCCATTGCAGCTTCCACGCCAGCATGGCCGGCACCGATCACAATCACGTCGTAGGTCTTAGGGTAGCGAAACATCGTAGGGCGCTCACAATAGCCGAACAAGATGCCCGCTCAAGCATGGAAATAGTTCTTCATCCCGTAGCCATTTGTTCCACGTGGAACATTCACTCTGCTCGATCCAAAATCCCAGCCGATGCCCGTGGCAGGAGCTCTTCTAGAGTGAAACTCAGCCGCTCGGTGCGATTCGCAAGAATTACCGAAGGCACGCCAAACTCCGCCAAAACCTGGCGACACGCCCCGCAAGGCGAAACAGGAACCCCGGTATCGGCTACCACTGCCACCGCCACGAATTTTCGCACACCAGCAGCAACGGCAGCGCCGATGGCCACACGCTCGGCGCAGTTGGTGAGCCCGTAGGAAATATTTTCAACATTACACCCAAGAAAGATTCTTCCATCCTCCGCCATCAAAGCCGCACCCACTTGGAAATTGGAATATGGAGCATAAGCTGCTTCCCTCGCCTGCCATGCGGCGTCAATTAAAGACCCTTGATCCATTTACAAACGATGACATCTTTTGCAGGGTTTAGAAGTCCAAAAAACCTTCAAGATATCAAGATTTTGATCTAGCCGGGCAGTCAAAAATCCTCAATCTTCTCTCCGACATGCAACGCTACTTACCACTGCTCTTAATCGTAGGGCTTCTGATCCTTTTCCGCGCAGTGGGAGCCGCTCTCCCAGAAAGCCTGCCAAATTTTCAACCACTCGCAGCTGTTTTCTTTTGCGGCGCTCTCTTAGCGTCAGGCTGGCGGGGATTTGTAATTCCCTTGGCGGTATGGGCGATCACTTATCCCATGGGGATAGGTCCTGTCTCAAATCCGGCGATCTTCCTGACGACACTCTTAGGCTTTGTCCTCGTCTTCTTCCTCGGTAAGAGTCTTACCCACAAAGGCTTCCCGACGTTGATCCTCGGCTCCGCGTTAGCAGCAGTCATATTTCATTTGTTCACCAACACCATCGCTTGGATCTGGGATCCACTTTACGCGAAAAACTTTGCCGGCTTATGGCAGTCGCTCTGGACTGGGCCTCTCGGATCACCAATCCCCTCTTGGGTATTCCTCCGCAATATGGCGGCAGCTAATGTTCTTTTCACCGCCATCTTTGCATTGGCTCAATTTCAACTGCCAAAGATCGCCGCTGTTCCAACGCCTATCCTTGCCAAGTAAACGTTCCTTCCTCACATCCTTTTAGGCCCCATGACTCTCACCAGCCCTTCTGCCCTCGATTTCGCACAATCTCCTATCAATCAAGCTCTCACACCAGAGCGGAAAATCGAGCTTTACTCGAAAATGGTGCGCATCCGTAGCTTTGAACAAGCTTCACTGAAATACTACAATGCGGGTAAAATAGCTGGATTCCTCCACCTTTACATCGGGCAAGAAGCCGTAGCTGTCGGCACTACCTCGCTTGGAGGGCCAGACGATCACTTCATCACCGCCTACCGAGATCATGGCCACGCGTTGGCACTTGGGATGTCGATGGACGAATGCATGGCGGAAATGTATGGAAAGCAAACTGGCTGCTCCAAGGGCAAGGGTGGTTCGATGCACTTCTTCGCGCCAGACAAGAACTTCTGGGGCGGCCACGGAATCGTCGCAGGTCAGACACCGCTTGGCCTCGGTCTTGCCTATGGGGTAAAATATCTCAATCGTGAAGGTTGTTGCCTTTGCTACCTCGGGGACGGTGCCGTTAATCAGGGGGCTTTCCACGAATCACTCAACCTCGCCGCGCTTTTCGACCTCCCTGTGATTTACGTGATCGAAAATAATGGCTACTCCATGGGCACCTCACAGGAGCGGTCCTCCGCTTACACTGGCTGCCTCGCCCAACGTGCGGAAGCCTACGCCATCGAGTGGGACGTCATCGATGGATCAGATATCTACGAAGTCCGCGCTAAGACTCAGATCGCCATCGAGCGGGCGAAAAAACAGAGCAAACCCACTGTTTTAGAAATCGATACCTACCGCTACTACGGTCACAGCGTGGCGGACTCGATGCATAAAGGCGGCTACCGCACCCCGGAAGAAATCGAGGATTACAAAAAGAATAACGATCCGATCCTGGTCTTCAAAAATCGGCTCATTGCCGAGGGTGTCCTCACCCCGGAACTCGTCGAAAGCATTGGTGCCTCCGCCAAGGCTGAAGCCCTCGCTTCCGTAAAATTTGCCGAAGAGTCCCCCGCCCCGACCATCGCAGACATCAGCACCGATGTGTATTGGGAAACGGATAACAACACGCCCGCTTCGAAAACCGGTCGTCACTTTTTCAACGACTGATTCGCCCCCACCCGCAATTTTCCAACTCTATTTTCAAATCTATCATTTTCTATGTCACGCATTCTTACTTACCGTGAAGCTCTCCGAGAAGGCCTCGATGAAGAACTCGCCCGCGATTCCAACGTCGTCATCATGGGTGAGGAAGTCGCGCAATTCAACGGTGCTTACAAAGTGACAGAAGGCCTTTGGAAAAAATGGGGTGACAAACGCGTTGTCGATACTCCGATATCTGAGGCTGGATTCATCGGCATGGGAATCGGCGCTTCGATGCTAGGCGTTCGTCCCGTAATGGAACTGATGTTTTGGTCGTTCCATTCGGTGGCATTTGACCAACTCGTGAGTAATGCCGCCTGCGTTCGCTACATGTCTGGTGGCCTCTGCCATTGCCCAATCGTCGTCCGCGGCCCGTCAAATGGCGGCACCGGAGTGGGTGCCACTCACTCGCACATTACAGAAGGGCTATTTGCCGCATTTCCCGGTCTCAAAGTTTGTGCACCAGCTACACCCGCTGATGCAAAGGGCCTGATCAAAGCCGCCATCCGCGACAACGATCCCGTCTATGTAATGGAAAACACCTTGCTTTACGGCAATACCGGTGAAGTCCCGGATCCTGCCGACGGTGATCACGTCGTCCCACTTGGCGTGGCAGATCTCAAACGCGAAGGCAGCGATGTTTCACTCATCGCCCACGGCCGCTCGGTGATTCATTCCTTGGCAGCTGCCGAAATCCTTCAAAGTGAACACGGAATTAGTTGCGACGTCCTCGATCTCCGTTCGATCCGTCCACTCGACCAGGATGCCATTCTGAAAACAGTGATGAAAACGAATCGTGTCGTCCTCGTCGATGAATCAAAACCATTCGGTGGAGTTTCCGCAATGATCGCGATGCTCATCCAAGATCACGCTTTCGACTATCTCGATGCTCCAATCAAACGCGTTTGTTCGATTGATGCTCCCGCTATCTACTCGAAATTCGTTGAGAATGAGCAACTTCCAAATCCTCGTAGGATTGTCGAGAAGGTTTTAACGATTGCCTAATTTGTCAAATTGCAACCGTTCTTTTTGATGTCGGGGCCGGTTCAAAACCGGACAGAGACGGTTCAAAACCGGACAGAGACGGAACAAAACCGGATTTCGGTGTCTTTCTGATGCGATTGGCTGGTGATTAGCGCCTTGCAAGCGATCATCTGGAGTTGCCCGCAGGATA
>JBGSUW010000010.1:0-11040 GCA_041753275.1 Akkermansiaceae bacterium | reverse complement strand
AAAAATATGCCAGAATTACTCCCGAATGCCGCTAAACTAATAGCTCAGCACGCCTTGGCCTCACTCACGATCACAACTTAAACCGCATAGCCGCCCGCCTCTTACCAACCGGGCTTGTTCAACCATGGGTGCAGTCGGAGGGCTCGTTCCTCGCCTCCGCTACACCCTTTACCGTTGGGCATTATTTTTCTTTTGTTACTCGGAATGATTCAAATCGCGTATCTGGATGTCTCACGCAAGGACTGGCTAAAAGGATCTGTATTGCCTCTTCAGTGGTTCCTTCTTTCTGCTCTGACATCCATCCATGCCCTCCACTTCTGAATAGCAAGCGGCTACCGACGCGACGAATAAACGAGAACTCTTCTTCTTTTGATTCATTGAGGACGAAGCAGCAAATCTCAAGCCCGTCGGGAAGTTCGTCAAAAACACGACGTGCTGATGTCGCAGTGAAATTATCTGTAACCTGGTATTCCCAGACAGTAGCGACTGGTTCCAATTCTTTCCGGAGAAAAAGGCGGACGCCTTCGATCAGGGAAGCGTAGTCACCGGAGTTCATATTTGTTTGCCCAACGTATAGGCCATGCGCGGCGGAGTGGGAAGCTCGAATTCAAACAGGAGCGTTGCCCGCCGTCGTATGTGCCGGCTTGTTGTGCATTCTTCATTTGCGGGCAGGGATCGCACGGTGGACAGCTCCGATCCAGACCTGAAGAAACCCCGGATCCTCGTTCATGTCGAGGCGTTCTGACGGGCAGCTCTCAAGCGTCTCCCATGTGGGCCCGGGCGCGCCGGTGATCTCTATGATCGATGACAAACCCTTGACGATCCGAACGTGGTTCCCTGTCCCGCATCCGTGACATTCGTGCCAGAAGGTCTGCATCTGGGGCCAAGAAAACGGAGACGAGAGCACCGCGTCCTCCATATCGATCTTCATCCGGCACTCCTTGCACTCAAGCACCGCGACGGGCAGCGGCCAGATTCGAGACATGATGTAGTGTCGGAAAGCTTCGGAGAATCCGATCATTCGTGGTGCTCGCTCCTCTGCAATCTGCTCAATCAACTGGCCGCAATCGGCGCATCGATAGAGCGTGCTGTGTCTTGACGGTTCGCATGCAAGCTCGGCAAACTTGCTCGTCGGTGCCGGGAACCTTTCACATGTGAAGCATGTCATTTCTTGCACAACGTCTAGGCCATCCACGGCGGGGATGGAAGCCCGAATTCAAAGAAGGACGTTGCCCGCCGTTGGATGTGCCGTCTTGTTAGCTCTTCTTTTTGAATTTTGCACGCTGCGATTTTGGATATGCCTCGATCAAACTCTGGAATCCTTGCTCGCCAACGTGGTAACTCAGAATCTGGCGCATCTCCAGAATCTCATCCAGCTTGAACCACCTTGGGAGATCGCGAACCGCTGCGGGGATCTGGGGAATGTGCTCCGTGAATGAGACCGCAACCACAGTCACGAGATCGTCAGCCGCTGTCTCACCCCTTGGCTGCTGGCAACACCAATCAAAGTATTCGTAGATGGCGCGTATGTCAGCCTCGTTGTAGGGATAAGTGTATGCAGCCTTGAAAACATCATGAAGATTCGCCCACAAGCCGTAAGGCGATTCAACGTATTGGAAGACATCTTCTCGATCTCCAAAGCGACGATGCGCCTCATCTAGCCATGCGGTCTTCACAATTCTTGAGCTAACAGTTTTATTCGTAGGATGTGGTGGAGTGATATCCAAGATATCCTTGAAAAGTAGATTGCACCGCAAATCGTTGATTTGACAAGGAATTTTTTGAGTTTCGTGCGTATATCAGGTCGGTTTTGCCGGAATTTTGAGGGGGGCTAGGGATTTCTGATAGACATACGTTTGGATGAGTTTGGTAAAAGTCGGGAAGGTAGTGATATCAGAGGCGGCGGAATTCGAGATGGTGGCTAGAAATCCTTGAGTTTAGAGGGATTTTTTCACAAAACGTGTGTATATCAGGTGATTTACGGGGGAGATTGGATGTCAGGGCGGGGGCGGGGCGGGAGTAAGATTTGATGGAGGGGGTTTAATGGTGGTTTGGGTGCCGGATGGGTTTGAATTACGTCTTTAGAGAGGATTTGGGATCGGTAAGATGTTCAGTGGGTGGCGACAGGGCTTAGGAATGAGAAGAGGAAGACGGGACAGTAAGGTCCCGACTCCTTATTTAGGGGTGCGTACCGAATCTCTCGCAGTTTCCCTTGGCCATCGCGGCAAATCGTCGTTACTCTCTGCTTAGATTGATCGAAGTGCGCTTCATACGCGGCCTGTATTTGCCGGAGCTGGACTTGTGGTTGGACCCATGGGATCCGAAACCGCGTGCTTTCATCTCCCATGCCCACGCGGACCATTTTGCCCGGCATGAGTCGGCGCTGTGCTCGGAGGTGAGTGCCTCGCTGCTGCATGATCGCTTTCGCTTGGCGGAAAATCGCATCGAAGGGATCCCCTTTCATGTCCCGATTGTGCGCGATGGCTTCCGGCTGCGGCTACTTCCTGCTGGCCACATTTCCGGCTCTGCCATGCTCCACGTCACCCGCATGAAGGATAACGCCAGCCTACTCTACACCGGTGACTTTAAAACCCGCCGCGGTCGGACGGCTGAGCCGGTGAGCTATCTAGCGGCGGATACTTTGATCCTCGAGACCACTTTCGGGCTGCCGAATTACGTGTTTCCCAATCAGATGGAAATCGAAGCCAGCATCCTTCGCTTCGTCGGCGATGCATTCGCGGATGGTGACACCCCTGTCCTGCTCGGCTACTCGCTCGGCAAGGCCCAAGAAGCACTCGCGCTTCTCACAGAACACGGAATCCCCACGCTGCTCCACCCCACCGTGGCCGCCATGACGCTGGCCTGCCGCGCTGCCGGAGTGACCACCTTGCCAGAGCCACTCGTGTTCGAGGGATTCGCCCTGCCCGGCCATGTGGTGATCGCGCCGCCCAATGCCATCCGCTCGAAATTGATGCGCGCCATGAAATCCAAGCGCACCGCTATGCTCACCGGCTGGGCGATGCAGCCCGGCTCGATTTACCGCTACCGCGTGGATGAAGTGATCCCGCTTTCTGACCACGCCGATCACCCGGGCCTGATGGAATGCATCCAGCGAGTCCGGCCCAAGCACATCCTCACCGTCCACGGTTTTTCCAAAGAATTCGCCGCCGAGCTGCGCGGCAAGGGCATGGACGCATGGTGCGCGATGGGTGGCGATCAGCTCGAACTCTCGATCCATCAATCGTTGAAAAAATCCGGCGCAGCGGGAAGCTCGCGCCACAGCCGCGTCATTTGCGCCCTTGCGGACTTCAGCGATCTCTGCCGACTCATCGGTGAGACCAATAGCCGGGTTTCTAAAACAGAGTTTCTCGCTAACTACTTGGCTAGCCTCAAGGACGATGAGCAGCTCCGCCTCGCCGCTATCTGGCTCACCGGCCAAGCAATGTTGCGCAAAGCCGGGCGCCGCAGACTGCACATCGGCTCCGCCACCATCCGCCGCGCCCTGCTCGCCCTCCCGGAGATGCGGGAAGAACGCTACCGCGAAATTTCTCTCACCCAGAACGACACCGCCCGCACCGCCAGGCTGGTGCTTCAGGAAACCGCGCTCAAGCCAGAGCCTCTGGATCTACTCAAGCTCGCCGAGTTTTTCCAAAACCTTGCCGCAGCATCCGGCTCGCTCGAGCAGATCGCCCTGCTCACCACCCGCCTCGCCACGCTCCATCCGGCGGAAGGTGAAACGGTGGTCAAATTACTCACCGGAGATCTCCGCATCGGCCTGAAAGAAGGCCTGCTGGAAGATGCCATTGCCAAGGCCTTCAACGCTGAGCCCGCTGCCGTCCGCCACGCCCACATGCTCACCGGAGACATCGGAGAAACTGCCCTTTCCGCCCGCCTTGGCACCCTGGAACAAGCCGCACTCCGCCCACTCGTCCCGATCAAATGCATGCTCGCCGCTCCGCTGGAACGCGCTGCGGAAGACGACCAACCGCTCTTCGAAAAACTTCTCTTCCCCCCACCCTTCTGGCTCGAAGCAAAGTATGATGGCATCCGCGCCCAGCTCCATAAAATCGGTGACGAAGTTTCCCTATTCTCCCGCGATCTCCGCCCGCTCGACGATGAATTTCCCGAACTGCTAGAAGCCGCGAGAAAAATCCCGGACGACTTCATCCTCGATGGCGAGCTCATCGCCTACGCCGAGGGCCGCAAACTCGGCTTCGCGGATTTGCAAAAACGCCTCGGCCGTAAAATGGCGGACGGCGACCTTTTCCTCACCGATGCCACTCAGGAAAACTCCATCCCACTCCGCTACATCGCCTTCGATGTCCTCTGGCACCGCGGCCAGGATTTGCTCGCACACAGCCTGCTCGACCGTCGCGAGATCCTCGATTCCATCGCCCTCGCATCACCCTTCGAGGCCATCACCGTCCTATCTGCGGAAAATGCCTTGGAGATCGAGGGGCTTTTCAAACACTCACTTCAAAGTGGCCACGAAGGTCTAATCGCCAAAGATCCCGCCAGCCTCTACAGCCCGGGCAGGCGCGGAAAATCCTGGATCAAACTCAAAGGAGTCATGCCCACGCTCGATTGCGTCGTGACCATCGCCGAGCAAGGCCACGGCAAGCGCTCGGATGTATTATCAGACTATACTTTTGCCCTCCGGGACGAGGCAAGCGGCCAGCTCCGCGTCCTTGGCAAAGCCTACTCCGGCCTCACCGATGACGAGATTGAGGAACTCACCGAACATTTTAAAAAATTCACCCTCCGCAAAGAACGCCGCAAGCATCACGTTGAGCCAAACATTGTTTTAGAAATCGCCTTCGATTCGATCAACCGCTCCGCCCGCCACGATTCCGGCCTCGCACTCCGCTTCCCCCGCATCAAGGCCATTCGCCGAGACAAAACCCTCGCGGATATTGATACTCTCAAAGCCGCCACCGCGCTCCTCGCCTGATCCCGGCAACACCGGAAAACCCAGCCTTCCCATTGGTGTAATTTCCTGAGATTCCTCTCCGCGATGAATTTTTTGCTCAAGTCCACACTGCTACTTTCCTTCTCGGCCTTCCTTGCCTCATGCGCCCCTTCACCCGCCCCATCGCCATCAGGGCTTGGGAGGGATGAAATGGGCCACCGCCCAGGCCCCAAGGGATTTAGAACCATTGTCATCGATGCCGGCCATGGCGGCAAAGACAGTGGTGCCATCAGCGCGCACACCGGCCAGAAAGAAAAGGATCTCACCCTCGATATGGCAAAGCGCCTCCAGGCAAATCTTAAAAATGATTTCAAAGTCATCATGATGCGCACCGATGATACCTTCGTCGATCTCGACGAGCGCGTGCTCCGCGCCAATCGCTACGGCGGCATCTTGGTGAGCATCCATTTCAACAGCGGCCCATCCCACATCCGTGGCCCGGAAACCTACTATTGGCGGGTCGATAGCCACGGCCTCGCCACCCGCAGCCAGTGGGCCATGGCCCAAGTGAGCCCGTCAGAATTTGGTAACCGCGACCTTGTCCGCCGCCGCCTCCGCCTCACCCGCAATCCACAAATCCCCTGCCTCTTGCTAGAAGGCGGCTACCTCAGCAACCCTTCAGAAAGCCGCCTGGTTGCAGATCCAGGCTATCGCCAAAAGCTCGCCAACGCCCTCGCCACCGCCATTCGCACTCAAGCCGCTGTCGGCGATCAAGGCACAGGCCCGCTCCCAAGACCCATCAACGCCCCACCCAGCCGCCCCACGGATGCACCAGAGTGAGAACCACACTGGCGGCTTACGAGCCGGCCAAGAGATCTTTCCACCGCGCGATCTGCGACTTCACATTTGCGATTGAAGGTGCACCAGGATTGGTGCGGGCAGCGAGAGCCGTTTCCAACGAAAAGACATTTCTCGCATCCGGACCGTAAGCCGGATCGATTGCCGGGAAATCCAGTTGATCCAGCGGAATCTTCGTCGCGATTGATTGCGCCACCGCCTTGCCAACAAGTTCGTGGGCATGGCGGAAGGGCACTCCCTTTTTCACCAAATAATCTGCCAAGTCCGTAGCCAGCAACATGGGATCAGAAGCCGCAGCGTGGCAGTTTTCCTCGCGAAGTTGCATCGCGCCAATCATCTCGGTATTCACCTCGAGGATCAGCTTTAGCGTATCTACCGAATCGAAAAGCGGTGGCTTATCTTCTTGTAAATCACGGTTATAGGTAAGCGGAAGTCCTTTCACGGCCACGAGTAGATTCATCAAATTCCCCACCAGCCGGCCGGTCTTGCCGCGCGTGAGTTCACAGACATCTGGATTCTTCTTCTGAGGCATCAAGGACGAGCCAGTCGTATGTGCGTCAGACAGAGCGGCGAACGCAAATTCCGCTGTGCACCAGAGAATTAAGTCCTCGCTGAGCCGTGATAAATGCACACCGCAAAGTGAAATGATAAATAATAACTCCGCGATATAATCACGGTCCGCAATCGCATCCATCGAGTTATAGGTTACATCATCGAAGCCAAGCTCGGCAGCAATCGCGTGGCGATCCAGATTGATTGTAGATCCAGCCAATGCACCAGAACCAAGCGGTGAAATATTTAAACGTTTCCTGCAATCTATTAGCCTAGATTTATCACGTTCTAACATTTCGATGTAGGCTAGGAAATGATGACCCGCCGTCACCGGCTGGCCCCTTTGAAGATGCGTGTAGCCCGGGATAATCGTAGCGGCGTATTTCTCCGCACGGTCTAACAAAGCTGTCTGCAGCGCAGTGATGGCAGTGAGTAGCCCATCGATTTCCGTGCGGGCATAGAGCCGGGTATCGGTGGCCACTTGGTCGTTGCGCGAGCGGGCCGTGTGCAGCTTCGCCCCTGCCGCGCCGATGCGCTTGGTCAACTCCGCCTCGATGTTCATGTGAATGTCCTCGAGAGAAGTGCGAAATTCGAATTTCCCAGCCTCGATGTCTGCGAGGATTTCTGTGAGGCCCATTTCGATTTGAGAAAACTCTGCTTCCGTCAGCAGGCCAGCCTTCAATTGCGCCCGCGCATGAGCAATGGATCCCGCAATATCATGCGGGAACAAGCGCCAGTCATAGGAGATGGACTCGCCGAATTGTTGGACGAGTGACGAAGTATCTTGCGAGAAGCGGCCTTTCCACATGGCTGATCGAAGTTTTTGGAATGATGATGAAATTTTTTCCCCCACACGGTTTGCGAGGCGCGGCTGATTTGAAACTGAATGCGAACAAGATGAAACGCGAAATTTCACCCAAGTGGAAATCACCCGGAAACATGGAATTGCTATCCGCATCATTTCCGTGATTACTCCGGCTGAACTCCTTCGCGATATTTCACGCAGGAAGCCCACTAAACTAATAAATATGTCACAATTCATTCCTCTAATCAGCTCCGGCACCACCGGCCCACTCGGCGTCTTGCACCTCCCACGGCTTTGGCAAAAAGCCTCGCTCGGCGCTGCCGGCAAGCTCCATAGCGACTATCCATCGTGCGGCCAAGGCTACGACCAAATGGTCCTCGATGGCCTCGGCCTGGATAAAGCAGCGTTTGAAAGCTTCATCGCCACCAGCAAGCCCACCTACCCCGAGCTGGAAGCATGGGTCCTCACCCAGTCCGGCGGCGCGCTCGATCAAGCGGCCGTGGCCAAGCTCAATTCCGCCATCACCGGCTACAATCACTCCGACGATGTCCGCACCACCATCCTCGCCGCCAGTGGAATCCCTGACGAAGGAAAAATTCTCGATGCCATCAACCTCAACAACCTTGATGACTGGCAGAGCTTCCACCAGCAAGTGATCGCTTGAAAAAACAGCCGCAGAGCGCCTAATGCGCCTCTGCGGTGATTTGGCCATGCTCCACACTTGATTGTTCGTTTGGCATTCCCGAATCTCCCCCCATGTCCGAGCCCGCACTGACCCCGATGATGGCCCAATACCAGGCCATGCGGAAATCTCTGCCCGCGGATATCATCCTCTTCTACCGCCTCGGAGACTTTTACGAAATGTTCTTCGACGATGCCAAAGCCGCTGCGCCGATTATGAATGTGGCTCTCACCAAGCGCGGTGGAACTCCCATGTGCGGCGTACCATACCATGCCGCCCAAGGCTACATCGCCCGCCTCCTCAAGGCCGGGAAACGCGTCGCCATCGCCGAGCAAACGTCCGAGCCCGTCCCCGGAAAACTCGTCTCCCGCGAGATCGCCCGCATCCTCACCCCCGGCTCCATCGATGATCTCACCCTGCTCGATGACCAACGCCCGAATTACCTCGCCGCCGTCTTCCGCCATGGGAAAAATTTCGGCCTCGCCTGCATCGATCACACCACCGGCGAGTTCACCATCGCCGAATACCCAGACAGCGGCCTGTTAGAAGACGAACTCGCCCGCATTTCGCCCTCCGAGCTGCTCATCCCAGACCACCAAGCGGCGGACTTCGGGGCCTACAAAAATTGTCTCATCTACGAGGGCTACACCTTCCTCCCCGAGCATGCCAGCCAGCTCCTGAAGGACCATTTCAATGTCCATTCGCTCGATGGCTTCGGCTGTGCCAGTCTCCATGCCGCCAGCGGTGCCGCCGGGGCCGTGATGCACTATCTCATCCACCAGCTTCGCAGAAATTGCGCTCACCTGCACACCCCGCGAGTCCGGGAAAATGCCGATCACGTCCTTATCGATGCAGCTTCCCAGCGCAATCTCGATCTCGTCGATTCCCGCTCCGGCAAGTCACACACCCTCCTCGGCGTGCTCGATCGCACCGCCACCCCCATGGGCGCGCGCCTGCTCCGCGATTGGATTCTCCACCCCCTCCGCGATCTCAAAACTCTCACCACCCGGCAAGACACCATCGCCACCTTCCTCGCCGAGCCCTACCTGCTCTCGAAATGCCGCGAGTCCCTCAAAGGCATCCGCGATGTCGAGCGCACCACCTCCCGCCTCTCGCAAAATTCCGGCAACGCCCGCGATCTCCAGTCGCTCTCCAGCTCCCTCTCCCACATCCCCTCCCTCAAAGAAGATCTCACCACCCTCTTCCTAGCCAAATTCGGCAATCTTCATTCTTCAATCGTCGATCATCTCCACGATTTCACCACCCTCACCAGCCTCCTCACCACCGCCCTCGCCGATGAGCCGCCCGCCAACCTCCGCGATGGCGGCATCATCCGGGATGGCTGGTCCCCCGAGCTGGACGAACTCCGCTCCGCAGCCCGCGGCGGTAAGGATTGGATCGCCCGCCTCCAGGAAGACGAGCGCAAACGCACCGGCATCGAGTCGCTTAAAATTAAGTTTAACAACGTCTTCGGCTACTTCATCGAGATCACCACCAGCCACCTCGCCAAGGTCCCGGACGATTACACCCGCAAGCAAACCATGTCCAATGCCGAGCGCTACATCACCCCCGCGCTCAAGGAGATGGAAAACAAAGTTCTCGGCGCGGAAGAACGCTCCAAACAACTCGAAGCCGAGCTCTTCACCCAGCTCCGCGCCACCGCCATCACCCACCTCCCCCAGCTCCAACAAACCGCCGCCGCCATCGCGGAAATCGATACCCTCTGCGCCCTCGCAGAAGTCGCCCAACTCCACCGCCATTGCCGCCCCGTGCTGGATGAATCCCGCGCCTTCTTCATCACCAACGGTCGCCACCCCGTCCTTGAGCAGACTCTCACCGATGTCAAATTCGTCCCCAACGATACCGAGCTGGACCCGGATACCGCCCGCCTCCAAATCCTCACCGGCCCCAACATGGCTGGAAAATCCACCTACATCCGCCAGATCGCCCTCATCGCCGTGATGGCCCAGATCGGCGCCTACGTCCCTGCGGAATCTGCTACGTTAGGCCTAGTAGATCGCATCTTCTGCCGCGTCGGTGCCAGCGATGATCTCTCCCGCGGCCAATCCACCTTCATGGTCGAGATGAGCGAGACCGCCCTCATTCTCAATCACGCCACAGACCGCTCACTCGTCATCCTCGATGAGATCGGTCGCGGCACCGCCACCTTTGATGGCCTCTCCATCGCCTGGTCCGTCGCCGAGCACCTCCACGATGCCATCGGCTGCCGCACTCTCTTCGCCACCCACTACCACGAGCTCACCGATCTCGCCAATACCAAGGCCGCCGTCGCCAACTACAACGTCGCCGTCCGCGAGTGGAACGAAGAAATTATTTTCCTCCATAAAATCCTCCCCGGTGCTGCGGATAAATCCTACGGCATCCAAGTCGCCCGGCTCGCCGGCCTCCCGAAATCCGTCGTCGAGCGCGCCAAGTCCATCCTTTCTCACCTCGAGCTCCACTCCGTAAAACCCGAAGCAAAATCCCAAGGCCCCAAGGCTAAAAACATGGTCCAAGACCAAGACATCCTCCCCAAGCCCAATCCCCCCCAAATGGACCTCTTCGCCAATTTCTAACCGTGGTCGCGGATACCATCCGCCATTCCCAGCCCACTTTTCAACTGACAGCAGGTAAATCAGAATATTGCTCTTATAGACCGGCTTCCTGCTCTCCGCCACCACCAATTTGTTTCATTCCGAAGACTGACCCCACAAACGCTTACATTTCCGTTTCCGTCATACGTCGGGTAGAAGTAATTCGACGATGTGGGACCGTGTTCAGTGACTGCCAGCAGGCCGCCGACCCCGCCAGCCCCCTGAAAGCCGCTGATAAGGTCGAGGCGACCCAGACATGCGATTTGACTAGCGCGGTGCTAGGCGTGGGGAGGCTGGAGTAAGAATACTCCCCCACGGGATTCCAGCCATCATAGATCACCGCCTTGGTGGCGCTGCCTTGTTTGGTGGCGATTCTGCGGCTGTAGGCGTCGTAAAGGTAGGTGATCGTAACGCCGTTGACCGCCGCGCTAACGAGGCGGTTCTCCCCGTCCCAACCGAGAGTGCTAGTGGTGGAAGAGTGCGCAGGGACAGGATAGGCGGTGGCGTTGCCGTCATCGTCGTATCCGGGAGTTACACTGTTCACGGCGGTGTATTGGTTGACCGCGTTGCTAGCGTAGTTGTCCGTGGCGGGGAGCGTGAGGCTGTCGGCGGACTTTTTCCGGTTGCCGATGGCGTCATA
>JBGSUW010000009.1:0-4012 GCA_041753275.1 Akkermansiaceae bacterium | reverse complement strand
TTGTGCAGGTCGAGGCGCTCAAGCAGGGTGATGAGTGTTTTGGTTTCGGCGATGTTGCCTTCGAAGACATCGTGGGCGAGTGCCAGGCCGCGCTCGTCAAATGCCATGCCCACAGCCACTTGGCGGCAGTCGTTGCGCTTTTGTTTGTTTTTGCCGTGGCGGGCTTTTGGGTTGTTGGCGCAGAGTCCTTCGAAATGGGTGTTGGTCATGTCGTAGAGGATGATGCTGCGCTTGCAATCGAAGAGTTCGGCTTCGCGGTGGCGCAGTTTTTGCTCAAGGACTTTGCGATGCGACAGGATGAGGTCGCTGGTTTGATAAAGCCGGTCTTTGGTGGTCTTGGTGATGCGAATTCCTAACATTTCAGGCAGGGCGGTGCGGTGTGACCAATCGATCAGCGCCCATTCGCTCAGCGGCTCGATGAGGCGGTTGGCGACCATAAGCTGGGCGGCGGCGGCTTGGGCGGGAGTGCCCTTGACGGTTTTGGTACGGAAATACACGCTGGGCAAAATCGCAGGGGAGGAAACTGGAGTCAAGAAATAAATAAATTATTAGGCACTACAAATCGAATTTGAAAAACAGTTTTGTTGATTATCAATGAGTTATGAAAATAAGTATCCTCATAATTGGCCAGAAAATCAACTTTTCCGCAAAAAACCGCCGAAATCAGGAGGACGAAAAGAAACTTGGGCTAATAGTAAAATATTTTCTGTTTCATAAATCACCGGCAACCGCTTAAACGCAAAAAACCCCGGTTTGTGGCCGGGGCTTTTTGGTGAAGGGGTGCTTGACTTTTGCAAACCACCGCCACGGGCTAGCGGGCGGCGCGGTCTTCGGTGCCTTTTTGCGCGCGCTTGCGAACATTGGCATCGAGGATGCGTTTGCGCAGCCGGATGTTGAGCGGGGTGGCTTCCACGAGTTCGTCGGCATCGATGTATTCGATGGCGCGCTCAAGTGAAAAGCGAAGCGCCGGAGTAAGCTTGGATGTCTTGTCCTTGCCGGAAGAGCGCATGTTATCGAGGTGCTTTTCTTTGACAGGATTGACCGGAAGGTCGCCTACGCGGGGGTTCTCACCTACGAGCATGCCGCCGTAAACCGCATCGCCGGGAGCGACGAAGAGGACGCCGCGTTCTTCGAGGGTCTGCAGCGAGAAGGGAGTGGCGGTGCCGGAATCCATGGAAACAAGCGTGCCGGTGGTGCGGTTTTGAATTTCTCCAGCGTGGAGCGCATATTCCTTGAAAAGGTGGGACATGATGCCGTGACCGGAGGTGAGATTGACGAGTTCCGTCTCGAAGCCGATCAGGCCGCGTGTAGGGATGGTGGCTTGGATGAACACCCGCCCGCTGGCCTCGGTATCCATGTGTTCCATGAGACCCTTGCGGTTCATGAGGATTTTGAGAATGCCCTGGGTGTAGTCGCCCAGAGCCTCGACGTATAGAGTCTCGTAAGGTTCGAGGAGTTTGCCATTGTCATCGCGGCGATAAATCACGACGGGGCGTGAGACGAGCACTTCGAAGCCTTCGCGGCGCATTTGCTCGACGAGCACGGCGATCTGCATGGCACCACGAGCGGAGACGTTAAATACGCCGGACATGTCGGTGTCTTCCACGGTGATCGAAATATTGGTTTTCAACTCACGCATGAGCCGCTCACGGATGGCGCGGGAGGTGACGTGCTTGCCTTCTTTACCTGCGAGTGGGCCATCGTTGATGGAGAACTGCATGGAAACCGTAGGTGGATCGATGGCGACGAATGGCAATGGCGCTTGGTCAGCGGTGCCGGCGAGAGTTTCGCCGATATCGATGTTTTCAATGCCGGCTGCGATTCCGACGATGCCGCCTGCGCCGCAACCATCCGAGTCTGCAGTGGCGAGGCCGGAGTAGGTAAAGGTCTTGAGAACCTTGGACTGGACCTTGGTGCCATCTTGGCGAAGGAGGAAAATGGTATCACCCTTTTTGACGCTACCGCCGAGGACCTTGCCCACGGCCACGCGGCCGACGTATTCGTCCCATTCGATATTGGAAACGAGCATCAGGAAGGGGGCTTCGGGATCGGCGACGGGTTCCGGGATGAACTCGATAATCTTTTTAAGAAGAGGAATGCAATCCTTCCGCTCGTCATCGGGATGATCCATGAAGTAGCCATCGCGGGCGGAGCCGTAGCAGAATGGAGCATTGAACTGCTCGTCATCGGCATCGAGATCGAGGAAGAGTTCCAGAACCTGGTCATGCACCTTGAGCGGAGTGGCGAGTGGACGGTCGATCTTGTTGATGACCACGATCGGCTTGAGGCCTTCTTGCATGGCCTTGCGGAGCACGAAGCGGGTTTGCGCTTGCGGGCCACCGGATGCATCGACGACGAGAAGCACGCCATCGACCATTTTCATCACCCGCTCGACTTCAGCACCGAAGTCGGCGTGGCCTGGAGTATCGACGATGTTGATGGTGTAGCCTTCCCAGAGAATGGCGGTATTTTTAGCCTTGATGGTGATGCCCTTTTCTCGTTCGAGGTCCATGGAGTCCATGGCGCGCTCGGTGGTGGCTTGGTTATCACGGTAGGTGCCACCGGCCTGGAGGAGTTGGTCAACGAGGGTGGTTTTCCCATGGTCAACGTGGGCGATGATGGCGAGATTGCGAATTTTCAGAGACATGGAAAAATGAGGATAAATGTGCTCCCTCCACGAGAGGGGTGGGGGCTATGAGGGGTTTTTGCGGATTTGGCAAGGCGGGATTCGAGGAAAAACGCAACAAAAACTGCCGAGTGGCAGTTTTTGTGGTTTCGTATCGAAGCAGGTGCGCTCGCGTTCTGACTTATTCGCGACGGCCACCAAGGGCGATCATGAGGAAGTAGAGAAGCTGGGCGAGGGAGCCGATGGCAGCGGCGACGTAGGTCATAGCGGCCCAGAAAAGGGCGTTTTTCGCGCGGTCATGCTCCATGCTTGAGGCGATGCCGCTGCTTTCCATCCAGACGAGCGCGCGCTTGCTGGCATCAAACTCGACGGGCAGCGTAATGAATGAAAACAACGTGGTGACGGCGAACAAGGTGATCCAGACCCAGAGCAGTGTCATGCTGCCGGAGAGGCTGACGCCCAGCAAACTCGCAATCATTACGTAATTGAGCATTTTGCTGGAAAACTGCACGGCAGGGACCATTTTCGAACGCATGGTGAGCCATTTGTAGGCTTGTTGATGCTGGATGGCGTGGCCGCATTCGTGAGCGGCGACGGCAGCGGCGGCCACCGAGTTCATTCCGTAAACACTCTCGCTGAGGTTGACGGTCTTATTGGTGGGATCGTAGTGATCGGTCAATTGGCCGGGGGTGCTGATGACTTTCACATCGCGGATGCCATTTTGGCTGAGCATCGCTTCTGCGACCTGAGCACCGGTCATCCGGATCGGGATTTGCGAATACTCATTGAAGCGGCGTTTGAGCGTGCTGCTGATGAGGAAACTGGCCAACATCGAGACCACGATGATGACAATGTAGGTCATCGAGAATCCCTGGGGGATAAATGCGAGGGTTGAGATGATTTCTGAATTCATGGAGTAGCAATAGCCGCGATTTCGGCCAATCCGCAAATCAAATCTAAGTGGAAAGCGCCGGGAAATTTCCAATTACCGCCAATTCATTTGTGGTGAAGCCATCGGTGTCCAAAAGTGAGCCTCAAAAATTCGCGTAGAGGGTGGTTAGATGGCTTTGAGCGGTGGCCCACGGGGCTGGATCGTGGAGGTGCTTTCTAAGCCAGCGATAGAATATCACGCTCAACTGGCTCGTTTCTTGGTAAATTACCCGCAGTTTGGGAAGAACATCTCCCCTTGCTTCGAGCTTCTGTTCTAAAGTCTTCATCCGCTTTGATTTTTTCTTTTCGTTGCCGTTGTTGTGCGGTTCGTCTTCTGGAAGTTGCACCTCGATTTCACGGTTCAGGAGCTGCGCGAAATTGTAGGCAAGCACGATGAAGGTGGCCTGCATCTTCTTCGCGTTGAGGCTCGCAGCCCATGCCTTGATCTCGTAGAGT
>JBGSUW010000008.1:0-29681 GCA_041753275.1 Akkermansiaceae bacterium | reverse complement strand
GGACCAGGCGCATCTGGCGGTAATACGAATGGCGGGTGCGTGGTGTGTTGAAACGCAGGGCGAGAAACTCCGCGAACTGCTTCATGGAGGGATACGGATGGGAGTCGTAATCGATGGGATCGCGCTGGGCCCGCCCGGCCTTGGGGCGTAGATGGAGCGTAGCGGAGGAACGCCCCCAAGGACAAGCGCCTCTTCTTCTTTCCTGTCTAGGAGCGCTTGGGGGTGGCTCCAAAATCGGACTTCAAGAGCTTGGGTTGTCTTTTTCCATGGTAAATGGATAGTGCTCCGTGAGCTTTTTCATTAGTTGCTTTGCGGCTTCCTGTTGCTGGGTTCCGTTACCTAACAGACGCTCTCGCGGAGGTGCGTCCTTGCTTCTCATGACGGCGGATTTGGTGGCTGCCTTCGCGGTGTTTACTGGCTTGTTTCATGGTCACGCAAAATAGATTTTTCCACTGACTCCTAAGGATGAGGAGTGAGTTGAGATCTTCTAATAGCTCCCGGTGCGCGAGCCTTTCATATCCTAAAAACTGGCGAATGTGGGTGTGATTTTTCTGTTCTACGTAGGCTTGATCGTTCTTGTAATAAGGCCGGGAGCGGGTTTGTTCGATGCCGTGTTTTTGGACCAACCATAAAGATGGTAATCTAAAAACTCTCCGCCGTTGTCGCTATCCACTCCTAACAGAACGAAGGGTTGGTTTTCCCAGATGGATTCGAGAGCTTCGAAACTGGCTTGTTGCCCGCGGTTCCATACGCCGCGGACTTTGACCCAGCCGTTTGAAATTTCCACGCTCGTCATAGTCCAGATGAAATCTCCGCCCATGTTGCCGCCGCAGTGGGCCACGGTGTCGACCTCGGTCCAGCGGGTTGACTATCGCTGGTGTCCCAGCTCTTGGCGCGGACCGGGATGAGGGCTTTTACTGCGGAGGCTGGTTCAGGCGGATGTGGCTTTTCCCCGGCGTTGATTTTGAAATCTGTTAAGAAACGGTCGATACTCGCCGCGCTGATTGTTTCGAGCTGAACGCGGATTTTTTCAGAAACATCCAAGTGCGGTGTTCAGAGCGCGAGCATGTCTTTCATGCGTTTGCCGCAAGGCTGCTCCATCGCCAGTCAGCAGGTTTTGAGCTGGATCTAACAGCCCGGACCCGTAACGGCTGGGCCCTCCTCGCTTTCCGCGTCTGTCTCCGGTTCGCCGCTTGATGCCGAGGAGAACTTTGTTGGCGTGCTTCTGCTTCCGTGCGGTCACTTCGACAAACTCATCTAGGAGCTTGGTCCGCGCTCTTTTCCGGTCATTCACGGGAATCTCTCTCGCATTTTTTCAGAGCATTCTTCCATGCTTTTTCCACTCATTTCCATAGCTGGCACCATGGTGTTCTCATCTATGAGGCAACGGTAACCTTTCCGCTAATCTATCGACGCCGGAATCATCGCTCAGCTCTACTTCATGCGCTGGCGAATTGAGAAAAGCTTCGATGAAATAGAGAACAAACTCTACGAGATCAAGGCATGGGCTGCGAGCCTCAACGCGAAGAAGATGCAGGCCACTTTCATCGTGCTTGCCTACAATCTCGCGCAGCTCCTGAACCGTGAAATCGAGGTGCAACTTCCAGAAGACGAACCGCACAACAAAGGCAACGAAAAGAAAAAATCAAAGCGGATGAAGACTTTAGAAAAGAAGCTTGGACACCGTTGACCCGTCATACTGAGGGACAGACTGCCGGGAATACGAGATTTAGAATTCCAAAGTCTTCATTCATTGATCACAGCCACGGCGATTTCGTCGTGGCTGTTTTTGTAAATACATAGCCCACCGATTGTATGTTGAGAGAATGGGACAATTCTTCAAATAGAATACCATGTCATTATCACAGCAAAAAATCTAACATGATCGTGTAAATAATCCTTCTCAATATGAAATTTTAGAAGAATCTCACCTGCAAATGATTGCAAAGGCGACTCGCTTGAATGAAATGAGCCAAACCAAGCCTCTAGACAATCGTTTTTCTAACCAAAGCAACTACACCCCATAAACACATGAAACACCGGACAAAATTATCACTTCTCGCATGCATTCCAATCACCGCTGCGCTATTGACTGCCGAAACAAAAGCTGCGATTACAGCTACCGCCGCTGAAATTTCTGGAGATGTCATCTTCACGGCCACCGGAAGCATCAATACCACTGGACTCGATTTAAGCAATATAGCCTTTGGTACACCTCACTTACTCCAGCCCGGGCGAGGTCAATTCAGCGTAGGTGTTCAACCCTACAATTTTTTGTTTGAGACTGGATTGGTAGCTTCCATAATTCCAATCGCTAGTGGACCTTCCGCAATCGGACCGTTCAGCAATACCGTTTTTACACCCACTTTGATTTTGGGTCAGGGTGCTTTTGCGCTGTTTGAAGGCAGCATATTCTATCTTCCAGTCAGTTATATTTCGGGTTCTGAGATTCCTTCTGGTTCGACGATTTATGGATCGCAAACCCTGGCATCCTTATTAATCCCAGAGGGCACCTACGTGTGGAGCCTAGCCAATGGCGAAACGATTACCCTGAATGCAATTCCTGAAGCTTCAACCACGATTCTTTTGGGCCTCGGTGGATTGTTCGCCAGCACTCGCCGGCGCAGAGCAGTCTGATGATCTAGATCGGTGTCCTTGCCGGTGTTTCTAAGTAATCCAAGGAAACACCGGCGAACTCGTCGAAGCCATTCCGCTCAACATCCGCCTGCGCAAACGCATCCTCGATGCCAACGTCCGCAAGCGTTCACAAAAAGGCACCGAAGACCGCGCCGCACGCTAGCGCATGGCGGTGGTTTGCAACCGCCAAGCAGCCTCTCACCCAAAAGCCCCGGCCACAAACCGGGGTTTTTTGCGTTCTGTGCGATATTACCCGTATGAGGGACCGAGCCCCTCTTCTGTCTGATGCGAGCATCCAAGTGATCGCTTACCCATTTTTCTTTCCAGAGCAGGCGCTACCGATAAAACTGCCGAGCAATAAAATTTCTTAGCGCCCCTCTAAAGTTACAGAATTTCCAACTCTCCACACCCATGCAAGCACTCACTCCATCCGGACAAAATATCATCAACGACATTTCCCAACGCTACGGCCTCAGCGTAGATTCTGCGGTGCGGATGCTGGTAGCGGTGAACAACGGCGGGGGCAGCATGGCCCAGTTCAGTTGCCCGGAACTCGGTAGCGGCCAGTGGATGCGCGGCGGAATGACGATGGTGAGCGATCTATTTAATCATAATCTCAAGGCCACCGTAAACAATCTCTGCGGCGAGCTTTCCAACGCATTGGCCAACAACCAAATTTTCCAACAATCTCCGCATGGTGGCATGGGCTGCAATGATTGGTGGCCCAGTCACTTGGGCGTGCCATCCAGCAGTGGCTCGCAAAACAACACCCGCTACGCTGTTTTCCCGCAATCCCGCCGGCTCGCGGTGCTACGCGATGGCCACGTCTCGGTGTTTGATACTTTAAATCACCAGATCGGCGGAGTGAGCCAGCAACAGGGTGGCAATAGTTCGCTCACTTTCAGCAGTCAATTTGGCACGGTTTCGAGCCTTAGTCTGCCTTTGGTTTCCGGTCCAGGCTTGCAAGGCCAGAACGCACCGGCCGTGCAAAATAATTTCGCGCAAGCCGCTAGTCAGGCACCGCAAGGAATTTCACAATCGTCTTCCGAAGTGTTGTCACTGTTGGAGAAAATCGGCCAATTGCGAGATGCCGGCGTGCTGACTCCAGACGAATTCAATTCTAAAAAGGCGGAACTCCTGGGCCGATTGTAAAAGGCTCTGATTTTACTACGTTCCTAGTCGTTTCGAGTCGCTTGAATTTCCAGTAGATAGATTGAGCTGGGGAAACTCTTGATAAACGATTCTTGGAGTTTTTCTATATCTCCCGCCGATGGGTTATGTGACAGGAGGCGGATGAGATGATACAGATTCGCCTCGCGATTGAGGGCGTGAGGATAATGGGTCTCAAGCTGTTGATAGGCTGCGATGGCATCCTTGAGATTGCCCGTTTTCTCATGAAGATAGGCGGTGGCGGTGAGCTTGATGATCTCGGGCGAGTTGCCGCTGGTGAGTTCATTCCTCATTTCTGCAATATCTTGATCGGTTCGTGATCCTGGGTGGGCCAGGGCATCCTCAATGGCGCTCGCGGTGTCTGGGACAAAAGGATAGATCGCCAGCGCGGCCCGCGGCATCTCCGCGGCCATCGCATCGCCAGCGAGCTTGAGGAACACCTGCGAGTAACGCTGCATCAGAGCGGGTGCCACCATCAAATCATCACGGTTTTTCCGGATGCAATCCAGCAGTGCCTGCTCGTTTCCTTGGACGATGGAAGCTGTGGTGAGTGCTTCGAAGGCGGTGATGATTGCTTCATCCGGTATCTTGAAGGTAGATCGATTTTTCAACGCAATTTCTAGATGTTCAATGGCCATTGGTATATCTCCCAGCTTGGCATAACAGACTGCACAATTGATATAGTAGAGCCCTTGGTGAAAGTGATCTTTGGCCCGATCCCGCTCTTGGGTGAATTTTCTAAACTTCTGTAGTGCCAGTTCCCACTGATGATCGCCCATGGCGGCCTCGCCCCATTTGAGAAGTGCGAGTTTATGGAAATGGTTGGGCTTTGCGTCCGTGCCCATGGAATTCGGGAAATCACGGTAACAGATTTCAAATGAGAGCATCGCCTCATCCCACTTCCCGAGTTTCATTTCGCAGAGACCTTTGCGATAATAGATCGCGCCGAATTGCGGCCCGAAGCGCTGCAAGGGCTTGCCTTCGCCATAGCGGGCGAGCACTTCGTTATTGAGTGCGAGGGACTTTTCCCAATTCCCGGCATTCATCGCGGTGAGCGCTTGGTCCACAAGCGTGCCGAACTTTTCATCTTGGGCGGCAAGGGGCAGCAGCATGGCGGCTGTGAGAGCGAGCACCTTGGGATAGTGAAAATGACGCCAAAGTTTCATGATTGACCGTTGCGCATGGAAATTGGCTCCTAACAGCAGATCTGACTAGCGGAAAGCACGGCGGATTTGAGAATTCGAAAATTCTCGCTTGACGTGTTCTTTTGATTATCTTTTGTCTCAAGCACGATGAATGCGGAATTGCTATCCCAACACTTAAAGCAGGTCTTCGGCTACGATGAATTCCGCCCTTTGCAGCGGGAAATCATGGAAGCCTCATTGGCCGGGCGGGATGCGATGGCGATTTTACCGACAGGCGCTGGTAAAAGTTTGTGTTATCAACTTCCCGCGTTGGTGCGGGAAGGGCTGACTTTGGTAGTTTCCCCGCTGATCGCGCTGATGAAAGACCAAGTGGACCAAATGACGGCGGCCGGTGTGCGTGCTACATTTTTGAACTCCACCTTGGATCCAAGGGAGGCGGAAGAACGGATCGCGGACCTGGCGCGCGGCCATTATCAACTGCTCTACGTGGCACCGGAGCGCCTGATGCTTGCTGATTTTCTCGCCCAACTGAAGTCATGGAACGTCTCCGCCCTGGCGGTGGATGAGGCCCACTGCATCAGCGAGTGGGGGCATGATTTCCGGCCGGAATACCGGCGGCTGCGGGAGGTGCGGCAGTGGACGGGAAAGATTCCAGTTCTCGCACTCACCGCCACCGCCACCGAGCGGGTGCGTGGGGATATTTTGAAGCAACTGGAGTTGAATGATCCCTCGGTTTTCCTCGCGAGCTTCAATCGGCCAAATTTACGCTATCAAGTGGTGGCAAAGTCCCGCCCGGTGCAGCAGGTGGGTAATTATGCAAAAGCCCGGCCTCATGATTCTGGTATTATCTATTGCCAATCCCGCAAAAACACCGAGGCCTACGCCGCTACTTTGCAAGCGATGGGACTGGCTGCCGTGCCATATCACGCTGGGCTGGACCCTGCCCAACGGGCGAAAAACCAGGATGCATTCCTCCGCGATGAAGCGCGCATCGTCTGCGCCACGGTGGCCTTTGGCATGGGGATCAATAAATCGAACGTCCGTTACGTGATCCACGCGGATTTACCGAAAAACATCGAGGGCTATTATCAGGAAACCGGCCGAGCGGGGCGCGATGGCTTACCTGCGGACTGTTTGTTGCTTTTTTCCAGAGCAGATTTCATGAAGTATGTGAGGTTTCTCGATGAGATTCCAGATGAGCAAGCGCGCAAGGTGGCGCACGCCCAGCTCAATCAGATGGTGCACTTCGCCGAGGATGATGGCTGCCGGCGCACAGGGTTATTGGGCTATTTCGGGGAAACTTGGCCTCTCGACAATTGCGGCGGCTGCGATCATTGCCTGGAGCCACGGGAGAAATGGGATGCCACCATCGATGTGCAAAAACTACTCAGTTGTGTGCTACGCATCCGCCAGGCCGGGGGCTTCAGCGTGGGACTCAATCACGTGGCCGAGGTTCTGACGGGCAGCTCGTCTGAGAAGGTCCTGCGCTTCAAGCATGATCAGCTCAAGACTTACGCCATCGGCAAGGATCAGCCGCGGGCTTACTGGGTGGATCTGGGACGCCAGCTTTTGCGAGAAGGCTTCCTCGCTGCCAGCGAGGGGATGTATGCCACAGTCGCAGTCACTCAGTATGGCATCGATACATTGAAAAACCGGGCCACCGTCTTGCTTGCGCGTCCGCTCGCCAGCCCACAAAGGGTGGCAACGACACCAAGAGCGGGAGAGATTCCCTGCGATACCGGTCTATTCGAGGCACTCAGGGTATTGCGCAAAGAAATGGCGGATGCGCGCAGCCTGCCGCCTTACATCATTTTCTCCGATGTAACGTTGCGGCACCTCAGCCGCGATTATCCGCAAGACAGCACGGCCCTTCTGGTGGTGCCCGGAGTGGGTGAAAAGAAGGCCGCGGATTACGGACCTGAGTTTTTACAAGCCATCCGCGAGTGGGTGGCGGGGCATGGCATGGAAAACTTCGCGCCATTGCCTGCCACGGCGGGCTCACCTTCCTCCGCTACGTCGGTAAGGCCGGAGGGCGGGATGAGTGATTCTGCGCTCGAGACGCTGAGCTTGCTGCGACAGGGGAAATCAGTGAGTGAAATTGCTGAAATCCGGAAATTCGCGGAATCGACGATCGAGAGCCATCTTGCCCAAGCCATCGAGCAAGGTGAGGAGGTGGACGTCCGGATTTTCTATAGCGCGGAGGAGGAGCCAGAGATGGAACAAGCCTTCGAAGGATATACAGAAATCGCGCTCAAGCCGATTTTCGAGCATCTCGGTGGCAAGTTTAGCTACGGCAAGCTGAAGATCTATCGGGCTTTTTCCAATCGAGCGGCTCTGAAATGAGACAGCATGCGCGACTTGCTAGCTCTGAAGCAAGAATTCCAGTTTGGGAAATGCTTTGCCATTGAGGCGTGGCTCAAAGGCGTGGAGGCCGGGGTGATAGACGCGAGTGGTGACGATTTTGAAAGAATGGCGGCCTTGGATTTCACAAATTTCTCCGGGGGCAAGGGTGCGTTGGCGGCCTTTGAAGACTTTCGGCGTCTGAGTGCCATTGGCTTTGCGGTGAAGGATGGCGTAGTCGAACAAGACGCGAAGATTCTCGCTGGAGCGATTTTTGACAACGAGACGGTAGCCGAGCGAGCCACCAAGTGTGACGCGGCTTTCTGTTAGATCACATTCTTCGAGGCTCAGTGCCTCGGCACTGCCGTAGCCGTGGAGCGCGAGAGCGGCGGGGTGGCCTTGCTTGATGAGAGTGCGGCAAGCGTGGCGGGTGAGCTTGGCCAAGTTTGGGCAGGCGGGGGCTTCACTTCGCCAACGGGTGAGTGTTTCCACCACCAGATCTGGATGAACTTTGCTGAAATCATTGAGATGATTTGCAACCGAGAGCCGGACGTAGGGGCTGGAATCTCGGTGGAGTTTTTCTAACAGCCCGAGGGTAAGCCGGGGATTTGCCAGGACTTCTGGCAGGCGCTCGCCCCATGGCAGGAAAGGCCGGGAGCCTTCGGACACGAGACGGCGGACGTGGGCATCCGGGTGATCACACCATGTTTCCAATTGCCGCAAGGTCCGTGTCAGATCGTGAAGAAGAAAGGGCCGGATTGCAAATTCGGCGGTAAAGCGGGATGTCATTTCCCGCAGGGTCGGCATCGCATCATCGAAAAATTTCAATCCACGGCGGGCGACAATCTCGGTAAGCGGCCAGACGATGAGCCCTCGGAGGCCTTGCGAATCGGCCTCGTCTTTGGCCAATGTCTGGATGAGCAATTGAAAAAGCTGCGGGGGTGACAGCGGCAAGCAGGCTTCCAGCCGATCCGCAATCAAGTGCATGCGCTGCTTGAGCTCCAGTGGTTCCAAAGCATTTTCCAAACCCCGGCGGAATCGGGCCATCGGAAATTTCGGATCGACGCGTGCCAGTGCCGTGGCGATGCGGAGGGCATTTTGGAACGAGAATTCGTTTTTAAATGGCTCCATGGGCGAATTTGAAATTGGAGATTGTTGGCGGATTAGCTACCAAGCGGGATCTTGTTGGCGGGCTGCTTCATAGAGCACAATCGCTACGGCGGTGGAGAGATTGAGACTGCGGGTGCTGCCAGGCTGCATCGGGATGCGCAGCGCCTGCTCACCTGCCGCGGTGATCATGGCCTCAGGTAGGCCGCGGGTTTCCCGGCCGAAGACGAGGTAATCCCCAGGAAGAAATTTAGCCTGCCAAGGCGAGGAAGTGGCCTTGGTGCTGAGAAACCAGAACCGAGCATCCGCGGAGGCAGCCTCCTGGAGCTCCGAGAAAGATTTCCAAACGTGCAATTTCACCTCTTGCCAATAGTCCAGCCCGGTGCGGCGGACGTGCTTATCTTCCAACGAGAAACCAAGTGGCTCAACCAGATGCAGGCTGGAACCCGTCGCCAAGGCCAGCCGTCCGGCCGCGCCCGCATTGTGAGGGATTTCCGGCTCAATGAGGACGATGTGAAACATAGATGGCAGTTATAAAAGCTTCTTGCGCCGCGCAAGGGTGATGGAAAGTCCAAGAGTGCCGATGAAAATGAGGTAGCAAGCGAGAAGCTCGAGGTAGCTTTTGCAGATTTTAGGGATTTCCGGAGAAAACGCATCTGGCCCGAGGCAAGCTTTCCAGAATGTAGGCCCTCCAATGACACGATTGAACACATAAATGATGAGCAGCGCCGCACCGATGAGTCCCGTGCCCGCGTGATTTCCCAGAATTGCGGTAAAATGCACCATTGCCCGGCGGTGTCGCATGATGGTAATGAGCGCCACTAAAAGGATCACGCCGATCACCCATTCTTCTGGGAAATTCAGCCCGAGAATATCGGAAAGAAAGTCTTCAATTTCTCCGACAAAAGCCGCGAGCAAGCCGAGCGCCATCACCCTGCAGGCCGGGCGATTCGGCCCTGCATGTGAGGAAGCACCGAGAATGATCACGGCGGCGATTACCAATAAGAATGCCTGGAGCAGTTCCACCGTCCCGCTCTCCAGCGGTGCGGAGGGCCGGTTAGGCAGCCATGCTGGCAAGAGAATGGCGATGCAGCCGCCAGCGACGAGCGCTGCACGCACAAGCGTCCGCGACCACGATGCATGCCGCTGGGGTTTGAAATTTTCACTCGCCACTCGGGGACTTGGTTAAGGGTTTTTCCAGTAGCTTGCAAGCGGGATAGCCACCTCATGGAAAGTAGGAAAGCCCGCTGGAGAAATTTTTAAAAATCACTGTGCAAGTTGCTTGCAAGCGGGGGCATTCTCGGTAGCTTCCTGAACCGATGCATGTGTTTAAAACCCTAACAAGCTTGAGAAGAGAACTCACCGACAGTGGTTTTACCACTACTGGCAAGTTAGATATGCCCTCGTCGCCCGCAGCTCGTTGCAACGTAGGAAACGTGATTCCCGGTGTCTCAGGCAGCCGCTGTTTTTCCAGTTCCAGCCTTCCATGGCGCGTCACGTTTGCCTCTTTAGCCGCTCTCAGTGGTATGGCGTTTGCGCAGCCTGCCGATCTAAATCGCGCATTGGCAGATGGCTCATCCGCCTATGCCGCCAAAGATTATGCGGCCGCCGCAGAACATTTCACTACCATCATCGAGGCCACTCCGGATGGCATGATTGAAAACGTGCTGTATAAGCTCGCCTATTCCTACTACTACCTTCTCCGCTATCAGGAAGCTGCGGATACTTTCGAAACATTCCTGAAAAAATACCCGAATTCCCAGTCCAGCCCCGAAGTGCATTTGTCACTTGGTCGCACCTTACTTCAGCTGGAAGGGAAGGAAGATCAAGCTCTTGCCAACTTGGCGAAAGCGGCTGAAAAACCGGAATTTGCAGAAGAAGCGCGTTTTCTCGCCGCAGATGCCTACATCAAGAAGGGCGATATCGAGAGGGCTGAAACCACTTTGGAAACCGCGATGGCGGCCAATTCATCCGGCCCGGGCGTCTTACGTGCCGCGCTTGGGTTGGTAGACCTCCACATCCAAGCCGGGAATTTGGACAAGGCCATCACCATGCTCAACCGGCTCGAAGCGTCGGATGGCTATCCCGATGTGATCGTCACAGTAAATCATCGTTTCGTGCAAATCGGCGACAAGTTCCTTGATGATAAGGAATACTCCAAAGCTCTGAGCGCCTATTCGAATGTCCGGCCCCGCGCCCAAGTCATGGCTGTCCAGAGGAAACGCCTTGAGGTCATGCGTGCCGCAAAGGTGAATTTGGAAAAACAAATCGCAGACGCCAACAAGGCGAAAAAAGAACTCCCCCGTGGGACTGAGGATCGATTGGCGATGATGACTGCCATGATCGAAAATACCGATAAAGTGCTCGGTGAAGTCGTCCTCCTGAATGAGTATGACGCCACTCTCCAATACCGGATTGGCCGATGTTATTTCAATATGGATCGCTTTTGGCCGGCCGCCGTGGCTTTCGAGGCAGTCGCACGGGAGAATCCGCAATCGGCGGATGCTTCCACGGCACTGTTTGGCGCTACCGTCTCGCAGTGGAAACTCGGACGTTTCGCTGCTGCTCGTAAATTGTGCCTCGAATATCTCGAACTCTATCCTAAAGAAAAATTTGCCGATCAGGTAGCCGAGCTGAATGCCTCCTTGCTGCTTGAAGAAGGGCTCACCAGCGAGGCCATTACCTTTATCGACTCCTTTCTCCAAGCAAATCCATCCACCGCCATTCGGGAAAAGCTTCTCATGCTGTTAGCGAATGGCCGCTTCCAAGCCGGCAAATTTGATGAAGCTGCCAAGGATTACGATTCGCTCCGCAAAGAATTTCCATCATCAAGCAGTTTTGAAGACTTCAGCTACCGCCGTGCGCTTTGCGACTTTTTCCGCAACGACTACTCGGCAACCGTCAAGGGATTTGATGCCTTCGAACGGGACTTCCCGAAAAGCGGCTATCTCGCAGATATTCAATACCGCCGTGGCATCATTCTGCTAGCGAAGAAAGAGTATGACAAGCTGATCACTTCGATGAACCAGCTTCTCAAGAATCAGGCCGCAGCCGGATTCACCGGTCAGATTCACACCCTGCTCGGTGATGCGTTCTCCGCAAAGGGAGATACGATTTCCGCTGGAACCTCCTTCGCCAATGCGGTTCGCACTGCCAATAAAGATCCCAACGTCCTCCAATATTCTCTCGATCAGGCCACCACCTTGCTGCGTGGAGCCAGACGCTGGGATGAACTGGAAGTCCTTTGGAAAGATTTCCTTAAAAACAATCCTAATGATCCCATGGAGCTCCGTGGAGTCTCCGAGCTCGCCAAATTGCAATCACGGGCGAACAAGAAAGATGAGGCTCGTAAAATGCTCTCCGAATACGCCATTCGAGACATTCATAACCCCCGCTCCGAGTATGTGGAAATGCTCCTCAGCCAGCTCGCCAACCAGTTTGTCCCACCGCGCTCGTTCAAGAAAGATGCCGTGCCGCCAGACCCTGAAGCGCTCCTCGCAGACCTCAATAAAGCTCTTGAGATTCCTGAAGCGGCCTTCACTCCCACCTATGTTGCCCGCGTCAACTTCGCAAAAGCGGAATTTTCCCGGATGATGAGAGACCCCGTTCGCAATGCTCGTTTTCTGAACGCCATCGCCTCCACCTCCAAGCCCGAGGATCTTAGCCCCACTCTGCTCACGGTCGTGGGCCAGTTCTTACTCGATGATAAGCAACTCGATCAAGCAGCCCCACTTTTCATCCGGCTCCGCGAGGCATTTCCCGAGTCCATTTACGCAGATGCCGCTCCAGTAGGACTTGGAGAAATCGCCTTGCAGAAAAAGGATTACGAAGCTGCTGTAAAAGAATTTGAATCCGCTATTGCGAATCCAAATGGCGCATCAATGCTGAAAGAAGCTACTTATGGTAAAGCCGTGGCGTTGATGGGGTTGAAAAAATTTGACGAAGCTAAGAAGCTCTTTGAAGAAATCGTCCTCAATCGTGAATGGCGCGGCATGGAGAAAGCGGGTTCACTCCTGAACCTTGGAGAAATCGAGGCTGAAAGCGGTAATAAAGGAACTGCCCATGGGTATTTCCAACGTGTTTACCTCTCACACGGCGCTTACCCGGACATTGCTGCCAAAGCATATCTCCGAGCTGCCGCGATGCTTGAGGAGGAAGGCAAACACGATGAGTCGCAGAAGACCCTCAAGGAATTGATCGAAAACCCCAAGTTTGCAAACACTCCTGAGATCGAAAAAGCGAAAGAGAAACTCAAATGATCAAATTTTCCCCAACCAATTTATTTCGCCCGTTTGCCTTCGCCCCACTCAGTTGGGCGGCCTGTCTTTGCTTCTCCCTTGGTAGCGCGAATGGCCAGCAAGAATATGAACTCAGGACAGGCTTGAAGCTTCCTGGGGAATCCGTGAAAGCCGTGGGCGATGGCTTCACCGCCACGATCCCCCGTGGGACAACTTTTCAAACTCTTAATTTTACTGCCAAAGACATCACCCGAGTTACCATGCGCCAGCCTAGGGAACTCATTGATGCCCGTAATCTGATTGCGAACCAAAAACCCGAAGACGCACTTGATAAACTCGATAAAATCGAGCCCGCACTCCTTCCCCTACGTTCTGTTGCCGATACCTGGTGGATACGCAGCGCCATCACTCGCATGGATGCCCTCGCGGAAGCCGGGAAACCCAAAGAAGCTCTCGCGATCGCCACTTCAGACTCAGCCAAGGCCTTAAACTCAGAAGATGCGGAACTTCTCAAGAATTTCAAAACCATCCTCACGCCGCCCACTGAAACCCCTGAAGACAAGATTCAAAGCCTCACAGAACTTAGCAAGACCATCACCGATTCATGGCTCTCAGCAAGGCTCTGGCTCGAGATCGGCAACACTCTTGCCAATCAAGGGAAATTGGAAGACGCTGTAAAGACGTGGCTGCGAGTGCCGGTTTTTTTCGCTGCCGAGAAGGATCTCGCCGTTCGTGGTACGATTCTCGCAGCTCGCGGTCTTCAACAAATCAACGCACCCAAAGATGGCTTAAAACTTCTTGAAGACTACCAATCAGACCATCTCACCTCTCCTTTCAAGCAGGCCATTGATGCAGAACGTCTTAAACTGAATCCCAAAAGCGAAATCGAATCCGCAACCGATACCCTCGAGGCGGATGCCGCCCCCATACCCGCCGAAGATAACCCTGCTCCCACAACAACTCCCGAAAAGACTGAAACAAAGCCTGCTAACTAACGCTTTCCCAAACCTTCTCACCACCGCAACCATCTCCACTATTAGCCGCATGAAAAAATACTCGATCCTACGTTCTCTCTCCACCGCATTCCGCCTGCTCATGATCGCAGGCGCTCTCATGGTGGTCTGCCCGATTCCCGCCGCCCAAGCTCAGGAACCTACCCCGGCTGGCCAGACGACTCCCGCCCCAGGGGCTCCCAAAAAGAAAACCCTCTTGGATACCATCATGCTCGGTGGCTCCGTCATGATCTTCATCGGCATTATGTCCGTGTTCATGATCTACTTGGTGGTGGACGTCTATCTCCGCCTCGGTCGCAATCGCCTCGTTCCAAATGCAGAGCGGGAAAAAGCCCGCGCTCTCTTCATGGCTGGCGACTATGTGAACTGCTACCAAGTCATGAAAGGCAACCCGAGTGCATTCAATCAATGCGTCAAATATGGCCTTTCTTTCGTCGGTAAAGGTAAGGAACAAACTGAAGAAGCTCTGCTCATCGAAGTGGGTCGGGAAAACAACCGCCTCCAAAACCGCATTAACTATCTTTCCGTCATCGGAGTCTGCGCTCCCATGGTCGGGCTAACCGGAACTGTGATCGGGATGATGGGGGCTTTCGAAGCTCTTGGCGCCACCGGTGCTGCAGATACCTCGAAGCTCTCGGAAGCCATCGGCCACGTTCTCGTCGCCACCGCTGCCGGACTCTTCATTGCCATCCCTGCCTTCATGTTCTTCTACATGCTGCGCAACCGCCTCACCGCCCAGATGCACTGGCTCGAAGATGAAGTGACCAGCCTTTTCCGGAACATGCCCTACGATCACTTCCAAGGCCTCGAAATCGGAGAAGAACTCACCTTTGCCGCCCTTCCGAACTGGATCGAAGCAGAGCCGGAAGCCGCATTGGCCCAGTAAATCCAATCTTCACCAATCTCTCCTAAGCTATGGCTAGTACAGGTGGTAACGGCAGCGACCCGGAATTCCAAGTCGCTCCGATGATCGATGTTTTGTTGGTGTTGCTCATCTTTTTCATGAGTATCACCACCGAACAGGTCTCTCAGATCGATAAATCCATCGTCCTACCCCTGGCTCCAGAGGCGAAGAAACGCGAGAGCGATCTCAAGAACGAAGTCATCGTCAATGTGGATTGGGATGTGGCTACCGCTGCAGCCCAAGTCCGCTACGGTTCCATCATTTGCGATCCTCTCGAGCGCCTCGCGGAATTTGTAACCCCTGCCAAGGAGCAGAACCCCAAGCTCAAAGTCATCATCCGTGGTGATGGCGATACACCTAGTGTTGAAATCCAGAAAGTCATCGAGCAACTCGCCCTCTCGGGCATCGATGATATTTCACTCTCCGGCACGAATAAATAAATCTATCCCGCATGGCTCATAAAAAGAAAGCCCGTAAAGAAGTCGAGGCCATCCACCTTGGCTTTCAAATCGCCCCGATGATTGATGTCGTCTTCGTCATCATGCTATTCTTCATGGTGATGGCCGGATCAGTCGTGGTGGAAAACGAACTCAATCTCAAGCTTCCGGGCACACTGCCTAGTGATGCACCAGCAGAAGCCATTGAGGATACTCAAATCCGCGTTCTGGAATCTGGAGAAGTTCTCCTCAACGACGATCTGATGGGCGATGGTGCGGATGTCGAATTAGTCAACCTTTCAGGCACTCTCTCACGTCTCGTTGAATCCTCCAAAGTCGTTGACACCAAAGTAGTGGTCACCATCGTCGCTGATGAATATGCGCCGTATCAGCGTGTAATCAACGTTCTCAATGCCCTTTCCGTCGCTCGCGTCCAAAATGTGACCTTCGAGGTCCCACCCCAGTAATCAATTTTTAGCAAATACAACTTCCCATGAATGACTCTGAAGATGACCAAAACACTGTAGTGATGCCCCGTGAGAGAGGGACAATCGCCAAGATCATCGCAAAGATGGGGCTTGGAGCATTTACCCTGTCCGTCGCACTGCACCTAATCTTCGGTGTTCTCGCATTCTCCTATTTTTATGAAATGGTGTATCCGCCTGAGGAAAAGGTGGATTTCCTCCCCGGTGGTGGTGGTGGCGGTCCCAAGAGTGATAATGCACAAGCTCAAAAAGTGGTGACCAAACGAGTCATGACCAGCAGCGTCAGCAAGCGCATTACTTCCACATCCAGCACCGCCAGTTTTTCACTGCCAGAGGCATCAGATGATATGATGGGTGGTTCCGAACTTCCGATGGAAATGGGATCCATGGGCACCGGTGGTGGCCAAGGTGGTGTCAAAGGCATGGGTATGGGAATCGGATCTGGACCTGGCGCAGGCTTTGGTGCAGGCCAATTGGGAATTGGTGCCCTTATTCCCACCATTATGAAAGGTCGCTGCACTGATTCTGAGCGCCTTGCCATGCTTCGCGATGCAGGAGGAACTCCAGAAATTGAAGCTGCCGTTAAGAAATCTCTCCAGTGGTTTAAAGGCAAACAAAACCCAGATGGTTCTTGGGGGAAATCCAGCCAAGCCGCCATGACCGGATTGGCGCTCCTCTGCTACCTCGGCCACTGTGAAAGTTCTCAGTCTGAAGAATATGGCACCACCGTTTCCGCCGCCATGACATTTCTCATCAACAATGCCGCAAAAAATGACGGTCGCATGGCGATGAGTCTCACCGGAAATGGTTGGGTTTATGAGCATGGAATTGCCACCTATGCACTCGCCGAGGCACTTACCTTCTCCCGTAATCTTCAGTTTCCCTTCCCTGAACTTGAAAATACCGTTCGCAAGGCCGCCCTTATCATCATCAATGGGCAAAACAAAACTGGTAGTTGGGACTACGGTTATAAACTCAGCGACCGCGATGACTTATCCGTTGCCGGCTGGCAATTGCAGGCACTGAAAGCTGTGGATGCCGCATTTCCTAAGCCAGAAGATAAACCCAAAGATCTTGATAGAGTTGTGCGTGACGCGATTAGCCATCTTTCTGGTAAGGCCTACCGCGGAGATGGTAAATTTGCTTATAGCGGTGGAACTGTCCACCCAAACATGACAGCCGTTGGCGCACTTTGCCTCCAACAATGGCATAAAGGCACTAGCAAGCCAGTAAGAGATGCTGTCCGCCTCATTATGGAAGGCCTCGAGCTACGTGGCAAACCTCTCAGAGATCCCAAGCCAGGTGACTTCCGCCCACTTTGGACGCTGGAATACAATGGGCCTGAAGCAGATCTCTATGGCTGGTATTACGCAGTCCAAGTGATGCGCAACGCCGGTGGCGAAGAATGGGAAGCTACCAACCGAGCCATCATTGCAGACATCCTCCCTGCTCAGAATGCGGACGGCTCATTCAAGTTTGAAGGCAGTGGCGGTAAACTTGTCCACGTGGAAAGCACCAAATCCGCTGGCCAAGCACGTGACATCTACCTGCAATCGCTCAATACCCTTATGCTCCAGGTTTACTATCGTTTCTTGCCCACCTCGGCTGGAAAAGGGCGTTCATCAGGGTCCGGTTTTGATGACCTCCGTTAATCAGGACTACGCCGATTGGAAAAATGGTACACGAGGACGGGATCGAACCGCCGACCAATCCGGTGTAAGCGGACCGCTCTACCGCTGAGCTACTCGTGCAGGGGCAGGCGCGTAGGCTGAGGCGGAACTTTTACAAAGGCAAGCGAAGAAATACAACAAAGTGAAAAGCGCGATTTACGCTGTCGTTTTGGGTTACTGAACAACAGCTGCAGCCCCCACCTCCGAAGTTTTTGGAATTCATGTGAAAAGCTCGCATCCGTCAGTTCCTCTGTTTCGTAGCTTCTTCAGTCACTTCCAGACCGTTTGCCAGAAGTCCGTGCGTGAAAAATTGTATTTCCCACTTGTACTTTTTTAATCCCCATTTTGATAGTGTATTGGTCGCAAGCGTCATCACCCGAATCCTGAAAACTGCTTGATCCCAGAGCTGCGTTTAGCCATCGGCTGTTGTCCGGATCAAAAGGTTCAACGCCATACCTCTGATGCTTTGTAGAGGAAGTATCGAACTCACCCTTGCCCATGCTGGGGTTTCAATACGTTGCCTCCAACTCTGGGCCAGACGCTTCAATCAGTCCGGGATTGATGGCATCACATACCGCTCGAAGTCCGGAAGACCCAGACTGATGGAATCAGTGGCCGACCGCTACCATTGGACTGCCGATTCCCTCTGTGGATAGCTCAAACACGACAAGGACCTGTCCATCAGCTACCTCACGCTCGTCCGCTATCTTGACGAACAGGACTACGCTAGACGCATTCCCCGCCTTATGCCCGCGCCGATTTGAAGGTTGGGGATGACGTGGGCGAGGTGGTGTAGCAGTTCCAAAGGGTGAGGGTTTTCCCGCTGGCGGGATCGCGGCGCGGGACTTCGAGGATATGGCAAAGTTCGGAAAGAAAGAGGCAAACTTTAGTTTTCAGCCAAGCTATCGTTATCTCTGATCAGTCAGAAATCAGGTGTTGTTAGTCCTCCGCAGTTTACGCTGTTTTAAAAAAGAGGTGGCTTTCGTGATTAGCGGTTGTCTAAAAATTCTGGAGCTAGGTGATCTAGCCATTTTGCGAGGTCCTCTGCGGCGGGGGTGTTGGGCAAAAGATCGAGGTTTTCCAAATTCCATCGATAGACGTTTTGGTAGCCGTCCCAGTGGCCTTGGGCTCCGCAATCGAGCATCCAACTGATGGCTTGGTAATTTTCCGTGAGGGAGTAGGCGACGAATTCACGGATGCCTTCGCGGAAGGCGCTCAGCCATAGCACCGCGAGGAGCAGGGTGCCGATGCCGCGCGAATGATCGCCATCAAGGACGGTGGCGGAAAACTCAGCCTCATCGGGATTGGTCTTATTGCGCCACCAACTGGCCACGCCGATGCCGGGGAAGGGGCGGGCGGGATCGAGCACCGCCCATGCTTGGTGGGTGGCGGAATTCAGATCAAGAAGTCGATCCAACATGCCCTCGCCGATAACTTCGCCGGTGTGCGTCCAGAAGCGATTAAATCGCGCTTGCGGCGAGAGCTTGCGGTAAGCTTCGGCAAGGTGTTGGCGGTCCTCGGGGAGTAGTCCACGAACGTGAATCGCGGTTCCATCGCGGAGCTTAAGCTGAAGAGGCGGAGTTTGCATGGGGTTATCCGGCGGCTTGATTGAGTTTGCGGAGCATGGCTTCGAGACGGGTAGTGGCATCGCCTGCGGGGAGGGTGGCGGAGAGGCGGTCTGCCCAGAGCGGGAAGGCCATGGGGGTGAGTTTTTGCGTTTCGACGAGGTGCATGGGGATGACGGCGAGGCGGCGGATGGCGGCGGTGAGGCGGGTGAGTTCGAGTTGCTTTTCGAGGATCTCGCGTTGGGCTTGGTGGAGGAGGAGATTGCCCGAATCGTAGCGATTGAGGACTTCAAAAAGCAGGGAGGCGCTGGACTGGAGTTCGCGTTGCGAGCGGTCTTTCTGGCCGGGTGGGGTTTGGAGGATCAGACCGGAGACACGGGCAATCTCGCGGAACTGCCTGCGTGCAAGCTCGGCGGTATTCATGCAGGCGATGAGATCATCAAGCAAATTTTCGCACGAGAGATGGCCGCGCAGCATTTCTTCATCCAGCACGAGGCCGCGTCTAGAAGTGAGGGAAAACCCGTAGTCGTTCTGGGTGGTGTGGATGGACTCGCCGGCTTCCCTGGAAATCCGGAAGGCGAGGAGCGCGGCAAGACCCTCGTGCACCAGCCGTCCTGCGAATGGATAGAGGAACAGGTGCTCACCTTCGCGCGAGTGGGTGTGCTCGATGAGGAGCGAATCATCCGCAGGCAGGAGTGACCATTTTTGCTGGATGGCAAGGATGGGGGCCACGGCCTGCATCTCGGGTGACGGGCCGCCGCGACCTTGGAGTCGGCCAGCCATGGCGTGGGCCAGCTCGGATGAAAGGGGCATTTTGCTGCCTCCCCAAATGGCGACTTGGCCTTTGAGCGCGCGGGTGGCGAGCTTTACCGTGGCGGTGCGCTGGTGAAAGCGGACGAGGGTGAGCTGTTTTCCACCGAAAATAAGCGCGGAGCCGGGCTTGATTTTCGAGATGAAAGATTCCTCCACGGTGCCGAGGGTGTGGCCGTTGGCAAATTTGATGAGCACTGCGGGATCGCTGGAAATGGTGCCGATACTGAGGCGGTGCTGCATGATCAGGCGTTTGTCATCGACGGTGTAGCGGCCATTTTCGAGGCGGGCTTTTTGGTAGCGTGGGTAGGCGGCGAGCGCGGTGCCGCCGTTTGAAATGAAGCCGAGCGCCCACTGCCACTCGCTGTCTGTTAGATTGGCAAAGGCATGGCATGATTGGACTTCACGCCGCATTTCCGCAGGCTCGAAGGGCGTGCCAATGGCGCAGGTGATGAGGTGCTGCACGAGTAGGTCCAATGGCTTGAGCAAGGGCGCACGGCTCTCGATGTTCCGCGCTTCTGCCGCATCGCGAGCCGCGGCGAATTCCACCAACTCGAGCGCATGGGTGGGCACGCCGAGGATGCGCGAAACGCTGCCAGGTTGGTGGCCGGAACGGCCCGCGCGTTGGAGCAGCCTGGCCACGCCTTTAGGCGAGCCGATCTGGATTACCTGATCCACCGGTGAGAAATCCACCCCAAGATCCAAGGATGAGGTGGCGACTACGCATTTGAGCGTGCCTTCGCGCAGACCATTTTCCGCAAGGTCGCGCTCGGCCCGGCTGAGAGATCCATGATGCATGGCCAGTTGGTTTTTCCAAGCTGGCTTGATAGAGCATAACTCTTGAAACCATATCTCTGTTTGTGAGCGGGTATTGGTAAACAGCAGGGTGACATTTGCCTTTTCAATTTCGTCCGCCACCTGCCTTGCGAGCTTGGTGCCGATGTGGCCGGACCATGGGAAACGCTCCATTTCCCGAGGGATCAAGGTTTCGATGATGATCGGCTTTTCCACATCTGAGGTCACTTCTACCGATCCCTCGAAGGAGCTGCCGAGTAGTGCTTGGCGTGCTTCGGTTAGATTTCCTAATGTGGCGGAGAGGCCCCAGATTCTGAGGCTGGGAAACCAAGTGCGCAGCCGGGCAAGACAGAGCTCCGCTTGGACACCGCGCTTGGTGCCAAGTAGCTCATGCCACTCATCCACGATGACGCAGCGCAAGCCCGAGAGCTTCTCTGCAAAGTCTGCATGAGTGAGCATGAGCGAGAGAGATTCCGGAGTGGTGACGAGCGTGTGGGGCAGCTTCTTGCGTAGCCTTGCGCGCAATGCTGCCGGGGTATCTCCGGTGCGCGCCTCCGCTTCATGCTGCGGCGTGATGGCTGCTAGCGGCTCCCGCAAGGCACGCAATGTATCAGCGGCCAGCGCCCGCAACGGAGTGAGCCAAAGAACTTGGCAGCCGGATTGTCCTTCGGCACTTTCCAAGAGTGGGCCGAGGTACACGGCGAGGGTTTTACCAAGCCCGGTGGGTGCATGGAGCAGTCCGGACTTGCCCTGTTGGTAAGCGGCCCATGTCCTCTTTTGAAAGCCAAACGGTTGCCAACCCTTCGCTTCGAAATAATCGTGCAAAGGGGTGGGTGGCATCCGTCTAGACCTTTCCCTTAATTGGCTGGGAAAATGATCTCTTGGCTCTTCCCGGAACCTCGGCCGAAGCTATCACCGATATCTTTACTCGTTACAAACAGCATTAAGGAAATGAGTGCCAAGGCGCACACGGTTTGAAGGATTTCCAGGGGCTTCGCTTGCACTGGGCGCCCGAAGATTTTTTCCAAAATGGCAAGGGTGATGTGGCCACCATCGAGCACCGGGAATGGCATCATATTGAGCACGGCAAGGTTGACGTTAAAAAGCACCATGAAGGCGAGAATGCGCCGCCAACCATCGTCCATTTGCAGAAGTTGATATTGCATTTTTGCAATTCCGACAGGACCGCTGAGGTGATCTACTCCGATATTCGAATCCGGTGAAATGACGCTGGTGATGGTGACCCACATCATGTTGATGCTATCAGTGACTTGCTTGATGGGCCCCGGATGGACAATGCGGACGTCCACCTCTCTAGTCATATCCCACGCGATGCCGACCATCGGATCCATATTTGCAGGCTGGCTGGGAACTTCCGGTGTAAGAGTCACTTCCCGAATATCGCCGGCTACGTTTTGCACTTTGAGCTGCACGGCTTTCCATTTCTGCTCGCGGAGATATTGTGAAAATTGCTGGAGACTATATAACTTTGTGCCATCGATTTCTAGAATCTTATCCCCCTTGACAAGGCCTCCATCCGCAGCGGGGCTATTCGCACTTACTTCGCTGATGGCGGGTGAGTTAGAGGTCGTAAACCCTATTTTGCGAAGACCACGGCGTTGGAACCAGCGTGAGTCTTCTATCTCGAATCCTGACGTGAGGGTGATGGGTTCAGCCACGCCAGGCCGTTCTACCGTGTAGGAAATTTTATCGCCACGGCTGAGGATGATGCGTTCTGTTACAGAGTCGAGCGTTCCTGCAAAGCCATTCACCGGCTCACCATTGATTGCGATGATTTTATCTCCGATGAGAATCCCCGCTTTGGCCGCCGGGCCGCCGGATTCGACAAAGCCGATCTCGGTATTGGCAATGAAATCCGCAGGTTTCCCCACTTTCCAAACAACTACGGCAGAGAGCAAAGCAAGCAGCATTGAAAACAATGGTCCGGCGGCGGCGACGATGATCTTATCCATCGGGGTAATCGGCGGCAGTTGCTTTTTGTCACCATTGCCACCTTCGATTGCTTCCATCGGTGCCATCTGCGGCAGGGCAACGAAGCCACCCGCCGGAATCCAGCCGAGTCCATATTGCACACCATTGATTTCTTTTTTCCAAATCGGCGTGCCGAACCAGATTTGAAAGCGATCAATCTTAAGGCCGCGCCATTTTCCAGCAAGGAAGTGGCCTAGCTCGTGAACGAAAATGATAATATTGAAAATCATCAATACGACAAAGATCAGTAGGATGATTTGGAGGATAGTGGAAATAGTGGCCATGCAGTGGTGTAAGTCGTTTTAAATTTAGCAACGTAAACAATTCCGGCAAGTGGATTAAATCCGCAGTGAGATTACGGACAGCGGGGCGATAGCTTTGCAGTCTGCCAGGCCGCTTCCATTTGCTCTGCCGTTGCAGCCTCCAGCGTGCGGCTCTGATCCTTCAAGATCTTCTCCATTTTCCCGAATCTGTCCTCAAACTTAGTATTTGCAGCCGCCATTAAAATCTCTGGATCGAGTTTCCTGAAGCGTGCTAGATTCACCACCGAGAAAAGCAGGTCTCCGAGTTCTTCTGCCGCGTCGGCAGGATTCTCGGCCGTCTCAAATTCCAGTAACTCTTCCCGGATCTTCTCGATCACTCCCCTTTCATCCGGCCAATCGAAACCGACTTTGGCCGCTTTTTTCTGAAGTTTCGCGCCGCGAATCAGAGCCGGAAGTCCCTTGCCTACATCATGTAGAAACGGCTTTTCCTCGGCACCTTTTTCACCGCGCTTGATTTCATCCCACTGCTGGAGGACCGCATCTGAAGTGGCGGCAGTGCTCTCCGCAAAGACGTGCGGATGGCGGCGCACCAACTTATCGCTAATGCCACGCGCCACATCGTCCAGATTGAAGCGACCCGCCTCTTCTGCAATCTCGCTATGGAAAATGACCTGCAACAGTAAATCTCCAAGCTCCTCCTTGAGATGATTGTAATCCTCGCGCTGGATCGCATCCACCGTTTCATAAGCCTCCTCGATCAAGTTCGGGACGATCGATTGGTGGGTCTGCTCGGCATCCCACGGGCAGCCACCGGGCGCACGCAAGCGGTGCATGATGGCGCGTAGCCGGGCGAGTTGAATCCCGGCAGCAGGCGCATCGATCATTTCAGAATCATTCATGGCTAGGATTTATGGGAGTCTGAAACTTTTTGTAAAGTGGCGCGTTCTGCCGCTGTTAGACTTTGAAATCCGTTGGCAGAAATTTTATCCAAGATACGGTCGAGCTCCTCACTTTCGGATTTTAAAACCTCGCTACGAGGGCGGATTTTCGGCTCGGGCCTTCTTGAAAATGCTCTAGGCCGGATGATCTTGGTGTCTCCATTTCCACCAAGCCATTGTGGATAGCGCATGAGCAAATAGCCGAAAATCGCCCCACCTAAGTGACCCGCCTCACCGCCCTGATTGAGGCCGAAGGGAAGCAGAATCATCGCCACTGAGATGGCTAACAGCGCGATGGCAAGTTGCCGCATCGAGAGCTCAATCGGCGGGAAAAGCAATGCCACCCGCCTATCCGGGGCCATCACCGCCACCCCGATGAGAATCCCATAGATCCCGGCTGAGGCACCCACTAAGGCGGCTTGTGAATTATTCGAATCCAGTAAACCTACCGCGACCAGCAGAGTAAAAAATACCGCCCCCCCTGCGCCGCAGAGTAGATAGAAGATCAGGAACTTTTTAGATCCCCACCACCGCTCCATCCACGGGCCGAAGAAAAATAAACCTAGACAATTGAACAGCACATGCCCGAAGAATCCATGGATGAATTGAAAGGTGACAAACTCCCAAATTTTTCCCTCGAAGATGGCAGATTGGATCGTAAATGCTCCGAATCTACGGATTGGCCCATCTGATAAATTACCCTTCAACAAGGTATCAAGCAAATAGAAGGAAATGTTACTGACTAATAGCCACTTCACCACCGGCGTCAGTTGCGCAAGAAGTCCCGAGCCTTGGCGCTCACCCCGAGAGTAACTCCGATCCATCATTCCCATGTGCGAATTCTATACAACGGCATAGGCCAGACTGCAAGGCTGGGTAATTTCAGATTGATCTAAAGTCGAATTAATCCGGCTGTAAATTCACCTTGAGCTCAAATAGATCCCTGCGTCGATCCATTAACGGAGTGACAGAGCCAGCCTCCCGAGAGCGGTAAAGATCTGTAATATCCAAGTCCGTGACCAACATCGTTTCCACATTCGGATCGGCCTCGGCTTGGATACCGTCACGCGCAAACTCAAAGTCCGATGGGGTGAAAACCGCGGCTCTCCCGTAATGGATATCCATCGCCGGTACATCCGGCAAATTTCCCACCACACCAGTGGTGACCACATAGATCTGATTCTCGATGGCGCGTGCGGCCGCACACTTCGTCACCCGTAGATAACCTTGGCGATTGTCCGTGCAATAAGGAACAAATAATAACTCCACTCCTTGTTCCGCTAGATAGCGCGCGGCCTCGGGGAACTCGACATCATAGCAGATGAGAATCCCCACCTTTGCCTTGGGAGTCTGAATCACTAACAACTTATTCCCCCCGGTGATGCCCCACCAAGTGGTCTCACTTGGTGTAATGTGTAGCTTGGGTTGTGATACATAAGATCCATCCGGCCTGAATAACATCGCCTCATTCTGCAAGCGCCCGTCGTCCTGCAAAACCGGGTGTGATCCCGCGATCAAATGCAGCCCTTGTTCACGTGCCAAGGTGGACATGAGTTTGCGGAATTTAGGCGCGATCGCGGCCAACTGCCGGATTCCATCACGTGAGCTGAATGGTTCCATTGCGGAGAGTAACTGCACCGAGAAGAACTCGGGAAATAACACATAATCCGCCCCATAGTCTTCCCCTGCCGTCTCTACGAAGTAGCGGACTTGCGCTGCGAACTCATCGAAATCCTTAATTTTGCGCATCTGATATTGCACGCAGGCCACCCTCACCTTGCGGTCCTCACCCTCGGTCCTCACATAGTCCGGGTTCAGCCACTCAATGAGTGTGGCATAGTTCCGGCTGCGGGGATCGCGAATATAATTCGGCATGACATCCCGCACCACAAATCCCTCGCGCAGCTGGAAACCCATCACCGGATCTTTTACAATCCCATCCTGCACTGCATAAACATATTCTTCAGGTGAATATTGTTTACTATAGAGCTCGTAGTTCCACAACCGGCCACCTGCGAGAATACGCCGCAAATTCATCCGTTTACATAAATCCCGGCGGATGGCATACAGCGCCGCACCGATTCCACGTCCACGCTCGTCATGGGATACATAAACTTCCGCACCATACAAAGTATCGCCTTGTGGATCATGATTGTAGAAATACCCATCATCCGTGATGCCATAGTAAGTGTGATGCCGCAGCGGATCGCGGCTCATGTTCACTATCAGACTGGATGCCACCCCCACGATCTTCTCGCCTCTGGTCATCACCACTTGGCCTTCTGCGAAGATCGTCAGGTGAGACCGGAATTGATCCTTGGTCCACGTCCCGTCCGTGCCCAGATCTGCCGGGAAGCAGCTCTTGTGAAGCTCGATCATCGCCGGGAAATCCTCCACCCGCGGAGTTCTTGCCACATACTTCTCTCCCTTGATTTCAAATTCGCGCGGTTCCATGCGCGCCCATGCTCTGGCATTTTCCCAGCCCCGTAAAGCTCAAGCACACGCTCCACCTCAATCGGCTGCTCATCTTTTTCGTCCGAATTGCGGTTTGTCTTTGCTATTCCCGCGCCAGTTTGTCATGCCGACCGAGAGCAATAGTTAAGCATTCCGTAATTTAAGGGAGCTTCAACAGTTGCTCCGTTTACCGTATGCCAGCTTCAAAAATCGAGATTGCCCGTGTCACTTGGCAGCGTTTTTACGCTGTTGTGGGCAGGCTTTTGAAGTCGAGCTCTGGGCCCAAGGCGATCATGCTTTGCGGATTTCTCCTGCTATCCATGGTCGCGATCAATGTCTTGAACGTAATCAACAGCTACGTCGGGCGGGATTTCATGTCTGCGATAGAAAATCGATACATGGCTGGATTTCAGCTACAGGCGGTTTTGTATATTCTTGTCTTCGCCGTCTCCACTGTTGCGGCGGTTTTCTTCCGTTTCTCCGAGGAAAGGCTCGGGATCCTCTGGCGAGAACAACTCACCCAGGATCTGGTGAGTGCCTACTTGACCGACCGCACTTATTATAAACTCGCGGCGACTTCCAGTGTGCCGAATCCTGACCAGCGGATCACTGAAGATGTACGTGCTTTCACCACCACCACACTTTCCTTCATTCTCCTCATTTTGAATGGCACGATGACTGCGATCTCATTTTCAGGGGTTTTGTGGTCCATCAGTCCTCAGCTCTTTGCCGTCGCTGTGGGATATGCATTCGTTGGTTCACTCTTAACGATTTTCCTGGGGAAAAAATTGATTCGGCTCAACTACCAACAACTTGATATGGAAGCAAATTTCCGCTCTGATTTGATCCATATTCGGGAAAATGCTGACTCCATCGCACTTGCGCACCGCGAAGGTAGATTCACAGCCCGACTCGCCCGCAGACTCCATGCAGTGACTACGAATTTCCGCAGACTCATCCGCATCAATCGCAATCTTGCTTTTTTTACAACTAGCTATAACTACATGATTCAAATCATCCCGGCTTTGATCGTCGCGCCATTATTTATCATTGGGGATGTGCAGGAATTCGGGGTGATCACCCAATCCACGATGGCATTCGGGACATTGGTCGGCGCGTTCTCTTTAATCGTAACGCAGTTTCAGTCAATCTCTGCTTTCACCGCGGTCACCGCACGACTCAATAAACTCAACGAGGGGATGGAAAAAGTCCGTCAAATCAAGACATGTGGAATTGAGATCGGCACCGATGAAGAAGTAGTGAATTATCAGGACGTCACTGTTCATTCAGCAGATCATTCGCGAGTATTGGTTTCACAGTTGAACATGCGAATCGAGAGGGGCACCAGTTGGTTGATCACGGCAACGGATGATGCGCCAAAAGTCGCGTTATTCCGAGCGACTGCGAGCGTTTGGGATTGCGGCGATGGAGTGATCACCCGCCCGGGATTAGATGATATTTTGTTTCTACCAGAGCGGCCCTACCTACCGCCCGGCCCTTTAAGAGATGTCCTAGTGCGGACTGGCCGAGAATCAATCACGGATGACGCGACCATCCTAAAAGCACTGATTGAGCTGGGCTTGGAGGAAGTAGTGACGCGGGCAGGTGGCCTGGACATGGATCAGGATTGGGATGATTTACTCTCGATCGGGGAACAACATTTAATTTCAATTTCCCGGATCTTTCTGGCAAATCCAAAATTTGTATTCCTTGATCGCCCCGGGAGTTCGTTGGCAAAAAATCAAATCGGGACGATACTTAATCTACTTGCCGCAAGAAACATTGGAGTGGTTACCTTTTCGAAGAATGGGGAGTCTCACCTACACTATGATGCTCATTTGGCAATTGAGGCTGATGGCTCGTGGACAATCAGCCAGAATGACGTGATCGACTATACCTCATAGTTACCTGACTTCAGATTTTAAAGCATTTCCAAGACAAGCGTTGCTTCGCATGGAAGGCACGTGATGATCACGCTACTGCCGTCCATTTGGATCTCCAATGGACTTCCATCCAGTCGTGTGGCGCTCAGAATCCGTGAATTTGCAGGGAGCGGCGGGGCGACGCTTAGGCCACCGAGCGGAATGGAAAATCGGTCACCAATTTCAAACCAAACTTCCTGCGGTTTTGATTGGTGAATTTGAAAGTCCACCAAACCATAACTGGTGGGTAATCCGCGCACGCCAATGCCATTTTCTTGAGAAATCCATGCTAGGGAAACTCCTGCGGCAAGCACGAGTGAACTTGTATGCTCGCGCTCACTAACGACCATTGAGGCCAGCGCCAGGAGATATTCCGCAGCGATCCAAGTATGCGGGATGTCCCCGAGATGGCCTGGTGCGCGTGGATCTTTCCACGTTATTTCAGGCCATTGGTTCCACTCGATCGGCTGGCGGTCTGATAGGAAAAATTCCAATAGCTCGTGTGCCTCATCCCGTTTTCCCAAGCGCACCATCGCGCCGATGATTCGGATTTCGTAGGCAGTGTAGTTGGTCCATGGAATTTCTCCCCGGTGCTTCTGTCTGAAACCATGCATATAGGTTTCCAACATCCGGTGAAGGGCTGCGTGCGGCAGCTCATCTGCAAAGTCCAACTGCGCAATGGCGTTCGCGGTGGCAGTGGGATCGAAGTCCGCCCACTCGACCGAGCCTGGAAGATAGTCCAAGTCGCGATCTTTAATCACCTTCCTCATCGACTGCATTACATCATCGGTGAAATCTTTTGCCTCGGTATGCCAGCGGTCAAATTCTGCATTGAGCCCTAGATGTTTAGCGACTTCTGCCGCAGCTTCCAAACCTCTAATTCCCCAAAAATCATCCCAATAGGAATGCACCGGATGGGCAAGATAGCCTTCGTGGCTTGCAGACTCAGGCAGTAAACCATAACAAGCGAGATGCTCGGCTGTGAGATAATGATAGGTTTTCCGAGTTTCCCGGAGAGTCATGAGATAGTCTGCCGCACGTTGCACGGTGGCCCTCATGGATTTAAGAAATTTCATATCATGATCCGCCCGAAATACTTCTCGGATGCCCCATAGCAGTTGGCCGTGACTATCATGCTCCACCAAAGGATCGACTCCATCCCGATCCACTACACAGGGAACGAAGCCATTGTCATACTGAAATTGCACATACCATTCCACAAACTCACGCAGCGCAGCGGGCAGCCCGGCTTTGGCAAGTGCCGCACCCATGATCACGCAGTCCCGCACCCATGAGCGGGTGTAACGACGCGGGCCAGGCTGAATGGCGGGGCCGTCCCGGTTGATCAAGATATGTGCGGCGGCGGTGCGGAAACAAGCAAACGCATCGCTCGCGCTAGTCGGCACTTCCCACAAGACGGCACCGAGAGTCGCCTCCCAATTCACGAGTGTCTGGTCCCAACCGGCTGCATCAGAAGCAACAGCGGAATTGAAATACGGGAATGAGAGAGTTTTCCGGACCGACTGCTGCGTCTGCGAGAGATCCCACTGAATCACTGCTGAAGCGAGTCCGGAAGTATCATGTAACTCGGATCTGTTAGGGATACTCCCGGTTGATAGAAATTCTAACACCCCTCCCTCCTCAAAAGCGGCAGCTCCGAAATGGTCTGCGGGATCATCAGAATTTACCCGTAGTTCACCCACTAGGAAACCTCTGGCATCACAAGAAATATCATGGATCGGACTGCGGCCACCGAGATTGCGGAATGCCTGCCATGGCGGATTCACCTGATAGGG
>JBGSUW010000007.1:0-47715 GCA_041753275.1 Akkermansiaceae bacterium | reverse complement strand
GATTGGCAGTAATCGCAACAATACCTATAAGTAAAATTTTCATCAAAAAGGCGACACGGATGAGTTAGGGATTGATGTGGGGGCTGTGTCCATTCCGCTCCCACTCTTCCTTGGTGATATTACCGGAGCATGAGCCAACGTGGCCGTCCGCGAAGAGTAAGAGTTGTCTATCTTTGTGGTAGTTTGCTGGTTTGGTATCCTGAGGGATCGGTCTAAAACCGAACATGTAATCATAGGCTGCTGTGCCAATGATGTTCGGAGTTGTTCCTTCCCGGCTTTGGAATTCTACTAGTAAAACAGCGCGGTGGGGCTCCGTGACTCTCGATGCAGGCGGCCCCTGCCCAGGTGTGAGACCAGAAAATCCATTATTAAAACCAGGACCTGATTGGGAAACTACCCATGGACACATCGCATAACTGCGTCTGAGTTGGCCACTTGGAGCGGGTGCTTCGTCGCCCGGGCAGTATAGCAAGTTTGCGGCGCCTCCCAACGCTGCGTATTCTGGAGAATTTTTGAGGATGGGTTTAGAGCCTCCGGCTAAGAAGTCGAAGTCGGGATCACCCAAATTATTCATGATGATCCGATCCCAAGGAACTAGGTATTCTGGAGTGTCCTTAATACCGGGACTTGGGTAGCGCCCTTTGTCTGCCACGTAGCTCTGCATGGCGATTCCAATTTGGCGCATATTTGACGCTGAAGTGGCTTCGTTTGCGCGTTCTTTAATTGATTTATAAGCGGTAAACGAAGCTCCCGCAAGAGCTGCGATGATCGCAATTACGACGAGTAATTCAATGAGAGTAAAGCCAGCATGACGACGATGGCGGCGAGTGGATGGGTGAAATTGCATAAAATTAAGTTTTGGAAAGAAAGTGATCCGTAATTCAATCAAACTACGCTCGATTATGGAATGGGTCTATAGTCATAAAGCACTTCTGAGTAGGCATGGACCACAATGGGTCAGATTAATTTGCAACAATAACGATTCTACTTCAGATTGATTCCGCCTCAAAATTCTTTTCATCGTGATCCATTCTCGAACGATTTCTATTTTACTATTTCTATCTGCATCGATGGTGCGGACTTATGGCCATGAAATACAGCCACCTGTCATTCCTGCTGACGAAGTCGCGCTGACCCGCCCGCCGCTGGAAGGCAGCGAGCGATTTGCAAAAGCCTTCGCAAGCACCTGGCAAGGATTGGTTGCGGCTGAGCGGATTGAAGATCTGAAACGTCTCACCAACTCGCTCGAATGGTTGAAAAAGACTGAAAACGGACCCATTCCCGGAGTGGGTTTGCGAGAAATGACTTGGCTGAAATGGCGGGTGAGCGAGGATATTGCCAGCTTGGCGACCGCCGCTACAGGCCTGCAAATTTTAGATTATCGCAATAATGGGGCGATTACTTCCGATCTGTTGACGGTGGATCCGGCTTATGGAGTGATGGTTCTGAAAGTGGTGATGGGTGACGGGCCGGTGGAGTTTGTGACCCAAACAATGAACTTCACCTCCGAGCGAGATCCTGCAAATTACACAATCCAAGTGGCGGAAAAGGGCACGACCTTTGTGTTGCTAACCTTGGAAGATGTCCCTGCGGGCGGGCCCACAACATCGCGGGTGTGGTTCCAACCGCGCGGGTCGAGTGGGCCGCCGAGATGGTGGTCGTTGCGGTTTCAAACCCAGTTGTATGGAAATTTAGGGGTGAAAATTGTGGATGATTCTGGAGCTGAGGTGCCAGCGATGGTGCGCCTCACTTCGAAGGCTAGCCGCCGATTGTGGGAGCCTGCGGGTGCTGTGGATATGAGGGCTTTAATGAATGAGATCACTCGCATGCCAATCTACGGGCCAGGGCGCGGCTACATGATGTATGTGCCGGAGCCATGGCGCGGAGTTTATTGGATCATGCCTGGCCTCTTCGAAATGGCACTGCCTGCCGGGGAGTGGGAGATCCATGTGTGGCGGGGGCTGGAAACGATCCCCGTGAAAATGGATGTAACGGTGAAGCCTGGCAAGTGGACGCGGCAGCTCATTCCATCGAAGCGCTGGACTGATATGGGGGCAAAGGGGTGGTTCGCTGGAGACGATCATGTACACGCGCGGCTGATGAGCAGTGAAGATGCGGACAAGTTGATGGCGTGGACGCGGGCGGCTGATCTTGCAATTTGTAATGTGTTGGAAATGGGTGACGATGTGCGAACTTGGTATGCTCAGCGGGGTTTTGGGCCAGAGTATCGGGTGAAGAGTGGCAACCATTGGCTGATACCTGGGCAAGAGGATCCGCGCGGAGTGCTCGGTCATGCGATTGGCCTTAATTTAACCTCCAAAGTCCGGGATCTTGATCGCTACCTCGACCAGCGTCACGTCGCCGAAGAGATTCACCGGCAAGGCGGGCTTTATGGGCACACCCATGTCGGCGCGAAGGCGTTGTTCGTGGAGCGGCAAATGGCGCTCTATACTCCGTTTGACCTGGTCGATTTTAATAGCGTGATGCAGGCGGCGCTCAACACCGAGCTGCTTTATCACTATCTTAATTTGGGTTACAAAATGACGGCCAGCGCCGGAACAGACACACCTTATGGTGGCACAGTCGGCGCGGTGCGGGTGTATGCATTCGCAGGAATTGGCAAGGAATTGGACCCGGATGCGTGGTTTGGCGCGGTGAAAAAAGGCCGGACCTTTGTGACGACCGGGCCAATGGTCGATTTCCGAATCGGCGAGGCAATGCCGGGAGATGAGCTGGAACTCACAGGTAGCAGGCCGCTCAAGGTGCGTATCAGTGCGAGTGGCTTACCTGGGAAATCCGCTCCCAAATCGGTGAGGCTCATCAAGTTTGGGAAAATTTTAAAGGAGGTAACAGCGTCGGGCCCTGCAAAGGAAAGCTTATCGCTGGAAGCTGAAGTTGCCCCGGGGGATGGATGTTGGCTGGCAGCGCAAGTGATCGGCGAGGATGGGTCCGAAGCTCTCACGACGCCTATTTATCTCAGACGGGAAGGATACCGCTGGTGGGATATCGAGCAGGTTCCAGCGCTTTTAGCAGAGCAGGAAGTTGTCCTCCAGGATATTGAAAAAGTAGTAGTGGAGGCGCAGCAGCTCGCCGCCACTCGCCCGCTGGACTACACGCTCCGTTCGGTGGTGAAGGGTGCCACAACGTTGCGTGAGCAGGTGACGCGAGCGCGCATCCATTACCAAGAGCTTGCCACTCTTCGAGAAAAAGAAATGATCTCCCGTAAACCCTGATGAAGTACCGTTGGTGTGTTATCGTTATTCTTATCCTGCATTTCTCATGTCTATGGGGAAACGCGCAGGCTGTGCTGACGACGGCCGCACAAGTGAGGGACCTCACCCTGGAGGCGGCAGATCTTGGGCAGTCAGCACGGATCGAAGGGATTGTAACTTACCTTGATGTACCTTTTGGGCTAATGTATTTGCAGGATGCAAGTGGCGGAATTTTCGTCAAATTGCAGCCAAATCCAAAGCTCCCGCCTGATCTCGGTGCGGGCTCTCGTGTGATCGTCGAGGGTATCACGGACCGTGGCCAATTTCTTCCTCAGCTCATTGGTGGGGTAAAGCAAGGATTGAAAATCCAGCTGCTTGGCCAGCAGGATTTCCCCGAAGCAAAAACGGTGAATGGTTCTCAATTGACCCTGCCGGATTTGGATAGCCAGTGGATCGAAATCCGGGGTGTGGTGCGCCCGCCGCCAGCTCCTCATCGTGGAGCGGCCTTTGCGCTAGAGGCGGAAGGCCGGACGTTTTTTGCCTACATGCCCGAGAAAATGGCGTTTCGGGCACTGCCGCCGACGTTGCTAGGAGTGCGCGTGAAGGTCAGGGCAGTCGCCGGTAGCTTCGTCAATGAGCGGCGGCAAATGGTCCGGCGGGTGCTCTTTGTTCCCACATTGGACTGCATCACCGCAGAGGAGACGCGCGTGACGGAAGATCCATTTCAGCGGCCGGTGATCGCTTTCGATAGCTTGCTGAGAGCTCACACACCGGGGACCAATGAGCGCTCGAAGGTGCGTGGCACGGCGCTGATGGCGATTCCGAATGAAGGTGTATTTCTCCGCGAAGATGGCGGCGGCGGTCTGTGGGTGCAGACTTCGCAAGGGGTATCAGGCCCGGCAGTGCAGCCGGGAGATCGGGTAGAAGCGGTGGGCTGGCCGGAGGCAGCGGATTTCCGGCCAGACCTGCGTGGGGCATTATTTCGGGTGGTGGAGCATGGTCCAGCCCCAGAACCGATCGTCATTCAGCCGAGCGAATTGCTTCTCGGCAGGCATCATGCGGACTTGGTGCAAGTGGAGGCCAGCTTGATCGGCCTATTTGAAGATCCCATTGGCACCCGGCTTTTACTCAACAATGGCGAAGTTTATTTTGAAGCCAGAGTCCCCATCGATGTCGCTCGCATGCCCAAGCCCGAGTGGGTGCGGGATGCCCGGCTCAGGGTGACCGGGGTTTGTGAAAATGTTCCCGGTGAGTCCATTTCCAGCCCGCAAACGAGTCAAACATTCTTCATTCGGGTGAATGCTGTGAGTGATGTCATCGTGCTTTCCTCGCCGCCATGGTGGAACGGCCGGAGGATGCTCTGGGTGCTTGGTGGAACCTTGGGCTGCACTGTTCTTGCGGCGTGTTGGGCGATCGCACTGCGCCGCCGCGTGGCCGTTCAAACGAAGGTTATCGAATCCCAAGTCCATCGCGCAGGGGTGCAGGAGGAACGGCAACGGCTAGCCCGTGAGCTGCATGATTCTCTGGAGCAGGAAATGACGGGCGTGGGCCTCCAGCTGGAAACGGCGCTCGCCCGCATCATCAGCGAACCCGCTGCCGCCAAACAATCTGTCGAGAGAGCCCGCCGTCTCTTGCACCGCGCACAGCGTGAGACTCGTGAAACGATCTGGGATCTCCGTTCTTCAGCCACAGATCCTAGCATTCTTCCGGGCTTGCTTCAGGAAGTTCTCGGTCCTCTAGCGGAAGCGGTGGGTGCCGATCTCGAAGTTTCATACTCGAAGAATGTCCCGGTCGGGTTGCCCGGCTCACTTCTCCATCATCTCGTGCGCATCGCTCACGAAGCCGTTGCTAATTCCACCAAACACGGCCATCCCAAACACATCGTGGTCTCGCTGGACTACGCGGCGGATCAGATCCAGTTGCTCGTGCGCGATGATGGCTGCGGTTTCGAACAAAACACCGCTCCGGGAGTAAGACAAGGCCACTTTGGACTAACGGGAATGAACGAGCGGGCCGCCAAGATTGCTGGGAAACTGATCATCAAAAGCGTGCTGGGCCAAGGAACTGAGGTGTCTTTCAGCGCTCCCGTGCAACCACTCAACGGATCCTAATATGAAAACTTCCACCATTCCCAAGCTCCGCATTCTTCTGGTAGATGATCATTTTGTCGTCCGCCTGGGGCTGGCGGATCTATTATCGACAGAGGCTGATTTTGACGTCGTCGGTGAGGCCGCTGATGGTGAGGAAGCTGTGCGAATGTTCCTGGAGCTGCGCCCTGATGTGGTGGTGATGGACTTTGAGCTACCAAAGCTCGATGGGCCCGAGGCCGTCGCTGCCATCCGAGTAAATGACTCCGCAGCATGCATCCTCATGCTCACCGTATCAGATGCTGAAGAGTCAGTCTGGCGGGCTGTGCAGGCGGGGGCTAGCGGCTATGCTCTGAAGTCATCACCGCGCGAAGACCTTGTTGCTGCTGTGCGCACAGTAGGCAGTGGTGGAGAATATTTTCCACCCGGCATCGCCGCGAAGCTGAGCGCCCGCAGTAGCCGCCCCTCCCTAAGCCCGCGGGAAAATGATGTTCTTGGCTGCCTCGTGCGTGGTCTGGCCAACAAGGAAATCGCCGACTTCCTAGGTCTCGCTGAGCCCACCATCAAGATGCATCTTGTCTCAGTCTTCGAAAAACTCGGCGCCCGTGATCGCACTCAAGCAGCAATGCTGGCCGTCAAGCGGGGATTGCTTTCAGCTGGAAAGTAAACGTGTATTTCGAGCGGAGGTAGGCGATCTCCATCCCATTGGACGTATTGTCAACTCAGTATTTTGCGCTCACCTTCTGTAGAGTTAACCACAAAACCCACCATGATTCCCGCATTCCGATCCATTTGGCTGAGTATGATTTTACTCAATTCTTCGTTATTGGCACAAACCATGGTGCTCGATCCCATTGGTGTGGGACCCAATATCACCGTCACCGGCAATGGTGGACCGATCTCATCATCCGTCGAGCTGTTCAAAAATGGTAGCTCTGTAGGGAACACTTCCACTTCCGCTAGTGGCCTCTTTAGTTTTTCAAATATTGGTGCAAACGCGAATGATGAATTCTACGTCAGTTTCGGCCAAGTTTGGAATTTCAATGTAAATGGCAATACAGAAGGATGGTCGGTCGGAAATGATAGTTCAATCGTTACTGCGGGAACTTGGAAACAAACTGAAACCGCCAACGGTAGTGATATGACTATCAGCATTTATGGCGACGGGCATATCAGAACGAAAGGCCGCGCTTTGGAAATCCGCATGCGCTTCCAAGGCTCCGGCTCCCGTGCCGCCAGCATCCTAATGCAGAGCAGCGGCCCCAATGGTGTGGCAGGCGGTGGAGATGATGGGAACTCGGCCATTTTAAATACCGTCACTCTCGCAAACACTCCAGATCTACAGACCTATGTGTTTGACCTAGGCATCAATCATGCAGGGCTTCCCACCTGCTGGGTGGATGGATCGGCACCCATTAGTCTTAGCCTCTACATCCCCAACACCAATATTGGAGATACTATTGAAGTTGATTCAATTAGAATCACCGAATCCATGCAATGGAATTTTGATACTGCCAATGATCTGTCCGAGTGGACAGCAGCTTCCAATGCCACTTTAAACAATGTCAGCGGCGGAGCATTGAAAGCTACTTCCACCGCGGCGAATGCTTCGGTTTCGTTGTCACGCCCCTTCCGCATCATAGGCTCTGGACATTTCAACCAGCTGGAAACCCGGCTTCGTCAGGTCACCACTCAAACACCCAATCTCATCCAGTGGAGTTACCTCAGCAATCCCGCAGGTTTTGGTAATGGAGGCTTTCAACTAGGAGGGACCCTCGCAAATGGAAGTTTTCAAACTCTCAATATCAATCTGGCTGGAGCACCAACCTTCGGCAATCCTTGGGGAGCGGGTGCTGGAGCCACACTCAATGTGGGCACTGGTGCATTTCAATCAATCTATGCCAACGCCATCGGTGATTTTACAGAAATTGATTATATCCGTCTTCACCCTTCCAGCCGTTTTGGACCATCACCGGTCGTCATCGCTGCCGGTACGCAAGCACCTGCGAGCTACTATATCAGTTTCAGCTCTGGCAATGATGCCGCAGACGGGCGCACTCCCTCTACATCTTGGAAAACCTTCACAAATATCAACGGCCTCACCCTCGGTGCTGGGTCGGTAGTTCACCTCAAGCGAGGGGATTTATGGGCTAACAGTCAATTACGACTCAATGGTAAAGGCGCAAACGGCAGCCCTATTACCCTTACCGCGTATGGCGAAGGTAATCGGCCACGCATCACCGGTATCAACCTCACTACTGAACCCTGCATTGTCTGGGAAAACCCCTCTTATGTGAACATCGATTCAATGGACGGCCGTGACGCCAAGGTTGGACTCTATCTTCGCTACACAGGGGGGAATCTTGATGGCACTGGCCCGATGTTTAATAACACTAACGTTGCGATCAGCCACTGTTACTTTAAGAATATGAATGAAGTCTGGAGCGATGCCAATGGTGCCATCAATGTGGTCGCACCATTTGAGCTTTCGTGGGGTGCGGGCATTTGGGTCGGTGGAAACATCCCTTCACCCCCGGGTGGACCATATCCATCCACCAGCACCGCTATTCTCAATAATTTAAGTATCAAACACTGCGGCTTTGATGAAGTCAGTACCGGAGTAGGCATGAAATTTTACTTTCCACCTAAATTCAATAGCCGGTTTACAAACTTTACCTTCGAAGATTCTTGGGTCACGGGCTGTGAAAATGGATCAATGGCGCTGTTCTATGTGGACGGCGGTAACGCTAGTAGAGTCGATACGTTCTTGGGCGGGAACGGATTTTATAACTCTGGGACAACCGGCGGATTTGCTCAGAATATGAAGAACTTCGTGATCGAGGATTGTCAATTCGCATACAACAAAAGAAATGGTAATGCCAATGATGGTATCGGTTTTGACTACGAGGGCGACACAAGCAACGTAACTGTTAAAGACAGCGTATTCCATGATAATGACGGGGGCGGCTTCCTGATGATCAATACCGATGGGCCGAACACGGGTTTCAACATTATCAATAACACGATTTGGAATAACTGTCGCAATCCGAAAGATGCCAATCAAAACCGGGAAATGCAGGCTAATAGTGGTAATTCAGGAATTTACACTAACAATGGAATTTACCTCGGCGGTGCGAATGCCTTTGGAACGCCAACGGTTTATAATAATACTTCAAGATGGCAGAACTTTTCCGGCGGAACCCAGAATCGGATCAGCACTCCCTTCCTCTCTGTTAGCAGCCGCCCTGCCGCGTGGGAGTTCACCTCCAACGTCGAGGGATGGGGTGGCGTAAATCAGTGGGCATCCTTTGGCCAATTCGGTGGCTCGTTGACAGGAAGTTCCTCCGGTGCAGACCCGTATGTAGAAAGTGCTGCCACTTGGATTAATACCCGCGAGCGTCGGTGGGTGCATCTTCGCATGAGTCAAACTGCCGGGACTTCTGCGGAGATATTTTTCCAAACTGAAGCATTCCCCACATATACTGGAGATAAGTCCGTCACGTTCCCGATTATTGCAGACGGCATCATGCGCGATTACGTGGTGCCTATGGGTCAGTCTTCTAAATATAAGGGGGTCGTGACCAAATGGCGATTGGATCCTACCAACCAAACAAACTCAACGATGGTGATTGATCGTTTTGAATCGATGCTTCAGCCATATCTTGTATCTCTCAATCAGGTAGCCTCAAACATTATTGATGTTCGTTTCAATCAGGCGATGCTTCCCGACGGCGGAGTCTTCAATCCTGCGAATTATCAACTCACCGGACTCGGGAAGGGCTCGGCATCCGCAAATCCATCCTCGGTCAGCCTGCTTGCAGGAACAGGTGAGCCAACCTACCGCTTAATTTGGACAAATGGCCATACCAATGGCTTACAGGCATTTCTCACCGCCTCAAACTCGGTGGATGTGCGGGGCAACCCGCTTTGGAGCGGAAGCACTTTCCCCCTCATTACCCAAGCACAGGCGTTTAACGATGTGGATATGGATGGTATGCCTGATGAATGGGAAGCACTACACGGCCTCGATCAAAATTCCGCTGCAGATTCGGCGTTGGATCTCGATGGGGACGGCCAATCAAATCTCGATGAATATCTAGCAAATACCAACCCTGCTAATTCTGCATCAAGTTTCCAAGTTGTAAGAATCGAAGAAATAGTTGGCAGTCCCGGAATGGTGCAACTTTCATGGAGCTCGGTCCCTGGGATGACCTATCAAGTCGAGGCTTCTGATTCGATGCAACCCGGATCTTGGAGTGATGTGACTTCTGGTCCATTGGTGGCAAATTCATCTGTCACCCAGCTAAATGTGGCGATGATTAATGATCGACGCTTTTACCGCGCCCGCGCATTCAGGCCAAACCCACCTATTTTAACTCCATGAAATTATGTAATTATCTACTAATTCTTCTTTGGATTCTATCGCTCTCACTTCTATCCAAAGGGCGTGAAATTGCAGCCCCCGTAACCGGTTGGAAAGCCCAATGGATAGGGGTGGACTCGGCGAATAGACCAAATACATGGCTTTGTTTTAGAAAGCAGATCGACTTACAGAGCAAACCAGTTTCAGCGCCTACTCGTATCGCGTGTGATAGCAAATATTGGCTATGGATCAATGGGCATCTCGTGGTTTTCGATGGACAATTAAAACGTGGACCCACTCCGGAGGATACGTACTTTGATACTATCGATATCGCGCCCCATTTAAAGATTGGTAATAACACGGTCGCAATCCTTGTGTGTTACTTCGGGCGGGATGGATTCTCACATCATTCATCGGGTGAAGCGGGTTTGCTTTTTGAATCGAAGATCGATGATCAAATCCTAATCTCGGATGGCACATGGAAGGCAGTGATTCACCCCGCATTTGGTGATTCCCCCACGAAGATCGATAACATTCGGATGCCTGAAGCCAACCTCCGCTTCGATGCAAGGCTTGATCTCGGGTGGTGGCAGGCACCAGATTACAACGATGAGAAATGGCAAGCGCCGCAAGTGTTCGGCCCCGCTCCGCTGGCCCCATGGAATCAACTCTATGAACGCCCGATCCCGCAGTGGAAAAACAGCGGCCTGATTAATTATGTTTCCACACCCACTTTACCACGGGAATCAGACGGCGAGCCGATTATCGGGAAGTTACCTTACAACAGCCATGTCACGCCTTGGTTCAAGGTGGACGGGCCTGCTGGAAAAGTCATCAAGATTGAGACAGATATCAGCACCACTTATGGCAGCCTGCCGAAAATCCAAACTCACCGCCACGAATATATCACCCGCGATGGAGTGCAGGAATTCGAAATACCCGCTTGGTTTAACGGTCACGAAGTGCGCTATTTGATTCCGAGTGGAATTAAAGTGGTTGATCTGAAATATCGTGAAACTGGCTATGATACGGAGATGACGGGAAGTTTTATATCAAACGATCCGGCCCTCAATCAACTATGGGAAGAATCCCGCCGCACTCTCTATGTCACCATGCGGGATACCTACATGGATTGCCCGGATCGTGAACGCGCGCAATGGTGGGGGGATGTCACCCACCAGCTTGGTGAGGGATTTTATGCATTTGAAGCGACCCGCTCGCCAATGATCGTGAAAAAAGGAATTTATGAACTCACACGTTGGCAGCGTTCTGATCAGGTTCTATACTCGCCGATACCCTCTGGAATTCGTGATCCCAAAGCCGACGATCCAGTTGACGGAACGATACATGAAGAGCTTCCTCAGCAAATGTTAGCAAGCATCGGCTGGTATGGTTTCTGGACTTACTATTGGTATAGTGGAGATAAGCAAACAATCGTGGATGCCTATCCCTCGGTGAAACGCTACTTAGCACTTTGGGAAATTGGCAATGATGGCTTGGTCATTCATCGTAAGGGCGGCTGGGATTGGACTGACTGGGGTGAGAATTTCGATACCCCGGTGATAGAAAACGCTTGGCTCTACCTCGCGTTGAAAGGGGCCATCGAGATGGCTGAACTCGTCGGAAATTCAGAAGACGTTCCAGTTTACCGGGAAAAAATGGAATCAATCGCTTCCCACTACAACGCCGCATTCTGGCGCGGAGATCACTATCGCAGTGCTAGCTATCAAGGGAAGACGGATGATCGCGCCCAAGCAATGGCTGTTGTTTCAGGCTTGGCTGACCCTGCAAATTTTGCGGCAATTGGGGAAGTTTTGAAAAATGAGCGCCATGCCAGCCCTTATATGGAAAAGTATGTGTTGGAAGCGCTGTTAAAGATGGATCGCCCGGAAGCGGCGATGGAAAGAATGCGAATCCGCTACCATGCAATGCTCACCGATGAAGTGACAACCCTATGGGAGGCATTCGAGCCGATGTTAATTCCCGGCTACGAAACAATCGGACGCGGAACTTATAATCACGCGTGGTCCGGCGGTCCGCTCACCATTCTAAGTCAATACGTCAGTGGAATTTCTCCAACTGCACCTGCATTCCGAGAATATCAGATCCTCCCTCAACTAGGTAAACTCACCTCGGTGCATACGATCGTGCCAACTCAATTTGGTAGTATCGACCTAAAGATTGATCGTAAAGCGGGTTGCTATAAGATGCAATTAGTCTCGCCTCCCGACACTAGCGCCATCGTAGGAATCCCTATTGGTGAACTGGATGGCGGTAAACAGGTAGCGATCAATGGTATTTCTACAAATCCTGAATCGAGTGACAGAAAGTTTGCTCGATTCCGTATTCTTCCTGGAACTTGGAATATAGAAGTGATCCCATGAAATTGATATTCTACTGCCTACTTTTAATGATATCCTTGATCTCTACCCGAGCGGTCACTGTTGGAAATTTGCGATGTGAAATGTTAGAGAATCCTGAGGGAATTGATGCCTATCAACCTCGTCTCAGTTGGATTCAGGAATCGCCCGAGCGCGGCGCGAAACAGACAGCATGGCAGGTATGGGTGGCCTCTTCCCGCGAGGCTCTCGCTTTGGACCAAGCCGATCTATGGGACTCAGGCAAAGTCGAAACGGACCAGTCGATCCATGTTCAATATGGAGGCAAGACCCTGCTTCCAGGCCAAGACTATTTTTGGAAAGTCCGGGTCTGGGACAAAGATCTTAATGTATCGCCATGGAGCAGTGTTTCTAGTTGGAGTATGGGTATCCATGAGGGTGACTGGCAAGGGAAGTGGATTGGTAAAGAGAGTGCAGTGGTGAAATTACCAATGGAGAATACCTCTTGGATTGCTGCTGCTTCAGTTGTTTCCGATGAGGAACCGGTTACAGTCCGGCATTTTTTCCGTCGGTCATTCGATCTTCCGATAGATCGCAGAATTCGCAGTGGAGAGTTTTTTCTCGGTGTGAATGGTAGTTTCGGCAGTGTTGTAAATGGAAACCCCCACGGCAGCGGCACAGGATACCGAGATGCGACGATGGTCGATATTGCTCCTCACCTCAAGCCGGGGCCTAACTCCATTGCGCTTTGGGTCGAAGTCTCTCCAGATTCACTGGGAAAGGTGCCAGCTCTCGCCGGATATGTGGAGATTCAGTTCGAAACTGGCCCGCCGATCGTATTTCTGACGGATGATCAATGGCTGACCTCGCGCAAGGAGACGGCTGAGTGGACCCAGTCAAACGCAGATGTTTCCAATTGGTCGCCAGCTTCGGTAGTGGGCCAAGTCGGTATGAGTCCGTGGGGAGAGATTTTATTGCCCCAATCTCGTGAACTGGCAGCGCGGATGTTGCGCAAAGAAGTTGAAGTCGCTGAAAGACCAGTGCGGGCCACCCTATATCTCAGCGGACAGGGGATCTCTGAATGCGAAATTAATGGTAAAAAAGTCGGTAACCACGTTCTTTCTCCTGCACTATCTGAATTTGATAAACGGGTCTTCTACGTGACACATGATGTCACGGAAATGCTTACCCAGGGCAAGAACGCGATTGGCGTGCATCTCGGTAATGGACGCTACCATGCACCCCGTAGCAAGTGGTATGTGATGACCCGGGATTACGGCGTTCCGCGCTTGCTATTGCAACTTCAACTTGAATATGCAGATGGCCGATCGGAGATCATTGTTAGCGACCAAACATGGAAAGTTTCCGACCAAGGCCCTATCCGTCTAAACAACGAATTCGACGGCGAGGAATATGATGCTCGGATGGAACTTTCCGGTTGGTCTTCCCCGAACTTCAATGATTCGACCTGGCAGACTGCCGAAGTTTTAGCTCCCCCGGGCGGGCGAATTGTATCACAAATGATTCACCCGATTCGGGTTACTGAAACACTACGTCCAATCGCCATGACTGAGCCGGCACCGGGCGTCTATGTTTTTGATATGGGACAAAACATGGTTGGCTGGTGTCGCCTCACCGTTTCAGGACCGCAAGGCACTTCAGTGAAGCTCCGTCATGCGGAAACGTTGCGGCAGGACGGCCACCTCTACCTTGCAAACATGCGCACGGCCAAGGTGACAGATCTCTATCATTTAAAAGGTGAGGGGACCGAAGTCTATGAGCCTCGCTTCACTTATCACGGATTTCGTTTCGTGGAGATTACAGGATTTCCCGGGAAGCCAACACTCGATTCGATTGAAGGCCGCGTCGTGCATGACGACCTCCCTGTGGCAGGGAGTTTCGAATCTTCGTCCCCTATGATTAATAAATTTCACTCCAATGTGCGGTGGGGAGTGCGCGGGAACTATCGCAGTATTCCCACGGATTGCCCACAGCGGGACGAGCGCCAGGCGTGGCTCGGAGATCGTACTTTCAGCAGTCATGGTGAAGCGTTCATGTTTGATACAGAGACGTTTTATGCCAAATGGCTGCAAGACATGGGGGATGCGCAGAAGGAATCGGGAAGTATTTCAGATGTAAATCCGAGTTACTGGCCACTGTATAATGATAACGTCACTTGGCCTGCCGCCGCTGTGATGATCCCCGGCTCGCTGTTGGTGCAATATTCGGATCGTGGGATCATCGGGCGTCACTACCCTGCGATGGCGAAGTGGATTGAATTCATGAGTCAGTACATCAAGGAGGATCTAATCGACCGTGATAACTACGGCGACTGGTGCGTGCCGCCGGAGGATCCAAATTTAATTCACTCGGTGGATCCCGCGCGGAAGACTCACCCTACGCTGCTGGCGACTTCTTATTTCTGCCACTGCCTGAATCTCATGAGCCGCTATGCCACCCTGCTTGGCAAGCCCGATGAAGCAAAGCGTTACGGTGAACTGGCAACACGGATGACGGTGGCCCTGAATAAAAAATTCTACAATGATGAGAAGGGATTCTACGATAATGGTTCCCAAACATCCTGCGTATTGCCGCTGGCGTTCGGATTGGTGCCGGAAGCAAACCGTAAGCGAGTCTTTGATCACCTCGTCCATAAGATTACAGTAGAGACTAAAGGTCACATCGGGACAGGCCTTATCGGCGGTCAATGGCTTAATCGGGTTCTAACAATTGGCGGGCGCCCGGACTTGGTTTATGGTTTTGCAACTCAGACGACTTATCCGAGTTGGGGATATATGATTGAAAATGGAGCCACTACTGTTTGGGAGCTTTGGAATGGTAATACTGCCAATCCAGCGATGAATTCTGGCAATCATGTAATGCTTGTTGGAGATTTTATCATTTGGGTATATGAATCTCTCGCTGGAATCAAAGCAGACTTCGAGCAACCAGGGTTCAAGCATATTTTAATGAGACCAGAGCCGGTTGAGGGTTTGAAATTTGTCCGCGCCAGCCACCGTTCACCGTATGGTCAGATCCGCAGCGAGTGGAAGCGCGAGGATGAAGTCTTCCACTGGGAGATCACCATTCCGCCAAATAGTTTCGCCACCATCCAAATTCCATGCAGTGCGAAGGAGAGCCTTCGCGAAGGTGGTAAAGTATTGGCTGAGAGCAGGGGGCTTACTTTTCAGTCGATTGAAGATGGGAGAGCAAACATCCGCCTCGAGGCAGGAACCTACGAACTTGAATCCCGATGAAATTTAAATTTTCAGCATCACCCATCATCCGGGCACCGTTTCTTCTACTAGCCAGTTGCTTGGCAGCTGCGGCACAGATCGACTATGCCACGCAGATCCAGCCAATTCTAAGTGAAAATTGTTTCCACTGTCATGGACCGGATGAAAATACCCGCGAGGCTGGCCTACGCTTGGATTCCCATGAGGGCGCGACCGCCAAGTCAGAGGAACATGCACTCGCCATCGTTGTGGGAGATCCAGACGCGAGTGAGTTAATGAATCGGATCCTCAATAAAGATCCCGACGAAGTCATGCCTCCTCCGGATCAGCACAAACCGGTTTCCGAGGCCGAGGCCGCACTATTGAAGAAGTGGATCAAAGAAGGCGCTCCTTATAGTAAACATTGGGCTTTCGTTGCACCTGTGAAGCAGCAATTACCAATGCCGGCAGCGAATCCGATTGATTCCTTTGTGAAGTCTGCCCTCAAGGAGCAAGGACTTTCACTATCGCCAACGGCCCCGGCGGAAATTATCGCCAGAAGACTTCATCTGGATGTGGTAGGACTTCCGCCTTCACCGTCGCAGATCGATTCCTTCGTTTCTGAATATAAGGTAGATCCTAAGGCCGCTGTCGCGAATCGGGTTGATCAATTGCTAGCCAGCAACCACTTTGGCGAAAAATGGGCACGCCACTGGCTGGATATCGCCCGCTACTCGGATAGTAATGGGTTTGAAAAAGATTTACCGCGCGAGCAATGGAGCTACCGGGATTGGGTGATCAATGCGATTAACCGAGATATGCCTTACGATCAGTTCCTGATTGAGCAAATTGCCGGTGATATGTTGCCGGACCGGACTCAGGAGCAAGTAGTCGCTAGCGGCTTCCTGCGCAATGGTATGGTCAATGAGGAAGGTGCGATCATTCCTGAACAATTTCGCACCGAAGGTAAATTTGATGAGATGGATACGATCGGTAGAGCGACTATCGGCATCTCTCTGCAGTGCGCCCGCTGCCATACGCATAAGTTTGACCCGATCACTCACGATGAATATTTCGGAATGTTTGCCTTCCTGAATGATACTTATGAGACCGAATCCTGGGTCTATAATTCCGAGCAAAAATCATTGTTGGAGCGCCTAAAGAACGAAGTAAAGATTCTCGAGGACCAAGTGAAATCGAACAACCCCGCGTGGCAGTCCGAGCTCGCAACGTGGGAAGCAGACGAGCGCAAAAAATCCGTTAGCTGGACGGTGCTTGATACCGATAAACAGATACTCGATGGCGGCCTCAACCACCCAGTCGAACTCGCGGATCACAGTACTTTGATTTTAGGACACCGGACTAACTTTGGTCTGCTCTACTTTGAGGCAGAACCTAAATTATCTGGAATTACAGGCTTGCGTCTTGAAGCCCTCCGTCATCTCGACCTTCCATTTGGCGGTCCTGGGCGGGGTCCGCGTGGGGGCTTTGCCATCTCGGAAATCGGCGTTGATGTTCAAGCGCCTGGCTCGAATGAGTGGAAAGAGGTAAAAACGATCAGTGCGAGCGCTGATTTCATCGCACCCGAGCGGCTGTTCACAGATGTATTCACACCATTTCCAGAGCGAGATAAAGATGTGGTAAGGAAACTCGGACCTGCCTCGTTCCTAAATGATGGAAATGAACTCTTCGGGTGGTATCCGGATCGTGGCCCGGTGCTCCGCCACACAGACTCAGCTGCGGTCATTCAATTTACAGAGCCTCTGAACATGCCGCCGGGCACACGAATGAAGATCCGTGTCATCCAAGTCCACGGCGGAGGTAAAGACGGCCTGGAGAATAACCAATTAGGGCGGGTTCGTTTTTCACTCACTCAGGACGTGGCCCCCGTCGCGTCATCCTATAACCATGCTGCCACTCTTGCCATCGAGAAAGCTGCGGACGCACGCACCGCTGATGACGAAGCGGAACTCTTTCGCGCTTGGCGACTTCAGTCGAGCGCTGCGGCAGCCATCAATGCAAAGATTGCAGCTCTTGAAAAACAATATCCTGAAGCTGAGACCAGTGTTCTCAATATCGAAGCGCGCCCTCCTGCTGACCGTCGGCCGACGTACCTATTGGATCGTGGCGAATGGAATTTACCAAAGCACGAGGTAAAGCCGCATGTGATGGCCGCGCTCCATCCCATGACATCGGAAACCACCACCCGGCTCGATTTCGCCCGATGGCTCGCGGCGCGCGAGTCGCCACTTGCAGCTCGTGTGCAAGTGAACCGAGTCTGGCAGGCGATCTTCGGTAGCGGATTTGTAGTCACTCCCGAAGACTTCGGTGTGCGTGCGCCTCGTCCCGAACATCTTGAACTGTTTGACTGGCTGGCTGTTGATTTTATGGATGGAAAATGGAGTTTGAAATCACTGCTTAGAACCGTCCTTACCAGCGAAGTTTATTTGCAGGACTCACGAGTCACGCCCGAATTGTTAGAAAGAGACCCTGCGAACCGCATGTTGGCAAGAGGTCCTCGTTTCCGAGTGGAAGCGGAAGTCCTGCGGGATTTGGCGCTTTCCGTAGGTGGTCTGATCTATCATCGGGAAGGTGGGCCGGGAGTCTATCCACCGGTGCCTCAGAGCGTGATTGATAATAATTTTGTCAAACCGGAATATTGGATCGCCGCAGAAGCCCCGGAACGCTACCGCCGCTCGATCTATCTCTTCCGTAAGCGCTCGATGCCGGACCCGGTATTATCTAGCTTCGATGCGCCCTATGGTGATTTCTCCTGCTCATTGAGACAGAGGACAAATAGCCCGCTATCCGCGCTCACTTCGTTGAACGAATCCATCTTCGTCGAGGCGGCCCGTGGATTGGCAGCCCGTGTGCTGAGTGAAGCAGGATCCTCCGAGATTGAGCGAATCGATTATGCCTACCGCCTGTGCACCGGCCGTTTAGCGACACCTGAAGAGGTGGAAACGGTGAAAACCTTTCTTCGGGAACAACGCACTCGTCTTGACTCCGGTGATCTCGTCGCTACCGAAATCCTCGGAGGTTCAGTGCCTGTTAATACCGATCCTAAAGTGGCCGCTGCCTGGGTCATCACCGCCCGCGTTCTTCTGAACTTGGATGAAACCCTCAACAAAAATTAAGATCTTATGAAATTAATCACAGAGCTCCAAGCCGAGCGCGCTCGGTTTATTTCCCGCCGCTGGTTTCTCCGCGATTGTGGAGTCGGATTGGCTGGATTGATGCTGCATTCTCTGACAGGGAGCGCGGCTGCTGCGAATATCGCTTCCCAGACCACTTCGCATCTACCCCATTTCCGGCCTAAAGCGAAGCGGGTGATTTATATGTTTCAAGCAGGTGGTCCCAGCCAGTTCGAGTTATTTGATCCCAAGCCAGAGCTTACCAAGATGGATGGTAAACTTCCACCCGCAGGCTTGCTTGATGGCTATCGCGCGGCCTTCATCAATCCAAATTCTTCGTTGTTAGGGGCTAAGTTTAAATTTTCCAAATCTGGCAATGCAGGTATGGATTTCAGTGAGTTGATTCCTTATACCGCAGGAATCGCCGATGATATCACGATGGTCCGCTCACTTCATACGGATGCCGTCAATCACGCACCAGCCCAGATTTTGATGAATACCGGCTCGCAACAATTCGGTCGCCCCAGTCTTGGATCCTGGGCGCTTTATGGACTCGGCAGCGAAACGGAAAACTTACCCGGTTACGTGGTGCTGGCCAGCGCCAAAGGCACCAGCGGCGGTGCTAGCAATTATGGCTCGGGCTTCTTGCCAACTTCCTTTGGAGGAGTCCCGTTCCGTGGTTCGGGCGATCCATTGCTCTATCTTTCCAATCCTCGTGGGTTCGATGTAAAAGCCCAGCGTGATTCTCTCGATATGCTTCGCGAACTCAATGAAGTGGGTGCTGCTCACCATGGAGATCCACAAGCCCAAGCGCGGATTGATGCTTATGAATCCGCCTTCCATTTGCAGGCGAGTGCGCCGGAGCTGATGGATTTGAAACAAGAACCACAACATATACTGGATCTTTATGGTATCAAGGATATCAATGTGTCCAGTTATGCTCGTAATTGTCTCTTGGCGCGCCGCCTGATTGAGCGTGGTGTGCGGTTCGTGCAGCTATTTCATGAAGCGTGGGATCAGCACGGTGAATTGACCAAAGAGATGAAGAAAAACTGTGGCGATACAGACCAAGCCAGTGCCGCACTTGTGACGGATCTTAAGCAACGTGGATTATTGGATGATACTCTAGTTCTCTGGGGCGGTGAATTCGGCCGCACCCCGATGGTCCAAGGTGGTAATGATGGCCGCGATCACCATAACCGCGCGTTCACCATGTGGATGGCAGGAGGTGGTCTTAAACCGGGACACATTCATGGAGCGACCGATGACTTTGGCTTCAATATTACCCAAGATCCGGTGCATGTGCATGATCTTCATGCAACGTTACTCTATCTGCTGGGCTTCGATCATACTCGATTGACCTATCGTTTCCAAGGTCGGGACTTCAGGCTAACAGACGTCCATGGCAAGTTGGTCAAAGGAATGCTGGCATAGCTAGGACTTTCGATTCGCTCAAACCCCTTACGAAAATACTACGTCGTCTCGTGCGTCGGCTTGCCTTGCCCATTGTCATACTCACTGCCAATGATGCAACCTCTTCAAATAGACCCACACCATTCCTTAAAATCGCGAAAGAGAGGATTCTCGGCATACACGGAATTCATGCTTCACTCTCCGATCTTACCCCATGTTTCAGTTCCTCCACTCATTACAGTTCTGAGTCCTTACTTTCTTTCAAGTAGATTGCACCGATGACCGTGGTCATCAATGCGATTCCAATCGGGTAGGCGAGGCCTGCGTATGGATTGGAACTATCAAATAAACCTATTAAAATGTCCGTCCATATTGATATGAGATGAATCTAGTCAGAATAGATCAAGTTGCCGAAGTGGACTGATGAATTTTTCGAGATATGCAAACCACGCATCACCTTGTTTTTCCCAACGCCAAGCGTGGGTGGCGCTCTTTAATAGTGTGGCGTCTTTCGTGGGGAATGGCCCCAAGCGCACACTGGAGATTGGAATCTCCCGATCACAACTTAATTTCAAGTGATAACGATGGTTCGGTAAACGTTCGTAGCTGAAATCGATGTTGGCTCGCGTCCATCGTCCATCGGATTCCGCGACTCGGATGGGCCAAGACTTTGCCTCAATCCGTGACCATCCAATGGGTAGTCTGGGAATGAGAGTGAGTCCAGTGGCGGATGCGCGATCATCAATCCCTGGAAGTAGCCGGATCATTTTAAGAATCTCCACCTGCTGCATCAGGTTACCCAGGTCTCCATTACGAAACCATTGACGGCCGTCGGGGTGAACGATCACTCCTTCCGGGACGAGATAGGGATGATCTTGATGGTAACAGAAAGCAGCGGCGCGCTCGACTGCACGGGTCGCGTCAGCCGTCTGGTCAAGTAGGAGTGCGGACTGGGCAAGGTAGGCTTGCCCGTAACCTAGAGTCCGGCCGGAATCAGGGAGAGTAGAATGGGGGCCGCGGAGTTGAAGGTAAGTATGGTTAAGGAGTAGGATATTTGAGGGAGATTGCTGCAAGCCATAGCCTGATAGGTCAGCTGCGGCTAGTAGGGGTGCCATGCGTTTCCAACCATAGGTCCAAGAATCGAAGAGGGTATCTGTATCAAGATAACGAGGTGATAGTGGATCCTCGGGGTCCGTAGGAAGTGTAAGACGAGTGGCGATGGATTTTTCTAAAATTGCAGCCGCTTGGACCCACTGCCGCGCGTGATCTGGGTCTTTGCGATCTTTAGCCAATGTTGCGAAGGCGCGAAGTGCGATGGCCGCTTGTGAATTTGAAAATAAATCGTAGCCGCCGCCACCGGAAGACTCGGATTCATTATAGAGCAGACCATCGAACGCTGAGATTTCCGGATGATCCATCTGCCATGGAAACCAGTTTCCCGCATCTACAAATGCTGACCAATATTGATCCATCCATTCGCGATCCACGGCGGGTGATGTAGCAAGTTGCGCCATGCCTAGCATCACTGCGGCGTGCCCGTCGTTTTCAGCACGTTGGTTCTTCCTACTCTCGCCTTCGCCGATTTCGGTGGAATTGATCACGCGTTTCCAATTCGGCTGACCGTGGCGCAGATCGGCATCATAGAGGTAACGTAGCAGAGCTTCTCCGGCTGCACGAGCTTCACGGTCGCGTCCGAGGGCTAGAAGTTCGCGCAGTGCGGGCCCGGCATCGCGCGACCAACTATGATGAGCGTATTGGCCCGAGCCATTGCGCCAAGTGCCCATTCCGATGTAGCCGCCGAAATTGGGCGCGGCGGGAGATGAGCTACACAAGCGACCTTCTGAGGTGAGTTTATTTTCGATCAAATCACGGGCGTTGATGGTGAAGACGTGTGAAAGAATGGCTGCGGCAGGTGGGCCGGAAAAATTGAGTTGTGGGTAGCCAGCACTCGGGACGGGCGGGGGCAGGTGATGCGGAAGTTGATCCTCTGATTGATAGAGGCGCTGAGCCAATGCCCTTGCCGGTGCGGCGTATTGTTGGCGGATGAAATAAGTTTCATCAAGTAATGGTAATTCGGCGGGCGGTGGTGTGCCGACTCCGAGGCCGCTGATCGCACCGACTTGCCAACTTGCAGTGCGGAGTTTTTCGTCAATCAGGGTAATCGATTTGAGCGGGATGGGCTTGACTCGGATGCCCATTAGATAGCGGAGAGGCTTAGGTGCTTCCAGGCTTTCCAGTAGTCGCAGGCTTGCTTGTAACAAAGTCATGGCTGCGGGGTCGCTGGCGAAAGGCTCACGATATGGACCCGAGCGAAGGGCGTGTGAAGTAAGTAGGCCTTCTTCTCCAAGCCTCGTTGGGGTATAGAGTTCGTATGGCCAAACATTAACGCCAAACAAAATTGGCAGTTGCTCTAAAGTATCGTTCTTATAACGAATGATCACTCGACCGATGCGGTCGCCGATGAAGAGCCGCGATTGATATGCATTCGAGGGCTCATTCATTCCCCAACGGTCGCTGGCTTCCGGGAGTAGAGTGGTCATCCCGGCGAGCACAAGAGCGCTGAAAGTTCCCTCAGTGGGATAGGCACCAGGGACAAGATTGCGTGGTCCGCTGGCTTGCGAGAAGGGAATGCCATGAAGCATGGTAATGTCCGCCACTTCGGCAGGCAGCAAAATTGTCCGTGGTTCTGCGGCATATAATCCCGGAGCAGCGCAAATTGCAGCGATGATCAGGTATCGTAAGCTTCCTGAAAGATGGAATAAAATTTTCAAGGAGTAGGAGCGACGCTGAGTTTTGAAGTGAGAACAAGACCACGTGGTAGCTCAGGGCCGCGACACTCGAATTCAAGAGTGTCATGGCGTCCGGCAGGGTAAAGCGAATCAAGCTGGAATGGATGAAAGCCAGCTTTGAGTTTGATGGATGATGTGATCCAATCTGATGTTTTCTGAAAATTGTTTTCAATAACGAGGGCGGCGTGCAGGCGTAATTGAAAGCTGGTTGATGATTTTAAATAGAAGTGATAGACTCCATCCGCTGGTGCGTGAAAGTAGCCACTGTGGCGCAGGGCGTGCGGCTGATTCCGGGTTAAGTCATTAGGATCCAAAGATAGGCCTCTGCCGGTAGTATTTGCGGTGAGCGTTTCCAGATCGGGAAGCCAAGGCCATTCGCCGAGGTAGATGGAATAATCGATCATGCCCGGGGTGTAATTCTGCAGCGGAGTTGCCGGGATAAGAGCATCATCATAGGGCCGGGGAGAGTCTATCAGTGGTCTGCGATTCCTAAGGGCTTCTCTTTTTAGAAGTGTTTGGAATTCTGGATGGCTTGTAGCGAGATTGGTGGATTGGCGTGGATCCTTAACGATGTTATAGATTTCGAAGTTATTCTTATTAGAGGTGATTGCGTTTCGAATTCCAACGAGATCGCCATGACGGATCATCTGCATTTGCTCACGACGGTGATTACGGGTGGAGGGTGGGAAATCTTTGTAATTGGGAGTATTACCTTGCACATTATATTCGATATATAGATTTGAAGTGCGCTGAGAACCCTTGCCACTGAGGGTGGGCAGCAAGGAGACGCCATCGGTCCTTGCTGGGGCTGCCAGGCCGACGATCTCCGCAAAGGTGGATAGCCAATCCCAGTGAGCGCTGGCAAGATTGCTTGTTCTTCCAGCCGGGATGCCTTCGGGCCAACGGGCAATCGCACCGACGCGAACCCCGCCTTCCCAGCAATCCCGCTTGATTCCTGAAAATGGACCGTAGCTACCAAAGAATTCGGGTGAGTATGATTCTTTCAAATAAGACTCGATGCTGGGGCCATTGTCGCTGGTGAAGATTACCAGGGTATTCCGATCAATTTTCAAGGACTCCAGATGATTGAGTAAATCTCCCACACAATCGTCAATGCGGCGGACGCTGGTGGCGTAGCGTTGATAGACATTAGGCCATGGCGCTTCTGCGGTATCTGGGTTTTGATCATGATCCCATGTGGCATTCGCATAGTCCGGGTGGATCCATGAATCAATCTCGCCATTGGCTGTGTTGATCATTTCTCCAGGTTTACCGAGCCATTGTAGCCCTTCCGGAGGAAAGGCTTGGGTAGGTAATTCTAAAACCGCATGTGGGGTAGAATAAGATAGATAGAGAAAGAAGGGTTTGGTGGGTTCCAGGCTTTGTTGGCCGCTGATCCAGTGCTTGGCACGGGCGGTGAATAGATCGGTAGTATAGCATTTATCGAGAGTTTCAGTGATCATTTCCCGATTCTGATAGATTTCTTTTCGGCCGCAGTATGGGCCTTCTTTTGGGTATTGCTCATGTCCATCCAAGTGCCGAATACTGCCGAAGAATTCGTCGAAGCCGCGATTGAGAGGATGCGCGGGAAATTCAGGAGCGTCGCCCGCAAGCCCCCATTTGCCAATGCAGGAAGTGGAATAGCCAGCGCTCTTGAGAACGGTTGCAATGTTATGGTTGTTTTCGAGTGCCTTATCAAATTGATTATCACGGACATTGGCATGGCCTTGATGTAAGCCTGATAGCAACGATGCCCGGGAAGGAGCGCAGACAGGGGCGGCTGAATAATGGTGGGGTAGGGTGAGGCCTTCCGCAGCGAGTTGATCGAGGTGGGGTGTGTGGTGGGATGGCTTGTCTTTTCCGCGCTGATTCTGATTGAAGATTCCGATGTCGCCGTAGCCAAGATCGTCACAAAGAATAAGAATTATATTAGGCGGGGAAGGGGCTGCGTGGATGTTAGTTGCGTAGAAGCAAGAAGAGGCAATTAGCAGAGAAAGTATAAAAGGCTGAATCATGACACTAATTCGTTTGTGCGGGCGCTGGTTCATAGTCTGACGGCCGGATCCAGCCAGTGGAAGGTCGCTCGCCGCGCTTAAATTTCTCGTAGAATCCGCGTAGACTTTCTCGTGCGTACGGATAGGTGTCAAATTGATCGTCATGCCCTATGATCCGCGGGTCTTCCTGACTTGTCAGGTTTTTAAAGAGAGATTGTTTGAGACTGTGGGCATTAGGACTCCATTCTGGATCAGATGCTAGATTTCTGAGGCAATCGGGATCGCGGAAAATATCGTAGAGTTCTTCTTTTGGGCGTTTTCCAAAGCAAGATTGCCAAAAGCGTGTCTCACCGGTGGTGCGACTTTTTAAAACTTCGGTTTTAGTAGGGCTGCCATCGGTATCCATGTAGCCGGTTTCTGGGTTGCCGCTGGGCCAGCGATCTGACTCGAAATTATGAAGAAAGAGCCATTGATCATGCACGATCCCGCGGACGGGATAGCCTTGATCCAAAGGACGGCCGACGTCATTGCGCTCACGACCAAGAAGAACATGATCGCGTGGCGGGTGGGTAGGGATTGCAGCGAAGAGATCCACTAGACTACGGCCGGAAAAGGGTGCCATTTTGGTAGCACCGCGAGAGAGGCCTGCCAGTTCGAGAAAAGTCGGTGCGAGATCGATCAGGCTGATGAGAGATGAGTCTATTCGATCAGGATTCTTAATTCCAGCAGGCCAGCTGGCAGCTAAAGGTATATGATTTGATTGTTCATAGGTGTGCCCCTTGATGCGTGGGAAAGGCATACCATTGTCAGAAGTGACAATGACGAGTGTATTTTCTAACATCCCGGCGGCGGCCAGTTGATCGAGCATTCGTCCGAGGTGGAGATCGAAGTGTTCCACCTCAAGCGCGTAATCAAGCATGTCTTTGCGGACGGCGGGGTTGTCCGGCCAATAGCCGGGGACGCGATCAATGTCGGATAGATCTTTTCCGCCCTTGGTAATGCCGGAGCCAAATTCATAATCACGGTGCGGCTCAGCAGATCCATACCAAAAGCACCAAGGCTGGCCGGGAGGTGCGGCTTTAAGAAATTTGGCAAAATTCGCCGCGTAGTCGTTGGGAAAAATTCCACTTGTGGGAGGATTGAGCCTTTCAGTGTCGAAAGGAATGCCGGCCATGTTTCGAGCATTACCGGAGGCATCAAGGGCGATGCCGGGAGACCAGCCTTTTGCCGTCATTCCTACGAAGTAGCCGTGTTTTGCGAGTGCCTCCGGATAGGTTTGGAACGAGGGAGGGAAGATGCTGTTATGATTTCCAGCAGCGCCTAGTAGCCAAGGATTACGCCCGGTGAGCATCGCTGCGCGTGAAGGGGAGCATTTGGCATTGGGGGTGTAAGCGCGGGTGAAGAGGACGCCACTTTTAGCGATGCGGTCGAAAGCGGGTGTATTCACCCACCGGGAGCCATAGGCACCGGCATGTCCGAATGACCAGTCATCCGCCACCGCGACAAGGATGTTAGGCGGTTGTGATGAGGCGCATGCCCATTGTGTAACGACAACGATGAAGCAGAAAAGGGTTTGAAATTTCATGTAACTCATTCCCCAGTGACTACGGGAATGGAGACGTTATAATAATTTCCATTTGGGGTTCCAATGCATAATACTAGGTTCTGATCCTTGATCATCGACGCATCTACATCTACCGCAAGCAGGCGTGAGGTGGCGGGTGCAAGCCAGATCGGAGTCATGGGTTCTAGATCGCAATTTTTTACCCATGCAGTGATCAGCTCGGACCCGGACGAGCCGCCGACCAACTCGACGATCAAGACGCTCGGACTTGTTTTGGGAATAATCACAGTAGGAAGGCCGATAGCTAGAGTGGCCGAGTCCTCGCGGAGGACGACGGTGGCTTTGGGTTTACCAGATATATCAACTGCGGCAGCCTCTCTAAGGGCGAGCAATTGCCTTCCTGCATGAGACGCTGGTGGGTCACCTGGTAGAGCAAGCCATGATTCTAGAATATTTGGTCCAAGTCTGGACCATGCTGTAGGATTTAGCCGCTTTAGTAAATGTAGCAGAGCTTCTGGTTCAGTCCGATCAAACGCCCGTGGTTTGCGGGGCTCCATCGCGAGGGGACTGCCGATTTGAATTTCGCGCAGACGCTGGATGAATCGTGCTGCCAACCATAAACCTGTGTAGGTCTCGCTCTCAGGTAAAAGTTCTGCGGGGTGAGGATACCATGATTGGACGACGAAATGATCGGGCTTACCGCCCGCTGCGAGATAGGCATCCAAGTATTTCAACGAATCCTCTGAAAAGGCCTTTGCCGATACATATCCGGTTTCCGAGTTTGCAGTCAGGTGGAATTTAACGCCTTTACTGCGGGCATATTGTTCGAGTAGGAGAAGGCGTTCGGGCCAATTGACAGTTGCGGCAAATGCATCGGGCGGTTGCTCTGCGAAGTAGCGCCATGGGAAGTCTGCTTGAATTGCGTGGATCGATAGTTGATTTTGTCTTACCGCGCTAAATAGAGTTTCCATGGCCTGATGCGCATCGCCCCAGTTCATTGGCCCAGTGCGCCCTGCGGCGACGGAGAAGGCCGGTTCGCCTCGCCAGCCCCAGTTAGGGAAATTCAGAATGATTACGAATTTAACATTAGGGAATTTTCCCCTCATTGTTTGCATGTAACTTACCACTTCCGTGGCCGCAGTGGGATAATCCGGCATCCCTGTGAGGATTTGGCCGAGATTGTCTTGCCCGGGAATCGTGAGACGGCGCATGGGATCGTCCAGGATGAGATAGTCTGGAGAATGACCTGCCTGCCAGAGTGAGCGGAGTTTTGCGATTTCCGCTGTGGCAGTCTGCTTTCCAATGCCGGGGACGAGCTTTGGTATCGCACGGCTAGGCACGACGTCGGAAGCAGGGTTTCCCGATTCTACGAGATCTAATGAATGATCGAAGTATCCGCACTCGACGCCGATTTTGATATGGTTGCGGTGAAGGTTAGCGGCGGCTGCCGCCGCTGTGGCTGGCGGGATGGTGAGACGCATCGGCTGCGGCATCGGCCAGAGAGTATTGATGGCGAAGAAGGCAGTATCGAGACCGCCGCGCGTGATCTGCCAATCGCTATCGGCTGCAGTGGCTATGGTTCCAAGTTTAAAGTGGCTGAACCAGATCTTGGGTGAAGGTTGCGCTGGGGCGACTCCGGCGCACATGAAAACCACAAATACGCATGGCGCCGAGATGAACCGGAGCCATGCGAATGACAAAGCTAGTTTGCTGCACGAAAACACCTTGGCGATTGTTATTAGCGTTTAGGGTTGAAGTGCTGCGCGAACAAAGACTTTTGGTCTGGCCGATGCGCCGTATGCAGTATCTAGCTGTGCTTTCGACAGGCTGAAGGGGGTGATCGCAGGAGTGGCAACCATGATGGTTTGCAGTGTTTGCCATGGTTCTTGCAAGTTTAGGCTTGTCTGAATCGAATAGGTGCCAGCTTCGACCGCATCGAAGTTTCCGGCAAATGCCACATCCGGTCCAGCACTGGTTACGGCAGTAATTCGGAAGCCGGCTACCTCGGGCTCACCTTCTAACCTCCCAAACAACAGCCCCTCTTCGTTACCCCAAATATCTTGGATATCTGGGCTGGTTGCGACAAGGGTGCTAAATCCTGTCTTATCATTGTAAAAACCAAATAGAGTTTTCAGCCCAGGTGTATTGTTCGGCGGGGGCAGCAGATCAGTACGGCGTGATAGCACCAAGTCTGAGAAGCCATCTCCATTTATATCGGATACGTAAACTGTATCTCCATCAGTACCCAGGTCAATGCTATAGTCTGCTACGCCATCGCCGAAGTTTCCGGGCACGCTCAAATCGATGAAGATTTGATTACTCGAGGGCCGATGAAGCATCCGGTCTGCCACTCCATCACCGTTGAAATCACCCGTATAAGGTCTATCTCCGGTGATGCCGAAGACTTTCCAGTCAGTGAAGTTTGAGAATCCACCGGCATCAGTTGAAATTCCTATGACACCACCTGACTTAAGTGTGCCCCAAACCATTTGACCTGCTGTGCCGCCGACATTCGGATCTCCAGCGTCTAGGTAAACACCAGCATCGTCAATTTTATCGCCATCTAGATCTCCGAAGGTCAATTGGGTATCCGCTGCACTCAGGAACGCAAATGGAACATCCAAATCTCCAGCGGGAGAATTGAAATCACTGCTTAAAAAGCCTGTGGGGCCTGGCAAGGAATAAGTGGCAATTATCTGTGATGGATTGGTAGTACCGTTGTTCGCCACTTGCCGCATTACTTTATCATCGCGGCCATCACCGTTTAAGTCTGCTAGATAGACATCGGTAATTCCTAAGGACCCGAAACGTACGACGTTTGGGAAATCCACATCAATTTGCCAATCCGTGTCAGTGCGAAAGGTGGGATACCAGATGGGTTGTAGCGGTTCTGGTGGAGCTAGCCGGAAGCCGACGATGATGTCGGGTCCGGCACCTGCCAAGTTCGGGGGTGGTGGTGGTGGCGGTCCAGCCGTGATTGTAAAAGCAGAGGTCGTGGCTGTGGAGAATGGAGCCACCGCCCCAGCTAAACTGAACTCAGTGAGAGGAGGGGTTGTGAAATCAGTGGCAAAAGAGATTCCTGATGAGGCTCTGAAAATCCGCTGGCCCACCGATTGTGCGCCAGCGTTCGAGGCATCGTTGCCATCATTATGGACGACTTTAGAACCATCCGAAAGGTTAACGGAAGTACCATTGGCGGGCGTGTCCTCGCCATTAATCGTGTTTCTTGAAGCTGTTCCTTGGGCCGCGAATATCTGGAGTGAACTATTTTCAGAAAGATTGAGAACCAAATCAAAAGCGACATTATTGCAATTAATTGTGGAATTTGTCGCATCCACAATCGTATCAGCATCAAGATCTATCGTTCCCTGAAGGCTTGAAACAGTGATTGATGAGTTGGTAAGTGTTAGAGTTCGGCCTGATTTGAGAATCAGAGTGCCGCCATTCGTATTTCCGGCTACTGATCCGTCAATTAAGATATCGTCATCAAAGACGACTCCATCGACGGGACCGATTCCGGTGTCCCAGTTGTCATCATTGAAAAGGCTACCGCCATCACCGCCCACCCATTCCGTGAGTGCATGACTAGTGGCAGTGGTGAAGAGCAGGGTGGATAAACAGGCGGCTAGGTGGAATCTGGGTTTCATATGGAAATTAGCGGTTTGAGATTTATTGAAATTCCCCGATACCAATTAGGTGATATCGGGGTGGGGAGGGAGCGAATTTGAGAAAGGATCAATTTCAGATCCTGCGACGGCGCAGCAGGCCGAGGACGCCTAGCCCTCCGAGAAGAGCAGCGGAAGGTTCAGGGATGGAATAGACTTCTAAATTATCGAAGTTATGAAGCGCGAGGCCGAATCCAACAAAATTCGTAGATCCTTCCATCGTCATGAAATTATCCGTATATCCGCCACCGCCTCTAGTATAGCTTCCTACGGAAGTGTTATTTACGAATACTTCAATGGTAGTGGCACCTACGCCATTCCATGGATTGGCATCACTGTCAGTGATTGCGAGTCTGACATCCATAGAGCCAGCACCTGCAGGATTGGGGAGTAAGTTTGCGACTAGCGAAGCTCCATCATAAAATTGAATGAAGTTGCCATTTGGAGTTGCGCCAAATTGATCTTCGACAAAGCGCACGCTAAAGCCCGCAGCGGCGGTGCCGGATTCGGCACGTCCATTAAATCCATTCGCCCCTGACGAACCAATGGTGAAGGCTGCATGAGAAAATGAACCTGCGCCCGGTGAATTGGTGAAAGCATCCAAGGTAAACCTTACATCGGTAGCAATTGCATTTCCTAGAGTGTCGAGGTGGTTAAAGTTATAGAATGGCGAAAGTGTAGCAATTCCAACTGTAGAAGTTGCGCTTATGGGTGCCGTGCCATCACCTGCAAGGAGTAAAAACCCGTTAGTTCCATTGCTCACAATCTGGTCGTGATAATCGCCCGCTTGGTTGGGTGCGTAGGTAGGCGTCAGAACTCCAATTCCTGCCGATTGAGTGCCAACCGGGATATTGGAGTTAACCCCGAATGTCTGGCGGGGTGAGGGTGCAGTCCGCTCGAACCGACTATCTAGTGAGGCTGTGGAAGTATCCCAGCTATCCCTAAAAATTAATGCCGCTTGGCTGGTGGATGTGATCGCGAGGGGAATGCCGACGAGGGCAAGGAGGTAATTGAATGGTTTTTGTCTCATAGCCTCGACAGAGTGCCATACTAATCAGTGATCCGCTATCCTGATCGCCCACATATTGGTGTTGGAAAACCACCGCAACGAAGCATTCTTTCGGATGGGTAAAGGTCGCAAAGTTATTCTAACTTGTTGATAGTCAATAATTTAATGAGTAATTTTAAAAGCGATAATTGATTCAGATCATCGCGACTCTCAAAAGATCTTCTTTGCTTTACGTGTAGAAAAAGGCGTTAGATTCATGCCGTTAACCCTATGATAATTTACCCAACTGATTTCATTTCCTCATCCGTGCAGAAGCGGCTTTGCGTCTTACTTTACAGTCTGATACTAGTATCACCTGTGCTGGGTGAGGAGTGGTTGAACGCGCAGGACTTCGGGCTGGGTGACGTAAAACCCGGGATGGATGCGACTCCGGCGTTAAGGAAAGCAATGGAAGCCTGTATCGAGCGTGAGGCTAAGGGACTAAGAATTCCAGCGGGAGAATGGCATTTGTTTCCAGATTATGCTTTTGAGCAGAATTTGGCGGTGGCGAATAATGACTCGGGCATCAAGCGCGTGGTCTTCCCAATCGATGGCTTTGATGGATTTACGCTATCGGCGGAAGGGGCAAAATTTGTCTGTCATGGCTCGATGATTCCGATCAGTGCGGAGAACTCGAAAAATGTGACATTGAAGGGCTTCAGCATCGACTGGCAACGCCCATTCAGCTTGCAAGGTGAGGTGGTGGCGGTGCACCCGGAGATGAACGCATTCGACTTAAAACTGCATCCAGAAGTGTGCTATGAGATGCGGGGGAGCCGCTTTATATTTCAGGAAAAACCGAGTCCTAATGCGAATACTTGGAAAGAATGGGCACCACCAGTGACTGCGACGCTGGCATGGCAGCACAATCTTCAATGGAATATGTGGTTTCAAAGCGGCACCCGCCAACCCGTGCCGGATGAGCATTTGTATGCGATGGAGCCTGATCCGCGGGTAGAAGAGCTGGCGCCGCATTTGATTCGGATCTTTGAATCCACCAAGGTGATGCCGAAGGTGGGGTTTGTGCTGATCATCAGCGGGATGCTGGATCCAAACCGAACCTCGCCCGCGATTCGGATCTCTGGTTGTAAGGATATTTTACTCGAAGATGTAACGGTGCACCATGCAGGTGGGATGGGGCTTATCGGCCAGCGTTCGGAAAATTTCACTCTGCGCCGTTATCAGGTATCATTGCCGGAGGGCAAGGACCGCTACGTGACAACCACGGCGGATGCCACCCATTTCAACGGCTGCCGTGGGGATATTCTAATTGAGGATAGTCTATTTGAAAACATGCTCGATGATGCCACCAACGTCCACGGTTGCTTTGTGCGTGTGGAAAAGGTGGACGGTAATACTCTCACCTGTCAACGCGTCCACAGCCAACAGCGTGGGCTGATCATCGCAGAACCTGGTGACGAGATTCGCTTCGTCACCAGCGCGGACTTGCAGGGCTACGGCGATGCCAAAGTGGTGTCTGTCCGGGATCTGAATTCGGATCGCTTTGAAATGACCGTCGATCAATTGCCAGAAGGCGGCATCCGTCCGCTTTCCGGTCTGTATAATTTGTCATGGCAGGCAAATCTAACGTTCCGCAACAGCATCGTCCGCAATCACCGTGCGCGGACGATGTTGATCGCAACTTCTGGAAAAGTGCTGGTAGAGGGGAATAAGTTTCAAAACTCCTCAATGGCCGGCATCCAGATGGAGGGCGACAACGGTTTCTGGTGGGAATCCGGTCCCACTCGTAATGCCCTGATCCGTAATAATACTTTTACTAATAATGCTGGTGCGGTGCTGCGGATGTCCGCAGAAGTAGATGCCAAGCGCTTCCCGAATGCCCACTATCATGGTGGAATCATTTTTGAAAATAACATGATAGAGACTTATCATGGGAAGATCGTTGAAGGCCAAGCGATTGATGGGCTAATCTTCCGCAACAACACCATTCGTCTCACAGACTTCGCGCCACCGTATCTGCCCGAGTTAGCATCATTTGCATTTAACTCAGGGCGGAATATCGTGCTGGAGGGCAATACCTTCACCGGCTCGGAAAAAGTTCCTCATCTCGATGTCCATGCGGGCACGGCCGAGGCGCTGCCCACCATGAAAGATAACCAAGGCATCATCTTGAAAAAATGAAAATCACTCTTTTCTTACTCATTGCTGGCTTGCTAGCTTCCGCTTCATTTGCCGAGGAAGTGACGAGCCCCAAGCTCATTACGCCTGAACAACTCGCCTTTAAATCCGTACGGGTGGCCGCCGTGCAGATCACTGGCCCGTGGAACTGGCAGATACCGAGCACCTCCTCGAATGATCCGGCTGCGGCAATTATTCCCTATATTGATCGTGCGGGGAAAGACAAAGTGGATCTAGTAGTATTTCCCGAGTTATACTTAGGAATGTTCAGGGTGCCCAGTCCGCAAACTGAGGCAATCGCAGCGGCTGCGAAGAAAAACAATATCTATGTAATGGTCGGCTGCTTCGAAGTGGTGAATGAAAAAGGAGATTATGGTAACTCCACGCTTATTTTTGATCGCAAGGGTGAAATCGTAGGCCGCTATTTCAAAGCCTATCAAGCAGTGGGTGGCCCACCCTACAGTTGGCCACCGGTAGAGAATGATCCGGAATGGATGATGACGCCCGGCGAAGAATCCCCGGTATTTGACTTAGACTTCGGCAGGGTGGGGATTCTTACCTGTTATGACGGTTACTTTCCCGAAATTTTCCGATTGCTGAGTTTGAAAGGAGCGGAAATCATCATTTGGCCTAATGCGCGCCATGGTGAGGTGGAAGACTATATTGTGAGAGCCAATCTTCACCAGAATTATGTTCACATGGTGACTACGAATAAAGCAATCGGAAGTGGGACAATGATCGCGGAGTGGCCACAAGGGATCAAACAACAAATCACCGCAACAGAAGAAGGCTATATTTCTGCAGATCTTAATCTCGCACAACTTCGGAACTCGCGGGTGAATGCCCGGGAATTCCGCCAACGCCGCTCGGCGATGTTTGCTGACCTCGCGAAGGACTGGAGCGTCTCGGAAAACTACGGAGTTAAAGAATCCGAATTAGTGGTGCCACAGCCTTCTGCCGAAGCCAAGGCGCAGGTCCTCGAACGCTCGGGGGTGCAGAGCAAGCCTTGATTGATTTTTTGATTTATGAAGTCTATAACTCTTTCATCACGTAATTTCGTCCTTGCCACAGCTCTCGCAATGTTGGGAGTGGCTCTATTAACTGCTCACCCAGGTCATCAAGGCGCGGCGGATGATCACACCCACCCGTTGGAGATAGTGCAAGTTGCGCAGGTGGATGCCCAGCCATTGCTACTACAGTGCCAGCGGCTGGCAGAAGCGTTGGAAAGTATCGGCGCGCCGCTTCCCATAGCACAACTTGAGGTGTTGAAGAAATTTTCCGAACTGAATGATGATACGGAGATCACTCGCAAAGTGCAGGAATTGCTCGATCCGCATTGCATTGCGGTGTTGGAAATCGGGGCAGATGGGAAATTGAAAGCAGCGCCCGCGCTGAATGGTTTTGAAATTGATGAAAACGGCTGGCGCACGGTTTTGGTGAAGGTGATCAACCATGCGGGGGTGGCTTCGAGAATCAGAATTGATAGTCCTGCCGCACAATCCATTCCGAATGCTCCAGCGGCGGAGGTAGCGGAGCGTTGGTTAAATTTATCGGTCTTCGATGGTAGGCCGCTTGCAGCAGAACTCAGTGGCCTCGGTCTTGAATATCGCATTATTCAGCTTTCTGCGATCGGCGAGGGCGAGCGAAAGGCCAATCTGGAATTCAACGTTAGCGGACTTCCAGGCCAGCAGTCGAACGTGATCCGGAAGTGGCGCTTCGTGAAAGATGCCGATGGCTGGGGTGGAGCGAACAACGGCAGCATCGCCACTGAGAATGGGAGTTTGCTATTCACCTCCACTGGCTCGGATCCCTTTTTATCTGCTCCAGTGGAAGCCCGAAGCGGCAGGATGAAACTACGATTCTTCGGTGGTGGCGACGCAGGTGGAATGGGCCAAGTTTATTGGACCTCGCCTGAGGCACCGCAGCCAGATGCGGTGCGGCAAGTCACCTTCCAAATGCTTCCCGGCGCGGCGCAGCTTCATGAAATCGAGTTTGAAACCAACGCTTCGCTCACAGGCATTCGCCTTGATCCTGGATTCCAACCGGGCAAAGTCAGGATTGACTGGATCGACCTAGAATATGCAGGTGGCGATAGTGCGGAATGGGTCGCTGTGCCAATGACTTTCAAGACTCTGCCCAGCACGCCGGTCCGATTCGAAGTGACAGACGCCGATGGCACGCCCTGCATGGCGGCATTCGAAATCCGTGATTCATTCGGGCGTGTTTATCCTGCACAGACGAAGCGCAGCGCTCCGGACTTTTTTTTCCAAACTCAAATCTACCGAGAGGGTGGTGAGATCATCCATCTATCTCCGGGAACTTACACGATTAAATGTTCCCACGGTCCGGAAAGTATTCCCGAAGTGAAAACCCTCGTGGTGGCCAGCGAGCCAATTACGCTCAATTATCAGGTAAAGCGCTGGATCGATACTGATAAGCATGGCTACTGGAGCGGCGATCATCATATACATGCGGCGGGCTGTTTGCATTATAGTAATCCCACACAGGGTGTCATGCCTGAAGATATGCTAAGGCACATCATGGGTGAAGATGTGAAAGTCGGGTGCTGTCTTACGTGGGGGCCGTGTTTTGATTTTCAAAAACAATTCTTCAGTGGTAAGCCGGATGATGTGAGCCGCTACCCTTACCTCTTGCGTTATGATATCGAGGTGAGTGGATTTGGTTCGCAGTTTGCCGGCCATCTAAATTTGTTGAATTTAAAAACTCAGATTCCTGCGGGTGGCAATTCCACGCTGCATTGGCCTACGCTTGGATTGACCACCTTGCGCTGGGCAAAGAAGCAAGGTGGAGTGACCGGCACGGCCCACAGTGCTGGTGGGCTAATGACTAGTGTAGGCCGCACTCCGGGTACGGATGGACCGAATGGGCTGCCAAATTTTGATTTGCCCTCGTTCGATGGCATTGGCGCGATGGAATACATCGTCGATGTCACCCATCGTGCGACCAACGAGAAAGGCGAAGAGGTGAACGCAATTGATTTCATCGCCACGATGAATACGCCGCGGATGCAGGAGTGGAATATCTGGTATCACACACTCAATTGCGGAATCGATATCGTGGCCAGTGGCGAGACGGACTTCCCCTGCATGACTGGTGAGCGAGTGGGGGTGGGGCGTGTGTATGTGAAACAGGAGGGAAGGCTGGAATACGATTCATGGGTGGAAAATCTGCGGATAGGGAAAAGTTACGTCAGCGATGGCACCGGCCACTTGATGGATTTTGAACAACTTGCGGACGGAAGTTTCTCCGTGACCGCAGCCGTGCGCAGGGAAGGGGGGGCACCTCAGGTGATTGAGCTGATTATTAACGGCTTGCCAGTCGCAAAACAGACCGTTCCTGCGGATGGTAGTCTCACGAAGTTAATTTTTCCCAAGCCGGACATCACCCGTAGTAGCTGGGTGGCCATTCGCCACTTTCCTAGTGCTCACAGCAATCCTATAAAGGTCATCATCGACGACAAGCCGATCCGAGCCAGCAAGGACAGTGCTACTTGGTGTCTCGCCGCAGTGGATCAATGTTGGAAAGAAAAAGGTAGCAGTTATGCTGAGGGGGAACGTACCGAAGCCTTGGCCGCTTACGAGCATGCTCGAGAATTCTACCGGCAGGTGCGCGATGAAGCTCCTGAATAATCAGGAAAGAGAATCGCGAAATACATCCCATTGGAGGTCTAGGCAGCCCGAAATATTTGTCCTATGGTGCAAGTCTATTGGAGTGGTCTAGGCATTTGAAGTATCAGTGTCGCCGCCGTTCCTGGAACGACCGATGCGCTTAATTCTCTTTAATCCACTTGTGTTTTGCCTTACCATTCTTGTGAATGGTGCTGCATTGGCGGCTGCAGTTGAGCCACTTTTCAAAGTGATTATCTCCCCTGAGGCGAGAGTCCGCGCAGTGGCCGGCGAGGCTCCGCGCGTGCTGACCCAAGGCAGGTGGCAGGAGTTTGAGATTGAGATTCAGAACACCGCAGGGATTACTTCTTCTCTCCAGATCGAGAGCGAGAACTTGATTCTTCCGACCAGTGCAGTGCCGGATCGCAATCGCTGGCTACGTCTGGAGCTAATTCCCACCGGTCCGCTGACTGGAAATCTCCACGAGAAGCGGAAACTCCGGCTTTGGAGCAATCAGGCCGGTGTCCGCTCTGCTGTGTTGAATGCGAATGCAGGGCAAGGCACCCAAGATCTCGGCTTCCGTAGTGACTTACTGGTAAGCTTCAAAGTCGGGCCCGCCACGCTCGCCAACGTGTCTGATGGCTGGTGGGCGGGAAATTTGAATTGTTCGGGAATCCTCGCGGATGTTCCGAATCTGATGCAAGCTCAAGGGTTGCACATCGCCCAGTTCCAATCGTGGGTGAATGATGATAACCTGTGGGCAGGACGCGCGTTGCCTTCGCCACTGATTACCACCGCTCCAGAAAATCGGTTTTTCTCCAGCCTCGCCGGAAGAGATGAGCGTGTGGGTGGACCGCTGCAAATTTTTAATCTCAAAGAGCCATTTCCACTCGCTGGCTACCCTGCGAAGACCGGCGAATGGCCACCCTCGTCGTTTCTCTTGGAAATGGTGAAACGGCGTGGAGCTTGGGCGGATGCCGGGACCGCGGATGCACACGATTTCCCGTTCTGGCTAGCAAGTGGAAAGCTCGACTCCATCGGCATTGCCCCTGCTGCCAAAGGAGCGGGCTACTCGCGAGACTTGGCAGAATTCCCTAGCTCAACAGGAGATCAATCATGGTCTCAGGAACTTTATTTCCGCGCCTTGAATTGTGGGATCAAACTCCCTCCCAGTTCAGGAACCCTGCCTAGCGGGCGAACAGAAGTTTATACTGGTGATCGTCTGACATGGCAGAGTTGGTGGGATGGATTCAAGGCAGGGCGAGTGAGAGTATCTCAAGGACTTCACTTACGAGTGACGGCAAATTCCACTATGCCTGGAGAAATTCTTAGAACAAAGGAAGGGCCGCTTGAGGTGATTCTTACAGGTGAATTGGAAAATTCAAATTCCGATACCTCCGTTGAAATCGTTCGCAACGGCCACGCCGAAAATATCAAGCTGCCTGCTCTGATTACCATCAACGAAAGCGGATGGTTTCTAGTGCGAGCGGCCGCAGATGGTAACTCTGCTCAGTTCGCCATGACAGCCCCTTGGTACGTTGAAATCGGTGGCGAAAAGATGAAGCCCCGCAGGCAAGATACTGAGTTTTTCCTGGAATGGACGCGCCAACGGATGGCCGCCGTTAAGAGTGCGATTACAGAACCCGATCAACAAAAATCCGCATTTGAAGTGCTATCCACTGCGGAAAATTTCTGGAGGGGAATGGCTGGAACCGTGCAAAAGCTAACCCAAGTCCGCGGCAGAATTCTCGATGCCGCAACTGCAACAGCGATGCCTGGCCGCATCTATATCGGAAATTCGAAAGGCTCATGGTTTTTCCCGGAGAGTGATGGCGGCACCGCAGTCCGTTACGAAAAGCGTAATTTCAACAACCTCCTTAGCTCGGAAAATCATACAACTCTCAGCGCCCACCCTTGGCAAGCGGAGCTCCCTCCAGGAAGCTATACTATTACTGTGGAACGAGGCAAGGAGTGGCTCCCTCTGAACTGTGAAATAGAGGTGGCGGAAGAATCGCTCGATCTGGATCTGCCCGTGCAGCGCTGGGTGAATATGGCAGAAGATGGCTGGTTCAGCGGGGAGACTCATGTTCATCGCATGATCACTGAGTTACCAAACGTCATGCTTGCTGAGGATCTCAACGTTGCTTTCCCACTCAGCTATTGGTGCCTCCACGCTCACGATATTCCCTATCATTACGATAAGGGTGCGGATCCTTCGAGGCCTGCGGAACTGATCAGAGTGGACTCGACTCATGTGATCTGGCCCTGCAATACCGAATGGGAAATTTTCGGGGTCGATGGACATGATCACACACTTGGTGCGGTGTTTGCCCTAGGTCACTCGACCCCGATCAAGCTTGGCGCGCCACTGCTCGGTCCGATCGCTCGTGAAGCGCGCAAACAAGGTGCGCTGTTAGATATGGATAAGCCGGATTGGCCTTGGGCGATGGCATTGCCACCCATCATGGGAATCGACCTATACGAACTTTCTAACAACCATGTATGGCGGGTTCCATTTGCGTTGAATAAGTGGAGCACTCCCGCACCGGAGTGGATGTTGCCGCAGGCAAGTGCGCAGGGAGATGAGCGCGATTGGTTGGAATACACCCATCAAGTTTACTGGGCACTGCTTAACGCAGGCCAACGCCTGCGGCCCTCCGCCGGGACTGCCAGCGGGGTGCATCCCGTGCCGCTCGGCTACAGTCGAGTTTACGTTCACTGTCCGGAAGGGTTTAGTTATGAGAACTGGTGCGCCGGACTACGAGAGGGACGCAGTTTTGTGACGACTGGACCGATGTGTATTTCAGAAATTTCCCGTGGCCGTGACCATTTTGAAATTCACGCCAAAGTGAGCGGTCAGCGACCACTCGGGAAATTAGAAATCATCGTTAACGGGGCAATTTTTGAAACAATAAGTATCGATTCTGAGGAAGCGTTTATTGATCGTAGTATTCCGCTTGATGGCACCACATGGGTGGCGTTGCGAGTTTGGGAACCCCAGCCAGATGGTCGTTCCCGCTTCGCACACACCTCGCCCGTCTGGTTCGACGATCCGGCGAAGCCACTACATCCCCGCCCTGAACAAGCAGAGTTTCTTGTGCAACGAGTGCAGGATGAGATCCGCCGTAGCGCACCAGTTTTACCCCCCAAAGCCATTCAAGAATATCAACAAGCATTGCATCAATGGGAACAACTCCGCCCTGAGAAACCATGAAAACTAATACTATGAATTATCACCCATCTCCTCTCGCAGAGGACGTTGTCATGATGGCTGAGCCTGATACTCAAGCCACCGGCGAACCGCATTCCGAGCTTGCCTCGCAAGACTTATGCCTCCTCGCTTCCACAGCGGTGGAGGGGGCTCACTCGGTGGACCATACGATTGTGGCCCAACTTGCGGCGAGAGGCATCGTTCACATCGGCATCATTGATGGTCAATCTGCGATAGGCGGAACGGTGATTGGAAAACGAGGTGAAGCGATGATGGTTTGTTTCAATCGCCCAACGCGTATTTTAATGGGCGGCGGTTGGAAGCGGTTTGCGGCCCGCACGGCATGTTTGATTTCCTCTCCCGTTCATATTCGCACCAGTCCCGAGGAGGGTTGGGCGGTCGCTTACATCTGCTACGGCGAGCGGGTCGGATTTCCGGATCTCTCTGGCGAACCCGTGAATTTTGATGCGGCACCGCTGGTGCAGGCGATTCGAGGATTGCATGCCGAGGCTCTGGTGGATTCGGAGCATGAGATGTTACAGCACTGGGTGGAGCTCATTCACGGCTATGTGAAAATCTTCGGGAAGCCCCGCCAGGCGGATGAACGGTTGATCAAGGCATGGTCAATCATCAGCGACGATCTGCGAAGGGACTGGAGCGTCGATGCAATGGCTACCACTGCCATGATGTGCTCGGAACATTTCCGCAGACTCTGTCTGAAGTCCTATGGTCACAGCCCGATGATGCACCTGTCCTCACTCAGAGTGGAGCGCGCCGAGTGCCTTCTTCTTACTACTGATATGAAAATAGAAACAATATGTGATGAGGTCGGTTATGAATATCGTTCTACGTTCTCTAATATTTTCACCAAAATGGTAGGTATGCGCCCTTCTGCATACCGTGATGCCAAGCGCGGATTGGCAATCGGAGTCTAGGCTGACTTTTTCTTTTTCACTATAAAGTAACCAGTTAGAGAAATGATCACCAACGCAAGAATGAGAATCCACTTGGTATAGCTCGTCTGTGCGGAAAGATTATCATATTTATTGGATACTACTTTAGTGGAATCCGCAGTTGCGGGGAAGGGTGAGACTAAATCTGCGACAGTCACAGCTGGCTGTCCCACTTCACTACGGAGGGCGGCTGCATCGGCGGGTGAGACTGCGGAGGCGCTATTGCCAAAAGAGTTTCTAACATAAGTCAGAACTGCGGCGATTTGTTCATCCGTTTGGTAGGCGAGGGCCGCCATGCCGGCAGGAAAGTTGTATTCCACACCTTTCACCGTAATCGGACCTTGAAGGCCACGTAGCTGGATGCGAATGAGGTTCTCAACCGGCCCCGTGACCCACTCAGAGCCTGCAAGTGGCGGCCCGGCTGGGGTGCCTTCACCCGCTTGGCCGTGGCAGGCACTGCAAACGATGTATTGTTGTTTGCCGATTTTAAGGAAAGCAGGATCGATCGCGGCCGGGATGGTGGAATTGTCTTCAGCGTGGATGGAAGTGCAACAGATGAAAATTGTGAGAATGGTGCGGAACATTGCGGATGGGAGTGGCGTAGTATTGCGCGGTAATTTTCAAATCCAACGGCGAATCTCTACTTAGGAAGGGTCCCTTGATGCAATTGGCAAGACCATCGGTGAAAAAGCTACTGTGATGAGATTTTATAAATTGCGAGCAGTGCTGCCATCCCGATAACCACAAGTGCAGCAGATCCTGCGAGCCGGTCTGACATCGTCGATTGTGGTCGCTTTCCTGACGAAGATTTTGGAAAAACAATCAGTGCGTAAATCATGCCGGCGATTAAGCCTCCAAGGTGGGCCGCATTATCGATGAATCGATAGCCCACCAAGCCGATCAAGGCGGTGAGCAGCACACCTGCGGCTAGACGTTTTCTGGATCTGAGTGGCACCAGTTCTTTATGGAGCGTTTCAAAAACCAATAAGAACCCAAGCCATCCCATCAGACCGCCTGATGCACCCACGGACGGTGCTGTGATAAAGCGGGCCGAGGCCTCGCCGCCGATGCATGCAGCAAGCAAAAATACCAAAACCAGGTGGGGCCATCTCGCAAAAACCTCCAAGCGCTTCCCGAGATAGAGCAGTGCCGAGGCATTCATGAAAAGATGGACCGCATTACCATGCATGAGTGGTGCTGTGAACAGTCGCCACCATTCGCCTTGCAGGTAGGCGGGTTTCACCAATCCTGCTTGAGGAACCCCGCCCCATGTATGAAAGATGGCGAGCAGTGATGCCCATCCTGAAGCTTGCACTTGGTAGGCTAGCTGGGCCACTGTCACACAGAGGATGAAGCCCAAGAGAACTCTTGTTACTGGAGCTGTTTGCCGCTCCAGCCAGGTTTCCATCTTTAATACCGGGATAGAGGCTGCGACGCCCGCAGATGACCACTTTAAAAGATCCTTTTGTCGTTTTCTCGCCTGATACCAAGGAATGAAGGCGAAAATCAGAAACATCAACAAGGCTAAGCCAACATTTCCCGAGGAGAAAATTGCTTGCAGCCCTGACGTTATGCGAGCCAATCCACCGCTCCCGCCGCCGGATCTTGCGAACCCGTTAAAGAATGCTAATGCCAACATTCCGCCTAATATCATTCCGAACCAGCGCACCCGGTCGTGGCTTTCTGCTAGATCATCTTTTACCCATTCGCCACGCGCGGATCGCAGGGCTTCGCTCAAAGCGGGGACTTCTTCGGGTAGGACCATCCACTCGGAATCCGGAGTCCAGACGAGATTGAGTTGGCTTGTGCGATCCGTCCGCATGGCTTCCACCAAGGCATCAAGGGACCCACAGGCATGGGAGCGGTCTTTATAGTCTAGCCATCCCCATCCCGCAGGGGCTTTGGGAAATGCTTGGGGTCTCGCCCATTCAGGGACATCGTGAGACAGTTCATCGGTAGTTATCACCGAGTTATAGCGCTACGAATCGCTTAATTGTTCTCAGGAACTGGAACTTCGGCCGGGGCCTCTGGAACCACTGTTTCCGGAACCACGGCATCAGGTGCCTGTGCTTCTGGAATCACGACTGGCGGAGGAGTGGAGCTATCTGCCGGGACCTCGGTAGGAGAGGGGACGACAGGTGCTGGGACCTCTGCGGGAAGTTCTTCCGCCAACGATTTGGGGGCGGCGGGAACTTCAGGAGCTACCGGAGCTTTCACTTCTGCCGCAGGGGTTTTCTCATCAATCAAGCTCTGCCCCTTGTTTTGATGGCCGATCAAGATCGCGAGGACGAGGCTGATGATGAAAAACATCGAGCCGAGATAAATCGTGGTGCGCTGGAGAACATTAGTGGTGCTCGCTCCGAAGACTTGGTCAGTGACGCCGCCACCGAACGCCGCACCTAGGCCTTCTTGCTTGGGGCGTTGCATGAGAATCATCAGAATCATTAAAAAGCAGACGATCACAAAGATCCCCAGCAGCAGGTTGATGCTAATCGAAAGCCAATCTATGGAAGCAAAAGTCATGGGCGCGGGATGATGGGTAGCACTTCCCAGCTTGTAAAGCGGGGAATTTTGAGAAATTTCGAGCACGCAAGTTTTTAAATAGTCTCGACGGCCCATCCTTTAGCGGGCTTTTCTTTCTCCAGAAACATGAGCGACGAAACAACACCCTCTCCCGAAATTTCTCCAAAACCAGCCGCCGAGAGCCCTCCGGCCCGTGTCCGCCGCATTTCCACCCCACGGCCTAAGAAGGTCGCAAAGGTGAAAGAAGTCGCTGCAGAGCCGGTGGTGCTTCCCACAACCGAGCTTAAATTGCAGGTGATTGAGGAATCACCAGCGACTTCACCAGAGGCTGAGTGGCCCGAACCTGATGCTGCCACTTCTGGCCAGCCATCTCAAACCGAGAATGCCAAGCGCAAGCGCCGCCGACGCAAGGGAAAAGGGAAAGGCGATGGTTCACAAAACTCAACGGGTCTCAATGTGGAACACGCTGGCGCTGCGCATGAGGATGAAACCGACGAGCCTGCTGCCAGCAATGACAATCAAGCGCCTCGCCCGGTTAGCGGGCCGGCCCCCCAGCAGAAACCTCATTCTCATCAAGCCCCGCGCCCGAAGATCGATCCGGAGTTGCTGACGAAAATGGCTTGGAAAATCTACCTTGCCGAGGTCAGTGAAGAAGGAGTCGCCCTAATTGGCGATCATGATGCGAAGGATCTTTCCCGTCGTTGTTTCCGGCTCGCGGAAATCTTTGTGGAAGAGCAAATGAGACGTAGATAGAAAATCAGGTCTTATAATTCCTATAAGACCCATTACCAACTTTCAATAAACGTCCCTCAGATAGCGTTTATCTTTCTTGAGTTGGGCGATGAATGCGGAAGCTTCTTCCGCGCTCATCTTACCATGCTCTTCGGCGACTTTGTGCAAGGCTTGATCCACATCTTTCGCCATCCGGGAGGCATCTCCGCAGACGTAGAAGGCGGCACCTTGTAGCAACCAAGCCCAAAGCTCGGCGCCCTGGCTGAGCATCAAATTTTGCACATAAACTTTTTCTTTCTGATCGCGTGACCATGCGAGATCAAGTCTCGCGAGCGTTCCATCTGCGAGATAGCGATCGAGCTCATCCCGATACAGAAAATCTGAGGCACTATGGGGATTGCCAAAAAACAGCCAATTTTTCCCAGTTGCGCCGGTGGCTTTGCGATCTTCTAGAAATGCGCGGAATGGGGCGATTCCGGTTCCAGGACCCACCATGATCACCGGCACTTCACCGTTTGCTGGAAGGCGGAACGCATTATTTGAATGAACATAGACTCTGGGGGTGGTCCCTCCATCAAGTCGATCTGCGAGAAACGTGGAGCACATTCCACCACGGCTGCGACCATGCGTTTGGTAACGGACGATGCCGATGCACAAGTGCACTTCGCCCGGGTGTGCGCGAGGGCTGGAGGCGATGGAATACAGGCGTGGTTGTAATTTCTTAAGGACTCCGACGAATTCCTCACCATCGGAGAAGTCCGCTGGATGATCGATGACGAGGTCGATGAGATCGCGGCCCCAGCAGAAGTCGTCCCAAGCTTTTTTATCATCCGCTTGCACCAGCGAGCGGAGCAGAGGCGAGCCGCTTTTGGCTTGCCAGCGCTGGATGATTGATTTGTTGAGGACTCCTATATCATAGTATCCGATCAGCGCCTCGCGCAGTGAGACTTCGGTGCCATCCGGGATGGGCACCATTCCAGCTTTGAAGGGTAAATTTGCGATAATTTCATCCACCAGCACCGGCGGATTTTGCGGATAGACGCCAAGTGCGTCTCCCACTTCATAACTTAGCCCGGAGTCCGCCAGGGAGAGCGCAATATGATGGGTTTGTTTGTCTCCCACGCCATTGAGATTGTAGTTTGCCACCACTGTCGAGGCGTAGGGATTGGCTTTGCTGTAGCCTTCTTCCACCGCACCATTGTGCGCTGGAATATCTGCTGTGGCTGAAGCTCCCGGTCCTAGCAATGCCAGCAACCCTGCGGACCACATGGCATACGGGACATCCGCATCCACATCCACGTCCACTCGATCGTATAAACGGGTGGCACCCAGTTCGGCCAAGCGGGTATCAAACTCAATTCCACACTTACAGAAATCCGGATAGCTTGTATCTCCCAGCGCAAGAACTGAATAGGAAACTCCACCCAGTTTGGGCGCGTCTTCACTCATTAGCCAGCGATGAAGATCAGCGGCGGAATCTGGTGGCTCGCCATCGCCATAGGTGGAGGTGATGATTAGAAGATTCTTCTCGGTGGATAGCCGCGCCCGATCGTACGCGCCCATGTCGTGCATTTCAGGAATATAATTTCCTTTTTTAAGCGTTTTGATCAGCTTTTTTGCCAGACCTTCCGCAGTCCCTGTTTGCGAGCCATAGAGCACCGTCACGGGGATGGAGGGCTCTGCGGGTGCAGTTACTTGGAGTCCTTGGGAGAGGGCTGTTGTGAGAAAGTTGCTAAGCCATAAACGCTGTTCCGGGGTAAACGGAGCGTCATTGGGAAGTTGAATCGGGAAGACCATTGCTCTGGATTGAGAAGTAAAATCGCCCATTGGCGGGCGGCGCAAACTGGATGTGTAGTTGGGAAAATTCAAGCCTGATTCATGCCAAATCACCTGATATTCCTCATGAATATTTCAAATTTTTCGACGGATCTAATTCAAAATCCAAGGTGAATTGCGCAAGCACATGGGGCTTGATGAATTTTTCCATCAATTTGAGATGGAATGGGTTATCAAGCGCAAAACTTAATTTCTCCAGCGAGTCGATTTCAATTGCGAAGTAGAATTGCCACTGTGACGAGGGATCAATATTGCGCCCGGATCTTACGCTGAGGACTTCCGGGATTTTCAATAATAGGCTGCGACTGCTACGCACCAACTCTTCCAATAGCACCGCATCGACACTGGGTTTGAGTTGAAGGTAAACAACATGCTGGATCATGGGTCGGGTGATCAGGACTTCCAACTCAGAGCGCCTTTTTTAAGCGCATAAACGTAGGCGAAAACCAAGATGCCCGCGAATCCGGCCATGCTAACCAATGCGGTAGGACCATGCTGGGCCGTCAAATCCCGGAACTGCACCGCCCACGGATACATAAAGACCACCTCAATATCGAAGATGACAAACAACATTGCCACTAGATAGAATTTTACGGAAAACCGCGGTGAGCCTTCCCCGATCGGCAACATCCCGCACTCATACGCGCTGTCCTTCGTCTGATTGGTCTTGGCAGTGCGACCGAAGATGATGCTTGAGCTCAAGACCGTCACGGCGAATCCGGTGGCGATGAGGATTTGAAGAAGGACGGGAAGGTAATCTACTGGCATGATGATAGGAGGCTGCGCGGCTGTTTTAAGGGCACTAATCTGGAAAGGGGAGAAAAAACCGCAGAAAAAACCCGCGCCCTTGTGAGGCGCGGGTCTTTCAGGAGCAGAATCTCAATCTTCTTGTGCGGCCGCTTCTTGGGCAGCTGCATAAGCGCTGGATGCTTCGTGGACGCGAGCCGTGCCCTTGTATTCTTTGCCGAGCTTTTCAACCAAGCCACGAGTGACGAGGTTTTGTAGTTTCTCATAAGCGCGGAGGCGGAGCATTTCTTCTCCACCGCTCACTGCGTTGCGTAGTTTGAGGTTCGCAAAGACTCGTTCAAACAAGTCGTTGAATCCAAACACTTTCTTTTCAGAAAGGACAACGCAGAGCTCATCAGTGACATGATCAGGAAGGCGACGTGAAAATCGAGTACGTTTCGTAGGAATTGCCATAACGACGTGAAGTTACACCCAATTGTGACAAAAGCGACTCAAAAACCGGATCGCCGTGCGAATTATTCAAGGACTATAAACAAGTTCAAACTTTAAACTGCTGCAAAGGAAAAGTTTTGGCCAGTTTGAAGATTCATTGATTGCGCGAAATTGCCTGCCATGATGCGAAGTTCATGACAATGGCAACTTTAATTCACGCCAATCACGCGGACTCAGTCCCGTGACGCGTTTGAAGATTTTGGAAAAATGAAATTCATCACAAAATCCTGCCGCTTGGGCGGCTACACGATTCGGCGCATCGTGGTCCCGTAACAGGCGTTTCGTCAGTTCCACCTTAGCCAGCAAACGATAGCGCCCGGGGGACTCGCCCGTGTGCGCCGTGAATTTAACCCAAGTTTCTTGCTGTAGTGCTGGAAGCCTTATAAAACTGGGGAAGCGTCCCCAAAGGCACTACAAAATCACTCGCTTTTCGCCCAGGTCTTCTGCACGGGGAAGGCCGCTTTCCAATCGATTCCGAGCCGTTGGTAAACTGTCGCCTGCTCTGCATCTGGAACGGTGGGCTTGCGGAGGTGCAGCACCCGCCCGTCTTCGAGCGCCAGGGACGTGGTAGCGAGCATGTGGGTCGAGAGTAGCCGACGGAGGGTTTTCCAGTCGCGCAGGTCTCCTTGGTCC
>JBGSUW010000006.1:0-44435 GCA_041753275.1 Akkermansiaceae bacterium | reverse complement strand
TCCAAATATCTCCAACAGCTGGTAATGGAATCATTGGGCAAAGAACTAGATCTTGATGGAAATCTCGTGAATCAAGGTATCGCAGTTTACGGCAATAAAGGCTCCACCGACCAACACGCTTATGTGCAACAACTGCGCGATGGAGTGAATAACTTCTTTGCCACGTTTATCGAAGTTCGCAAAGGACGCAGCGGTAACAGTATCGAAGTAGATCCCGGCACTACCACCGCAGACTATCTTCAAGGTTTTCTACGTGGCACCCGTAAAGCACTGCATGAGTCGAATCGTGCATCACTCACCATTTCAATTCCTGAGGTCACTCCCTTCCAGCTTGGCTTACTCATCGCCCTTTTCGAGCGCGCAGTTTCATTCTACGCCTCGCTTGTTAATATCAACGCTTATCACCAGCCCGGCGTCGAGGCAGGGAAAAAGGCTGCGGGAGCATTTATCGAAACTCTCAATAAAGTCCGAGGTCACCTCACTTCGTGGGCGAAAACTGCAGATGAAGTCGCCATCGAGATCGATGCTGATCCGGAAGAAGTCTATCATTGCCTCACCCATCTTGCTGCCAATGGTGAACTACAAATTTCCATTGGAAAAACCCCTGCAAACGATAGCTTTATGATTTAGCTCTCAGCACCTTTGATTTGCAGACTAGGCTTGCGATTGCGATGAATCCACACGCTTTGCACCAAGCCAAGCAAGAACATACAGATCACCACAAAGGTCCCGGAGTAGCTCACCAGCGGCAATGGGATCCCGGTGATCGGCATGATCAAAACACACATTCCGATGCTTTCAAAAATGTGCGCAAACAACAAGGCTACCACCATGCAGACCAGTAGCCGCCCGGAAACATCGCGACTGTAGAAGGCGATGAAGAGCGCTTGAATCAGCAATAAAGTGAATGCCGTAAGGAGTAGCAAGCTTCCGCGGAAACCGAGTTCTTCCGCGATCACAGCGAAGATATAGTCGTTGTGCGCAGTATCCACAGGAATGAAGCGCTTATCGTGGAGCGAGCCTTGTTCGGAAGTTGCATTCCAACCTACTCCTTTCCAGCCGGCCTTACCCACCGCCATTGAAACATTATACGGCGCATATCCAGCGCCCGAAATGTCCACTTCTTTGCCCTGCATCATGCGCAACCAAATATCAATTCGCTCCGGACCACGCTCGGAAACCAACGGCAGTGCGACGAAGTAAATCAGCGGAAGGCATCCTGCCGCAATCAGTAGCATGAACGAAAGATAGCGGAATGGAATCCCTCCAATCAGCAAGGCAACAATCGAGACCGGAATCCATACCAACGCAGATCCCATATCCCCCATCTTCATCACCACAAAAAATGGAATCGCCGCAAGGACTCCAATGATACCGATCCTTACAAAAGGCGCTGCAAACCAGCGGTGAAGTTTTGGCAAATCCTGCATCAACCACGCAATTAGAACGATTCCCGAAGCGATGCCTAATTGTGCAGGCTGGAAGCTAAATCCACCAAGTTTAAGGCGGTGAACTCTATCATCTTGGACCATCGCTAAGATCATCAACCCCACACTCACCGCATAGAATGGAATTCCCAGCCACCGGATCCACCGATAGTCGATCAAGGCCACTCCAAAATACACCACACTCCCTATCAAAATCCACATCTTCTGTGAGTGGGCGTAGTATGCTCCGACGGTGCCAAAGCGGTCCAGCAACTCGCGGGAAATAGAAAGATGCCTTGCCGCGCTCTCAATCATGAATACACCGAAGATCAGGAGCCCATACATCACCAGCACGAGCACCCAATTCATCCCAAGAATTTTCTTCAAAAACGGTGTCATGAATGGCTTGCCGCCGACCATAGTCAGCCACTTCCGCTTGGCAAGACAGGTGTGAAATTTGATTTCACGCAGTGCTTGGCAGGAAACCTTCTGTGTCCAAATCACTGATTAAACCCCGTAGTGATCGATGGGTACCATCGAGTTCCGGATCTTCTACGAGCACCCGTTCTGCAAGCGAGCGCGCCTCGCGCAATAGCGAGGTATCTGCTAGAAATTCACTAAAACGGAGATTTGAAAGTCCGCTTTGAGTCGTGCCTAGTACGTTTCCAGGACCACGAATCCGCAAATCTGCCTCTGCGATTTCAAAACCATCCGTAGTGCCTTCTAACACTTTCAGTTTTTCCATTCCTTCTTCGCTCTTGCCATCAGTGAGTAGCACACAAAAGCCAGTGTTCCCTCCCCGCCCTATTCTCCCTCGGAGCTGGTGCAGTTGGGCAAGACCGAATCGCTCCGCATGGTTGATAATCATCACACTCGCGTTTGAGACATCCACCCCCACTTCAATCACGATCGTCGCAACGAGTACTGAAATTTCTCCGTCTCGGAAACGTCTCATCACCGCTTCCTTTTCCTCCGGCTTGAGTTTGCCATGAATCAATCCCACCTCGTAAGCACTCAAACGCTTTTTCCATTTCTCGAATGCCACCGTCGCAGATTCGATTTTCAGTGATTCACTCTCCTCGACGAGCGGATAAACCAAGTAGGCTTGCCTCCCCTTACCGAGTTGATCTCTAACGAATTTTGAAATGTCAGATTGCTTGGCACCCACTCTCACGGCCGTAATTACTTTTCCTCTGCCCGGCGGAAGTTCATCAAGCAACGATACATCAAGATCACCATACACCGTCATAGTCAGAGTGCGTGGAATCGGAGTGGCAGTCATCACCAACACATCGGGTAAAGTCCCCTGCTTAATCATTCTTGCTCGCTGCACCACGCCAAACTTGTGTTGTTCGTCGATGACGATCAGCCCCAAGTCCGAGAACGCTACCGAGTCGAATAACAAAGCGTGAGTTCCGATGATGATTTGGGCACCCAATGTCGCGTTGGAGTGATTGATCTCATCACGATTCGCGGTTTTTAGCGAAATCCGGATCCCGAGCGGCTCTAGCCACCGGCAGAATGTGAGATAATGCTGCTCCGCCAAAATTTGTGTAGGCGCCATCAGGGCGGCCTGAACTCCAGAATCAATGGCCAATAACATCGCAGCCATCGCCACAAAAGTTTTCCCTGTTCCCACATCGCCTTGCAAAAGCCGATTCATCGGCTGGGCCAATCGCATATCCGCCAAAATCTCTTTAATCGACCGCTTCTGAGCGCCGGTTAAATCGAAGGGCAGACTTTCATAGAAGCTTTTAAGCGAGCGTGTCCTCTTTCCAAGAACCCGCCCAGCTTGAGAACTGTAGCGAGACTTCCGCCAAACCACGTTAAGCTGAATTGCAAAAAATTCTTCTAGTGCAAAACGCTGACGGGCGATCTTTGCTTCGTCCAGAGATTCAGGAAAATGCACTGTTCTAAGGGCAGCCGCTCTCGGCGAAGAAGCCACTTCGTAAATCGCAGCGAGCGAGGCAGGATCTGTCTGCAATAGTAAACAATGAATGATCTCGCGAAGTTTCCTCTGAGCAATTCCTGTTAAATTCCGATAAATTGGAACGATCCGTTCAAGATGGATCGAAGCCCCGCCATCCTCGTCTTTGATGATTTCAAATTCGGGATGATCAATAAACAAGCGCCCGTTCAAATCTTTAACTTTGCCATGCACAATCACCTCATGACCCACGGCTAGGAGCTTCTGAATGTAGGGCATATTGAACCAACGACAGGTCACTTTCCCGGAGCCAAATACTCCGCCCGAGCCGTCCATGATAATGGCCTCGTAGAATCTCTTTGCGGGCCCAAAATGGCGCAGGGACGAATCGACGACTGTCCCGCGCAAGCACACCGCTTGTGTGCTCGCTTGATTGGGAAATGCGTCGAAGCGGCGGCGGTCTTCGTAGCGCTTTGGAAAGTAGTCCAAAACTTGTCCCACGGTGGTAAGACCCGCCGCAGCGAGAGCGGCTACGTCACTGGGATAGAGCAATGACAATGATGCCAATTCTTGATGGGCGGCAACCATAGCTCCGTGCAAATGCTATTAGTTGTTTGGAAGTTCGCTAAGCTTCTGCAAATAATGATAGCTGAAAATCCCGGTGGAATGGCCATCTGCCCAGAATAATTGCAATGCGTAGCCACCTACCACTTCGAATTTTGTAAGATCAAAGGCTCTAGGACCGTGTTCCACCTTAGGGCGTAAAACCCTACCCATCGCATCTGGTTCACCTTGGCAAACAGCGCAAGGACAAGCCCTTCTCAACATTGGCAGCGAAAGATAGGCCTCGTATCCATCCGCGAAAGAAAGCGCGATTTCACTTCCGATCACCGTGGCTTGCTCAAGGATTAATGTCATGGAAAAATCTTGCACCTATCCAAGCTCACCGTCCACTCGATAGGAGCGTTTCCCGAAAATCGCCGAACCCACGCGTACATGAGTGGCTCCCTCCTCGATTGCTACCTCGTAATCACCACTCATTCCCATACTTAGAAATGGCAAGGAAGTCTGAAAATTAGTTTCCAGAGCATCACGTTCCTGCCGGAGCATTGCAAACCATCGTCGTGCGCTTTCTGCATTTGGACCTTCTGGTGGAATACACATTAATCCAAGAATTTCCAACCGATCTAATCCAAGTAGTTGCTCCATATCTCCACGCAATTCAGAAATTGCGAAGCCTCCCTTGCTTTCTTCATCTCCTATATTGACTTGCAAAAATACCTTGGGAAATAATCCAAGTTCTTTGGCAACCACGTTCATATAGTTTGCGAGTTTGAATGTATCGATTGCATGGAAAACATCAAATAAAGAAAGCAACTTCCGAACTTTATTCCTCTGAATCCTCCCAATAAAATGCCAATCAATCGATCCGGGAAGAACAGCTATTTTCTCCTCCGCTTCTTGGAGTTTACTCTCGCCGAAATGTAGCTGCCCTGCATCACAAGCTTCTCGTAAATCAACAGCGGCAATCGTCTTTGATACAGCGATCAATTGAACCGCGTCATTTCCGAAATGAGATCTACAACACGCTTTTGCGATCTTCTCGTTAACTTCGGATAAATTTTCGGAGATCGTGGACATGTTCAATCCGTACTGCCAGTCTTAAGAAGTCCAGCGAGACGCGCATTTTCAGTGAGTTCAACAAGATCGCCTAATATGAAAAGTGATTCACGCTTCATAGGGTCCAGCCCACTTGCCCATTTAGGAGTCTCATCTAAATCTTCAGCCTCGTTTTTGGCGCGTCGCATATAATCACCCGCCTCGCTGGAAGGATCGTAAGGCGGTAGTTCAGAAGCCTTTGCAAGTTCATCGAGAGTGACTTTGTAGAATTTCATGGTCTTCTTGTCATTCTCCATAAGCGTTGCGAACCGATTTCTCCGCTCCAAGTTGCGCTCTTTTTGCAACATATTGGATTCCGCTAAATCCTTTTCTCTAACTGTTCGATTGAGGGAAAGCGTGTTGAGCTTCAAACGTTCTTTCGCTTTCATCACGTCCTCGATAACATAATTGAAATCTTTACTTTGCTTGACGCGCTCCTGACTCAATTCCATGAGCCTTGGAACAAATAACCCTAAAACATCAAGCGGCTTAAAATCAGCCGCAGGGCGAATCCGATCATGTGGCAGCGGATGTTCAAGGTAGGCTTCCCCCACCTCCATCGCATCCATCAAACTTGGGAGCACTAATTGTGGAACCACTCCATCCATTTGGGTAGAAGAACCGGAGGGACGGTAGAACTTTTGAATCGTCACTTTCAAAAATCCAGCACGACCGCGCTCTGCAAATAGTGGCAGCATTCTGCCAATATCCATTGGTTGTTGCACAGTCCCTTTACCAAAAGTTGACGATTCACCAACGACAACTGCACGATTGAGATCTTGCAAGGCGCCCGCGAGAATTTCACTTGCAGAGGCACTGCTCTTATCTGTTAACACCACCATTGGTCCAGTGTAGATAGGCTTTCCAGCATCTGAGTCTTTTACCTGCACCTGCCCCAGAGTATTTTTCACTTGGACCACCGGACCTCGCTCCGCAAAGAACCCAGTCATCCGGCGGACTTCTTCGAGAGATCCACCACCATTATTTCGTAAATCCATAACCAGGCCGTCGATCTTTTCTTCGTTGAAACGATTCAAAATTCTTTCAACATCGACAGAGCATCGCACTTTGCCTTCGTCAAAATCCGCATAAAAAGATGGCAATGTCAAAACCCCGAGGCGTCTCAACCCACCATTTTCTAAAGTGGTCTCGATTATCTGACCACTTGCCTGCTCGTCCTTCATCTCCACTTTGTCTCTCACGATCACCACAATCTTGGTCTCACCAGGGGCCCCGCCCGCTGGTTCTACTTTGAGGGCAACTGAAGTTCCTTTTGTTCCTCGGATATAATCGACAACTTTATCGATCTTCATAAACATGATATCGATCATATCCTCCGGTTTGCCACCATTGATGGTATCTACCGCAACCACCCGATCATTGAGCTTCAGAGTTCCTTCGCGGTCGGCTGGTCCTCCGACGACGATACCCATAATCTTAGTCGCGCCATCTTCCTCCGCCTGTAAGAGTGCTCCAATTCCCACCAGCTCATTTTTCATTCCGTCTTTGAAGCGATTCATCTCACGATAGCTCATGTAGTCAGTATGAGGATCATAGGCGCGCGCCACCGCGCTTAGGAAGTAATTGGCCACCTCCTCCTCATCCACATCCTTCACGCTGGCAAGAAATCGCTTATACCGAAGCGATACTTTCTCCTGAGGGCTTCGATCATCGATTCCCGGATCAACTTTGTTTTGTTCTTTAGCGAGCTTTGTAAGCATTTCACGACGCAGTGCTTCTCCAAGAACAGCTTCTTTAATCTGCATTCTCCACAACTCGGCAGCTTCAGCATCATCTTTAGGCCACGGTGCATGTTTACGGCTAAGCAGCACGGATTCATCTTTAGTAAAATCAAAGTCGTTCGCTTTGAAAATCAATTCTGTTTGTGCCACTCGCTCTTCGACGCGCTTCTGAAACACTTGATAAATTTCGTTTGCGACTACCAAGCTGTTGCCGTTCAACAACATCGTGTGCAGCTGGTCTCCATAGTTCGCGGTAAATCCGTTGACGTCTTCTTGAGTGAAATACAGTCGCTGGAAGTCGAGATCCACCAAGTAATCATTGAGGAATCGTTTACTCAGCTCGGCATCGAAAGGCAATCGAGCAAAGTGACTGTTTTGCAACATGATTGCCATCTGACGCCCGACCTCATTGAAATCCGCTTGTTGAGCGCACGCGGTTGAGGCTAAAGCCATCAAAATTACCGAAGACGCTGCATTTTTAAATCGGGAGAATATCATGAATACCAAAAGTAATTCGTGTTAAAATGTTCCTAAAGGGTGCCACCTCTTTCTGAGATGTCGAACGCTAAAACCAAGCACCAAAGCTAATCTCATTCCTCACGTTTTCTAAGCCACTCGCGGAAGTAGGCCTCTCTGGCTTCATTTTCACCTGCGTTCATATTCAAATCAAAATCCCCCATCATCATGAAATTTGCATTCACAGGCCGCTTACCCAATACAACCTCGACGTCACTTAGTTTTTGATTTCGCGAAATCTGAAGAGTCACCTTGCTGCCTGGTTTCTTTCCCTTGATTTCTGTGCTGAAAAGTTCAGCCGCTGGTTTCCCAGTCCAAATTTCACCGTTGAGACCGATGATCATGTCATTTAGCTCTAAACCCGCCTGTTGCGCAGGGGAACCTTTCACGATCTGGCTTACACGAATCACATTGCGCAACTTCGGCTCATTTCTTATATGCGCGGTCTCATCACGCATGCTGATTCCAATAAACCCCTCGCCATCCTTCAAATACTCATCATTCACCAATTCTCTAAGAATCTGCAAACAACGCTCACGAATTTCAGGATCGGATGCTTGGCGTGACTGCTCTAATAGCGTGATCATCGCCCTTTCGGGCCTCTCACGAGACCACCTAAGAAGACTAGCCTGAGCACTCTCGCGCCCTCGAAACTCAGGAGAACCTAACTCGGAGAGTAACTTTGCCGGGATTGGTTGCCCAAAGGATTGAGTTCCAGTCGTCAACAACAACGGCAAAGACAGCGCAAAAGAAAATTTACGCCAGACTTTGTTCATATTCCGTCCTTCACAACGAGATTGTCTAATTAAATGACTTCAGCGACCCCACATGTTCTTTTCGGGAACTTCGATGGTGTCATTTGGCTGGAGCGGAACTCGCATAAACTGTGGCTGCGCCAGATCATAAGACTTATTGTTACCATCACGGAAAAGCTTTACTCGTCCCCTTGCACCAAACTCAGTAGGACCACCGGCAGCCTGGACCGCCATCCAAAGTGTAAGACCTTTGGCGAACGGGACTGGCCCTGGCCGCCGAACTTGGCCCCCCACCGTTACAGATTCCTCTGCCACATTGATTCCTTCACGATTAGAAATAACTTGGATGACGACATTAGTGTAGATCCCTTCAGCCTTATAACGATTTTGTAGGGTTGCTGCCAGTTCGTTCTCTTTCATTCCAGCTGCTCGAACGTTATTGATGAATGGCATGTTGATCGTGCCATTGTCCGCAACAGGATAGATGCCGTCAATACGTCCCTTTTCCTCAGCTGGAATGCCAGCAGCCATGATCTGTAAACTTTTACCGGCTTGGATTTGACTGAAACTGGAGACGACTAAGCACAAGGAAGCTAGTCCACAAGTGATGATAGATTTTAAGTTCATAAGTGTAATGGTGTTAAAAATTCTCAATACAGATCGGTGTTATTCTCTTTCGCCGCCACATCTTTTTTAGCAGGCGTGGATGGTGTATTTACCGGCGGGCCCACCTGGGCTTCTGATGGAGCGTAATAGGTATAATAACTTGTGTAATACTGATACTGACTATCGCTACGAACATCAACGTTGTTCAGAACGACACCTAACACATGCCCACCCACATTTTCAACGGCCTGTTTAACCCTTATCAGCATATTACGGGGAAGTTTCCGATGTTGAACCACGATCATTGTCAAGTCAACCTCACTGGCCAGCACCGATGCATCGCTCACGCCTAGAATAGGAGGACTGTCAACCAGCACGAGGTCAAAGCGCTGTTTGACGTCTTGAATCAGTTCAGACATTCTCCGCGAATTCAAAATTCCAGCGGCGTCCGAGGGCAAAAGCCCGGAAGGCATGAAATAGAGATTATCAACAGGAGTCTGAAGAATGACATCTTCTAACATCAACTCAGTGGTTAGGTAGTTTGTGAGACCTACCGAGTTATTAATATCAAAAAATGTATGTAATCGAGGACGCCTCAAGTCGGCATCAATCATCAACGTGGTGTAGCCCCCTTGAGCACAAATGTAGGCAAGATTGACCAAAGTTGTCGATTTCCCCTCACCCGCACCACCAGAAACCACGGTGATGGCATTATCTTCGGGATTCTTACGATTGAACTCAATGTTGGTTCTCAAGATTCGATAGGCCTCAGCATCGGGCGTCATGCCGCTCTGTTTATGAAGAATTCCAACATCCTTAGGGATCACGGCTAAAACAGGGACTTGTAGATAACGCTCTACGTCTTCAAGACTTTTCACTGAGGTATCTAAGAATTCTAGGAAGAACGCGATACCCACTCCAAAGATTAGGCCTACAACGGCACCCAAAACTAAATTGAGGGTAACATTTGGACTTACCGGACCAGGTGCGATTTGAGGCTCATCATGTACCTCAATGCTTTCAGGTAAACTTTTACTAATAATAACTTGGTCAGTTTGTTTCAGCTTCATCTGCTGAAGCAATTCCTGATCCGTTTCAAAATCCCGTTTTGCATCAACGTAGTCTTGAGCATCCAATCCACGTTTGATCGCTTCTTCGCGAGTGTCATCCTTGCGGACTTCTACGCTTTTCAGACTCTGTTCTGCCATTGACAACTTCGCCTGTAAAGTGGCGCGGAGATTGACGACTCCTTCTTCCAGCTGGCGTTTCATACCAAGAATATTTTCCTTAGCAGCTAATACAGTAGGATGCCGCTCTCCAAGACCGCTGATCTTCAAGGTATCCAGCATGAGCTTACGCTCCAAATACTGAGGGTAAAGACTCTTGATGATGTTATCTGGCAAGTCCAACCCGGCAGCGTAAACGATCAGTTGCTCACTATCATATTTAAGCAAGCTTGTAATTTGACTCTCTAGCTGAAGTTTCTCCTGCTCTAACATGTTATAAGCTTCAAGCGCTGTCCGAGCACCTTGGTCTTCGTCCATCCCCGATGCTCCATAGAAAGAATCTTGTCCCTTGTATATGATGCCCTTGGTTCTAACAATTGTAGCAAGAACTTTACGACGCTCTTCTACTTTGTCTTCTTGGTCCCGAACTGCCTTGTTTAATTCGTAAAGATTTCTCTCAGTATCACGTCCTTCAATTTCGGTCCGATATGCTTTATAGGCTTTTGCAACTTCCGCCGTAATATCACGCGCATCCTCTTTATTGGTATGGCGAACACGGATTGAAATAAGATCGGTTCCTCGAATGTTTTGAGTGTTGACAATACCTTTGAGGATTTGAAGGGCGGCTTCGCGATCAACGCTCCACTTATTGGGAAGTTCAAGTTTTTCAACAACCTTTGAAAGTGAATTACGGCTTTTAATCTTCTCAAACTCAGTACCGAAAAACTGCGGTGTCATCTGGCTTGAACTACGATTGATCATCCCAATCGCAGAATCCCCCATGTCGCGTGGCTTCACTTCAATGATTGCCTCACTCTCATATTTCTTGGGCATTACGTAAGTAATCACCGCCGCCGTCATGAATACGAGCAAGAGTGTTAACAGAATGATGCCATAGCGATTCTTGATCACCTGCCAATAATCGATGGCATGCAACGCTGCCTCATTTTGTTGTGTTGTCGAAGGATTCATCTTTAGTTAGCTTTTCACAAATATCTCGATTATCCAGTCAAAAATAAAAACTCCCGCAATGAAATTCACTGCGGGAGTTAGAATCAGTTTTGAAAGATCCTGGATTGAAATTTTCTTGGTTGTTCAATCACAGATTAAAACTCTGCACTTAAACCGACACTGATACGGTTACGGTCATAATCACGACCAAGCAGATCGGAACTTGAATTGGTGTAGCTGTAAGAAGCTGTGCCGGTCAAGAAGTCGTTGATCTTCATATTAACGCCAATGTAAGCGTTAATAATATCATCGCTAAGGTCTTCAACGGAGTTACCAAATGGTATTGACCGCCCTTCTTGGAAGGAGGATGGGATGTAATCCAATCCGCTGAAGAGCGAGAGGGTAGGAGAGATTACATAATCAGCACCGATGCCTACACGAAGTGTGCGACGATCATCATATTCAGCAAGTGTTCCATTGGAAAGCAATTGAACTGTATCGTAACCTTCGATCCCGTAGCGGGTAAACGCACGAACACTAAAAGCGGTGTTGACTTGCGAATTCAGCGTCAATTCCACATAGGGACTGGTCTGGCTGCCTCCATCATCAACATCGCGGAATTGCGCACCGGCCCGGATAATACCAATTGTATTCGGGCTGAAGCGATGTTCAACGCCACCGAGCAAATATTGGTCGGTTGAATCAGATGCGACCCCGTCACCAGTTGTCTGGCTATAACGGTAATCTCCCGTCAAAACAGTCTGTGGTCCTAGCTGGTAGCGAACTTGATTGTAGATCTCCCAACTTGTCCGGTCGTTGTTCGCGGTATCATAATCAGTTCCATAAACGCGCAGTCCGGTGTAGGTAGCAAATCTCTCTGACCAACGATAACCAATTGAGTTATCAGTGGACCAGAAAAAATACTCTCCAACAGCACGGGATGAAGCGAACGCGTAAGAATAGTCAGGCTCAAGTTCGTAAGAGATGAAATTCCGGCTCGAAAAACGAAGACGCTCGTTAAAACGATGAGTCAAGTTAACCCCAATACGTGACTGACTGTTAATATCTTCAGCACCAGCGGCACTTGGAGCGTCAATGTAATAGATTAGACCGAGGCGAGCAAACACGTCCAACGTCGTCTGTGGCGAAATATTGACGAACGATACACCTACATAAGGATTGAGGCTGATCGAACTTTCTTTATCACCGAACCCTGGGCTGATGTTGTCATCATAGATAACGTTGCCACCAACCACCCATTTTAAAGGAATGGATTCTTGTGACTCACTATCTACGTAGTAAAGGCTTTGTGCGGTTGCCGAAGCAGCTGCTAATATTGAAAATATTCCAACAGCGAATTTATTTTTCATTGGGAGATGTTTGATTGTATTGAGAGTGTAACAGATAAACTTGATTTTTAATATTCTGGGACCTTATCAAGGATTGATATCTGTTACGTCACTTGGGAATGAAATTGGCGGAACAAGCGGGAACTCGGGCACACCGCCTGGGCCACCGACAATTGGGCCGACAGGACCAATTCCTGGGAAATCCAAGGGATTAGGAAGCGCAGCAACTTCGCCGACAGGTGCCTTAGCACTTTTCGAACTCTTAGCGCTCGCACCGGCCTCACCCAAGTTAGGATCGAGCTTTGCCATCACAGCTTGGACATTTACGAGAGCATCTGGAGCAACCGCAACCGCACACTGAGAAATTAAACGCATTTGCTCTGGGGCAGCAGTGGCAGCAGCCTCGACAATTGCAGCGACAGTCACTGAATCCGCGGCAGCGCCTTCGATAGCCGATTTGACGATCTCACAAGCGCAATCTGGAGCCGCAGCTACTTCTTTAGCGACAATCTCGAGCACCTTGGACTGCTCTGACGCTGTCGCTTGCTTGATGTAGAGAGAAAGCTTCAAGCAATCGACTTCAGCGGTGGCCGAAACCGTGCCCAAGATTGCACTTAATACTGCATACTGAATTGTTTTTTTCATGACTGTGTGTTGAGGGAATATTTTTGGTGTAAAAACTAAATGGAGCGGGCAGCGGGAATCGAACCCGCATGTCTAACTTGGAAGGATAGCGCTTTACCACTAAGCTATGCCCGCGTCGTTGCGGCACCGTATGTGAAGACTAGGGTTCCTAGCAAGTCTTTTTTGCCATTTAGCGGAATTATTTTCTCTGAGACTCCATTTTTCAGATTTAGCGGCTGTCATGACGGGTTTCCTAAGCGCTCAAGTGTTCTTCGAAGTGTCCTTCAGACCTCGTCACAAATGAATGACTTCTACTTGAAGTTGATTTTTAGTCGGCAAGTCCACCAAAGTTTCCAAGCCTACAAACCCGTGGGATGATCAATGAACGCAGTTGGCAGCCCAAATCGAGAGCCAAGAAGCGCCAAAATTGCTTTCACACCGAATGTTTCTGTCGCGTAATGCCCCGCATAGAAAAGATTCACTTTTAATTCTTCCGCAAGAACATAGCTTGAGTGCGGCCCTTCACCCGTGATAAATGTATCCACTCCGCAGGCGGCTACTTTCGCCACCTCGCTACCTGCTCCGCCAGTGATGACGCCAACTGACAATCCCTCAACAGGGCCGGCTGGACATAAATGGACTGGTCCAGAAACGGCAGTGGAGATTGCGTCTCTCAATCCCGAACGATCTCCTGACCAATTCCCCCTGAAGCCGAGGTCGTGCCCCTTGTAATCGAAGAAGGGACTGATATTTTCTAATCCAATCGCCCGAGCAAGCCCAATATTGTTTCCCCATTTTGGATGCAAATCTAGAGGTATGTGCGAAGAATAGATCGCCAAATTTGCATCCATTGCCCTCTTGATCTTTTTGTAAATCGATTGGGTAATTGGCTGAGGTGCTTGCCAAAACATTCCGTGATGCACGATCAGCAGGCTGCATTCATACTGTGCAGCAGCCTCCACAACATTCAGGGAAGCATCCACAGCACCAATTATCCGAGTTATCTTCCCGCTATTCTCCAACTGAAGGCCGTTCATGGCCCCTGGATAATCTGAGATTTCTTTCGTTCGTAATTCTTGATCCAGGAAATTTACCACTTCGGCGAGTTCAACCATGCACCGATCTAATCATACCTGCTCCAAATTACAAGATCAGGTGCATTTGTGATTAACTTTCCAGTTGAAAATTCCACCAAATCACGAGGCAGTGGGGCTTCCCAACGAAATCGAGAATGTGCCCATGGAATCTCCAACAATGAAGCATGTAGCGCATGCCGAGGCAAAAGTAGCTTTCTTTCCAAATCTGCAGACCACCCCTCCGCCATCCATTGCACGTATTCATATCCGTCACCTAAATACAATTTATCTCCCACGATAGGAAATCCCGTATGCGCCAGATGGACGCGTATTTGGTGCATTCTACCAGTTTTTGGGTAGCAGCGGATCATCGCATACTGCTCCCCTGCCCGCTCAAATCTATTTTCCACTTTAAATCTGGTATGGCAATACCGCCCACTAGGGCTGATTTCCTGGCGGACCCAAATCAGTGAGTCACGAGTCACACCAGCACGCAAAATCGGCTCTTCACACTCCCATTCATCTACCACTGGCCATCCTACGACGATCGCAATATATTCTTTCTTGGCCTCCCGCCTTTCAAAAATTCCGCCTAGCTCACGTGCGGCTACTGTCGATTTCGCCACTAAAACTACACCACTCGTGTCGCGATCGAGTCGATTTACAATGGCCAAACATGCTCCCGTTGCTCTCTCGTAAGCTAGCAAATTCTCTAGTCCTCCAAGCAGGGTCGGCTCGGGCTTCCGGTTCGCCGGGTGAACGATCAGAGGCGCTGGCTTATTTACCACGATCCAGTCTTCGCATTCGGCAATAACGCTAAAATTAACTACAACTTGTAAACTCATCACCCATTTTCAGTTGAATTTTAAACACAAAAAGCAGAGGTCCGAACTAACGAACCTCTGGTATTGGCAAAACAAATTAAGCCTAGCGACTAGGACTTGTAACGGAGACGCTTTTTGTGGCGGTTCTGTTTCATGCGCTTTTTGCGCTTATGCTTATTGATCTTCGTTTTACGACGTTTCTTGATGGAGCCCATGGTTATACGTTAGCGGTTTGGTTGCGATGAAAGAGTTAGGGGACGATTTTATTTAAAGGATATTCAATAATCCCCTCAGCCCCGAGACGTTTCAGTTCAGGAATGATATCCCTGACTACGATTTCGTCAATCACTGTCTCAACTGCGACCCAACCTTCCTCAGAAAGTTGAGAAATAGTAGGGCGGCGAAGTGACGGAAGCTTTTCAAGAAGCTCTGGTAGCTTTGCAGTCGGAAAATTCATTTTAAGACCTACTTTACCTCTCGCACAGAGCGCCGCTTTAAGCAGGAGGGCGATTCGATCCATTTTTTCCCTCTTCCAAGGATCGGCCGCTGCAAGAGGGCTGGCGTAAAAATGCGGGAAGGAGGTCAGGAGTGTATCGACAATCCTAAGATGATTAGCCCGAATCGAGGATCCGGTTTCTGTCACATCGACAATTGCGTCAACTAAATCTGGGACCTTTACTTCAGTCGCCCCCCAAGAGAATTCCACTTCAGCAGTGATGCCGCGTTCTTTCAAATAGCGCTGAGTAATTCCCACGCCTTCGGTGGCGATGCGTTTGCCCTCTAAATCTTTTGGACAGCGAATCGGAGAATTTTCCGGAACAACTAAGACCCACTTTGTAGGACGAGTCGTTGCACGGGAATACTGTAATTCTCCAAGATCCACTAAATCGACGTCATTCTCATAGGCCCAGTCGTAACCTGTAATTCCACAGTCGATGAAGCCCTGACCGAGATAACGCCCGATTTCCTGTGCACGAATCAAATAAAGATCAAGTTCCGGGTCGTTCGAGCTAGGACGCAACCCGCGCGATGAAACGTAAACATCGTAGCCAGCCTTAGCAAGCAGCTCAATGGTGGGCTGCTCCAGACTGCCCTTTGGAATGGCGACTTTCAGAGTTCTTGACGGATCCGACATGACGGGATGGGGGTTTTAGTCGCTAAATCTGACGAATCAAGCCAAGTTTTACATATTTTGTGAATTTCATGATGCCCTATACCGTCACAAAACGGACGCTGGGGTGAAATAGCTTCAACCCTATCCATAATTATTTAAGTTTAATTTAATTTTACTTGATCTTAATTTAAAAAATTTAAGAATGACCGCGCTATGAAAGTCAATTTATTGTTTATTACCTTATCGATAATTTTTGCAAGTCCGACGGTCTCTGCTAAAACTGAGATTGAAATACTCCGTAGCAAATCGCTCGAGCAAGAACGTCAGATTCAGCAATTGGAACTGGAAAATTCGAGACTTCGCAATGAACAACCCACCAAGACTTCAGCGGCGGTACCAGCCAAACCTGTGAAAGCTTCAACTTCCGAAAGTTCCTCAGCATCCATAGGGACCTACACGGTAAAGCCGGGAGATAGCCTTGCGAGAATTGCAAAAAAAATTGGCCAAAGTGAGAAAAGCCTCGCACGCCAAAACGGCTTGAAGACTACAACGATCATTCATCCTGGGCAGAAACTCAAATTTCAGATATCAGGATCCACCACCGCTACAGCTCCGAGGGTAGCATCTACTAGCGGTCAGAAGGCAAATACCTACACGATCAAAAACGGAGAAACTTTTTACAGTATTTCCCGTAGTCAAAACACCTCCGTAGCTAAACTCATCGCGGCTAACCCAACGATCAAACCCACTGCTCTGCGTACAGGACAAGTCATTAACCTTGGAACTTCGAGAACCGTGCCAACTCAGAAACTTGCCGCTTCAACTCCGCAAGCGCCAGTGGCGTCGTTGAGAACCCCACCCGCCAAGTCAGTCCTTCAAACTGAACGTCCCAAATCTAACGCAACTTCCACGAAATCAACGCCTCAACCAGAATCCTCCCCGATCAAGGCACCAGTCTCTGAAGCTGAAAGGAAGATTCATCCCGTAACAATTGACGGAGAAATGACTTACGGTGATTTCGCTGCAAAGCATGGCACCGATATTTTACGCCTGAATTCCCTGAACGGTCTCGATCTCAACGACGCCACCGTCTTGGCCAAAGGCTCCGAACTCTACGTTCCAGGTCTCCAACCGTAACGACCGCTTCGCCCTGGAAATATCACCAAGCAACTGGACTCGCTGCATAAACTTCCCGCATCTCTCTCTGCACCGCTGGTCTATTGGAGATAGAAACTGGCGTGCCAACCTGAATCGCGTCGAATAAAACCGGCGCGAATTCTTTAGGCAGCCGGATGCATCCATGGGACGCTGTTTCACCTGGCCGTGGAATGACGCCCGCATGCATACCGATCCCGTAATCCGTAAGCCTCATCCAAAATGGCATAGGCGCTGGCACATACTTCTCGCCCTCTCCTACCCGTGTGGATGGTTTAGCATCACCATTGACCACATTGCCGAATTCGTCCTCGATCCAACCGTAGCGATTTGAATATTTATCAACGATTTTCTCCGTGATCTTATAACTTCCCGGCCGGGTTCCGTGACCCTCTTTTCCGGTTGCCACGTAGCTCCAGCCAATGTTTCTGCCACCTCGTTTGAATTCAGCAATCTGATCTTGCAAACTGATGTGAATCGCCACCTTGCCCGGGCCGCCATCATCATACCACTGATGCATGACTTTCTGAGGCTTCCGGACTGCGGTAGGGATTGGTTCGGAAATTCCACACGAAGTGACAACCAAGGTTACAAAACCAAGGCTAAACGTTGTTAGCAAAACTTGAGGAATACGCATTATCTTAAAATTAGTAGCTGAAATAGCGAACAAAACCAAGGGTTGTAGCACTTTCTGCGGCGGCGAGTGTTTAGCTTCCTTTAGTGCAATCGTCAAGAAACTGTGCTGGCCATTCTCCGTTCGCGCACCTCAAAACTGTTGTGGCAAGATGCCAAATCCTACGATTTATCAGATTCATTTGGGTTCCTTACCAATTGAATCTGCATTGGATGATCCGAGCTTAAACGTAGATCACGCTGCGGAAATGGAACTCCGATTCCTTTTTCTTCAAACCTTTTCTCGATGATCAAACGCAGATCACTTGCCACCACGCCACCATTGGCGGCTCCTGCCAGATCCAGCCAAAAGTAGAGGTTGAAAACTAGGGCACTTTCACCAAAGTCCTCAAACACGGCATACGGCACAGGATCTTTGCAAACCAAGCCATGCCGCGATGCGGCGTCTAAAAGAACATCCATCACCTTCTGCGGCGGAGTCCCATACGCCACTCCCACGCGGAGAGTTCTGCGAATTTTTGAATTTGATAGAGTCCAGTTTGTGACCCGGTTTTCAAGGAAAAGCGAGTTTGGAACCAAGGTCTCCATGTCATCGATATTTCGGATGATCGACGAACGAGTATTAATTTCCACCACCCGCCCAATGAAACCATCTACCTCTAACAAATCGCCAACTCGGACCTTTCTTTCGAACAATAAAATAATTCCGCTGATGAAATTCTTAATCAACGTCTGCATTCCAAAACCAAAACCGATCGCGAGTGCTCCACCGAAGAATGCAAAAGCCGTGAGTGGAATGCCAAGCACTGAAAATGCCCCGATCACTAAAAAAAAGCTCGCAAACAGCATGAGCCAATTTCTGAGCGTCTTCGCCTGAGCCTGCGCCACACGTCCACGTGTGATCATCGCATTCTGGACCCGGTTGGTAAATCGAGAGATGATGAAATATCCGAGAAGGAAAAATAAAATCGCACCTAATAACATTCCCAGCGTGAAGGGTGCCTTGCTGATGAACGTCCTGCCATCGATCTCAGTTTTGTTCTCAAAAGACATGATTTTGAACTGCCAGACTTTTTTGAGGGCCTCCATTGTCTGAGCTCCCAGATGCTTCATTCTCATCCTTAGATTCTGCGGCTTGGAATCCGGCGCATATTCCTCTAACCAACGTGTGATCAAACGTCGGTGCAGGACGGCCGCTTGCGAAAGACGCTGAAGCATGGTGATCTTCTCGCTTTTGGCAGCCCGTTGCTCATTGATCAACGGGAAGCTAGCATCCTCAGAACTGATCGATGAGGCTCGCGATTCCAATTTACCGAGATCCGCACTTGTCTCTGCAATCTGATTTTTCAAAACGCTCACCCATGCTTGCAGCCGATCCTTTGTCTGAACTAAGGATTCGACCTTCGCGGTTTTTTCTTCTAAATTTTTGGCCCGAAGGATGAGACTGCGATTGGTGTATGACTTGACCAGAATATTTTCTAACGCAGCGAGTCCTTCATAGCTCTCCCCTATCGATTGCAAGGAGTCGATCCGATCTTCAGCCACGCGTAGCCGAAATTTCTCCAACTCGAGTAGCGCCGCAGCTTGAGTCGGATCTTGTGCCTCAGTGGCGGGAGCCACGGCGGAAAGTTTTGCTTTGTCCCGACTGGCGATCGCCACCTTTAGACGTTTTGATAAGGACGCAAAATCTTTTTGAAAACCCGCTTTCCGCTCATCTGAGAATTTTTTTATTTTTGCAAGATCAGCGTCAGTGAGGCTGCTATTCTTCTTTGCTTCGGCCACTTTGCGTTGAATCAATCCAAGGTCCAAATTAAGTGCGATAATTCTGTCTCTTTGGATTACAGAGCTACCATCCACCATGCTTACTCGGATACCTAACAGCCGGACTGCTTCAAGGGCACCATCGAGCCGCCACTTCGCCGCTTCAGTGGCATCACTATCCGCTTTCGCTGCATTAACTGCATTAATGCCTTTATTTACTTCACCCTCAGCGACTTTTAGATCCGCGAGACTAGCACCTAGCAAACGTTCGAAATTCTCCAACGAAGCTTGTGCCGATTTCAGAGCCGTCTTGATCTCGAATTCTTCGTTGAGTAGCTCGTCCACCATGAACAGTGAAAAGGGTGGCGGCTCACTAAACCCTTTCCATTGGCTAGTAGCGGCTCTGGATTCTTCGACTGCTTTACGGGCATCAGTCACGGCAGTCGCGCTTTTGCTAGCCCGAGTGAGCAATAACATCAGTTGCTCCAAATTACGCCGTCTCAGTTCTACTTCTCCCTCGCTAATTAGTGAAGGAACTGCGGCTGATTCCAAGCGGGCCAAAGTCCCCCGAGCCTCAAGCTCCCATTTCTCATAACGTTCCAGCGTTTGTTCTTGAGTTTCCTCTTGAGGGATACCGGCCGCGCTTGGCCCATCGAGAACACCCTTCAAGCCTGGAATCTGGCCTGGTAAAATTGCAGTCCCAACCATCCAGAGTCCAGTCAGTAAAATTACCCTATAGAAGATGACAAACTGAGATTTGAAAAGTTTCATGAAGCGAAAGAACACCGAGAAATCTGGCAAGCCGCGAAACGTCTGCCGCTCCGTGAAAGTTATCAAGCTTGAATCACTTGATTTAAAACTAACTCATTCCCCGCAAAATCCATTCCGCCTGATCGATCCGGATTCAGAGTGAAATCTGCGTCAAGCACTCACCATTTATTCATCACTCTGAGATCGTCTAACTTCCGATCGTAAATATTAAATTCAATGCGATTGAATGCCGCTAATTTAAACTCTGCGGTTCCGAAGTTCTGACTATAGCCAGTAATTGTATTTCCGTTGAAAGCCTCCAAGCGAAAAACAATCGAGGCTCCATCAGGAAACCATGCCCGGACATCGCCATTTTCGCGCTTGCAACGTTCAAGATCTACGGGCTTGAGCGCAACGGACTTCATCACCTGCAAAGGCACTTTTACATCTTTGAACTTGGTTCTAATCGTAATGATATCTGCGGTGATGTTCACCACCTCGCCCGCTATCGAATCGCCATTCCGCAGAATCATGCGACTCTCCTTGGTCTCCTCCGCTTCTTGCGTGGTCAATTGTTCATCTTCGTGGAAATCAAATTGTCTAAAGCCTCCGGGGGGCGGCGGCACCGGCATTTTGTCAACCAAGCCATCCCAAGCCGCCACTCCAATCTGGGAGATTCTCACTGGAGAGGCATTGATCGTGACGAAATGAACTCCCATACCCGGCTTGTTTTGCCCTAACTCTGGATCCTTCCATGCGCCAACGACTTCGCCGTTTACCAACACCACCACTGTGCCATTCTTCGAATCTGACCGAACCTCGATTTTGGCTTTTTCATTCTCCTGCAATGCTGGTGCGATGGCACCCGGACCAAGTGTGGCACCTGTCTTGCAACTTCGTGCATAGATCGCCTTTTGTTGGAAACTAATCTCATAACCGTTTGACGGATTATCACTATCGAGATCATCTGAAAATAATATCAACTTCAGGCCGAACGAACCCCGCCATGCAGCATCGAAGGTGATGCTGCACATGGCCGGCAAATTCATATCTTTAGCGATAGAGCCAGCCGCAGTTGAAATGAAGGCCGAATTCTGATAGCTCCACGAAGGTGGATTCCCGGTTACCTTCCATTCTTCAATTCCCTTCGGGCCTTGATAAAAATAAGCAGGCCGCTCATTGATCACCACCGACTTCACCATCACTCGGCGGAATTTCAAAATCCCCGCAAACCAAGTCTCCAGTTCGATCATTTCGTCAGATACCGATAGTAGCTGACCGGCAATCGAATCTCCATTGGTAAGAGTCAACAATGCCTCATGCGTTGCTTGGTGCATCCCACTCTCCGCGGGTAGCCTTAGATCCAGCACAGAGTTAAGAAAAAATGGCGTGGGTGCCTCGAGGATAGGCGATTTCCAGACCAATCGATCCACGGATAATGATTCCAGTTGCCCTGAGAGCTGATCATTGTTGATGAAACGCACCATGGACTCCATCCCAGCCATGGATCGAATAACAAGCAGCCCATACATAAGGCATATCAGTGTAAAGTTCAGTTTCATTTCTCTGATTCTCCCACCGCTTGCCTTTCCTGACACTCAAGGGCAGCAATGCCTGAACGCGTTAATACTAACTCACCTAGCAAAGGATGCTTCGCAAGCACTTCCGTTTGGGTGAAACTACATGATGTCACTTGCAGGCGACCTTCGCCATGTAAGCGCAGAACAAAAGGATGGGATTGCTTCTCACCTAGATCCTCAGATTGTGCGGCAAAAAACAATGTGGATACATCCGATTCTAACAATTCAAGCGGTTGCTGTTGAAAATCACTGCTAAATGAGAACACCAGCCCTTCCGCAGATTTTCGAATTTCTAGTAAACGCCCCCCCCACCGGTCGTCGTCCCGGCTGATCAAACTATCTGTCCCGAGCTTTCCACGTTTCTCGGCAAGCTGCCGTTTTTGGGTATCGTCGTAATCCGTTACCCTGATATCCATCAGCTCAATTTCACCACCATTGCCATTTCCATCCAGATTGAGAAATGATATGGAATTACCTACCGGCGGCGCGGCAATTGGATCTACTCCGGTGGCATCCAATTCACCATTGATCCAGAGTTGCAGCCGTGAGTTTTTGCGATCTACCTTTACTTGAATATCCACGGATTTATCGGGAAACAAATCCGGTGTGCGATCTGATAATATGACTGTAGTAAATTGATTCGTAGCGGATGCCTCGCGTTTAACTTCAAGTCCCCCCGCTCCAAATTGCAGGAGATAGCGATCCGCAGATTTTCCTCCTGGAGTGAGAGGATCTGCTAGATATACCGCCAGATTCGGATTTCCCTGCCAGCTCAATCTGAAACTAACGCTGAAATTTAAAGGTAACTTCAATTTTCTAACCGCGTGCGCTTGGCCGTTTGAGATTAGCTTCTGATCATTAAATTCCCAATTGAGAATTGCCTCACTCCCCTTGCTCCATTCATCGGAGTTGAGCGGGCCATCGTAGAAAACTTTAGAATTGCGAATCCCAAGTTGCAGCGATTTTAGCATCTTCCTTGGAATGACAATCTCACCTGCAACTTCAGTCATCACGGTAAGTGCTTGCTCGTCCATTTGCATAAGAGTGGCGGGAAGAAGATCCCCATTCGTCAACTCCACCATTGCACTCGCCCGTTCCAAATTGGCTTTTGGCGGACTGAAGATGACCTTCTCCACAGCGCTGGACTTCAGCCTGATCGGCGTGGGAGACATTTGACTCTGCAATTCCAAGATGCCCTGCTCGCTGATTGAAAGAATACTACCACTGAGAGAATCATCACCGATGAAGTGGATCTCGTCCGCTAGCAAGGGGGCGCCTAGATACACTGCAAAGATGATGTCTAAAAGTGGTCTCACGTTAAAATTCAGATTCCCAGTCATCGATTAGATTTTTGGATGGTTGGAAATCCAGCATCACAGCGGATTCCAGCTTGCAGGTAATTTCACCTAGTAACGGATGAAGCAGCCGCACAGAAGAGGGATCAGCCAATAGAATTTTCCCGGAAAGCTGCCCCATCGGACTGAAACGGACAGTGGTCATCCCGGATGATTCCTCGGATGCTTTGTCCAAACCGTTTTTTGCAAATCGCACTTCCGCGACATCTCCGAGTGGAAAGGTAAATTCACCAAATCTACTTTGAAATTGAATTTTCCCGCCTACAAGTGACTTGATGGTGCCTGAGAATCGATCCGTGCCGTTGGCTAGTAACACGATATCTTGTTCGTCACTCGCCAAGCTGCGAGCAGAATCCGGCATCCCATTCCACTCGGCAACGATGATATCAGAAAGGCGCACGCTACTATTCTGCGCTTGGACCACAAAGCCAAAGCCGCGAGGATTAACAGAGTCCGTGCTAGGGGTGGAATCCAAGACAACTTCACTCCATTGAGCTGCAAATTCCCCATTGATGAAAAGCGTGATCTGCCCGGTGAGGCGATTGCTACGAATCTCGATAGTGGCCTTTCCGGAATCTCCGAGGCGGAGGTTGTTTGTATTCACTTGCACCCTCTCAAGGCTGGCCACGCCATCACCATTCACTGCCGTGCGATAGAGCATGATATGGCTGGAGAAAAGATGCATCACATAACCGTTACCAAACATCACGGGCAGTGCACTCGAATCCCCAGGCATCAAGCGGGGTCGAACCACCTCCTTATCCACAGCCTCTTCAGCGACTTTTGAAGGGGTGAAATCCACTTGAAACGCCACTGCAAGCGAAAGTCGATTTTTCCAAGCTAGGTCAAATTTCAATACCCCTCGATCCGGCATTCCCGCTTTGTGTATCAGTGCCGTGCCCGTGGATTGATGCGGCCAATACCAAGCGGAGCCCGAGAAGATCCATCGTTCTACCGAGTTCTCATCCTGCTCTTCTTCCGTCTGTTTTGCAGGCTGCGCGGGAAGCCCTTCTGGAAATGAAGCATGGGCCATCTTCCATTCATCTTCTACAAACGGACCGTGATAGTAAATTCGCCCGCCGAGAGGATTTGGCGCGATCATTGCCACTTGGCTGCGTGGCAACTTAAGTTCGCCCGCGTAGGGCGTTTCCAATCTTACCCATTTCTCATCGATCTCGCGAATGTCACCCGGAAGCCGATCACCATTGACACAGGCAATGTGGGAATAAGATGCAAGGCTTTTGCTGGATTTCCCCCCATTGAAGACGAGGTGGCGAAGCTGGTCTGACCGAAACTCGACATGGCTCGTGAGATCCTCACGTTGCCATACGATTTCTGCTCCGGCGGTGACACCTTGGAATCTACCATGAAGTTGATCACCATTGGTGAAACGCAGCAAATCCGGCGTAGGCGAAGCCATACTCGCCACAACACCCATCAACCAAAAAGTGGAAAGCATCAGTCTCATTTCTCGTAAATTGGAAGATAACGGTAGTTTAAGGCGAGTGATAGTAGAGCACCCGCCGTATTGAATGAAACTCCCTGGTTGCCCGGGAATGAACCATCGGCTGCCTGAATGGTCCCCAGATAACGCATATTTTTAAGATTCCATTCTTGCCATAGCTTCTCATCTGCGTGGAACAATGCTTGTGACATATAATACTCAAAGTAAAAGGGATAATAACGGTCCCGATAATCGAGATTTTTTTTGAGATAGGCCAAGCTCAATTGAAATCCTTTGGTATCCGTGTCCTTCGCCAATGATGAGCAAAGTAAGCCGATGGCGGTGAGCGTAGGTTTACCACCTGAGGCGGAAGTATAGCCATAAGAGCCATCGCTGCTGCGGCAGGTGGCAAGATAGGAGAGTGCTCGCTTGATCGCCTCATCCGGCACGCCGATGGCCGCATTCCGGGCGGCGAAGAGCGTAACGAGCTGGCAGCCGGTGACGGTGGTATCCGCATCACGGCTTTCCGGGGTGTAGCGCCACGCGCCGAAGCGATTGGTTTTCTGCGAACTAAGAATTAGCTCCACGGCTTGTTTGAGGGCAGGAGCGATTTTTGGCTCATCAATGACTCCATAGGCTTCCGCGAGGGCCTTGGTGGCGAATGCATGATTATACATACTCGTTCCGATATAGCCGTTCCTGGTATTCTGTTGGGATAAAATATAGTTGATTCCCGAGCGGATGGTTTTGGAGTAAGGGCCATTATTTGGATCCTGACCATGGGCGAGAAATGCAGCCACGCATAGGCCGACGACGCCCGGCTCACTTCCCACGCTATCATTCCAATGACCTTTTTCATTCTGAGTGCGGGCAAGAAATTCCATTCCGCGCTCATAGATGAGTTCCACTTGGGCTGGAATGACTTCATCGGGCCGGCCCAGTGCATCCTGAGCATTCAGCGGGCTGGAAACCGCTCCGCAGGAGATGAGACTAATGGTGATGATTAAATTAAGTTTCATTTCACCTTTTGTTCAACTCCGCGATTGTAGGCATCTAAAGCTTGCTGGAATTCTTCTGGAAGAGTGCGCCCAGCGCTGCCTGCCGCTTTGGGAACGCGGCGAGCTTCATCTTTAGCGGTGGATTCTCCACCGGTCTGAGCGTTCGGATTATCGGATAGACCTGTTTGCCCCTCCCCGGCTTTGGTGCCGGGCACCTCTCCCTTTTTTTCGCCTTCTTTACCATCGCCTTCCGGTTTCTTGCCCATCATACGCTCCATCATGTCCATCATGGCACTGCCTGATTTACCAGCTCCTTGTTGTTGTTGCTTGGCAGTGGCTGCAGCATGGATCGTCTCAATGATTTCAGTTTGCGCAGCGATGGTTTCGCCACCGGTATCGTAGGCTGCGAGGCGATCCGTGGCTTCATCCATGATGGTATCCACTTGATTGAGCAGCTCGATGACTTGAGCACTTGTTTGTTCGATGACGAGTTGCTGGACATCTGCGGATAGCTCGTCCTGTAAATCTGCGATTTTGGCAGAACCTTGCTCGTGACTGGCTTGTTTAACTTCGAGACTTTCCTCCTCCGCACTCAGCGGAGATGCAGCGGTGGACAGGCAAAGCGCGCTTAGCAGGATGGCGTTCATGGTTGAGTTGGTGGGTTGGCTTCGCCTGAATAAGTCCGGCGGATTTGTTCGAGTGTGCGCGTCTGGGAGCGGATATCGAGTTCTTGTTGAATCAGCTTCATCACACGCAGCATGAATTCAAAGTCCTCATCTTCGGGGCTAGGTGCACCGCCATCCCCACCGCCGCCACCCGCATTCTTTTCATTTTCTCCGGCGAGTTTACTTGCCCACTGGCTAAGCTGATCTGCCCACTTTTTAGCGGCCTCGGTGGCGGTAAATGATTCATTTTTGGTGAGAAGACTGCGGATTTCTTCCAGTTCGATATCGATGCGGGAGGCTTTCATCTCCTCAAGAATCGTTTTGAAACCTTCACTTTTGGTGCGGCTGAAATAATTTGCCAGATCTTCCTGAATCCAGCGTACATCGGAAGCGGTGCCCACTTGTTGATTTGTAGCCTCAGTGAGCCGGCGGACGTCGGACGGGTCGATTTTAGCGATTTGTCTGCCGAGAATGCGGTCGAAAGCCTCGATGAGTGACGTGGCGATTCCTTCTTGATCGGCTGCGGCCTTTTTCAACCGGTTTACAAACGTGCCAGCCTCGAATTCCCGCTTGGCTTCGTTTGCCTTGTCAATCGCTTGCTGCATTTTCTCAACGACTTTTTTCTGCTGCTCGACGGCCTCTGCCATGTCTTTCTTGGCTTCAGTGGATTCGCTTGCGGGATCTTGGGCTTCACCAAGCTTTTCTTGTACTTTGGGCACATCTTCTTGGCTCAGCTCCTGCATGGACTTGAGAGACTCCGCCATTTTCTTGAGCGTTTCTTTCTCAATATCGCCATTGCGGGCAGCGTCTTTCATGAGGCTCTCCATCCGTTGGGTGAGGTCATCCATCCGCCGCTTGGTCTCAGACTCAGCTTGTTCCTGATTTTGGAGGCGTTTCTGGGCTTCGTCTTTTTGAAGCTCCTCGTGGTCTAGCCGCTCAAGACGTTCGTTTTCATCGAGCAATTCGATTTCGCGGCGCGCAAGGTCTTCGAATTCGCTGATATTGCGATCAAACTTATTCTTGAGCATCTGGGCGTGTTCATCCCGGGTCAGGACGTAAAGAATGACTGGCTCCGAATAGGTGCGTGGTCGGCCGGGGAGAAAATCCTCCGAGTAGCCGCGAAGAATAATTTTTTGTGGAAGAATATTGAAGGCTGTCGGGGAAAATAGAGCGGGAAGGATGATGCGTCGCTTTTCAGCACCACCCTCGGCAAGTTTTAAAGAACCCGAAGCTGGCTGCTCACTGGTGGGTCGAGTGAATTCGCCAGCCCACTCAATGCCGGTCTCCCTGACGCCGAAATCGTCTTCTGCGAGGACCTCGAATTCAACTGTCTCCTCGGGAAGAATCGCTTTTTGTCGATCAATCCCCTGCATGTAACAAGTAGGAGGAGCATCGCTGGTGGCATCGATGCGGACTTTAAATCCTTGCTCCCCTGAGAGACCTAGGACATCTGTCCACTGGAAGGGGATTTCCAGCGGGATGCGGCCGATGTCTAAGACCGGGGTTGAGGATCGTGTGCCTGAATGTTCCAAAATCCCTGAAACGGGCGTAAATTCTTCCGCAGCGAGCTCCAGGCTCTGGGCGCGGCTGGGGCCGTAAGTGGCGATCTTCAGAGGGCGGCTGGAATTGAGATCGAGCCGGACTTTACTTCCCTCCACCACGTTGAGGACGCCAGTATTCAGGTCCACCGTTTTTTGCGGGATGCCGAGGTAGCTGGGAGGGGTAACAAAGGCGTTGACAGACTCGATGCCCGGGCGAGGCATCGGCTCAATTTTCATCTCATGGCGAAGGTCACCAATCTTGAAAATCACGCGGCCTGAGTCTTGCTGCCCGGGAAATATAAAGCGGTAGGTGGTGTTTGCCAGTTGGGTTGTGAGTTCGGGTTGTAGGCCGTAGCGGGCGGTCGCGCTGGCAGGGCGCTGCTCAGATTGGCGGGAGAGTCGCAGTTCGATTTCGAAGGCTTCGCCAAATGCCACCGCACGGTAAGTGGGCGGATTTTCCAGCTTGGTGAACGTGTAGCGCTCGGTTTTGGAAAGCGGCATGATCCAGCGCTGGAACGCATTCTGACTCGCTCGCGGCGTGAAGGCGAAGACAGCGATTGCCGCCACCGCGAGTAAGGCCGCAGCAAGCGCCCAGCGGCGGTGGCGCTGCGGTGGTAAAGCATCATCGAGTTGGCGTCGGCCGGCCTCTGCCGCCACAGCCTGCATGGCCGCCTCGCGCAATCGAGGCGAGAGCGAATCCGCAGCGCCTTGTTGATTTTGCAACTCGATCACTCCGAGAAGCCGATCCCCAAGGCCGGGGTATTTTTTTGAAATCAGCCGCGCGAGCTGTGATTCCCGGCGCTGGCGCCAGACCCAGCGATGCAGCCAGTAGGGTGCGAATACGGCAAACAATGAGACGCCGCCTGCAAGAATCAGTAGCCTCACAAACCCCGGTGTGGGAATGAAACGATCTAAGAGATAAACCAACAGGAATGAAACGATCAGGCCGATGAGACCTGCTGCGGCCGCTTCCATGATTTTTACCCGCCAAAGATGACGCCGGAAGCTGTCCAACTGAAGCCGTAAAGCTTCTGGAATGACGACCTGAGCTGGGGGTAAATCGGGTGACGGTGGCATGAACAATGGTATGAATCTACTACTCCGGCGTGGACGCAAGACTTCCAAAAACCTTACGATTCCGCCAGCCCAATATCAGTGAGAAACCCCGCCGCCACAAGTGGGATTCTGAGGAGGGTGAAATTTACAAAATTGGCGTCATTTTAGACCTCTCGGCAATGCGGTCTTGGATCTGCCGGAATAGCATCTCAGTCCGAGGCATGGCCACGTTCGCCTGCTTGGCCCGCCGCAGTGGCTCCTGCCAGATCGGCTCGATTTCCACCTCACGGCCTTCCACGTAATCGATCATGCTGGAAGTGCGATATGGCCCCATCGGCCGTGTGCTTTCGATGTTCGAATCGATGAGATCCTCCGACAGATCAAGACCTTGGGCGCGGGCGGCCGTGAGCACTTCCCACATCATTTCGCGGATTTCATTTTCGGTCGCCGGATTGGCGAGCAAGATATCCGTAGTCACTCCGCCAGCAGCCACCGAGAGGCCGTTGAAGGGAATATTCCAAATGAGTTTCTCCCACTGCGCCTTTTGCAAATTTTCATTAGCGTGCGCATCGATCGCGGCGTTTTGGAAACGACGGGCGATTTCCATTGCCCGCCCCTGTTCTCCGTTTGCCCACTCTCCCAACGAAATCCTGCCCCCACCGCTGTGACGAATTTGCCCCGCCGCCGTGCGATTGATGCAGACAAAGCATAGCCCGCCCAAGACCCGCTGCGGCCCGACTATTTCAGCAAGGGTTTCACAATTTCCCAAGCCATTCTGCAAGGTCATCACCTGCGTGTGTGCATGAAGCAGCAGCGGTAAAACTGCGGCGAGCTGGGTATTTGAAGTTGTTTTCCAAGCGACGATCACCAGATCCACCGGCCCAATTTCTGCCGCCGTTTGGTAAACTTGCGGGTGAGGAACGCAGAAATCCCCTTGAATGCTCTCAACTGCCAAGCCGTTCTTTGAAATCGCATCGTAGTCACCCCGCACTAGGAAACGCACATCCTCGCCCGCTGCGGCAAGTCTCCCGCCATAATACAAACCGATGGCACCAGACCCGACGATCGCGATGCTTTGAAAGGTCCAGCTCATTTAGTGAAATTTCAGTCCTCTTTGTAGCCCTCTGCCCTGCGACCATCGATGCAACGAGTGAGCCACAACACCAATTTCTCCGCCTCCTCTGATTCGTTACGCATGGAACTAAGCGCAGTCCAATCCAAATGCGGTCGAGATTTCGGCGCTGCGATACGATTAAATTCCAACTTCGCCATGATGGCCTCTGTCTCCCGAGGGTGAGCATTGAGAATGTTTGCCGGGCGTGGTAGGTCGTCCAAAGTTTCACTGGTCAGGCCGAAGGACGTCACTCCCACGCCGAAAATCGCACTTAGACGCCGCAATCCATCGCCCAATGCCTCATCCTCGATGGGAACTGCATAGATAAGCTCCCCGCCCTGAGCCCACATCGAGACTGCGAGAGTTTGAAAAAAATCCTCGCGATAAGATTGCAACGATGGCTGGATCCTCAAGCGCGCCGCATGTAGCCGGAAAGGAGCGATTCCGAGCCGCTGCTTAAACGCGAGCATCGTCTCATCCAAAGTCATTTCCTCATCCGGGGATCCGCCCGTTTCCCAATCGACAAGCACGAGCTCGGGATATTTCCACAAATTACTAATCGGAGAATCTTTGGCAAAAGCATCGCGGAATGCGAACGGAAAGCGCCCGTTAATTTCAAAATAGCGCGTCACGACTGCCCTAAACTTGCGGATCCGTAACATCGTCTCGTCCACCATGTCCGAGCCGCCGCTGGTAAGGTCGTCCAAGCGCCCTTGAGTGAGTGCAAATAACTCCTGCGCTCCAGAAAGTGCTGGCAATGGCGCACTCCGGCGGTAATACCCTTGGCCTTTCTCCACTTTTGCAATCGGCGATCCCGGATCGCATGACATGATTGAAAAATGATAACGGAGCGAAGCATCCGAATAATTTCCTTCAAGTTGTAACCGTGTCAGCCGTATCAACTCAGTGCCCTTGAGCGAGTCAGCAGGGTTTGCAGGGAGAAGTGTTGGAAGAATATCGGATAGCTGCTTGCGAAGACTCATGACGGCTGGGAACGGCGCTAACGCCGAAGACATCCAATTCACCCACCACTAAATCAGCAAGCCTCAAAACTTGATTTGAAAAATTATGGCTCGAAATTACAAATATTTCGAAGGAATCAGATGCAAAGCTTGTCGAACCTAGCATGCCAGCCGATTCTTTTTCTATGAAGTTCAAATCCGCCCTGCTCGCCGCAGCTCTCATTACCAGCGCCCACGCCCAGCAGCCAGATGCCAACGCCATCCTCGAAGGAGCACGCATTGCCGCCACCTTGACACAACTCGATAAATCCGAGCCGCTCCGTGGCAACCTGAGTCGCGGCAGGAACAAAGTGCCCATCGCCCTCTTCCTGGATGGAAAAAACATCCAATTCCAATTTAACGAAAACAACTCCCCCGCCTGGCGAATTTTCCACATGCGTCTGGCAGATTCCAAATACGATCTTTTTGAAATCGTCAATGGCAAGACTCTCGATTTCCCCGCAAAAAAACTGGGCGAACCGATCGCAGGCACAGACCTCACCTACGAAGACCTCGCCCTTCGCTTTTTCTACTGGCCTAATCCAAAGCTGGAAGGTCAAGAAAACGTGGGCGGCCAAGCGTGTTACAAAATTCGCGTCGATAAACCCAAAGGCAGCGGCGGACGTTATGAAGTCGTTTATGTCTGGATCCATACCAAGTTCGGCGCGTTCATGAAGATCCGCGGCCACAACAGGGAAGGCAAATTGATCAAAGAATTTCAGGTGGAAGACATCATGAAAGTGGGCGACAACGTCTGGACTCTGCGCAAAATGCAGGTTTCCACTCACGATCCCGCCACCGAGCGCCGCGTATCCATCACCGATGTGGTCTTCGAGTCCCCCAAGAAACTCGCCCCCCGCGGCCTTCGCTAACCTCTTTTCAGTGGGGTTAAAATTTATAAATTGTGTCTTCCCTGCCGTCCCTCAACATCGATTGTCTTCTTGATCATTCACCTTTCAGCCGCGCCTTTCATTGGCTCTCACTTTCAAATCGCGAGGAAGGTGGCAAGCACAAGCTTTACCTTAGCACCTGCCGCGGCGGAGTGGTCCATCGGACTCTGATATCTCTGCATTATTGTGATGAGGCAGTGCTTGAGGCGTCGCCGGAGAAACTCACCTTCACCACCGCGAATGGTAGTGTGGAATTCGCGCTGGATGGCGATCGCACCCTGCGCATTCGCGTGCTGGGGGAAAAGCCGCTACATCTTCAGGTGCATGGCCAGCCCTACTCATCATCTTTTCCGTGTGTGCTTGAGCGCCGCTGGCATCTCAATCTGAATGCTTCCCGGTCACGGCTGATGGTGACCGCACTCTCAGGGTCCATAGAAGGACACGCACCCTTCATTCCAGGAAAAAGCGATACCGAACCAGCGCTGCTCTTGCTCCATCCTGAAAAAGGCAACGGCGAGTATGAGATCACCGAATTTGCCTCCACTTGGGTGGAGCCACGGGAGCGCCCGAGCTTTGACGCCGTGGTGGAATCAGCGAAAAGCGAATTTGCCAAATGGTTGGATAGCTTTGGCGTCTTCCCTGAGCGTTGGCGGAGTCTTGCCCGAGCGGCAGCGTATAATCAATGGTCCAACACGATGCCGGCAGGTGGAAATTATGCCTATCCGCCAATCATGATGTCTCAGAATGCAATGACCTCTGTCTGGAGCTGGGATCATTGTTTCGTGGCTCTCGCGTTGCGCCGCAGTCACCCGCGAATTGCGTGGGAGCAATGGTGGTTACCCTTCGCTCTGCAGACCGAGGAAGGAATGCTGCCAGATGCATTTGATGATGTGAATGTGGACTTCGGTATGACAAAACCGCCAGTGCATGGGCGCACATTATTGCAAATTTTACCCCACTACACTCCCACTTCCCAAGAACTCGGAGACGCCTACACGGCCTTGGAAAAATGGACGAACTGGTGGTTCACCCACCGTGATGATGATCATGACGGCATCCCCCAATACAATCATGGCTGCGAATCCGGGTGGGACAATGATTCGGTGTGTTGCGGTGGCTTGCCCGCTGAATCACCCGATCTCACAGTGTATCTGATCGAGCAAATGGAGGCGCTTGCGGTGTTGGCTGAGCTGCGCGAACTCCCCGCACTTGCAAGTGGGTGGCGTGAATGCGCGGAAACATTGTTAGGTAAATTGATCCAGCATTCTTGGTCCGGCGAGCGCTTCGTCACTCTTCAGTCAGGAACTCATCTGCGAGGGAATCAAGGCGATTGCTTGCGCCAGTTCTGGCCGCTGTTGCTAAGTGAGCGATTGCCTGAGGCGATCGCCGCCAATCAATTAACGCAATTACTAGAACCTCTGCGATTTCTTACCAATCACGGATTCGCCTCCGAGAGTCCATTGAGTGACCATTATACAGAAGACGGCTATTGGTTAGGCCCGATCTGGGCGCCTAGCACCCACCAAGTGGTCGAAATGCTTCTCAAGCATCACAAGGAAGAAGTCGCATGGAAAACTGCTGAGAATTTCTGCCTGTTATGTGAGAACCATGGATTTCGAGAAAATTTTAACGCACTTAACGGTGCGGGTCTGCGAGATTCTGGATTTGCTTGGACGTCTGCCGTTTGTCTCGATTTCCTGCACTCAGCATCACGGTTTCCTTCTGCTCAAAAAATTTAAACCAGCCTTTTTCCTATGATCCATCATTCAAGCATCGAGTTTCACAACGTTGCGGAATTGATCGACGCCGGTGCGGGGAGTGGCTGGCTTTTACAGCGGATCCCTGAAGCGATCCGACCTTTCCTCAATCCCACAGCGCAGACCGTCGCATGCTGCCCGACGCATTGCGAACTTCGCTACGTCAGTGAGGCACCCAGCGTGGAAATCACCCTTCATTCAGAGATTCATCACGAATATGTCCGGATCTATCAAGGTGAGCATTTCCAAGAAGAATTCTGCCTCGAACCCGGAGAAACGCGAACTTTTGCCGTTGAGCGCGACCTCAGGCTGATCGACATCACCGCACCCTCGCCAGCTTTCTCACCCAGCGTCATGCGCTTGCAACTGAGTGGCACAGGCCGCGTGCGCTTCATCAGCGCGCAGGCGAATGGAGGCAGCTTGCGCCCGCCGACTCCTGCGGAGAAGCCTACCCGGACGCTGCTCGCCTACGGTTCATCCATCACCCAAGGATCACTTTCAGGGCGGATGGCGAATACCTACCTAGGACATACCGCGCTGCGTCTGGGCGTAGATGCCATCAACCTCGGGTTCGGGGGATCGTGTCATTGCGAGCCAGAACTCGGGGATTTCATCGCCGCACGGCAAGATTGGCACATTGCGATATTAGAACTCGGCATCAACATGCTGGGTGCCGTGCCCATGATTTCTGATAAGGAATTTCGCAAATTAGCCGAAGGAATTTTGGAGAAATCTTCCCGAGATCCCTCGCGCTGTGTTTTAGCGATCACACTCTTTCCAGGTGGCCATGATTTACCAAACGCGCCACGGGCTGCCGAGCCATTCCGGGAAATTTTGCGTGAACTTGTCACCAAAATCGCGCGTCCGAATCTCAGCCTCGTTGAGGGATCCACCCTCCTAGATTGGAATGGGCTCACCAAAGATCTTTGTCATCCTAGCGACTTCGGACATACAATCATCGCAGAGCGGCTGAGCAATCATCTGAAATCGCTCGTCTATCCAAGTCATCCGCAATAGGGCTAAGTGCCCAAGGCTCAAAAATCCTATGGGATAATTCAGAAATCGTTTCTGCTGAAAATTGGATTTTCTTTTTAGTCGATCCAAGAGAAGTTTCCTGCATTGTTCGGGTGAATCGAGAGGCAAGCTTAAAGATGAATTTCCAGCCTCCCCCATCCGAAAGATAGTGCCTTACCGGGATCATGCATTTACTTTCTAACTACATTGAGAACACAAAGTTAACACATTTAGCTTTTTAATTGTTCCTCTGACCGCAGATTAGTGCAATGAATGAGACGTTATGTATGAGTTCACGCCTCCATTTCCACTATTTTTGTCAATTTACCAGATTGGGCTGTTTCAATTATCCAGCGATCCGATGTGCCTCAAAAGCTCGCAATTTCATTTTTGAGATGCGCTGAATGCCTCATTAATATTTTCAAAAACCAAAAATCCAATCCATGAAATCCCTACTCCTCCGTTCAATTTTAACCGCTTTTGCTATTGGAATAGCGGTAAACTCGCCTCTATCTGCGCAAAATACCTATCGGGATATCCCCTTGGATACAGGTGGATGGGTCAGTGGCTTTGCCCAACATCCTAGCGGCCGCCTCTACGGTTACGGAGATATTTTTGGACTGAGTCGCAGCGAAGATTTTGGTGCCAGCTGGAAATTTCTTCAAAGCCGTTTTACAGAACCTGGAGTAAATACCTTCGTTCACAGCGTGGCGGTTCAAAATTCAGACGCGGATCGGGTAGCCTTCATGACGGCTTCTAAAATTTGGACCAGCACCGATGGGGGCGATAACTGGAACACACGGCTCACTGATCTAAAAAAGCCTCAGCTGTTTCGCGGATCGAAGCCGATTGCCTACCATCCCACCATAGCGAATCAAATTTGGCTCGCTGCCAATCGTGTCGGCCTGACGGAAGGCCTCTGGCGCTCGGATGACAATGGAGCCTCTTGGACGGGCCTCGGTGGCAGTGTTTTCGCAAACGAACATGCGACGACGATTCATATCAATCCAAATTCACCCAACCAAATCTGGGTGGGCACCGCTGCCGTTGAAGGCGTTACCACCCTCGGTGGCCTATGGTGCTCAGCAGATAGTGGAACAACATGGACCAAAGTTTGGAACAATAATGGCCAACAGAGTGAAAATTATGGCAATCCATTAGTATATAGTATCGCTCGCAGCTCCGCGAACGTGTCGGTCATCGCGACCAATGACGGAGTCTGGAACATCACTGCGACAAACTGGAATGATCCATCCACTTACATCGCCACCCAGCGCACTTGGAATGGTCAAGCGATTCCCAACGTCACGCTTCTCGCTGACGGCACATTTTGGGCTTCTGAAATTGGTTTCCAGCCATGGGCTCCCAAAGTGAGTCCGGACGGCATCACTTGGACGGATCGTCAAATCTCGCAAACCGCGACTTACGTCCCAGAATGGACTTCAGCAGAGAAAATCTTGGCGGCAAATCGTATTGGCGGCCGTGATATGATGATCCAGGATGTAAACAATCCCAACCGCTGGCTCATCACCGGAGGCTCCGCCATCTCCCTGAGTGAGGACAATGGTATCACTTGGCGCTACCAACCCGGCGGAATGCCAGGGATTGCCAGTTATCGGGTTAACTTTGATCGGCAAAACCCGCTCCGCGCTTATATCGCCACCTCAGATCGCGGTATTTTCGTCGTAGATGATGGCGGACTTACCGGGACCACCGTTCATTGTAGTCATAAAGCTTACAATGAATTACAAACGTACCATGAAGTGATGACCTCCGCCGACGGCCAGACGATTGTCGGTGCTGGCGTGCAGCAAGCTTTAGGCGAGACGATCATAGTCCGCTCAACAGACGGCGGGGTGAATTGGTCAAAAATCAACTATTCAGGTCTGCCTCCGAATACCGAGGGTGTGACCCGCTCGGTGATGTCGCTCAATGATCCGAATGACTTTCTAGTTCTGCTCGGGTGGAGTGAAGAACCGGGTGCAATTAGCAATCCAGGGCTATACCGGACCATCAATGGCGGGGCCAGTTTCGCCAAGGTCAACGGTTCGCTCTTTGATGATGTCAATACCGGATCGAGATATCATCCAGAGAATTCGTTTCTCGAGCGTGATGGAATCAATCCTAATATCCGCTACCTCGGCCTACGCGCCGATAACGTGCCTGCTGTCCGCGGCCTCTGGCGTAGCCTCGATGGCGGAACCACGTGGAATTTGCAATCTTCTCCGTTTGGTATTCATTGGATTTTGGGTCTCGCGGTGGACCCGACTATCGAAGGCCGGATTTGGGCAATCAATGACTATCTACGCCGGAGTGATGATGGAGGATCAACGTGGGTCACCGTTGGAGATTTCATTAAAATGGGTTCAATTGACGCTTATGGTGGAAGATTGAGTGTGATCGGGCGCCGTCCAGGTGATACTTTTAATAAAGTTTATTATAGCCCCGACAATGGCGTAACGTGGGAGGAGCAGACCAGCGCAGAGAACCGTCATTCTTGGAACAACAGCATTTCAATCGATCCTTGGCGGGCCGGTCAGACATGGCTCGCAGGTCCGCGCTCGATCCAGCTGATCAATCCACCTGCCGAGCTAGATCCGCTGCTTACCGGCACAATCACTGGCAGTGCTCCTTCCGCAGGAAACCCAGCTTTTTCCGCCACCATGGCTTACGATGGGTCAATCGCAACTTCATTTGTCCCCGCCGCCAATGGCGGGTTTATCAACCTTGATGTCGGTGCAGGCGCAAGTGCGCAAGTCACTTCCATTCGTTATTTTCCTCGGCCTGGGTTTGAAAGTCGCATGAATGGAGGCCGTTTCGAAGGCTCGACCAATGGCACGTCTTGGACCACCTTGGCGAGCCTATCTTCAGCACCTTCAAGCGGATGGCACACACTCCCCATCACCCAGCCGACTTTGTTTCGATTCTTTCGTTACATCCACCCGAGCGGATTGGCAGATACCGCAGAGATCGAGTTTCATGGCCTACAATCTACCAGTCCGGCTGCCATCATTCAGCCATCTAACGTGGAATCCATCGTCGATTCCCCGCTGAATTTCACGCTGATCCGGAGCGGTAGCCCTAACCCTACCATCACCCTTGCAGCCGGAGCTTTACCACCAGGAGTCACCCTCAACCCAAAGACCGGATTGATAAGCGGCACCTCAAATGTGGTGGGAACCTATCCTGTCAGCTTCACCGCTACCAATAGCTCCGGAACTTCCGCGCCCGTTAGCTTTGATATCACGATCCTGCCAATCCCTCTGGGCCCACTTCTCACCGGCACTGTTTCTACCAGCCCAGGCAGCTTCCTCTCTGACGCTCGAAAAGCTTACGATGGCGACACGTCCACCTTTTTTGCTCCTGGTGTCAGTGATGCCTTTACGATGCTTGATCTTGGAATTGGCAATGGCGCAAACGTCACTTCCATTCGCTACTTTCCCCGTCCGGGCTTCACAGCTCGTATGATAGGCGGTCGCTTTGAGGGCTCAAACGATGGAACGACTTGGACGACGCTGGCAACGATCACCACCGAGCCAGTGACCGGCTGGAAAGCTCTGCTAATCGATCAACCGGGCACGTTCCGCTTCCTGCGATACTTCAACCCTACCAACCAAGCAGATGTTTCCGAAATCGAATTTGGCGGGATTCTAAGTGTCGTCCCTCAGAATCTCACACCGCTCGCAACTTGGAAATTTGATGGCAATCTTTTGGCAACTCCTACCACATTTAATGCCAGCAGCGTGGGCACAATCAACTATTCAGCTGGAAAGATCGGCACCCAAGCCCTATCATTAGACGGCACCTCGGGCAACTATGCCACTACACCCACCGTGCTAAACCCCGCTACCAGCGATTTTACGGTTACGACTTGGATTTACCTAAACAGCAAGTCTGCGAGTGCTTCTTCAATCGTCGGCCAAGCTGATGGTGGCGGTACAGGCCGGGGATGGCTCTACACTTACGGTAATGATCCCGGCACCGGGAAAGTTTACTCGCGCCTCGGCGGTGGTGAAACCTCCAGCGACACTAGTTTGGCTATCAATACTTGGACGCATATCGCACTCGTGAAAAGCGGCACTGCCTTGCAATATTACATCAATGGCGTGCTCGATAAATCCGTTACGATCCCGGCTGTGGAAAGCTCTACTGGAGGCTTGACCTTTGGTGCAAATAAAACGGGTGCGAGTGTGCTCGATGGCAAAATTGATGATACTCAAGTGTTCTCGATCGCCCTTTCCCCTTCAAGCATCGCCACTCTCTACAGCTCGGCGACCTTTAATGCTCTCCAAACGTTCCGCAGCAACCATGGCTTATTGAGCGATGGCACTCAAGATTCCCAAGCACTTGCGGGAGATGACGTGACGAATTTGGAAAAATACGCATTCAACATGATCGGTTCAGGCACGGGCCAGGTCGCCAATCTAAGCACCCCAAACAATGCGGTGCTCACCCCTGCTGGCACTGCCGGTCTGCCACTCATCGGCATGGAAAGTCCGACTCAGAAACTGCAAGTTACATTTATCCGTCGCAAAGCTTCAGGATCACCTGCTCCTGGGATCAATTACACCGTCCAGTTTTCAACTGACCTCGTCACGTGGGCGGAAGATAATTCAGCAGCTCAAAGCTCTAGCAGCATCGATGGCACCTTCGAACGCGTTACCGTCACCGATTCGGCAGCGTTTCCCGATAAACGCTTTGTGCGAGTTCAAATCACCAAACCATAAAACGCTGTTATTTTCAGAAAATGAGCATGACTTCAGTGGGGAATTCGCAATAACTGCTCCCCTTGCAAGCGACGCAATAAGTCATTCAATATTCTCACTCCTGCCTCTTGCTAACTTCCCACTTGTAAACTCAATCAGACTGAAAGACCTTCTGAGCAAGTCTCGGCTGGCGTCGCTACTAAAAATCCCATCAAATCTTTAAGCCCATTGCATTCGGTCAGTGTTTAGAAAAAACTGACCACTGCGATTTCCTCTGAAAATTCTGCCTTCAATATAAATGACTACCCAAAAAACTCGTAAGGGTCAGGACTGCAATGGCCGCGTTGCTAAGCCTAATCCCAACCCCGTAAAAACCCAATTCAAAAACCATCCCAAACTGATGCTCCATCATTTCCTATCCGTCCTGAAAGTTATTTCGTTTTTAGCTGTCTTCGCCATCCCATGCAGTTTGTATGCGATCGACGTCAACGGCACCGGCGGCACGCCCTTGAGTTATCAAGTAGTCGTCGGCGGCACGCCTACCAGCTGGGCTGTGACGAGCGGTTCGCTGCCGCCTGGTCTGCTTTTAAATTCACTCACCGGCGTCATCACCGGCGTGCCCAATAACGCTGGCAGTTACCCGACAATCATCACTGCCACCGATGCGGGAGGGACAACCACACCGGTGGACGTCACGCTTAACATCAGCGCGGCTCCCGGCGGTTCCATCCAGTTCAGCCAAGCTGTTTTCACTCATCAGGAGGTTAGCGGAAATAACCCGCCAGAACCCTCCACGACGCCGACCCTTACGCTCACCCGCACCGGCGGCAGCTCCGGCGCAGTCACGGTTAGCTATACGGTGTATCCAAGTTCGATCACTAGCAATGCGGTCGAGGATACGAATTATTATGCGAGGCGTAACACCCGTAAATGGGTCGCCGTTGGCCGCGTGACATGGGCGGATGGCGACACCGCCGACAAGACGGTGCCTATCAACTTTCTTGATACGCTCAACGGAAACGTCTTCCGCCAAACCCTCCGTTATAACACGCCTGGCGTGGACGGCACGGTCCGTTTCGAAGCCCGAATCGCCAATCTCACCGGGACAGCCACCTACGGCGCTCAAAGTCAGGCTCGCTTCGACGTGCTCGATGCCGACGCTCCGACCGCAGGCGTGCTCAACTACGATGCGCGTATCTTTTATGGCGCCGAGGGCAGCACCGCCACCATCACGGTGCGACGCGACAGCGGCAGCACCGGTGCGGCGAGTGTAAACTACGCCACCAGCAATACCCTGCCGGTGATCCGATTTAACATGGAAAGACTGCCCTCCGCGTCGGCGGGGCAGCATTACATTGCCACCACCGGAACCCTTAACTGGGCGGCCGGCGACAGTGCCACCAAGTCGTTTACCGTCACCTTACCCGCGACTGGCTCCACCGCCGGCACGTTGCAAGTCGGGCTTTATCTTACCAGTCCCACCGGCGCGGTGCTTGGTAACAGCGCCTCATCCGTGCTCACCATCCAGAATCCGAAATCCACTCTATTCGACTTCAACGACGAAGCCCTTTTTGCTAAATATCGCGTCTATGTGCCGCCGGGAACCGCCCCCCTCCGAGGCACCTTGTTTTTACTATCCGGCACTTTTGGTGATACTCGGAATGAAGTTGTCCTCCCCGAATTCCAAGCCGTGGCCAACTTCTGGCGTTTCGCCGTAGTCGGCGTGAATGGCACTTATGATTTCGATCCAGGCACTGGTAACCCCGATGCGGAGATGAAACTCGGAGACCTGATCGATAAGCTCGATTTAATCGCGAACACCACCGGCCGTCCAGAACTCCGAAGTGCTCCCGTTGCCTTCAGTGGCATGTCTGGAGGCGGTTTCAGTGCGTCACGCAGTTTTTTGCCTTGGCCTGAGCGCACCATCGGAGTGATCGCCCACAACGCTTGGGATAAACTCGGAGCGACTTATAGTCCGCTCACGTCATTGCAGCGCGAGGTCCCAGGATTATTGATGCCTGGCACGGCAGATACGACGGTAAATCTATTCAGCATTGGCCCTAACATAAACACTTCACGTCAATATGGCCAGACCCGCAGCACCATGGCGGTGAAATGGGGTATCGGCCATTGGTATAACTACAGTGAAGCCTACAACGGATTCGCCTTCTACTGGTTCGAACAGATGATGAAAGCCGGACGCTATCCCGAAGGCCTCGCTCCCACCGCCACAACCAGCCCGGTTCTCGGCTCTATCCCCTTGAACTCCGGTTGGTGGGGAGCTCGTAATTCAACAAATTCTGCCACCAACGGTTATCAAATTTCCGGTGGCTCCAGCCGCTTCCTCAAAATCGAGGCCGATGCAGCGAACACCCTCATCAAAGATCCGAACAATCCGCTGGTGGATTCCTGGCTGCCCACCGAGGGCGTTGCCCGTGCCTATCGTGCCCAAGCCTCGCTGCAAACGATTCAATTCTCTGCGCCTCTACCTTTCAACGAGCGAATTATCGGGGTGCCTACCACTCTGAGCCTGAACCTTGGTTCCTATGGTGGGTCCATCACTTCGGTGGAATACTTCGATGGCACCACATCCCTTGGCTCCACCTCGACTGCTCCTTACACCCTCAGTTGGACTCCAGCCAACTCAGGCATACGCGGTATTACGGCAGTCGCCACGCCCACCTCGGGTCTGCCTTACACCACTGCGACCTACGTGTTTGTGCCCGCTCCCGCCATCCCCTTTGCACCGGTCGATTTGCACACCGATAACGGCAACGGGCAAGTTACCCTCGCCTGGACTGCTATTTCCAATGCCAACAGTTATAGCGTTTACGAAGCATCCAGTGCGGTCGGTCCTTTTACCCTCGTCCAAAGCGGTATCACCAGCCCGAGCTATGTCCGCACGGGTCGCACCAACGGCACCACGTATTTCTACAAGGTCACTTCCACCAATACGCTCGGCACCAGCAGCGATTCTCGCGTGGTCAGAGCCACTCCCAGTGTGATTGCAGGGCTTCCGATCATCCAGGAGTCGTTCAGCTACACGGTTCCCTCCAACAACCCCGATCCCGACGGCGGCCTCAACAACAACAACGGCCTACCTGCGTCGAACGTGGCTGGAGGCAATCCCTCGGGCACCAGCAACGGAATGCGCGGCAGTTGGGGAATCTCCACTGACGTCATCGCCGGCCTATCCTACAATCAAGGCACCAAAACGCTCACGACCACCGGTGGTGCGGCCCGCATCAACAATGCCACATGGGGCGGAAATCCTTATTTCTACCAAAACATGGCGACCGATCCTCACCTTGCCCAACGCGTCGGCAATGCTAGCAACGGGAATTTTGGCCCGGACGGATCCAGCATCTACCTGAGTTTCCTCGCTCAAACGAGTAGCTCCACCGCAAACGCATTTAACTTCAGCCTCAGGTTTGACGGCCAAAACAATTTTTTCATCGGTAATACCACCACAGGTTGGAGCCTGAATGGAATCAATGCGACCGCCGCCCCCCTCGCACTGGACAGCCCGGCGCTGATGATCGTGCGCATTGATTTCTCCGAAGGCCCTACTGATCGAGTGAGTCTCTGGGTAAATCCACCTTTGGGTCAGCCATTAGGAAATCCCAATGCCATCGTTCAGAACATCAACTTCCCCGGCATCTCCAACGTGCAAACCCGTGCCTTCGTTGCCAATGCCATGATCATTGACGAGCTCCGCATGGGCACGTCCCTCGCCGCCGTCACTCCGTTCATTGACACCGGGCTCATCCCCGTTGTTACCGCTGACCAAATTATTAGTGGCTCCGTTAGCTCGGCTTTGAACTTCCAAATCGCGGCCAGCAATATGCCGACCAGCTACGCCCTCGCTAGCGGCAGCCTGCCTCCTGGTATCACGCTCAACACCACCACTGGCCTGCTTTCCGGCACTCCCGCGATGGCTGGCACTTTCACACCAAGTTTCACTGCCACCAATGGTCAAGGCACCTCCAGCACCCGCTCGGTTAGCATTACAATACTCGATGCTCTCCTGACGGGCACGGTGAGTGGATCGACTCCTTATCAGAATAACGCCACCTACGATGCGAACAAGGTCTTCGATGGCAACACTACTACCTTCTTCGCCCCGGAAGCCACCACCGGTAGCTTTGCCCAGATCGATCTCGGGCAAAATCTCGCGGGTCGAGTGAGTCTCATCCGTTATATTGCCCGCTCGACGTTCACCAGCCGCATGGTCGGCGGCGTGTTCCAGGGTTCAAACAACGCGACGAGTTGGACCACCCTCCACACCGTTGTCAGCGACCCGGGCTCGGCTTGGCAGCAAATCACGATCAGCGACAGCACCTTCTATCGCTACCTGCGCTATCAACAACCCATCAACTTTGGCGATGTCGCCGAGGTCGAGTTCCGCGGTGTAGTTCAGTCCACCGGCAGCAGCTTGGTCACCTTCCGCACAGCCAACGGCCTCGCCGCCGACGGCTCGCAAGACCTGCTCACCCCCGCCGGCGACGGCGTGGCGAACCTCCTCAAATACGCCTTCAATATGCTCGGTGCCGGCTCCGGCCAAGCCACGTCATTGTCCACACCCAACGCCTCCGTCCTCGCCGCCAACGGCACCGCCGGTCTGCCGCTCGTCGGTGTCGAATCCAGCACCGGAAAACTCCAGCTCACTTACATCCGTCGCAAGTCCGCGACTGCTCCCGGCATCACCTATGCCGTCGAGTTTAGCGACGCCCTCGCCACGTGGGCGGTCAACGCATCTGCCACGGAAAGCGTCACCAGCATCGACACAACTTTCGAGCGCGTGACCGTAACCGACTCATTTGCGAGCCCCGCCAAACGCTTCGTTCGTGTCCGCGTATCCATTTCCAACCCGTAAAACATCACCCGGTCCACGGTTGTCCGCAGCAATGACCCAGTGTTGCGTGCTTGATTTACTCAATCGTCGAAAGAACAAAGACGTCGTTACCTCAATCGTATTGGCTTTAACTTTATCCAAAATATCCGCGCTCAAAACGGCATGAAAACCACCACGTTCGATTCCAAATCTGTCATCATCAATGGTCGCCGTGAGCTGCTGCTATCGGGAGCGATCCACTACCTGCGCAGCACACCGGCCATGTGGCCGGAACTCATGCGTCGTTCCAAAGACGCCGGTCTCAACGCCGTCGAGACCATCACCTTTTGGGGCCAACATGAACCGGTGCAAGGCCGCTACAATT
>JBGSUW010000005.1:0-12061 GCA_041753275.1 Akkermansiaceae bacterium | reverse complement strand
GCGTGTGCCACCCGAGCCACGGGGCCGGGCGCGCGGGCGGCTTCATGCAATGCCTCGGCATACGAGCGGCGGCGGATGTGATGCGCCAGCCCGACGAGGAGATTGCCAATATTGATGCGCGCCCGGTGGAAGAAAAACAAGCGTTCCACCACACAGACGGCGCCGATAAATGCCAAGGCCATCAGCACCCACACCAGCGGGCCGCCTTGCTCGATCAGGCTGGAAGGTTGCATCAATCCTAAAATCATCTGCGGCGGATTTAATCGCTGGTTGCTACGGCTGGCGAGTCACAAAAATGATCAGAAGTGATCTTGTCATTTTAGACTGCTAGGCGGGCGTTTCTTCCTCGGGCAGGATGGTCACGAGAGTGGGTGGGATTGAAAAAACGCTGGCTGCTGTTTCCCGGACCTCTTCACAAGTGAGCGCTTGGTAATCCGCGACGAGGCGGCGATGTTGGTCCGCAGGGTGGCCGAAGAGGAGATCCAGGGCGACGTGGCGGGCGACGGATGCGGGCGATTGCTGCTGGATGGCGAGGCCGCTGAGGACGGTGGAGCGCACGCGATCGAAGGCTTCTTGCGGGATGCCGTTTTGGGCAATTTTCCCGATTTCCAGAAGTAATTCACTACGGGCGAGGTCCACTTGCTCGGGCGAGGTGGCGACGTAGAAGGTGAACAAGCCGGTATCGTAGCCGAGGAACTGGGTGGCTCCGACTTGGTAGGCGAGCCCGAGTTCTTCGCGGATACGGGAGAACAACGGGCCGGCCATGTCTGAGGCGTATTCTTGGATCATGGCGAGGGCGTGGCGATTCGCGCCGCTGACGGTGGTGCCGGGGAAGCCGATGGTGACGATGGCCTGTTTCTTGGGCAAATGGTGGACTTGGGTGAGCCCTTGGGTGATGACACTGGCCGGGGCGTGCCAGCGCTGGCCGGGAGTGAGGGCGGAAAATTTCTCGGTGATCAGGCTGAGGGCGCGGGTGGGATCGAAGTCGCCAGCGAGGGTGAGTGTGAGATTTGCGCCATTGAAGTGGCGGGCGTGGTGTTCCAGCAAATTCTGGCGGCCAAGCTGGGCGAGAGTTTCCGGGCTGCCGAGGGAATCGAGCCCATAGCCGGTGTGGGCGAAGATGGTCTGGCGGAGGGTGCGGAAGCCGAGGTGAAGTGGATCTTGGAGGGCTTCTTCGAGTGAGGCGAGTTGGCTGGCTTTTTCCCGCTCGATGGCATCGTCTGGCAGTGCGGGGGTGAGGATGGTTTCGGCAAATACGCTGGCGATGGTTTCCAGATCGGGCGCGAGGCCGGCGGCTTGGACGAGGATGGCGTTGTTACCGGGCACCGCGCTGATGGAGGCACCTAGTGATTCGAGATCGGTGGCGATTTCCAAGGCGCTGCGAGTGAGCGTGCCCTTGGTGAGGGTGGAGGCGAGGAGTTGATTGAGTCCGTTATTTTCCGCAGTCTCGGAAGGTAGTCCGGCGCGGATGGCGGCTTGGAAGTGGATGAGTGGGACGCGGTGGTCCGGGATCAGCGCGAGGGTGATGCCATTGGCGAGGGTGTGGACTTGGATTTCCTGGCGGGTGTGAGATTGCTTAGCCGCCCGGAGGGAGGCGGGTGCGTCCAGTGGATCGAGGATGGTGAGGCAGAGTTTCTCATCCGTGAGATGGCGGGCCACGCGGCGGATGTCTGCGGTGGTGACGGCATCGATGGCGGCGAGGTGGCGCTGGGTGAAGTCCAGATCGCGGGCTTCGTGCCAATTCGAAGCAAGGTCTGCGGCCCGGCCTGAGGCGGTGGTGAGGCTGCGGAACTGGCTGGCGAAAATCTGGCGTTTTGCCTTTGCTAGATCGTCTTCCAGCGGGGTCTCAGGAAATGCGGCGAGCTCGTTGTGAATGGCGGCGATGAGGGCATCCCGCTTGGCGGGCTCGGCATCGGCACTGATGGCGAGGACTCCTTCGCGGCCGGGGCCGGTCCACGAGAAGGCGGAAATTTCGAGGGCGAGTTCTTGTTCCTCGCGGAGGCTGCGGTGGAGGCGGGAGGCGCGGCCACGGCCGAGGATTCCTGCCAGCACATCGTAGGCGGGTGCATCCGGGTGATCGAGGGCGGGGGACTTCCATGCGAGTGAGATCCGGCTGGTGGGGATGGCGAAAGTTTGCCGCATCCGGCGTGGGCCGAGCTGGGGAGGATCCGTCACCAATAACGGCTCGCGGCCACATCCGGGGAGTTTTTCTGCAGTGAGGGCGGTGAGCATCTCGCGGGCGTTCGCAGCGTTGAAATCGCCGGAAATGACCACGAAGCAACGGTCTGGAGTGTAGCGGGATTGATGGTAGCCGGTGAGATCCTGGTAGGTGATGGCATCGAATAAATGGCGATGGCCGATGACCGGGTGGCGGCGTGGATCGAGCGTGAAGGCGGTGGAAAACAACAAGCGGCTGGCGGCATTATCCGGATCATCGAGGCCCATATCGATCTCGCGGCGGATCACGTCCTTTTCTTTTTCAAACTCGGATTCCGGGATGGTGGGATAGAAAACCAAGCCTGAGAGAGTTTTCAAAAACACCGGGAGGGAGTCTGCGGGACCATCGATGTAGTAAACGGTGCGGTCGAAGCTGGTGTAGGCATTCCAGTGGCCACCGGCGGCTTGGACGGTGTCCGCGAGAGTCTCCGCATCGTAATCGCGAGTACCCTTGAAGACCATGTGCTCGAGGAAGTGGGAAATGCCGGCACCGAGGTGGGCATCTTCATGCATGCTGCCGGTGGCCACCCAGAATTGCGCAGAGACCACGGGGGCTGCGGCATCGGGATCGAGGATCAGGGTGAGTCCATTTGGGAGAGTTTCTACGGTGGCGGAGGTAGCGGGGTATTGCATGAATTTCTAGCTTGGCGAAGTGATGGAAAGAGGAATAACGTCTGGTGATGAAACGTTGGTTAATCGTAGGTGCTGTGACAATGGTGGTGATGGTGGTGGGAGCCTGGTTCGCCTATGGGATCTATAAAGAGACCCGACCATCTCCTATCTGGGTGCCCTTGGTAGTCAATCAAGAGATGACGACGGAGAAGCAGGACGAGATTGCTAAAGAACTACGGGGAAAATTGTTAGAGCGTGAGTATTTATTAGGAGTGAGCAAGGAGCTGGATTTGAAAACTATCTGGAACATGGAGTCTGACGAGAAATGTGCGGACGAGCTTGCGAAGCGGATTTTTGTGAAAGCGGGCACTCATGATACGCCGATGGGCCGCGTCCCATCGATCAATATCGGAGTGAATGGGATTGCCAAGGAAAAGGAGAACTCCTCAAAAATTGCACTGCATCTCGCAAAACGTGTGTGGTCACTTCTGGGGCTGAAAGCTCCTGAGGAACAATGAGGTGAAGTTTTAGAGGTGTTCGATCACTTGGGAGCGCTCGAAGCGCGCTTTCGGTGATATGGCATACTTATCGTCCTCTGCACGGTAGCCCACCGCGCATGCCACTGCGGTGGAGTAGCCGCTACCGGCGATTCCCAACACCTGATCGTAGCCTTCCCGGCTGATGCCCTCCATCGGACATGCATCGAGGCCGAGGACAGCTGCGGAGAGCAACAACTGGCCAAGTGCGATGTACACTTGCCGGGCGTTCCATTGGTGGCGGTCTTCATGGCTCATTGCCTGGGCGAAGCCCTCGACGACGCCTTTGTAACCCGCCAGTGACGCGGATTCCACCCCCCGGGCCGCAGCCATGCATGTCATCCAGGCATCGATGTCTTCCGATGTTAGATCGGTGCGGGCGGTGAGGACAACATAGTGAGATGCGTCCGTGACTTGGGGTTGTTTCCATGATTCCGTGAGAAGCTGGAAACGCAGCGCCGGATTCTGCACGACGATGAATTTCCAAGGCTGAAGACCGAATGAGGAGGGAGTGAGAACGAGGGATTCCTCAAGCGCCGTCCACACATCGGCTGGAATTTTGCGGGTGGGATCGAATTGCTTGGTGGCATAGCGCCAGTGCAGCGTGGAGAGAAGTTGGGTGGTGGTGAGCGTCATGGATCGGCACAGATCATCGACCATCAATATTAAAAGGCAAGGTGTTGGAGGGGAAATCCTTGAGAGTCAGGCTGAAAACGATCGCATATTCTTGTTCTAGGCGGTTATCGCGATGGCTGATGCCCACACCGGCTACCCAATTTCCTAGATCCCGATGGAGCGAGTATTGCTCAAATTCCAAGGTGCCATCTGCCAGCTCGTAAGAATGCTGCATCCCGATGCCCCAGTCCTCGTTGAGACGATTATAGATCTTTGTCTCGATCCGGCTTGAGTCGATCAACACCGGATGATTGCTCAAATTCCGGTAACCGATGCTTAACTCAAGATCCTCCGTGGGAAGGAACCGGAAGTCTGTATTAAATTCTACAAATCCCGAGCCACCAATGACGATGGGGAATTGAGTTTCAAGGCCAACGTCCAACCATGGAACGGGCTTCCAGCGCAACTCGTTGTAGAGATTGGAAAACTCACGATCGCCTTCCGGATCATTGAGAAAGACATCGATGAAGGTATCCATGTATAACCACTCGAAGCTTTGATTATCACGTTGGGTAAAAAGACGATTGCGAGTCCCAAGGCGGGCGACGTTCCAGCTTTGCAGCTCATCCACTGCGATGAAGCGATTCGGATCCAGCGGGCGCGGGCGGGTGGTGGGTGTGAGCCTGTCCACCCGAGGACTGAAGGAATCCAAGCTATTGGTAGAGATGATGGACCAATTACTATAGGGTTGGAAAACATGGGTGATTCCATCAAGACCTAAAGAGGCATCGGTATAGTCTCCGATATTTTTGGAAAATTTCACTGATGTCTCCGCGCCGACGTGGAGGTAAGTTTGATCCGAGTTTCCGATAGGCCCATCCACTGCATTATAGCGATTGTAGCCGATGCCTGCCTGCGGGGTGAGATTGATGGAATTGGCAAGTGTGAGGGGTAGGGAAACTTCTTGATAGGTGGTGAAGCGTGCATAACTCGGATCCAGCAATTGGCTGCGGATTGCTTCCCGCCGGATATCTCCGAGGGGCAGGGAGACCATTGATTCCGCAAGCCGGCGCTCGTAGCCGGAAAGTTCCCTGAGGAGGCGAGGCACAGCAACATCTCCGGCACTGAGTTTGAACAGGGGATTCACCACCGCACGCTGCGTCTGTTGGGCCGCGCGCTCGCCAATCAGGCCGAATGAAGTGCTGCCTTCATGAAGAACGGGCAGCCCGAAGAGTGGTGCGCGGGCTTTATCAAATGAAACTTCAGGCAGGCGGGTATCCGCGCGATAAAAATTGTTTAACTGATACCTCGCGTAAACGGAGAACAGAGAGGCATCATCACGGCGGTAGAGGCCGATCGTATTGTCCGGTGCCGGATTATTGCGGAAGGAATCAGGATCAAAGTCTTCTAAATAATTCGTATCACTCAGGAATGTCAGATTGGAATCAAGGCGCCATTGTGCGTCTGTTTTCAACTTAAGTTCGTTGCGATACTTTAACTCTACTTTATAGCGATCCTCATTGACGAATCCGCGGCGTATTCCGGAGCGGGTGGTGTCTGGTGCGAGGTCATTGATAAAGTAAGCACTTAACCCGGTGATTTCAGTAATTGGCTCCCCGCGGGTATCTACCAAATCAATGCCGGTGCCAATGCCACGCTTGGTGAGTAAATCGACACGCCAGCGTGAAAGTAACCATGCATCCTCATTTTCACCTGTCTCGGAGTTATAGTTTCCTCCAAGCATGATGCCATAGGTATTGAGCAGATACGGTCCCCAGGCGGATCTGGCGCCGGGGATGAAATGATAACCTAGCTCGGCATCGAGCGGCTGGCTAAGATAAGGCAGCCAGAAGACCGGCGTCTCTCCGGCGTAGAGACTTAAATGATTGAAAACCACTTTTTCCCCAGGATAGATTGTGGTTTTCTTCGCCCGCACCCAATAGTTCGGATATTCCACATCATGAGTGGTGATCCCGGCATCGGTGCCGACGAAGACTTGTTTGCCGTTGCGTTCTTCCGCGGTGAATTTTCCGGATTCCAACAGAATAGGATCCACGGAGGCCCGGAGACCTTCTGTTTCCAGCGACTTGGTTCCGTAGTTATAAACGGTGCGCTCGCCCCTTTGGAGAAGGTTTCCCTGATAAATACTCACGTTACCTTTGAGGATCGCGATCTTCGCTTTGGTATCGATGGTGGCGGTGTCTGAGAAAATTTGTAGCCCATTATCCCCCTGAACCTTGATGGGGCCACCCAGAGTGAGGACGCCGGTGGAGAGATCTCCGGAGATGCTGCCGCCTTGATTATCGATTTTCAGCTCTTGAGGCACGGCGGGGCCAATCAGTCCGAGTGCCCCCAGCGGGATCTCCGGCGCGGGCACGGGAGTGATGATGTCCACAAGCGGCTGCGGCCCACCGTCCGGGAGCACTTGCCCGTCTTGAGCGCAGAGGGGCGAGCAACAAAGTAACGCAGTTATGAACGTTCCGGCCTTGGACATCGGCGGCGATCCAAATACTTCGTCCTTTTTAAGTAAAGAGTGAAAGCCTGCCGAGAAATTCATTTCGCCAGCGGAGAATCGAGCACAAGGTGGGGTATGCAGTCGATTCAGAGAGCAGCCATCATCGGTGTGACCGGATTTGTAGGGCGGGGAATTCCAGCGTTATTGCGGGAAAATGGCGTGGCCACCACCGGTATCAGCCGTGCGGGAAATGGTTCTGTGGCCGGGGTGGATGGCTGGCAAAAGCCTTCAAACTTGGATTTTTCCGGACACCAAGCGATTATCAATCTCGCGGGTGAACCCATTGACCAGCGTTGGACGGAGCGCAAACGCAGACTTTTTCATGAAAGCCGCATCGGTGTGACGAATCAAGTGATCGAAGCGATCAGCAAGCTCTCACCAGAGCAGCGCCCCAAGGTGTTGGTGAATGCCTCTGCAGTGGGAATTTATGGAGATCGCGGGGATGAGGTTTTAGGCGAAGGATCGTCTGCGGGCAGCGGTTATCTGGCAGAGCTGTGCGTGGAATGGGAGCGTGCGGCTGACGCCGCGAAGGCCATGGGCGTGAAGGTGGTGCCGGTGCGCACCGGGATCGTGCTGGGTCGGGATGGATCGGCGTTTAAGAAATTGATGCTCGTTTTCAAGTCCGGCATCGGCGGCAGGTTGGGCTCTGGGCAGCAGTGGATGCCGTGGGTGCATTTGGAGGATTTGCGGGCGGCGATGGTGCATGCCGTTTTGTCAGAATCTCTGAGCGGGCCGATCAATGGCACCGCACCCAATCCCGAGCGAAACGTGGATTTTACCAGCAAGTTAGCGGCGGCTGTGCATCGGCCGGCGATTTTTCCGGTGCCGGGATTTGTGCTTAAAATCGTGCTCGGTGAATTCGGCGGGGCCTTGCTTGCGGGCCAGAGAGCACTTCCCGATGCGTTGGAAGCGGATGGATTTGAATTTCGCTTTCCCACGCTTGAGGCAGCGTTGGAGGATCTAGTGTAGCAGATTCCCGCAGACCGCGCGGATGGCGGCGCAATGGGCGGCGACCCGAGTTTCAAGCTTGGCGCAGCTTGGAGTCTCAAAGGTGAAGGATAGTGGACAGCCCATTTTTGCGAGGTAAATGGCTTCCGGCCAACCCTCTGGCAGGTCTGGCTCGGCTTCGTGATAAATCCAACCGGGAGAGCGGCAGGCATGGCCATCGATCTCGGCGCAAGCTTCCGCAGGCAGCCATGGATGCACGGCAGAGAGGATTTCTGCGGCGCGCTCAGGATCGTCTTCGCCCAGATTGATTTCATAAAAATAGAACCCGGAAGTCTCCCAATCCTCGTGAAGAGAGATGCAAAGATCCGGGGCTGGCTGGGAGGTAAGCCAGCGAGCATGCGTCGCCACTTCTGCGGTGGTGAGCGACCAATAGTCGCGATTCAAGTCGATCCCCTGAGCATTTTCCCGGCTGGCGGCGGCGAGGCCATCTGGATTGAGTGCGGGGCACAGCAGCCAATGGACCTCCTCGGAAAAAAATTCATTTCTCATCAATTCCAAGAGTGCGAGAGGCCCCGCCGGCTCATCTCCGTGGATTCCGGCGGAAAGATAGACCCTTGGTCCCGGGCCAGGCCTTTCCCAAGCGAGAAGCGGCCCCATGGTAAAATCGGCTAAAATTTCCCGAGAAAATCCACGAATTTCCGCCGCCAACGCGAATTCCGTGCAATATTCTCCCCAAAGAAACTCCGTGAACAACCACTCCATGGCAAAATCCAAACTTAGATCCCATCGATGTCAATGGATGAAGTTCAGCCGAGTTTCGGGAAGTTCGTTGACGACTTTGAAATTTGTGTTCACTTTCGCCCTCGTTAGCCGCTATTTGGAACCACACCTCACTACCCAATGACTCTTATTCGCAGAATTTTCACCATCGCCCTCGCGGCCTCGCTCGCCACTGTGGCCTTCGCCCAAGAGGCAAAGCTCAATATTGCTACTGTAGATATGCAGGAGCTATTCAAGCAATATTACCGCACCAACGAGGCGCAGAAACAAATCAACGTCGAACGTGCGCGTATCCAGAAGGATAATAATGAGCGCCTCGCCCGCATCCGTGAGCTCGAAAGCTCGTTGGCGAATCTCCGCAAACAGCTCGAAGATCCTTCGCTCAATGATTCAAAGAAGCAGACCCTTTTCAAAGATTGGCAGGCGCAACAGCAAGAAGCCGTCGCCTTGGACCGTGAGCGCCGCGAATTCCTCCAACGCCGCAACCAAGCCCTCAACGAGAAAATGGTCCAGCGCATGAAGGGCATTCTCGAAGAAATCCGCAAACTAGTGGAAGAAAAAGCCAAGCTTGATAACTACGACTACGTTTTCGACAAATCCGGCCTCAGCACTTCTCAAGTTCCTTTCCTGCTCTACACCAAGGATGCTACTGACATCACTGCTGGCCTATTGAAAGACCTGAACAAGGATGCTCCAGCCGAGTCCCTTCCAGCAGAAGGAGAGGCAGCACCTGAGATGTCCGCAGAGGAAGCTCCTGCAGAGGAAGCTCCTGCACCTGCTGGAAAAGAGTGAGATAACCTCAAACATTTCCCGAGTTGGCATTCGCCCTCACGCTTTCCGAGCTCGCCCACAAGATCGATGGTCACATCGTCCGGGGCGGGCTCGATTTGTCTCTCACCGGCATGGCGGCGCTTGATGCCGCCGCGCCAGGTGATGTAAGTTTTCTGGGTAATGAGAAATATTACCCACAGTTTCTCACCACTCGCGCTTCCGCCGTCATCGTCCCGCTCGGTATCACCGATGGTCCCCCAGAGGTGGCGCTCATCGCGGTGGCGAATCCATCATTGGCATTCTCCAGCGTCGTCAGCCACTTCGCCACCACCTCCCGCAAGTTTCAACCGGGCATTCACCCCACTGCTTTTGTAGATCCGTCTGCTGTCTTGGATCCCGCCCAAGTCCGCGTCCAGCCTGGTGCTGTCATTCTTGCTGGAGCCATCATCGGCAATGGCTCTGACATCGGCTCCAACAGCGTCATCGGTGAAGAAGTGAAAATTGGCGAAAATTGCCGCATTTTCGCCAACGTTTCCATCCGCGAACGCTGCATCATCGGTGACCGGGTCATTCTTCAGCCCGGTGCGGTCATCGGTTCTGACGGCTACGGCTATGAATTTTCCGGAGGCCGCCATGTCAAAATTGATCAGGTTGGAATTGTAGAGATCGGTGATGACGTTGAGGTCGGCGCGAACACCACCATCGACCGTGCGCGCTTTGGCAAAACCATCATTGGCGAAGGGACCAAAATCGATAATCTCGTCCAAATCGGGCATAATGTGATCGTCGGCAGACATTGCTTGATCATTTCCCAAACGGGCATTTCCGGCAGCTCACAAATTGGCGATCATGTCACGATGGGTGGCCAATGCGGAGTCACAGGGCACCTGAAAATTGGTGATCATTCGATTCTCGCCGCGCGTGCTGGCGTAAGTAATAGTATTACTGGGAATCAAGTCTATTCAGGCCGTCCCGCCATTCCCATCCGCGAGGACATGAAATATCAAGCTCTCGTCCGCCGCCTGCCAAAGCTCGTCGCCCGGGTGAAAGCACTGGAAGAGAGACTCGGGAAAATTTCCTGAAACTTGCTTAAAGCTGCTTCTTAAAGATGGCAATCGCGCCATCGCTGGCCGTCTTCAACTCACGCTTTAGAAACGAAGCTCCATTTGAGTAAATGCCATCGTAGTTAGGAGCATTTGCTTTATCATCGGATTGGTAACTGTGGAAACCTTCAGCCACGATTCGACCACTGCTTGTCTCAATCAAGCGCATCTTTGCGGTGTAAACCACCCGGTACTTAGTAAAAGTCAGCGGGTAATAGATACCCACCCAGCCGCTGGTAAACGTGTCTAAAACATAGGCTGCTCCGGGATGAGCTGCTACTACTTTCTTAGGATCGATATCTTTACTCATTGCGCCTGGGGAAGAGGCTGCCTTGATATTATAGCTGGCTTTTAAATATTCCATCAAGTTATCAGAGATACGCACGGCGGGATCTTTAATGTTGTGTCTATCTAATTGTTCCTTGCCTTGGCGTTCTGCGATGCCACCCGCAATTCCCCCACCGATCACACCACCGAGGCCAGCGGCCATTGCCGCTTCAGGCTTCATTACCCACCAACCAGGCATCTTTCGCTTGGAAACCGCCACCGTCTGTCCTGTCAATAAAGCTCTATCCTGCTTGGAAATAGCGATGTTTTTCGTACTGACACAGGAAGGCAGAAGTAGCGCGATCGCGCATCCAGTAAGTAGTGGGAGACGACAAAAAGAGGGGATTAACATCCTCACTATTGAGCAAATTTTGCGCCAATTGTTGAGCAAATTTTAGTGTAAGATCTATTTCCATGTGCATTCCTCTTGTAAGGAATCAGCCTCATCAGTGGCACAAACTACAATGCTGCCATACAGTTTTGCGAGGTCCACCAAGTTATGCGTGAACATTTTTCGCCCCTTCGTGATGTAACCTATGCTTGGGCATTACTAGATGAAGCCGCGATTAAACTTCCGAGCCGTGCTTCGAGTAGTTCCGTGAGCGCACTCGCGCCGCCCTTGGGCGGGAGTTCGCCAGTGCGCAGCATCTCACTCACTGCGAGCGGTACACCCGCCACCACGTGAGCACTGCGGGCGCTGGGATAGGTAGGGAAGCCAAGCAGATCCTCTTCTAGTTTTAAAATCGTCTCGGCGCGGTGATCAAATGTCGGCTCGCTCAACAAATAGGAGCCGATATAACTATGCGCCTGTAATGCGGTGAAGACGCGATCCATATCATCTAACAAACTTTCCCGCTCGGAATCGCTCGGAGCCTTCTCTACATCCAGCAAGCGTCTGCGGATGCGGTAGCGCAATGCCCTCACCCGCTCCGGCGGGGTGACGGCTTTGGCATCGAGCGGGTAGCGGGATTCCACTTGAGAGAGCAGCGTATCACATAGATGATTGAGGCGCTCATGGACGCTGCCAGCGCCCGCATAGCCAAGGGCTTCGGTTTCTTTCAATGCGAGGATGCCGGTGCCGAGGCGCAAAATCCGCTCATCTACTGGCATCGTCGGCTTCGGCGTCCAGCCGATGCGATCTTCGAGTCTGGAGAGGCGGCTCACGAACGTTTGCTCAGCCGCAGGATCGTGGAAAAACCTCAGGCCGACCGGCACAAGATAGGCATTTCTTCCCTCGGGCAAGCGCGCCGCCGCCTTGAGTAAGATCGAGGCCACCCCCTCATTGAGCGGATCCAGCCTGCGGTGGTGATGGTAAATTTCGCCTTCGGGGAAAATCACCAAAGGATCGCCGCCCTTTTCCAATGTAAGCGTAGTCCATAGCGCCGCCTGAAGTTGATGGCCCGAGTATTCATAAGTGTCATAGTTCACTGATCTATGACACTTATGAATGAATCTCTCTTAAAAACGGATCAGATTGGCCGCCTGCGCTACACCCCGGAGCAAAAGAAAACCATGGTGGATGCCTACCGCGCCAGCGGCTTGAGCGCCCCGCGCTTCGCCGCCCATCACGGCGTGAGTTATCAAACGCTGATTTCCTGGATCAAAAAGGAAAAGCAATCGGTCGCGTCCCCATCACC
>JBGSUW010000004.1:0-28470 GCA_041753275.1 Akkermansiaceae bacterium | reverse complement strand
TCGGCACGCCGGAAATACGCCTTAGCAGAGCGGGAATGTCGATTGAAATGGCATAACGATTGCCACATCGACTTGATTAAGAAAGGGTCTCGCTTCATGAAAATGCACCGCATCCTCGCCGAGGCCGCCTCCACCATCGCTAAATCGGTGTTCCGCGAACACAAGGTCCTTGATCACGAATTAGCCACCGCCTTCGAGGAAAATCCCCGCTGGGGCAAGCGTGACCGCAGTTTCGTCGCAGAAACCGTCTTCGAAGTGGCGCGTTGGCGGCGTGCCCTATCGTTCCTTGTCGAGAGCGAGGAAACGACTGCCCTTTGCGCCGCGCAGTGGGTCCGCATGGGCTACGAAATCCCGGAATGGTGGGCTTACAATGGTCGGCCCATCGAGGAAATCCGTGCTCGCGAGGCGGATCTCTCCGCCCAATCGCGCGCCGTCCGCGAGTCCATCCCGGATTGGCTGGATGCCCTCGGCGTGGCTGAGCTTGGCAGCGCATGGGATGCGGAGCTCACCGCGCTCAATCAACGCGCCTCCATTTTCCTCCGCGTCAATACCCTCCGCACCACTCGCCCTGAAGCCATCATCTGGCTCGCAGCAGCCGGGATCACCGCCACCGCCGTCCCGGATTTGCCAGACGCCCTCATCCTCGCACCCGGGAAATCGTTGCCCAAGACGCTCCGCCTCGATGGCCGGGTGGAAATCCAAGATGCCGGCTCCCAGATGATCGCGCCACTTCTTGCGCCCCAGCCCGGTGAGCGCATCATCGATGCCTGCTCCGGTGCAGGCGGCAAGTCGCTCCACCTCGCCGCCCTCATGGGAAATGAAGGCCGAGTCTTCGGCATGGATGTCGATGTGAAAAAACTCGTCGAACTCGAACGCCGCGCGAAGCGTGCCAACGCCAACAAGTGCGTCAAATCCAAGCCCATCACCAAGACCACCACTGAGGATTTCGCCGAAGTCGCAGATCGGCTCCTTATCGATGCACCTTGCTCCGGCCTTGGCACCCTCAAACGTCAGCCCGACCTTAAATGGCGACTCAAGCCCGCCGGACTGGAGCGCCTCCAAGGCATTCAGAAAGAACTCCTCACCAGCTACACCGCCATGCTTAAGCCGGGCGGCAGATTGGTGTATGCCACCTGCTCCATCCTACCATCGGAAAACCGCGCGGCGATCAATCATCTGCTCGCCCAAGGTGGCTTCGAACTCATCGAAGAACGCCCGGTTTCCCCCGCCGCCACCGGCTACGATGGCTTCTATGCCGCCGCCTTGTTAAAACTGTAATGCTCACTACCTTCGTTCCATGACCGATTGGGAAGCACGCTATCAAGCGGCAGATATGCCTTGGGAAAAAGGCACTGCCGCGCCACCACTCATTGAACTCTTGGCCAAGTGCGACCCTGATCTATGGGGCACTGCCGCCGTGCTGGTGCCCGGTTGTGGCCTCGGCCACGACGTCAGAGCACTCGCCACCAGCGGCCGCTGCGCCCATGGGCTAGACCTATCTCCCACCGCCATCTCATTGGCTAAGGCTCAGCCCACCATGGGTAGCGAGAGCTACCAACTAGGAGATTTTCTCGATCCTGAATGGCAGAGCGGCATTGAAATTTCTTCCATCTGGGAGCACACCTGCTTCTGCGCGATCGATCCCAGCCAACGCTCCGCTTACGCGCTCGCTGCAGCTCGAATCCTATCCCCAGGGGGCATCTTGGCAGGTGTGTTTTTCCTCAATCCATTTGACCCCGGCGAAGACCGAACCGGCCCGCCCTTCGGTGCGACGATTGGAGAGATCGAAACTATATTTTCCCCATGGTTCGATCGAGTGGACGGCTGGGTTCCCCAGCAATCTTATCCCGGCCGTGAGAGTCGCGAATGGCTGGGAATTTTCCGAAGAAATTCTGTGATCAGACTAAAGCAAATCTCAGAGTAACGACTCTTTCACTGACGTCCGTTTTCTCACCGCCAGTGAAGTTTCCACCATTTATTTCGATAATCCTCCGGACTTCTTCAAAATTTGGTACGGCAGAGCAAGCGTCTTTGTGGGTCTCTCGCAGAGTTATAATAATGTGAGAATCTATAGGATGGAGCGCCGCGTGAATCGTGTCACCGCCGGTGCGTTGCCATGCTGTGATGACGAGCTCGCGCAACACGGAAAGGATGGCTTCCACATCGATGACCAAGCATCGTGATTCACTTGTCGCTGACCATTTGATCCGGCGGGTGGCGGATGCCATTGGCTCGATCTGATGCTGCCAGAGCTCCAATAACTCATCGGCCGCGAGCGTGCTGGGACGTGGTGCGAAAAACCTGCATTGGAGCGCTTGCATCTTCGCTTCCAATTCCGTCAGTTCGGCACGCATTCGCGTGACCGTCGCAGCCACCTCGGGATCGACGGGCAGGTGATCGAGCCACTCGGCTTCTAGATTGAGGCAATTGATCGAATTTCTCACATCATGCAAATGTTGATGAATGAGTCGTTGAGCGCGCTGCGGATCGAGATTCATGAGTGTGACTGGAAGTTTTGACTTATGCGATAGGGTGCGACTCGCCTTGAGCGGGTATTTGAGTTAGTAATTGCTTGAGTTGATCCATCTTCACAGGCTTGACCAGATGGGCGAAGAAACCTGCTTCTTGAGTGCGGATGACGTCTCCATCCATCCCGTAACCACTCAAGGCGATTGCGGGGACAGGCCGGATTTTTTGAATTTCTTCCATGAGCTCTAGACCGCTGCCGTCTGGCAGGCCCAAGTCACTAATGACCGCATCGAAGTGCTTTGTCCTGAATTGGTTGAGCGCCTCATTCACGGTGGAGACGGTGGTGACCCTGTGGCCACTGTGGGTGAGCAGGCGTTCCAGCACGGTGCGTGTGGCGTCGTGATCTTCTACCACTAGTAGGCACAAAACATGGGCAGGCTGTGGCAGCGCCAGATCCTTTTCGCTTGTTTGTAAAGGTGCGGGGACCGTGCTGAGCGTGACTGTAAATACGGATCCGTGCCCGGGTCCTTGGCTTGCCGCTGTAATTTCCCCGCCATGGGCAGTCACGATGGCACTGGAGATCGCAAGCCCCAGCCCTAGTCCGCCGTATAGATGTTCCGCGCCGGAATCTCCTTGCTCGAAGGCATCGAAGATTTGTGGTAAAATTTTCTCACGGATACCGATGCCGGTATCTGTCACGCAAATGATGATATTGCCTTCGGTATCATTGCTAGTGGTGACGTCAATGGCGCCACCATCGGGCGTGAATTTGACGGCGTTTCTCAATAGATTCCAAAACACCTGCTGTAGCCTCGCAGGATCGGCAAGGATGTGATGTTGCACCGCATTGAAGTTTAACGAAATCCGTAACTGTTTCCCTAGGCTATCGCTGCGAATAATTTCGTCAGTATAGGTAAGTAAGTCGTGAACGTCTGCGATGGATTGCTCGATGGAAAATTTTCCATGGGTGATGTGGGTAAGATCGAGCAGATCATCGATGAGGCGCGCTTCGAGTTCAATATTGCGCCGCATCATCTCTAGCTGCTCGCGGGCTTCCGCAGGCAGTGAGGGATCACCCGCAAGGGCAGTGGCCATCATTAGCACAGGATTGAGCGGAGTGCGCAATTCATGGCTCAGAGCGGCCAAAAAGTGATCCTTGGCCTGGGATGCGGCTTCCGCACGATCCTTGGCCTCCACGAGAGCTTCCCGGCTGAGCTTGCGCTCGGTGATGTCCAAATTAGTTCCTACGACCCATTCCGTCTTGCCTCGCGCATTGGTGCGCACGGTCTCCACAGCTTCGATGTGGCGACACTCGCCATCGTCCTCGCGGAGAATACGGAATTCACGACGGCTCTCCACTCCCCGGCTCACGGCATCCAGCAAGATTCGCTCACTTTTCTCCAAATCCTCGGGCAGCAAGGCTCCACTCCAAACACTATAATGCACAAAGCCATCGGCTGTAGGGGTAATTCCATAGATTCGGAAAATTTGCGCGTCCCAGTGCATGACATCAGTGAGCACGTTCCACTCCCAGATTCCCACTGCCGATACCTCAGTGGCAAGCCGTCGGCGCACTTCACTTTCACTAAGTTCTTTGGTCCGCTGGAGCAATTGCATTTCAGCCTCCTTTTGCGCGGTCACATCCCGGCCGAGCGTGAGCACCGTAACAATTTTCCCGGACTCATCTACCAGAACCGAGTGATGCCAGATGCAGTGGATCACCCGGCGATCTTTTGTGCATAGGCGGAAATTATGGGTAAGGTGGCGCGTGACGCCATCGCTCAGGCGCATGATGACATTTCCCACATCGTCCTGATCTGCTGGAAAAATAAGATCCAGCTCGGAAATAGGTCTGCCGATCACTTCCGCCGCACTCCAGCCATAAGTGGCCTCTGCTTCACCGGCCCAGCGTGTGATGATAAAATTGCGATCCCACTCCAAGACGGAAAGGGGAGAATTTTCCAACAATGATCGCAGCCGCTGCCCTTGCTCACGCAGAGTTTCTTCCGCCAGTTTTTGCGCGGTAATGTCGCGCGAGACGGAGATCAGAGACGTGACTCCGCCCTTGTTATTTGAAGAAACGACCGGGGCGACGATCACATCCCACCAGCGCAGAATGCCCTTCGCGGTGAGCCTAGGTGCGGTGAATCTTGAGACTTCGCCGCGCATTCCTTGCTCCACAGCACGGTGCACGGGGGCGCGCTGGCTTTCGGGCCAAAGTTGCGCCCATGACATTCCGCGGAGTTCTCCAATATCCTCGATTTCCATCAAACATAAACCATTTTGGTTGATGTATTCCAACCGGCCTTTTTGGTCCAATACCTTGACGCAATCAGGGCTGTTTTCGAGAACCGTGCGGTTGAATTCTTCACTTGCCCGAAGCGCAAGTTCTGTCTCATGGCGAGCGGTGATATCCATCGCAGACGGGATCAGATGAGTGATCTGGCCAGTGGAATCACGCAGAGGAGATAGTTGGAAATCGACCCACACACGCCTATTTCCAGCCATCAGCACTTGCACATCGCAACGGATGATTTCACCCCGGACGACCTGCTCGCACCATGTTTGGAGCTGCGTCTGCACCCCTTTGGAATAACTCCACCAAGTGCAGTCCCAGAATTTTTTCCCAATGACATCACCCGCCGAAATTCCGGCCGCTACAAGTGGCGCACGATTCACTTCGATCAGGGTTCCATCCGCTGTCAGCACTCCCACGAAGGCAAACAGATTGTCCAGCACACTGCGAGTAAACTGCTGGCTATCCCGGAGAGCCTGCTCGGCCTGCTTTCTATCGGTAATGTCGATGCAGACTCCATGCACACCTGTGACAAGGCCGCTCTCATCGAGCATGGGGTAAAAGCTTGCAAGCCAAACGCGCGCCTCGGAGATCGTAGGACTGGTGCCAACGATCTCGACATCGCAGACTGGCACACCTGTTTCTAAAACCTGGCGGAGAATTACGTCAACCTGCGCGCTATGAGCCGATTCCACGACCTCGCCAATGGTTCGCCCGATGTGTGCCTCGATGGTGCGGCCATTGAAAGCGGCGGTCCAGGCGTTCACGCGCAGAAATCGAAGATCCGCATCGAACTGGAATAACCCGGTCGGAACAGTTTTATAAAAATTATCCAGCTCGCGAATCTGCCGCTTGATCGTCTCCTCCGCTAGTTTGCGTGCGTTGATATCTTGGACGATCGCGATGGTCCGTCTCGGACGGCCATCGCCATAGCGCAGCAGGCTCGCATACAGGTGCACCCAGATCAATTTTCCGTCTTTGTGCCGGTAGCATTTTTCCGCTTCGTAAAATGGAATTTCCCCTCCGAGCATCCGCGCCAACTCTGGATCCTCCTCATCGGGATCACCCGGAAATGCGAGGTCCGCCGGCATCAACTTTGACAACTCGGCAGCTGAATAGCCGATCATCTCGCACAACTTTGCATTCACTCGCAGGAACCTGCCGGTTTTCGAACACACGTGGCCGATGCCGACTGCAGATTGCTCAAAAGTTGCCCGGAATTGCTCTTCCCTCGCACGTAATTTCATCGTCACGCGCTCTGCCTTTCTGCTTGCCCGCAGTAGCTTGTCCTCATGCTGGATGCGCTTCTTCACCGGCATCAATACACAGTCATGCACCATCCCACCATCACTTGGACGGCTCACAAAATTTGAAACTACAGGGAAAATTTCGCCGGATTTCGATTGCAGCGAAAGATAGATTTCATCTGCTTTTCCATGCGATTGCAGTGCAGGAAGAATCTCTTTGGGGAAAATGATCAATGCGTCACTAGCTAAAATTGCCTGCAACTTCAATCCCGCCAACTCCCCGGCTTGGTAGCCAAGCATGTCGCTCAGCGTCGCATTTGCCCTGATGATTCCAGTGCCATCATCGAAGCGTAAAAAACCACACGGAGCGTGCTCGAAGAGATCGTCCATTGCGGGAAGGGGGTGAGGGGTGACCGTGTTGCTCAAATCAGGTGATTTTTTGGAATTTCTAACTGCGATTCTGGGCGCAAAATACGAGTTCTTTTCTATCTTTCTCTCAGGTGGGAAATTCTCCCTTGGATTCGAATGGAGAGGGTTGGCCCACTCCTTGTTTTCCACGAGGTAGGTTTAAACCCCATAGTAACAAGATGTCAACAAGGGCATGGTTCATTCCTAACCAAAAATCCAAATGAAACTCAACGATACGGTATTTGTAAACGAATGGAATCAGGCTTCTCAAACCAAAAGAACGGCCCCTGAGGAGACCAATAAATTCCCCACAGAGATGGAGAATAGTTACGGGAAATTGTGCGTTCCAGAGTCGGTGCAATTCGCTCACGGTCGATTAATGGATCGTGCGTCGAGAGTTTTGATGCTGGGTCAGACATTAGAACGCTGAGCAGGGCGGATTTTGATAGGGAGTCATGCTCGCGCTGATCTCTAAAATGCGACTATTTTTGTGAATTTTCAGCGATGTGTTGCCGACTGAGGATCTCTCTCTTATTCTTGGCCGCAGATCATCCATGAACTTAATCACCTGGTTTACATTGTGCGTCCTGTTTGCATCAGGGGCCACTGCGCAAGTGGGTCGCAACTATTTCAATGACAAAAAAGCGCCTGATGGCCGCGAGGATTTGCTGGCGATCCAAAGCGCCGTCCAACAGGCGCTGCCCCAAGCTCGCGCGGCAACGGTGTGCGTGGCGCTTGATGAGGGCTCGGGGAGTGGTGTGATTGTTTCCCCGGAGGGCTTGATTCTTACAGCGGCTCACGTGAGCGCAGGCGTGGGGAAAAAAGTCACGGTGGTGATGGAAGATGGCACCGAGCTCAAGGCTGTGACGCTCGGACTGATGGCAGAGACGGATGCGGCGATGATTCAAATTATCGAAAAAGGCAGCTACCCATTCGTGGAAATTGATCGGGCCGATACGACGCGATTGGGAGACTGGGTTTTCGCTTTGGGGCACCCCGGTGGCTTGGATAAAGAGCGGGGTTCGGTGGTGCGATTGGGGCGGCTGGTGCGGATCGCCAATTCGACATTCCAATCAGACTGCACTTTAATCGGTGGGGATTCCGGTGGGCCATTGTTTGATATGAATGGAACATTGATCGCGATTCACTCGCGCGTGGGAGCGCAGTTACAAGCGAACATGCATGTGCCGATGAGCCAATTCATCGCGAACTGGGATGGCATGCTGGCAAGTGAATTTATTGGAGAAGGCCCGTTTGCGGAGAAGCCGGAAAAAGGAAGCGGATTTCTCGGATTGGCGACAGAGCAACGGAAGGAAGGGGGCCTGCGGGTGACCAAAGTGGGTGAGAAAAGTCCGGCCCAAGAAGCTGGGATCTTGGAGGGAGATGTGGTTTTAAAATTGAATGAAACGCTGTTGCAGAACCGGGAACAGATGCAGGGATTACTCAAGGAAATGGCAAAAGGTGATGAAATCACACTGGAAACCACCCGCCAGGGTAAGCCGAAGAACTATACTTTTAATCTAGGTGCGCGCTAAACTTACTATCTTATCAATTCTAACTTTGCTCTATCTGCCCGCGGCAGGTCAGCAGAGTCTCGACTCGGCATTCCGCACTACCGGCGCTGAGGTGGTGGCAGCATTCGAAGCTGAGCGGCAGGTTTTACAGACCTCCAGCGCGGTGATTCTGGATGGTCGGAAAGAGGCTGGCTATGGAGTGGTGATTTCTACGGATGGCTATATTCTCACGAAAGCCAGTGAGGTCACCAAAGTGACGAAACTCTCCGTCACGGTGGATGAGAAAAATTACGCTGATGCCAAGGTTCTACTGGTGGATACCATTTGGGATGTGGCGTTAGTAAAGATCGCTGCCGAGGGATTGCTTCCTGTGGTTTACGCGGCGACCAGTGAGGTGCCGCAAGGCACATGGGTGATGGCAAATGGCGCGACGACACGAACGAAGCGGCGGCTGCTGGCGGGCATCGTAAGTGCGAAGATTCGCGAAATCCCAGCATCTGGTGGCGCGGTTCTCGGGGTGGTTCTCAAGACGGTGAAAAAGTTGTTAGAGATCCAGGAAGTGGGCGAGAAAAGCGGCGCTTTTGAAGCTGGATTGCAAAAGGGTGATGTGATTTTGAAGGTCGAAGGGAAACCCATCACTAAAGTAGAAGAAATCGCAGAATTACTCAAAACCCGCAAAGAAGGTAGCACGGTGAAGGTAACTTATCGGCGGAAGAAACTTGAAAATACGGTAGAAGTGCGGTTGGCGGCGCGGGCGGAGTTATTCGATGATCAACAAAATCGCAACGACCAGATGAGTGGTGATTATTCATCGAGGCGTAGTGGTTTTCCGAGGGTGATGCAGCATGATGTATTGGGCAGCCGCCAAGTGGTGGGTGGGCCATTGTTAGAGCTTGGCGGGAAATGCATCGGCATGAATATCGCAAGGGCCAACCGGGCGGAAAATTACGCAATCCCTGTGGAGGATTTGAAAGAGATTGCGGCGCGGATGATGAAGGCTGCCGCAGAGTGAATTTAGCGAAATTCCAAGACTCTGCTGAGGAATCTCGCGACTTCGGGATTCTGAGGCGAATTGAATAGTGCATCAGGCGGAGCGGCTTCGCTGATCTTACCAGCGGCGACGAAGGCGACGACGTCTGCCACGGCGCGAGCGAAGCCCATTTCGTGGGTGCAGAGAATGACTTCCTGGCCACCGAGGATGAGCTCACGCACGAGTTCGAGGACTTCCACTGTCATCTCGGGATCGAGGGCTGCGGTCGGCTCGTCCAAGAAGAGCAGCTCGGGCGAGGAGACGAGCGCGCGGATGAGGGCGACGCGTTGTTGCTGACCGCCGCTGAGCTGGACGGGGAGCTTATCCGCATGGCTGGCGAGGCCGAAACGGGTGAGCTGGGTGGTGGCGAGATCTTGAGCTTCTGCGTTACTTTTCCCGTGGACTTGGACGAGCGGGAAGATGATGTTTTGGCGGGCAGTGAGATGGGGAAATAAGTTATAACCTTGGAATAGAAAACCGTTTTTGCGGCGGTAATTTCGCAATTCGAATTCGCTGGTGGATAGACGGTTTCCATTCACTTTGATGCGGCCGGAATCTGGGAGTTCGAGGCCACCGAGATGGCGCAGGAAGGTGGACTTGCCGCCGCCGGATGGGCCGATGAGGGCAAGGCAGCGGGTGCTTGGAGGAAGAGAAAGTGATAGACCATCGAGCGCGCGTTGGTTGCCGTAGGATTTAACCAATGATTGGACTTCGATTTTCATGCGACTTTCCATTTCTGTTCCAACTTTCTCGCGAGCCAGCTAAGTGGCAGGGTGAGGGCGAGGTAGCCGAGTGCCATTGGCAGGTAGCCTTCGAGTGGTGAGCTGGTGCTACTGACGGCGACGTCCGTTTGTTTGGCAAATTCAGCGATGCCTAAAACGCTGAGCAAGCTGGAATCCTTGACGAGCGAGGCACACTGACCAGCCATGCCGGGGAGGACGCGGCGCAAGGCTTGGGGCAGGATGACGAAGCGCCAAGTCTGCCTCCGATCAAGGCCGAGGGCGCGGGCTGCGTCCCACTGAGAGCGCTCGATGCTGGCCACGCCACCACGTAAAATTTCAGCCATGTAGGCGGCCTCGAAGGCGGTGAGGAGCAGAATTCCGGCGATGATTTTATTGTCTAAATTAAAGGCGGCGGCGATGACGTAATAGCCTAACAAAAGCTGGGTGAGCAGGGGGGTGCCACGGATGAGTTCCACGTAACCACGGCATACGGTGCGGGTGACTGGCTCTTTGGTCTCTTGGCCGATGGCAAGGATGAGACCGAAGATGAGAGTGCCCAATAATGCGCCGAGGGAGATGAGGATGGTGAGTCCCCAGCCGCGCAGGAGGATTTCCCGTTGCTCCCAGATGCCTGCCCAGTTCCACTGGTATCGGAGTGAGGCGAGGACTTGCCAGCTCGCCAAGGCGAGTAATAGCAAGACAAACAGACCCAGCAGAAACGTGCGAAGTTTCATTCCAAAATGAACGGCACGCCACGCTCCTTAAGTGCGGCTTTTTCTTCTTTCAGGTATTTTTCACCGAGGGCGTCCATGCCGCCACTGGCGCGGAACGAGGTGAGGAAGGCGTCGATTTTTGTTTTTAATTCGGTATCATCTTTGCGCAAGGCCATGGCCCAAGCCTCAGTCTGGAGTGGCTCTAACAGGGCGCGAGTGTTTGCGGGTTGTGCGAGGTGGAGTTTTAGAATGGAGAGTTGATCATAGATAAATGCATCGGCCTTTTTCTGGGTGATCTCGAGGAGGCATGCGGCGTTCTGATCGAGCAGGATCAACTCCGCTTTGGGGAAGTGGGTCTTCGCATACTCGACGGCGGTGGTGCCGAGGCGGGCGACGATTTTCCGACCGGGTTGATTCAATTCTGCGGGGTTGGTAAGGCTGGAGTCGTTTGGCACCAGCAGCGCGAGGCCGATTTTGCAGTAGGGCGCAGAAAAAGCGATTGATTCGCGGCGCTTCGGGGTGTCCGTCATACTGGACAGGATGACGTCGATTTTGTTGGTTTTGAGAGCGGTTTCCAGACCTTTGAAGGCGAGGACTTGGATATCGAGCGGGCGGCCCAGATCTTTGGCAAGAGCCTCGGCCAAGCGCACTCCGATGCCGTCTGGATTGCCCTTGGCATCCGTCATCTCGAAGGGCGGAGTGCTTAATTCCATCCCCACGCGCAAGGGTGGGGGACCATCGGCGGTCTTGGGGTTGCAAGCGCAGAGGCAGGCGATGATTCCCAGGATGGGGAATTTCATGAAAAAATTAGGTAGGTGCATGAGTGGAGTTTTCTATTTGCTGCCTTCGCGGTGCTTTTTGAAAATGGCAAGGGTGCGGTCGCGCTCGGTCTTGTGATCGAGACAGGGCAGGGGGTAGCCTTTGGCGATGGTGAGGCCAGATTTCGGCGGTTCTTGAAATTGGGCTGGCTGGGCATTTGCGAGTTCGGGAACCCAGCGTTTGATATAAATTCCTTTAGGGTCGTAGCGCGCAGTTTGGGTCCACGGATTTTGGATTCGGAAATAGGGGGCTGCATCCGCTCCGGTGCCCGCAGACCATTGCCAGCCACCATTGTTAGAAGCAATTTCACCATCGGTGAGATTTTGCATGAACCAAGATTCGCCGAGTTTCCAATCGATGTGGAGATCTTTCGTGAGAAACATGGCGGTGATCATACGGACTCGATTGTGCATGAAGCCGGATTCCTTGAGCTCGCGCATCCCAGCATCGATGATGGGGAATCCGGTGCGCCCTTCTTTCCATCGTTCAAATTTTTCACCGGGCTCATCCCAAGGCAGGCCGCGCCAATCGGCGTTGAATTCTTCGGTCAGGACGTTGGGGAAAAAATGCAGGATGGCGAAGTAGAATTCACGCCATGCGAGTTCTTTGATAAAGACATCAATGTTGGTCCGACCGCTAAGATCTGCAGCCGCGCGGGCTTTCATTGCTTCGGCGTAAACGGTGCGGATCGAGATGAGGCCGTAGCGTAAGTCTTGGGAGATCCGAGAGGTGCCGTTGCTTGCAGGGAAGTCACGGTGGGTCGCGTACTTTTGAATTTTCCCAGCAATGGCGAGTTTGAGGCGCTCTCTAGCAGCACGCTCTCCTGCCGCGGGAAGAGTAGCGGTGGGGAGAGCAAGGCCCCAGTGTTCCACAGTGGGGAGGGGCAACGAAGTGAGGTGGGAGGGAGTTTGAAAAGATTTCGGTTTGGTGACAGATGAGGGCTTTGGAAGGGATAGCCAATTGCGACTGTATGGGGTGTAAACTCGGTAGGGGGTGCCACTCTGGGTGAGGATTTCTTCGGGCTGATGGAGAGACGCATCCGCGTGACCGATGCAGCGCACCCCTAATTCATCGGCTAAGGCGAGGACTTGTTTCTCGATTGATTTTCCAAATGGATCTGGGTCGAGATTATAATGAAGCTCCACCGCTCCGGACTCTTTGATCAATTGCCGGAGGACTTGGACTGCATTTCCCTGGCGTATCAGTAACCGACCGCCGAGCGTCTCGATATTCTGGGAAAGCGAGTTTAAACTCTCACATAGAAAATGTTGCCGGTTTGGGCCAGTCCAAGCGTGGCTGTTGTGCCAATCGCTCAGGATATAAAGCGGAATGAGGGGGAGTCCTGACTTCGCAGCGTGGCTCAATGCCAAATTGTCTGCGATTCTTAAATCGCGGCGGAACCAGTGAATAACGGTTGCTTGAGGGTCAGGCATGAGCAAATGGCCTAGGCTTGCGATCCATCCTGCGCAAGCTTAGATCAAGCAGATCATTGAAGCTTCAAGCATTCGCTAGAATTTTCTCCACTTTTTTGATCGTTGTCGGAGCCAGTTTTCCTTCGACTCGTTTGCTACTTTCCATCAAGTGTTTAATCTCCACCAGTGTTGCCTCGGCAGCTTCCAATGATTTGACACCGCCTTCGTATTTTTTATCGGGGAAATACTTGGTGAATGTCGTGCCCGCACGGCTGATGCTCAGCCGCCATCCTTCGAAGGCGGCAGTCTCGTAGGTAAATCTAGTTAGATTTTTCTTGGATTTCATAATAACTGGTGGATTACACATAACAAATGCCAGAAAACCGAAAGGGGTTCCAGCGTTATTTGGGAAAACAGACGCAATTTCCCTGTAATTTCATCGATTTGACCAGAAATAGCTTTGCAAGCCACCCGCACCCGGCATTTAGTCGCGCCCCGCGAGCTTCCAAATCAATCGCCGTCGGTCCTCTGCATCGTTTCTTTCGTGGAAATGATCTGCTCGCTAGAGGGTAACCCGGCTACCAAAAATAACATGTCAGCAGTCAAACTTGCTCGCTTTGAGCTACCGAATCGCCTCGTTCGCAACGAGGAAACCGCCACCGATACCTACGCCCAATTCACCGCCGAGCCCTTCGAGCGTGGATACGGCCACACCATCGGTAACTCCCTCCGCCGCGTGCTCCTTTCCTCGTTGGAGGGTGCATCGATCACTTCCGTGCGTATTGCCGGAGTCCAACACGAATTTTCCAGCCTTCCCGGCGTGGTCGAGGACGTCACAGACATCGTTCTAAACCTCAAAAAGGTGAAATTCAGCCATAATGAGAAGGAGCCCCGCATCCTTACCATCAAAGTTGAGAAGGAAGGCGTCATCACCGCTGGTGATATCATTCCTGATCATATCTACGACATCGTCAACAAGGACCAAGTCATCTGCACCCTCGATAAGAAGGTGAAATTCGACTGTGAATTCGAAGTGCGCGTAGGCCGTGGCTTCTCAACGGGTGATGAAAACAAGCGCAAGGACCAACCAATCGGCGTGATTGCGATTGATTCGATCTTCTCGCCCGTCACCCGCGTCAAGTATTCCGTGGAAACCACCCGCGTCGGCCAAATGACCGATTTCGATAAGTTGATCCTCGATATCTGGACCGATGGCCGTGTCACTCCGCAGGACGCCTTGTTACAAGCTTCCGCAATCCTGCGCCACCACCTCGATGTCTTCGTCAACTATGACGAAAACGCTGTGGACTTCGAAGAAGCACCTGCAGAATCAAGCGAAGAAAACGCTGCTCTCAAGAAGCTTCTCAACATGTCCGTCAACGAGATCGAACTCTCGGTGCGCGCCGCAAACTGCCTCAACAATGCGAACATCACTTCGGTGGGACAGCTTGCCATGAAGTCGGAAGCAGAAATGCTCAAATACCGCAACTTCGGCAAAAAATCACTCAACGAGATCAAGGACAAGCTCGTCGAGCTCGGCCTCGGCCTCGGCATGTCCTTCGAAGCCTCGTTGCTTTCAGGACCTGCTGCCGCATCCCGTGGCCCACGCCTCGGTGCGGAAGATGAAGCACCAGTCGGCCTTGCCGATCTGATTGCACAAAACCTCGACGACTAACTTATATAATACCTAGAAACGGAGCACCCGATGAGACATCGCAGCAAAACAGTAAAACTTAAACGCAACGCAGCCCAACGCCGCGCTTTGCTATCCGGCTTAGCTTGTAACCTAATCGAACACGGTCGTATCAAGACCACCTTCGGTAAGGCCAAGGCCCTTCGCCCAGTCGCGGAAAAACTGATCACCCTCGCCAAGCGCGACGATCTGCACTCCCGCCGTCAAGCCATTGCTTTCCTACGCCAGGAAAACCTTGTCAAAAAGCTGTTCGCAGAAACAGCACCGGCTTCCAAAGACCGTCAAGGAGGCTACTGCCGCATCACCAAGCTTGGCGCACGGATGAGCGATTCCGCACCGATGGCAATCATCGAGTGGGTGGATCGCCCGGTGTCTGACGAGCCAGTTGAAGAAGTGGCCGCCGCCTCTGAAGCGACTCCGGAAGCTGACAAGCCTGCGAAAAAAGCTGCAAAGAAGAAGGCTGCTGATTCCACCGTAGAGGTGGCTGCACAGTAATTTCTTACGAATTATCAAGCATTATTCAGAACCGTCTAGGCTTCGCGCCTAGGCGGTTTTTTAGTGTGAATCACCTAAGGGCTACGGACGTCGCGTCTGCATCATCCAACAAACAGATCCTCAAAAACATACCATTGTTTCCAATGCTTCCGGCATTCATCTAACAATGCCTTGGCCCAGACCTTTGCCGCCTCTTCATCCGCTCCTCGCGAACGGGGTGGTAGCTTTAATTCCGGTAAGACGATTACCCGATAGCGCCGCCAACCTTCCCGGATAATGAACAATGGAAATGTCGGTGCGCCCGTTGCCCTAGCCAAAAACAATGGCCCTTTTGGTAACCTGATCTTCAGCCCCGGCTCCACCTCCACTTCCATCGGAGTGACGTCGAAGACCACGCGATCTCCTTGCACAGCCACTAGATTTCCTTCCGCAAGAAGCTTCGCCAACTCGATGCCCAGCATGCTGCCCTCGCGATTGTAGAGTGTTTTAAAATAGGGGAATTCCAGCTCTTTCTTACGAATCTCTTCTTCCCGTGCTTTTTGGGTTTCAGGCTCCCGTTCCTCTGCCCGGACGGTGTAGAGCGTCCGCTTGAAACTTGCGGCAAATAAGGGCGCTGCAAGATCATAGTTTCCCATGTGGGCCGTCAGGATGATACAGCCCTGCTTGCGATTCGCCACATCTTCCAATGCGGAAATCCCATCCAATCCCCAATCCACCCCTCCCGTTTGCGTCTGGCAACGCATTGCATCCGCAAATGTCACGCCGAAATTCCAGAAAACCTGCCAAGCGCCAAGCCGCCCTCGCCAGCAGCTCCAATGAGGATGTAATGCTCGCAGATTTCCAGCCACTGCCTGGCGTTGCTTCTTTGCGATCGTGAAAAACAAGAACGTCCAAACGGCGACAAGAACGGGTTCCAAAAACCAAGGGATTACCCGCAGCGCATGATCGAGCAAGAAGCGCGTGTGCAAGTCTCCGAATATGCCAAAGCGTCTGCCCAACCCCGCTTTCTCTTGATCACTCATCTAGCTTTTAGCCGCCACAAATCCTATATCTTCGATTAGATTCTTACTAGCCACCGCCTCATTCCCCAGGTCATCGCAGCGTTCGTTTTCTTTATTACCGGCATGTCCTTTCACCCAGCGCCAATCAATCTTATGCCCTCGCATGGCATCTAATAACTTAAGCCATAGATCTTGATTCTTCACTGGATCCTTACCTGCCGTTTTCCAACCGCGCTTCATCCATCCATCAATCCATTTTTTCGTAATGGCATCGATTAGATACTTCGAGTCCGAGTGCAATTCTACTTCGCAGGGTTCACTCAAAGATTCAAGCGCCGCGATGGCTGCTCGCAGTTCCATCCGGTTATTGGTAGTCAGTCGGTAGCCTTGTGAAATTTCTTTGCGATGTTTCCCACATACTAAAACCGCACCAAATCCGCCAGGCCCCGGATTACCCTTGCAGCCTCCATCCGTATGAATAATCACTCGCTTCATCGCCGGTAACGCTGCCGAACGAAGTTCTATCTGACAAGTCAAACGGCGCGAACTCGCGCATTCTCGGTGGCAATGAAGGTCACGTTGTCCAGGCTCGATCCCGTCAGAACAAACCTCAGAAACACAAAAAATACGGCTCATGTTTGGACATAACCGTCAAACGGCGTTAATTTAGCCATTTTCTTTGCTGCCTTTGCACTTTCTGTCACTCGCAGTCTTGACAACGGAGGTTCATTTTTTGGATTGTTGGGCATGGCCACCAAGCTTAAACCAACCAAAGACCGTTTCTCGAAAACCCAAATCCTCGATCAAATCGCGGAAAGCACATCCCTCACTCGCAAGCAAGTCGCGTCAGTTCTCGACAGCTTGAGCGATGTGATCGAAACCCATGTGATGAAGAATGGCGTGGGCGAATTCGTCCTGCCCGGCTTGATGAAAATCAGCACCGTGCGTAAGCCCGCTGTGAAGGCGCGCAAGGGTATCAATCCTTTCACCAAAGAACAAGTCACCTTCAAGGCTAAGCCTGCATCCACGGCGGTGAAAGTACGTCCTCTGAAAAAGCTTAAAGATATGGCGATCTGATCGCTCGCTGGAGATCGCCTCTCCATTTTAATATTAGTAGTAGAGTGGATTTGATATATCTCCCAATAAAAAGAGTGTTGAAGGTAACTTCAACACTCTTTTTTATAGGTAACTCAAAGTGATGATTCTTAATCTCTGCGCGATGATGATCCTATATTGGAATTCTTATGGTATAGCAATCCGACTGGATGAGGAATTGCTTAGTGGTAAAAGTGCAAGCCAGTCTCTCAAGGTTTACTATTGACCGGGATGGAAGCTGCTTCGTGAAGTTCTTCGGCGGCTTCCAGCTCGGCGTGTTCCTTGGCGATGACCCGGACAAGCTTGAGCGTGGTTTCCTCCCAATTTCCCAACAACTTTCGGGCTTGGGCACTATCGGTCTGGGCGAGGTGACTCTCGATCAGCGATTTGACTTCCGCGATGTCTTGCGCGCGCTTCACTGGCAGGGCGACCACCATCTCAGCATTGACGCGGGAGTAGAATTTCCCATCAACATCGTAGATGTAGGCGACGCCACCGGACATGCCGGCACCGAAGTTTTTGCCGGTTTTCCCGAGGATCACGACTTTGCCGTTGGTCATGTATTCACAGCCATGGTCGCCCACGCCTTCGACGACTGCAACCGCCCCCGAATTGCGGACTGCAAAGCGTTCACCAGCGCAACCATTGGCGAAGAGCTTGCCACCGGTGGCACCATAAAGGCAGGTATTGCCGCAGATGGTATTTGTGGCGGCTTCAAATTTAGCGGTAGGAGAGACGCGAATCACGATTTCTCCTGCGGCCATGCCCTTGCCCACGTAGTCATTCGCTTCACCAGTGAGTTCCAGCTTTACGCCGGAGACGAGGAAACAACCGAAGGATTGGCCTGCGCTGCCTTGGCAACTGATGTGAACGGAACCGCTCGGAAGTCCACGATCTCCATGGACCTCGGCAATGCGGCCTGAAAGGCGAGTCCCGATATTACGATCCGTATTGACCACAGAGTAGCTGAGAGCCACCGGCGGGCGGTCTGGCAGGAGCTTGATGGCATCTAGAATTTCGGAAGTCACGGAATCCGGTCCATATTCCGGGGGTTGCGGGTGCGAGGTTCCGGTAACGGCGGTCACGAGATCGCCGAGAATTTGTAAATCCAATGCGGGCTTGGCGAGACCATCGTTGCGCGGCTGTGCACAGATTCGGGAAATCGAGTCAGCAGGCTTACCTGAAATTTCGGCTAATTGTGGAACGACGTCTTTGAGCAACGCACTGAGGTCGAGCGTATTTGCCTTGGGATGATCGATCACATGACGCTGGACCAAAAATTCCGGACGGCCGATGAGTTCATCGAGCGTGCGGACGCCGAGGCGCGCCATCAGTCCGCGTGCTTCATCAGCTACGGCGGTGAGGTAATTAATAACCATCTCCGGAGTGCCTTTAAATTTAGCGCGGAATTTAGGATCCGTGGTAGCGATGCCGACGGGGCAAGTATTCAGGTGGCACTTGCGGACATAGACGCATCCCATCGCAATCATCGCGGTGGTGCCAAAGTTGTATTGCTCGGCCCCGAGGATCGCGGCGACGATGACGTCGCGACCGTTGCGGATGCCACCATCGGTGCGAAGAATCACGCGATTTCGAAGCTGATTGATCAACAATGTTTGCTGGGCTTCGGCAAGTCCTAGTTCCCAGGGTGAGCCGGCATGCTTGGTGGAGGAGAGCGGGGAAGCACCTGTGCCACCATCATGGCCGGAGATCAGAATATTATCGGCAGAGGCTTTGGCGCATCCCGCTGCGACCGTGCCCACGCCGGACTCAGCAACCAGCTTGACCGTGATCCGGGCGCGCGGGTTGACTTCTTTGAGGTCATGGATGAGCTGGGCTAAATCCTCAATGCTATAAATATCGTGATGCGGTGGAGGAGAGATCAGCTGCACACCGGGTTGAGTATTTCTCAAACGAGCGATTAAAGCGTTCACTTTGTGTCCGGGTAGTTGCCCGCCTTCACCCGGTTTCGCCCCTTGAGCCATCTTGATTTCAAGCTCGTCGGCATTGACAAGATAGTAAGCTGAAACCCCGAAACGTCCTGAAGCGATCTGCTTGATGTAAGAGCGGGCAAAATCTCCATTTGGATAAGGCTTATAGCGAGCAGGATCCTCGCCTCCTTCACCCGAGTCAGATTTGGCACCGATGCGATTCATGGCGATGGCCAATGTCTCGTGAGCTTCCGGGGAAAGCGCTCCTAACGACATCGCGGCTGTGGTGAAGCGTCGGCGGATATTTTCCATCGGTTCAACCTCCTCGATGTCAAGCGGGCCACTGGATGCTGGCACAAAATCGAATAGATCTTTTATTGCTACCGGCTTGGTTTCCAACGCGATACGCACATATTCCTCATAATCCTCGGCACGGCCGGATTTCACGTAGGTGTGGAAATTTTTGATGACTTCAGTGGTGTAAACATGGCGCTCGCCTGCTTTCCGGTAGCGGTTATAGCCCGGATCTCCAAGATCGAGGATGTCACCTTCTGCAACGATCGTTTGAAACGCGGCGCTGTGGCGGATGATGGACTCCTCGGCAATTTCGCTAAATCCAACACCACCGATTTTCGATGGGACACCGGTAAATGAGCAATCGACCACATCATTTCCGATTCCGATAGCTTCGAAAGTCTGCGCGCCTTGGTAGGAATTGAGCACTGAGATGCCCATTTTGGACATGATCTTGAGAATCCCTTTTTCGAGTGCTTTACGATATTGAGTCATCGCTTTTTGTGCGCTGAGATCACCCAATTTATTTTTACCAACATCTGCGGCGACGAGTTGGCGGACGGTTGCGTAGCCAAGGTAGGGGCAAATCGCAGTCGCGCCGAAGCCGAAGCAACACGCAATTTGATGAACGTCGCGAGCCTCACCTGTTTCCAGAACGATGGAGGCCCGCAGCCTCATTCTGATCCTGTTCAGGTGGTGATTAACGGTACCGATCGCCAACAGCATCGGAATCGGAATCCGCTCAGCGGATATGGCACGATCAGAAAGAATAACAATATTATTGCCCTCCATCACTGCCTGTTCCGCATCGGCGCAAATTTCATCGAGGCGAAGTTTAAGACCAGTGGCACCGCTTGCGGCCGGCCAAGTGCAATCGAGGGTGCGGGCAGGGAATCCATATTCTTCGAGATGCTTGATCTTCTCAAGTTGATGCTCGAAGAGGATTGCACTGTCCAGGCTGACGGTTTTGCAATGCTCGGGAGTTTCATCCAATAAGTTGCGCTCTCTGCCTAGACCCGCCCCGAGGGACATCACTGCCCACTCACGGATCGGGTCGATCGGAGGGTTTGTAACTTGAGCAAACAGTTGTTTGAAATAAGTGTATAAAAGCCTTGGTTGAGTCGATAGAATCGCAAGTGGAATATCATCGCCCATTGAGAAAACAGCCTCTTGGGCGCTCTTCATCATGGGTGGAAATACCATGTCTAGTTCTTCGGTAGAAATCCCGTGAGTGACTTGATGCTGAGAGAGTTGCAGCGGTGCGTAGTCGATATCCGGGACGTGCGCATTAGGAGAAACGAACTTGCGGAGCTCTAGCCGGTTTTCATCGATCCAACGGCGATAGGGTTTCTGCTTTGCGAGTTCCTCTTTGATTTCGCGGTCGTATTTAACCTCACCGGTAAGAGTGTTCGCAGAAAGCATCTGCCCTGGACCTAATCGGCCTTTGCGGATGACGGTGGCATCATCAAACACCACCGCTCCAGCTTCGGAACCGATGTAGAGAATACCATTTTCTGTAATTTTAAAGCGGGAAGGGCGGAGGCCATTACGATCAAGGGAGGCGCAAAGCTTGAATCCATCGGTGAAGACGAGCCCTGCGGGTCCGTCCCACGGCTCGGAGAAAGAACGGATGTATTGGTAAAATGCCCGGACCTCATCCGAGACATCTTCGTCATTGCGGTAGGCAGGCGGGACCAGCATGCACATGGCATGCTCGGGAGATCTACCTGAAAGAATGAGCAATTCCAACGCATGATCAAGCGATGCGGAGTCCGACTCGCCATGACGGATGAGATCTTTGACGAGCTCGATGTCATCGCCCCAGACGGGTGAAGCGAAAAATTCTTCGCGCGAGGTCATCCAGTTGCGGTTGCCTTCGACAGTGTTGATCTCTCCATTGTGGCACATCATCCGAAACGGCTGCCCCAATGGCCATGCGGGGAAGGTATTGGTGGAGAACCGCTGGTGGTAGAGTGCGATGGCGATTTGGTAATCGGAATCCGCGAAATCCAAGTAAAATGCTCGCAAGGCCGCCGGCATGGCGAGTGCCTTGTAAGAGATGAGGCGGCTGGAAAACGACGGAATATAGAAACTTTGAATCGTCTTGGTTCGATGCTCGATCTCACGACGGCATAGGTAAAGTTTCCGCTCGAAGTCTTCAAGTTCGATGGAGGCGGGCCGGATCATCAACAAGTGCTCGATTTGCGGACGGGAAACCAAAGCGACTTTCCCAAGCGCATCTGGATCCACCGGCACTTCGCGCCAGCCGACGATGGTGATGCCACGCTTTGCGAGAACTTCTGCCGTGATGGTGCGAATTTCCTCGATGGCGGCAGGGGAATCCGCAGGAAAGAAGAAAACGCCAACCGCGAGATCGACATCGTTTTCCACCTGACAGCCGAGCTTTTCAGCAGCTTTCCTGAAAAGAGGGCGGGGGATCTGAGTGAGTACTCCCGAGCCATCCCCGGTTTTCATATCCGCATCCACTGCGCCGCGGTGGGTCATGCAGCAGACAGAAGTAAGCGCATAGTCGAGAATCTCGTAGCTACACTTACCTTCAAGTTGGGCTATGGCACCCATGCCGCAGTTGTCGTGTTCTTGGGAAAGCCGGTGAAGTGAACCGGGAACGAGTGGAGTGCTGGAGTGGTAAAAAGCGTTCATCAGAATAGAAATCGGAGAGTATGAGATGACTCCCCGTCGCACGCGGAATTAACTTCAGGTCTCCCCCGGTGCCAAGCAGGATTTATGCCCGCCGGTCTGAAAGTCTGATTGCTCAGGCCTCTGAATTTTCTTCATCAGGGGCGAGCAATCCCCGTTCTACCAAGAAGCGATCCGCAGAATTCAAAGTGAGTTCGAAAAACTTGTGGCTCACATTGAAGTTAAAAAAACTATGATCTGCTTTTTCAAAATCCACCAGTTCGCAGATATTACCCCGCCAGCGCATCCGGCGGCGGAATTTCTCCACCTCATCAAATGGGGTGAGGCGGTCCGACTTGCCGTGGAGAAACAACATTGGAGGAAGTTTCCGGCGCATCAGGGTGGTAGGGCTGTTCTTTTTAGCAGATTTTGGGTCTGGAAAGCGCTCGTTGGCAGTCCCTTTTGAGGCGGTATTGACGAGCGCACTGAACAGAATAAGAGCTTGAGGGCTGCAAGTAAGACCATCCACGGGGGGCAGATCTTTCACCGTTGGCATTGCGGTAAGAAGGGCGAGAAATGCTCCACCTCCAGCACCGCAAACAATGAGACGATCAGGATCAAGATTGAAAGTATGGGCATTATGCCGGAGCCAGCGGACAAGATTCCGAGCGTCTTCGATCGCTTCAAGCGGCCCGGTGCCATGCTTGGCGAGTGTCCGTGTCTCCGCGGTTACCGCCACCGCGCCACGGCTGGCAAAGTGCAAACAATGCGGCACGAACTGGGTGGGTGTGGGAGAATCCCAAAATCCGCCATGGAAGAAAATGATCACCGGCCGAGGCTCGGAAGTCGCCTTTGGAGGTAGAAACACGTGCGCTTGCACACCTCCCTGCGGAGTTTGATCATAAACGTAACTCGCCGCGTCCTTGAGAATTTCCCGGTCTCGCGCCTCGCCGATCGGCGCCACCTTTTGCAAAATACTACTCATCGCGGAAGAAGACCTCGCGCAATTGCAGCGAGCCGCAATTTGTTTGTTGTGAAAGGGGGGGCTTTGTCCAATCGTTTCGCACATGAAGCGGATGTTTTTTGCGATCTCCTTGTTTTTAGTAGCCTCCCTATCCGCACAGGATAATTTACGCCCAAGTTTGGAAGCCACCTACAATGCGTGGCGTGAGGCGATGATCCGCAAAGACGGGAACGCATGGCAACGGGTGACATCCGACCATAGGCGGGTGGAAGTGCGCAATCGCATCGTTTCCCAAAAATTACCGTATCCCGCTGCTGTTTTCCAGCTACCTGCGCCACCGCCAGCCATCCAAGGTTTGAAATTTCTCGAAGCGAAGCAAAAGGGTCTCACCGCCAAGGCATCTTACTTTGGCAAGGTGGACTTCGGCATCGGCGGGGAGCCTTCTGACAATTTACTGGTGCTGTCATTCACCCGGGGCAATGCGGGATGGCTCTATGATCGTGCTGATTTTGTGAATCTTTCCGCCCTACCCATGGTGAGAAAAGAACTCGCGGCGGGTAATTTGAAATACCTCAAAGAGACTCCAGAGGCCCAGCCATCAGGCATCGTGCCGCCCACACCGATTTCGGTGAACACGGCCAAGGTCATCGCAAAGGTTTATGTTTTCTGTCCAGGGCGGGAAGTGCAGGTGCAGATTAATAAAATCAGCCGCCATCGTTTCGCAAATGCAAAGGAAGCGGAAATCGTCATCGGTGGCGCAATTGATGGTTCGAACGAGGTGCAGTATTCCACCAAGAAGCTTCCCGGTGCCACGGGCAAGGAAGTGATGACCATCCGTGTTTACCTGATGTCCGACAGGCCAGGAGTGAAGCCGATCAAGTCATTCGAATACCAAATCGCGGCAGGCGAGGAGGCCAAGCCATTCGGGTCAGGCACCTTTATCCTCAATGCTGCCACCCTCGCGAAATTGAACGGAAAATAAAGCACGCGATGGTCTGGAATCCTGGGTAGTTTATAAGCCGAAAATTATGCGGTTGGAATTCTCCTGATTTTGAGAGAAATCCGCTTGCACTGCTCCACTCCGCCCGCCAATCTGCCGCGCACCAAGGCGGCTTGGCGGAATTGGTAGACGCGCTCGACTCAAAATCGAGTTCTAACGAGTGTGGGTTCGAGTCCCACAGCCGCTACTTTCTTCTTTGCCTGCGGCAGCCGGTTACAGCCGTTACAGCCCACGCAGAATGTCTCATCCACGCATCATCGGAATTATTGCTGGCAGCGGAGTTTACCCGGAAACGTTCATCCGCGCGGCCCGCAAGCAATCACCCGGCGTCAAGCTGGTGGTGGTAGCCTTCAACGGCGAAACTCAGCCTGAGTTGGCAAACCTCGCCGATGCCACCGAATGGGTCCGGGTGGGGCAATTGAGTAAATTGATCAAATTTTTCCTCAGGCACGACGTGACCGAGGCGGTAATGATGGGTCAAATTTCGCCGAAAAACCTCTTTGATTTACGGCCGGACTTACGAATCCTCATGATGTTGGCGCGGGTGAAGGAGCGCAATGCCGAGACTTTGTTCGGAGCCATCGCAGATGAGCTTGCGAAAGATCGCATCACCCTCCTGCCCGCCACCACATTTCTCGATGATCATCTCCCTGCTGCCGGTCATGTCTGCGGACCCAAGTTGAAAAAGCGCCAGCTTACCGATGCGGATTTTGGCTTTAGAATCGCCAAACAAACCAGTGCCCTAGACATCGGCCAAAGTGTTGTGGTCCGTCATGGCACCGTGCTTGCAGCCGAGGCCTTCGAGGGCACTAACGACTGTATCAAGCGCGGCGGCGAACTAGGTCGGGGCAAGGAAGTAATGTTAGTGAAGGTTTCCAAACCCAATCAGGATTTCCGATTCGATGTTCCAGTCATCGGCCCGCAGACCATCGAGACATGCGCCGCCGCAGGAGTCTCTGCCATTGCGATTGAAGCAAGACGCACGCTGCTGTTAGAAAAAGAACGAGTGACCGAGCTTTGCGCAAAACACGGCATCGGAGTTCACGCTGTTGAGTAATTTTTGGCCTCGAATTGGGCAGGGGTTTGGTAGCCGAGTGAGGAATGTTTCCGGTGCTGGTTGTAGTAGGAATCGACGTAATCGAAAATCTCGATGCGTGCGTCTGTCTCGTTGAGGAAGCAGCCGTCCTGGAGCATCTCGCTTTTGAGGGTACTGAGGTGGACCCCGAAGTCCGACCACAAAGTGGCTAAACTAAGCGATGGTGGTGATTTGCACCTTATCAAGTGAGCCGGTGTGATCTTTGCGGTAGCGAGAAAGGAAGGGAACGGTGCCGCCCTCGGCAAGCAGCTTGGCGGTGGAGGTGACAGAACTGAGCGAAATGCCAGTTTTGCGGAAAATTACTTCGGGGTGGGTCATGCGGACGACTGGTGTAAATGACGCGGCTGGCGGGGGCAAGGATTTCGATTTGGGGGGTGGGGGATGAAATTTGCAATGCCTTGTATTCTTCGTAAGTTCGGGGCAATTCCCGAAGCCGACTCACCCGAAGCGACCCGCTTTTGATTCAAGTAGCTTATCGTTAAATGGTTACATGTTATACTTTTTGCCGAAAAATTTGTATGAGTCGGATAATAAAAAAGTAGTCAGGCATCAATAGGACTGTTAAATTTTTTGCGTGACTGGAAAAATGAGTTTCTCGCTCGACGTTCGTTCGTGGGGGTTTATGAAAAATGCGCAAATTACGACTCTACTCCCTGTGCTGAAGATTGTTTCGCTGAAAAGAATCATCGCAGCGACTATTCTATTGGTAAGTCTATCAAATACGACTCATGCTGTGATTTTCTCGTTCACCTCATTTGCAGGCTCGGGTATTGTCCAACTTCAAGGAAGTGCTGACGGAATCGGTGCAACTGCCAGTTTTAAAGAGCCTCATGGCGTTGCGGTTGACAGCAGTGGAAATGTTTACGTTGCCGATTCAGGAAATAACAAAATTCGGAAAGTCACGCCAGCTGGGATTGTTACGACATATGCAGGCTCCGGTATGATTGGGAGCTCAGACGGTGCCGGTTCGGCAGCTGCGTTCAATGGACCGCGCGGAGTGGCAGTCGACTCCATGGGAAATGTTTATGTCGCTGACACAGAAAATAACAAGATCCGGAAGATTTCGCCAACGGGAGTCGTATCGACGTTGGCTGGATCAGAGAATGAAGGGAAGACCGATGGATTGGGTGCAGTGGCAAGCTTCAGAGCGCCTCGCGGCTTAGCAGTCGATACGGGGGGGAATGTTTACGTCGCTGATACATACAACAGTCTTATTCGAAAAATCTCCCCAGCGGGCCTCGTGACTACGATCGCAGGTTCGGGAAATTTTGGAATTGGTACCGGACCAGAATTAGGTAGTATTTGGTATCCACATGCCGTTGCGGTGGATAGTGCAGGAAATGTCTATATAGCAGATACATATAATTATAAAATCCTCAAACTTACTTCGACTGGTATATTGAGCACCTTAGCGGGGTCAGGGGTTTTTGGTAACGCCAATGGGATCGGTGAAGCCGCAGGCATCTATTCACCTGTCGGGGTGGCAGTCGATCCTAGTGGTGCCGAAATCTATGTCGTAGATGGGTTTTCAACGATTAGGAAGATTAGCTCAGCAGGTATGGTGACGTCAATTGCTGGAACTTCTGGACTGGGAGCAGACGATGGAGTGGGCTCAGCAGCTAGTTTTATGAACCCTGTGGGGATCGCGGTTGATAGCGGTGGACATCTCTACATCGGGGATTGGGGCAATCACAGTATTCGAAAAATCACCGCTACGGGATCGGTCACCAGTCTTGCGGGAATAAAAGTAGATGCCGACGGCACGGGTGCACTTGCAAGTTTTAACAATCCGTCTGGAGTCGCCGTGGACAGTGGCGGTAACGTACACGTCGCAGATCAAAACAATCACAAGATCCGAAAGGTTTCTGCGTCCGCTGTTGTTACTACCGAGGCGGGAAAGAGCAGTTATGGTAATGCAGACGGAGGAGTTGCGACTGCGACTTTTGATCAGCCGAGGGGAATCGCTGTTGACGCACTGGGAAATCGTTATGTAGCGGATGCATCGAATCACAAAATTCGGCGAATCACGCCGTTGGGTGTTGTAGATACGCTTGCTGGATCAGGCCTTTTTGGCGACGCTGACGGTTCAGCTAATAGTGCACGGTTTGCCTATCCATCTGGTGTTTCTGTTGATAACAACGGAAATGTATACGTGGCAGATACATTCAACCATAAAATCCGTAAGATAAACCAAGCTGGAATTGTCACCACGATTGCAGGATCCGGTGCAAGAGGGGATGCAGATGGAATTGGTGTGAATGCTCGCTTCAGTAGTCCCCGAGGAGTCGCCGTTGATCGGAACGGTAATGTGCTCGTTGCAGATTCTAGTAATCATAAAATCCGACATATCTCTGCATCGGGAGTTGTAATGACTCTTGCAGGAACCGGGATGTCAGGCAGCATTGATGGTCCTAGCGCACTTGCCAGTTTTAATGAACCCACAGGCGTGGCTTTAGATGATGAAGGTAACATCTTCATTGCGGATCGTGGAAATCATAAGATACGGATGCTCAGCCCGCAGGGCGTTGTAACAACCATAGGCGGTTCAGTAAGAAGCGGTATGAGCGATGGCTTTGCCACAAATGCCAAGTTTAATTTCCCATACGGAATTACCGTAGATAGTTCTGGAAATCTCTACGTCGCTGATGAATCGAATCACAAGATTCGAAAGGGGACTCGTTTTTTAAGTCAGACCATTTCTTTTGTTCCAGTGGGGACCAAAGCATTTGGAGATGCTCCATTTATACTCACAGCGAATGCAAACAGCGCATTGCCCATTTCTTTTGAAATTATTTCGGGGCCAGTTACGATTTCAGGAAAAACCGTGAAAATAAAAGGTGCCGGAATTGTAGTCATACGAGCGGTTCAGGGGGGTGACTCAAAATACGGACCAGCCACCAGTATCGATCAAACCTTCCTGATTACGGGAAGCTACGATCTTTATCGCAATTGGGCTGACAATGTTGGACTAGTTGGGCCTGATAGAGACGCGAGTTCAGTTCCATTTCGCGATGGAGTTCCCAATCTGTTGAAATATGCATTTCACATGAATGCCACGAAGCCCGACGTGAGTGTGCTGCAAGTAGGTGGCGTTTCGGGTCTGCCGCATTTGATCGTGGATTTCTCCGATATTCGTTATACTGTTGGGTTGAGGTATCTACGCAACAAATATAGTGGTCTCATTTATACACCTCAACGTTCAACCAGTCTTAACGGTTTTGCCGCGATGACTGGCGTCGAGGAGGTCGAACCAATCAATGATCAATGGGAAATCGTTACCATGGAGCAGACAATCTGGGAAAACAGTTGCTTTTTACGCGTTCAGGTAAGTTTCCCCGAAAATTGAAGTAGGTGGAAGTGGCGGATTGAGGATTTATACCTGCTTGAAATATTCAAAAAACATCGCACTTTATACTCCGGATAAGCATCCAGCCTTAGCTTTCGGAATAACCCTATTTTTCGGGCTCTCCCGAACATCTAGTGGGTAATGTTCATCTGAGTGTTGATCTTTAAGCCCCCGGCGATCCAGTAGGAAATTGCTCGAAAATCCTCAAATAGACGCCTCCGTTGGCATCGTCCACCTCTATATTATCGAGCTCAAAAAGCCTGTCTTTTATGTTTTTGGTAAATACAT
>JBGSUW010000003.1:0-10155 GCA_041753275.1 Akkermansiaceae bacterium | reverse complement strand
GGCGGCTCCCGCGATACTGCCCCGCCTCATGACTTTCCCGCCCGCCTTGTCGATGAGTCTCAGCAGCTTGTCCTTGAAGCTCTCTTCCCCCAGATACCAGCCGCGGCGGATCGCCTCCATCGCTTCGGCATCGATCCTGCCATGCTCGTTTGCGGCCCGCGTTTCCAGCCAGGAAACATACGCCACCCTGCCGTGCCGCTCATGGCTCAACCGGAACGCATCCAGCACCCGATCCAGTGGCTGCCATTCCGGCGCGTTGCCTTTGGGATAATGCCGCAGGCTGCTCCACGGATAGTCCACCAACCTGCCATGCGCCCCCCCGGCCAGTCCAGCTCTTGCCGGATTGAGGTGGATGTAGTCCGCAACGCTCTTGAAATAATACGCGTCCGCCGCCGCCTCGCCCGCCACCGGCACAGCCTTGTAGCGCCCTTGGAAAACATGACCGCGTCTCTGGTAGCGGCTATTCCACGCCTGGCTGAAGGTTCCCAACAGCACCCGCATCCCGGCCGACAAGTTCGGCTCGGGCGTCTCCAGAAGGAGGTGAAAATGGTTGCTCATCAGCACCCACGCATGCACCCGCCAGCCATGGCTTGCGCAAACCCGCTCCAGCCAGTGTAGGAACGATTCATGATCCTCCCTGCCGATGAAAATCTGCTTACCGCCATAGCCACGCGCCATCACGTGATAAACCGCAGCCGCATACTGAAGTCTCTGTGGCCTCGCCATCCCCGAATCCCTGTCAAACCCGTCTAGTCGTCAATCATAATATTGAAATCAAAGGACTGACCCCGTTCACGAGCCATCAACTTCAGGCCGCGCTATGGACTACGCTTACAAACAAACACCTTGTTTCGGTCTGATACTACTGACCCCGGATACGCGAATTTTTAAGGCGCACTGCTGGACACCGTTGACTACCAAATCACAGTGCCACGGAACTTTAGTGCGGACTCCGCTTACTCTTTAACAACAACACGATCACAACAAAAGGAGCTATAAGGAAAATTATTCCAAAAACCATGGCTCTCCATACAGCAGGCCTTACATGCCGCTCCACAACGCTCTCTTCATGCGCTGAAGGGTTGACGTAAATCTTGATTGTAGTGCCTGGGATGTATTCTTTTTTTAAAACAAGCGCTTCTTCTTCGGTCCAGCTGGTTAAAGGTTGACTATGACTAAACACATTTCCGATATACTTCTTATCATCAAAAAGATAAGTATATTTCACCCTGAATCTAATGCGACCAACCTGCCTAGCTGTAACCGAAATTGAATCGAATTTTAAGAGCATTGCGCTATGATGAGTCCAGTTATTAGCCCGGCTTGACTTACCAACTATGACGATCCCCTGCCTTAAAAATGATAGTCCAAAAACAAAACCTGCTGATAAGATAACCAGCAGAAGGATACGTTCCGCCAAGCCAAAACCCCTTAACTTTGATCGTGACATTTAAAAATTACAAGATTTCCCCATGCCTCTAAATTTAGTACTGCGCAATACGCATTCGTCCGGATTGATTTGAGGCGGGTAGCTGGGAAGTGGATGAAACGAGATCTGCCCGTTGAGCCCCACGAATATATTACTTTTGCTGACCCCGTTCACAAACAATTTTGGAATTACCTAATTATAATAATGTTACGATCTCTGATTTTAACTTCCAACGCCTGTTCTAACTTCAGTAACTTCCCTTGATACTTATAATCGTTGAATATCATTCCCAATGATTCCAGCTTATCTAATGATTCTAACATCCATACTCCCTTTGAAAACGTTAGTAGCGTGTAACTAAGTTGCTTTTCTTCGTCTCCTTCGCTAGGTAGTTTTTCAATATGCGCTAATGGCTTGCTTACCATCAAACAAAATTCACCAAAACTCCCAGAGACGTGGAGCGACCAAACCACAGAACGCTTAATGTCAGCACTGAGACCTCTTTCTGAACCTAATTTTTTCAACTCTTCCATCTCCCGCTCATATTTATAACGAGTTTCAATTTGCCTTTCATTCATGTAGTTAGATGTGGCTAGACCTTTGAAAGAATCAAAATCCAACTTTACAGGCTGCAAGCTTTTGATGTAAGTATCAAAAGCAGGTGACAAATGCTGAGGCAAGTTACTTACCACTTTCGTACCAATTAGCTTGATAGGGGGATCGTAGATGTAGCTGGAAAAACTCACGTCACCTGTCAACTGAGTATCACTCTCGACGATTCGTGTTCTCATTACTTTTAAATTCACAGGATCATACCGACTATCTAGCTTTTTAGACAAAAAATAATAGACTAGGCCTGCGCTAAAAATTAAAATGCTAAAAAATATAAAATACTTTTTCACTGTAGGATTGTGATTGATAGGAAGTCTGACTTGCCATCATGTCAGGTCTTTTCATTCAAGAACATTCTAAATTTTTCGACAATTTCTTGATACTCTTCAAATGTTAGTTCGTGTGATTTGGGAAATTGACGTTTAGGTTTCTCATTTTTCATTTTCCAACCAAGTGGATCGAAATAGTGGTTCGTTTCTCCAGCGAGCGGCTGAGTTTTTAAATAGACTGATCTGATTGCTTTTTCGTACAAACCATTCCATTTTATCAAAGATTTTTCTCTCTGAACGAAATAATTGAATGATATAAAATCCAAATCTCTTGCCGCTAAGTATTTCTTTGAAGCATCGGACTCCGCCAAATATATGTTTGAAAAGGTGCTAAATTTAAAGCAGCCATTTTCATGTAGTAATCATTCGTCTGTTCAGGTAAGCCCTGTTGACCAGACAATCTGCCAACAAGAACAGCTACACAAAAAAGTTTTATAAAAAATTCATACTGAGTTATTAAGCTTTTCCAGGACAATCCTCCACCATTTTCTTAGCGGCTTCTATCATAACATTTACGTATTTACTAGGAAGAGTCGCCAAACTTGCAATCCCAGCAGGATTGCGAAGATCGATCAACAAACCGGCTGAATGTATCCGTGTAGGTGACTCCCTCGACAGGATGCAAGCAGATGACTTCGCGTGAATTTGTAGCTCGTGATGATGAGTGGTAGCCTAGAGCTACTGCTCCGGCGGCGATGGCCCCCGTGGTGACTACAAATTTTCTGCGAGAGATTGCAGGCACAGGGGTTCTAAAAGCATAGTATGTGCCATGTCTAAAAAGAAGGCTCTTCGTGGAATCCGGTGGGTTTAGTTTCAAGCAATTGAGAGGTTTAGCTTGCCGAGAAAGAACAAGACTCGGATGCGCAGGGCCGCAAATGTCCGCAAGCCTCGGGCATTCGCAATGATCCGGGATACTAGCGAATTCATTCCCTCTGAAGCTGCGTTGGTGATCCGGTGCTTCAGATAGTTCAATAATCCTTGAAACCGATTACTTAACATTTGAGAGACTTTTTTCATAGGTTCAAGATGGGACCGATTCACCTGCTTGCACCAGTCTTTGAAGAATTTCACCGCCGATCCTTCGTATATGTAGTCCCAAAATCCTGCAAAGCTTTCCTTCAATCGCCAGGCTTTGCTCGTTTCCAAATTGGCGTTGTAGAGGCTTTGAAATGTGCGTTCGCTGCGAAGGTCTGGGAAATTGTGCAGCCAATCAAATTTGCTATTCTTGAGAGTTTCGTCGCCTTCTTTCATCAAGGCGCGGTGCTCTGCCTTGCGCACGTCGTCGACGGCTTTGTTGAGGTAGGCACTGATGTGGAATTTATCATGCACGATGTCCGCATTGGGTAGCATCAGGTTGACGGCTTTTTCAAATGCCGCCCACATGTCCATTGCCACGGCTTTGACACCGAGCCGTTGTTCGCCAGTGAGAGCATCGATCAATTCCAACGCGTTCTCTGTCTTTCGTCCCTCTACCAAGTCCCAAACACGATTGTTGTCCAAATCATTGAGGATACTGGCGTAAACGTGGCCTCGCTTAAAGCTCTTCTCATCGATCCCAACATGCTCAATGATTTCGTCTTCCCTGCGGAGCAAGCCACGCTCCACAGCGGCCTTCATGATGTTGTTCACTGTTTGCCAGTCCAGATGCATTGCTTCGGCGACCTTCGCCACATTGCCGCAGGCTTGCAGCCACATGATGACGGCTTGCGCGAGCAGTTTGGTGATGCGTTGGTAACGGTCCGCCCAAGGCACCGCGATTTCCTCAATGCTGCCGTCCTGGTGTTTTACACTCGGCACATTGGCTGTGATGAGGGTTTCAAATTGACAGGTGTCTAGGTGCCGCCATGTGCGCTCGGTCCACTTATGAAGCGATGCCGCGAGTTTCGTTTCAGGATGGGCCCATCGAGTCGAACGGTCCACCTCGGCCCGGACAACCACTCGCTTGGCTGTCATGTCTAAATCCACGCTAACAATCTTCCACGGAGAAGAAATCCCAAGAATCTGACGGTAAAAATCGGGGCTTTTCATCGACAAGATCTAAACTCCTGGCGACATCTCTTGCAAGAATTCCCACCAGATTTCCCGAAGAACCTTAATATTTAAGTTTACTGTTTTTGATTTGACCAGATTCAAACATATTTGAGACTTCCTCCGATACGCGATTTAAAGAATGGACCAAATCTCCGTTAGGATCGCGTTTCCCTGACATACATTTCCATGACTTATTCACTTCAATCATAATGTTTGTCGACTTAATCGGGGCATTGTCGATCATTTTTTCACTGTGGACGATGATATATTTGATTCCTCCGGCTTTCGCTGATACTACCTTTGTTATGTTTACGGTAACTCCCAATGACAAGCCAGCAGAATTTTTCCGAGCCTTTTCGAGGTAACTTTCTGCGTTTGATCTCAATACTTTATTAAGATTATCACTTGGTTTCTCAAATAGTTCATTCAATTCTTGTTCATTCAAACCTAAAATGAAGCTAGCACCTTCTAAGCAAGCAACCGCGAGAACCATACTATTACCTTTCCACTTAGCTAGCTCATTTTCTGGATGTTGAAACAATGAAAATGAATACATTCTATCCAAGCTGTAAATCTCTACTTCATAATTCACCCCATCCATGGAGACATAAGTATGCTTCGCGCTTCTAATAAAGAAGATTGCCAAAGCCATTACAATAACTGCAATTACAGAAGGGAGGAGCTTGTTCATCATTGGTCAAAATCGTAAAGAGTTCCTTCAGCGACGGGTTCTGAAAATCCTTCCGTACACACTTTGGGACCCCAAGATGCAACTGTCCAAGTTAACTCCTCGGTTAGCCTGAAATCAAGCTTCCCTGATATCTGAACCTTGCCTACATTGATTTCCCCTTTATATAAAATTTTCTTATCTTCGCCTTTAAACTTGACTTTGGCTCCAAAGTTAGCATTAACAGATCCACTTATGACAAGACCTTTTGCTTTGCTGGCTGGCACCCCAGCGCCAATTTCTGCCGTTCCCGTTATCCCGGTGCTGCAAGAGACTTCTGCAGTGCTGGAAGTCCCCCAAGGATTAGATCTACTTTCATCAAGCGCTAAATCAGCTTTGACTTCCAATTTGATAGGGTCGGCAATAAATTGTATTTGAAGGACAATTGGACCTGCTACAGCCCAAGGAATAAGTGGCGATTTGATCTTATCGCCAGTTTGAAGTGTAAGTGTCCCACCTATGCTTCCATACTTGCCTAAATTTTCGCCATCATCATACAAATCTACATCTCTAGTTGTAAGTGTAAGCTCCCCGGTGAACGCAATATTCGCAGTTGTCTCGTTGACACTCTTTAGAAACACGTTAGTTTTATCCAGCCATGGCTGGAATTTTTTAGTGTCTGCCTTAAATTTTTTTTCACGAGGGTCTGAAATTTCGATATCGATCGATTGTTCACTTGATTCACCAGAAACGGTAATTTCTGTTGACGAATTTGAATCCCTCTCCCACTCCACTGTCTCTTTCCCAATGGTAGGTTGTTTAAGTCCTTCACCTTCCCAAGTAGGAAGACTCTCGGGCTTCGCATTACTTCCACTTACTTTCACGCTCGCAGACGCTTTGCCCGATTCAGGTTTTACGATCTTGAGTTTGCTAGAGCTCGTTCTAGATCCAGCATTCTGATTGTTAGTTTGTGTTGCCTCGATAGATTGAACTTCATAAGCACCATGCCCACTCGGTTGAGCATCACACAATCCAAAAAACATGCTATAAAAACCTACTAAAAGAAATAAATAGTGATAATAATGATTCATACTCATTTACTTTAAAGCCATGTGTTTAAATCTATTGATTCCGCTCGCTGCGTCTAAGACTGGAGGACTAATCAAGTTTTTTGATCTGAATTTGAAGTTTACCGTTTGTTTTTTCCAAGTAATTTTCTGTATGGTGAACTCCTGAAGCTTTGATTGCCAAACTGGCGTTTTTGTTCGATAAGATTAATAGTGCTGCTGCGTCCAATTCCCATTCATCGAGTAGGGCTGGAACTCCTCCAAAGCATTTTCGAATGCATACAGCGGATTGTTTGGCGAGATCCTGTTCTCCTTGCTTAATGTGGCGAAGGGCAATCCAATAGTGTGCAACGGCTGCGCGGCGGTGGGTGGGGGCCTCCTTGGCGATCCAGTCAAAATATTCGAAGGCTTTGGCTTTTTCGCCGCTTTGCAGCAACCACTCGGCATACTCGGTGCCGACGATGACGTAGCCTTCGGGGGTGGAGCGGTCGCGATCAATAATTTTTGCGATTAGGGATTCGGCTTCGGCGGAGCGGTCTTTGCGGGTGAGGGCCTTGAAGATGAGGGATACGTATTCATACCAAAGCGCTCCAGTTACGGTCTCGAATTCTAAGCGGTCTTTGGGGCTGAGTTGGTCCCAGCGCTCTAGGACCGAGGTGCAGTCACCGAGATCCCAAACTTGGCGGCGGGCTACGTATTCGAGGATGGTAAGTTTTTCTCTGGAGGTGCTAGCGTTTTGGAGGGCGATGGCTGCCAGAGATTTGCCGCGCTGGGCGGCTTGGAGTTTTAGATCGAGAAATGAAGCACCGGCGAGCGAAAGCTGTCTTGCGGCATCGAGGGCGAGTTTATAATCGTCTACGGTGGAGAGAATGGAAGAGACAGCGGCACTTACCTTAGGTGTATCGACTGTGCCATTCGATTTTACAAGTTCCCGGAAGCCTTTGAGCATGGCTTGGATGCGGAAACGAGGGGGCGTGAGTTTGTTCTCGGCAAGCTCGAAATACCAGACGGAGGCCTCGCCGGGGTTTTCGAGGCTTTCCTCCAAACGCGCAAGCGCCCAAGTGGCTTTGCCCCATGGCTCGGTGCCGGGTGTGAGATCAGCGAGCAGGGCGAGCAGCCACGTGCGAGCGCGGTCAGTGTCTTTGGCTTGAATCGCGCCCAAGGCCATGGCGTGGCGGACGGTGATGGTGTGGAGGTCTCCGAAACGCTGGGTAGCAATGCGATTGATGAGTGTAAGATTTGGAGTAGAGAGTGCGAGCAGGGAGAAGCGCGCATACGCCTTTGCATGACTTACTTGCTCCTGAGCTGCGGCATCTTTTGCACGGAAGAGTCTGAGCGCTCGGGCGGCGATGAGCCGAGGTTCTTCGGAGAGCGTCAGCTTTGCATCGGCTTGGATGAGTTTCTCCAGCTCGGTGGCAATGATGGGATCGGCAGAACTTAAGGCGATGCCGGACCGGGCGAGGGTCTTCCATGTAGGATCGCCGTGGGAGCGGAGAGTGCGTGAGATAGAGTAAAGAGAAGCGCTGGCGATGCGGGCTTTCGCGTGAGTTTGGAAGGATGCCAAGACGTCGGGCTCGAGGATGGGCTTGAGGTTCTGTCTGGCTCTGGCATCGAGATAGAGCTGCCACGCGGCAATGGTTTTGGCTTGAAAGCGGCCCATCAAGAGTGCCTCGCGGGCGTAACGCTCGGCGAGGGCCGGATCGTCGCCAGCGAGAGCGAGCTTTGCCAAGGATTGGCGGGCGCGAGAGGCACCATTGGGTGAAAGTTGAATGGCTTTGAGGAGAAATTCACGAGCTTCTGTGGTGAGGCCGGATTCGAGGAAAGCATGGGCGATCTTCGTAAGAACCACGGTAGGACGGGGAGGCTGGGCGGGGACTTGTATGCCTCCTTTCGCTGCAAGCTGGGCGGGGGTGAGGGCGAGGATTTTCTCGTAGGCCTGTTGGGCTTGGTTGAGTTCGGCGAGGAGGGTGGCGGCTGCTTTCTTAGCATCCTCGGTGCGCAGGGCACGAAGGAGGGCGCGAATCTCTGCTGCCGAAGCGCGAAGGAGTAAGTCTAGGTCCGTGGCTTGGCGGGCGAAGGCAGCAGCTCGGGAAAAGGCGCCAGCAGCAGCGGCATGGCGAGAGAGTTCAGTCTCTGAAGCACCGATGATGAGGAGAATTTTCGCACGCCTTGTGGGATTGCGGGTGGTGGTGGCGAGCTGGTTGAGCGCAGTGAGTCCCTCGTCCTGCTTGCCGTTGGCGATGAGGTCTCGGGCAGATCTCAATGAGACGGAAAACGGAGAGCCAGATGACTGAGGCTGTGATTTCCGCTTGCGGTTTTTCCTGAGTGCAGGGGAGGCCATGGGAGTATAGTAGTTACTAGGCTAGGATTGATGCTCAGGTAATGCTCCACGCCCAAGAGAGTGACCCGCCGCCCGAGAGATCTCGGTGCGGCGGGTGGGGCAAACCATCGATCGGGGCTCCTTTGTCAAAGGCGCCGGGCGATCGTTTGCAATATGCGCGATTGTCACAGGGAGTGAGCGATCGCGGATGGAGGCGAGGGCGTCGCGGACGGAATCGAATCTGGCGCGTTTCATGAAACGGCTGAATGTTTCCGTGTAGGTGACTCCCTCGACAGGAAGCAAGCAGATGGTACCACGATGCTGGTTGCGCCGGGTGCCTCGATAGAGGCCGAGAGCGGCACCACCGGCGAGAATCGCTGAGGTGGTAACAAACTTGCGGCGACTAATTGCTCGCACGCCGTGAAATTACCCGGCAAAGGGGGGCATGACAAGATATTATGATAAGAAGCCGGTGACAATAATATCACATTTATCTATACTGATTTTCTTGCTTGGTAGCTTGGCAACTGCTTATGCGGGAAATGTGGGATGGTTCTATGCATTGGAGGAGGATCGGGCCGCCTTCGAGAAGGATGCAGGGCCGCCGCTGCGGACGGTGAAATTGGCAGGTGGCATCGTGGTCCATGAATACCGGGTCGGGCCGCACAAGGTGGTGGCGGCGAAGATGGGAAGCGGCTGTGTAACTACTGCGGTTACAGTAGCACGTGTGACGGCGGTCCAACCCGTGGACCGGCTGATCTCCACCGGCCCGGCGGGAGCCGTAGGCGACGACGCGAAAGTCGGTGCTTGGTATCGCGTTGCGGAGGTGGCGGCGTGGCAGCAGGGTCGCGCGGGAGAGGGCGGTAGGATATTTCCTGCCGAAGGTTCGCTCAGGGTGCTTGATTGGAAATCCGATGACTGGCCGGATGGAAAATGGAAGGATATGCCCTCCACGAAGCTGGTGTCCGGGGAGGTCTTTGTAGCTTCAGGGGAGAAGCGTGGGGAGCTTGCACGGGAGTTTGGAGCTGAGCTTGTGGAGATGAATGCGTTCGGACTTCTGGCTGCGTCAGAGGGAACACCCGCCAAGATCCTGATCCTGCGGGTCGTCAGTGATCGCGCGGATGAGAAGGCGAGCGAGGATTTCTCCGCTTTTCTCAAAACCTATGATGGTGAGGGCGGACGGATGGTTGCGGAGTTAATTAAAGCACTTCCAGTCGGGAAGGATGAGCCGGCCGCGCACGATGCGCTGCGGGAACTGATTAACGAGTGAGATGTGCAGGGGAATTCTGCATCCGTCACATTACGTAACAGTGGCCTTAGAAAAGAAGCTCAAAGCGAGGGGAGATGTTCTTTCCAAACTGCGGGCAATCTACCAAGAAACGAGCCAGCTGAGCGTGATATTCTATCGCTGGCTTAACCCAAGTTTCTTGCTGTAGCGCTGGAAGCCTTATAAAACTTGGGAAGCGTCCCCAAAGGCACTACAAAATCATTCGCTTTTCGCCCAGATCTTCTGCACGGGGAAGGCTGCTTTCCAATCGATTCCGAGCCGTTGGTAAACCGTCGCCTGCTCTGCATCTGGAACGGTGGGCTTGCGGAGGTGCAGCACCCGCCCGTCTTCGAGCGCCAGGGACGTGGTAGCGAGCATGTGGGTCGAGAGTAGCCGACGGAGGGTTTTCCAGTCGCGCAGGTCTCCTTGGTCC
>JBGSUW010000002.1:0-30083 GCA_041753275.1 Akkermansiaceae bacterium | reverse complement strand
ACGGCTACGGTGATCAGGAATGGAAGGCGGGTCGCCAAAAAGAATCCGCCCGCTCTGACTTCTGGCTAGCCATGGTTCCGCTCTTCGCTGCTGGGCCAGAGTTAGATGAAAAACGTCATGAACTTTGGACAACCGTATCAGAACGAGCCGCCAAGTTGATTTTCGAATACCTCGGAAGGACGCCCAAAGAACCCGAAAAGCCGCTCGCTTCGCAGCTTCCCAACATGTCTGGATCGGTCGCATTCCTTCCGGCCTATCCTGAAAAAGATCCTGGAATAGAGATCGACGTCCTCACTCCTCATCATCCTAAATATTACTCTGGCGACAAGCTGACTGCCAGCGACGATGAGGACCCAAATCCCATCCTGTTCCCGACCATCGCTCCGAACACCACTTTCCGTTTTCCGTTGATGCCTCTCACTCAAGAAGCGTGGACATCTTGCCCGCAAATATTTGCCGCCTCCACGCCGCTCGAATTCGCCCGCGCCCACCTTTCTGAAGCCCTCCAACTCTTCGGCCTCGGCGCGAAAACCAATGCCGGATACGGCTGGTTCAGCATCGATAAAACAGCGGAGAAAAAAATTGCTCAACTTGTCCAAGACCAAAAGGACGCGGACGCACTCAAGGAACTCAAGCCTTGTCCGGAAATCCGCCAGGCACTTCAAGCGCGTCTTGATAAAAATCAGTTAGCGGGTGATCTCAATGCCTATTCCTTCGATCCGCCACTTTGGCCGAAAGATAGCACGATTCTATATCAACTGACTTTGTTTCACTTCATTAGAGAAAATGCCCCTAACCTCGCGACTTCCAAAAAAGGAGAAAAAGCGATGACTCAGCTCGCTAAAAAACTAAGTATTACGCTCCCATGATTGCTTCCACCTATACTTTCGAATGCATTACCCCCTGCTTCTGTGCTGGAGCGGATCAGACAAAAGCAGAAATCCGACCATCATCGATCCGAGGCGCTCTGCGCTGGTGGTTCCGTGCGCTGGGTGGTTCCAAAGAGTTAGAAACAGAAGTCTTTGGAGGTGCGGAACCCATCACTGCTAGCTCGATTCTTATCCGAGTTTCCAATATCGAACCTCGTGCAGTGGGTCACTTGCCAGCACAAAAAAGAAATGATCCGTTATCCTATATTCTCTACTATCCCTCGGTCTCATCTGAAGGAACTCGTTGGAATCAAAATGCCTGTTATGGAACTGAAACAAAGTTTAAGGTTTTAATCAAGCAGAGCAGAAAAATTTGCGATGAAGCGAAACAAAAACTTAATGATACAATTCTAGCCTTTCGGCATTTTGGTTCCATCGGTATGCATGTTACCCGAGGTCTCGGAGCAATACAATGCTCCAGCGTGGACAAGCAGAGTTGGGAAAATGCAATTCAGCTTATCAAGAGTGCAGGTTTTACCTATCAACAGTCCGACAAAACACATAGAATTTGGAATGAGGCTCTCACAGAAGCCGGACAATGGCTCATGAATGGTCTTCGCAAAGAATTCGGTGCCGGCGGCGTTAAGAAGCAACCAACTGCAACCGCACTTGGTTCAACTCCCAAATCTGATTCTGAACTCAGAAAGAATCGTTGGACTCAAGTCCCGCGCCAAACCAGCGCCGTCTATCTCCGCCCGATCAAACAAAACGGCGATTTGATATTTGCTGCCTTCGAAGCCCCACACGACAAAGTTCTTGGCTCCGCCTCAAAGCAACCGCACGCCCACCCCATCCTTCAATCCCGCGACTTCACCAAAGCGGCCCCCCAAGCTCCACAGCAAGATGGGCGATCGCGTTTCCGTTAAAGTCCATTTCTACCCCACTCCCCACCCTCGACAAAACCCCAACCATGCCATCTCTCCTCTGCACCCTCGGTTCCTCATGGGCGGTTGTCCCGGAAGCCTTTCTCCTTGGCAACGGCCCTGCCTTATATGATCGCGTCCTAGTCCTGACTTCCTCCGGCACATCAATTTCTGTGGAGCAATGCCATGCTTGGTTTGGACAATACCATCCGCAGGTAGCACTCACCCTTTTGGCAGTGGAGGATCTACCGGATTTAGCCACTGCGGAGGATCATCATCGCTTTGAGGAGGCGCTCTATCGCTGCTATTTTTCCGTTCTCGCAGATGCCTCTCATGAGGCAATCCATGTCTGCCTCGCCGGCGGCTTTAAGACCATGTCTGCCGCCGCCCAAGAAGCTGCCGGATTGCTTGGGTGCGCCAAGCTTTTCCATATTACCAGCCCTCTCGGTGTGCGAATCGGCACCCACGAGGAAATCCTCGCGGCCATCGCCGACCATTCGATTCGGTTGATCGATCTCGGCTCACGTTCTGGCTGGCCCACCATGCGCGAACTCGCATCCGAAGCGTTAACCGCACCTTCTGCTTCGGGCAACATCTTCGTCGGAGAAAGCACTCCTCTTCGCGATGCCATCCACAATCGCTTAGAAGCCGCCAACCGCCTCTCCGCCAGCGAGAAGGACCTTGCCACCCTGCCATTTCCCCAAATCGCCCGCTGGGCACCCGGTGAGCGAGATTGGCTCAATCAACCGCTCGATCCCGCTACCGACGAGGCATGGCTGCTCGCACTTCCAAAGGTTGAGCTTCACTGCCATCTCGGAGGTTTCGCGACACACGGCGAACTTCTAGACCAAGTGCGGGCTGCGGCGAGCGATCCTACCAAGTTGCCGATCATCGAAACACTCTCACAGCCTGCTGGCTGGCCGGCTACCGTTTTATCCCATGAACCGAAGCAGCGTTTGTCCGCATACATGCAAATGGGCGATAACAACGGCTCCAAGCTACTGCGTGACCCAGGATGCCTGGCAGAGCACTGCCGCTTATTGTTCCAGCACTTGGTTTCACAAAACATCGTTTATGCCGAGATCCGTTGTTCACCCGCCAACTACGCCTCCGAGGGTCGCTCGCCGTGGACCGTCCTCGCTGAAATCAAAGCCACCTTCGATGCATGCATGAATGTAGCAGCAACCGTCCCGGTTGCTGAGCCTGTGGCCACAAGCTTCCAGCTTGCAGGCTCCCGACAATTCCACCCCTTCGAAAAAGATGCAGACTACCGCCAGACCTGGCGCGATCTACCCCACCGCCACCAATCCGGCACGACCGCCTTCGTCACCTTCCGACTCTCCGATTCACTTCCCGCCGCACGGCTGCAGACTTGGCATCGTGAACAAAAGGAGTTTCTGACCGCCCACCCGAAACCATGGGACGAATCAACTTGGAAAACCTACCGCCGCCATTTTCCCCAACGGCTCGAAGAATGGCTAGACGAACCCCACGGTGAATGCCTCTTACGCCAGCCCGAGATCGCCGCCCAGATTGAAACCGCCCTGCGCCATTTCGATGGAGATCGCTACGTGCTCGATGCCTTCGCCATCATGCCCAACCACGTCCATGTGCTGGTCAAGCCGCTGCCAGGACATGATCTGGAGGGAATCCTTCATTCCTGGAAATCTTACACCGCACATCGCATCAACAAGATGCTCGGACGCACAGGGCAATTTTGGGAACACGAGTCTTTCGATCATCTACTGCGGAGCGCGAAGCAGCTTGAGCGCATGAGACATTACATCCGAGAAAATCCGCAGAAAGCCGGACTTACCGACGGATTCATCGTGGGGTGTGGAACTGGGCTGATGATCGATCAGGCGCATCCACCCGGGACGCCTGGTGCCACCGATCCAGCAAGCCAGAGGCTTGCTGCTACATGCCATTTAAACCTCATCATCATCGCCACCCGCAAAGATCAAGGCGACTACCGCACCGACATCGCCCGCCACCTCAGCCTCGCTGTGACCGCTGCGGAGCACTGGGTAGATGATCCGGGCTGCCGCGTCGTTGGTGTCGATCTCGCGGGTTATGAAGACATCACCACCCGTGCCCATTATTTTCGGGAAGACTTCACCGCCGCCCACCGCATCGGACTGGGCATCACCATCCACGCGGGGGAAAATGACGATGCCGAGGGCATTTGGTCCGCCATTCTTGACATTAGCACCCGACGCCTCGGCCACGCCCTGCACTTGGCTGATTCACCCACCTTGCTGAAAACCGTCGCCGACCGCCGCATCGGCATCGAAATGTGTCCTTACGCCAACCTGCAAATCAAAGGCTTTCCGCTGGACGCAGCCGCCGTTGAAAATCCGCAAGCATACCCGCTAATGAAATACCTCCAAGCCGGCGTCCCCGTCACCGTTAATACCGACAACATCGGCATCTCCTCCGCATCTCTCACGGATAATTTCATGCTACTCCCAAGACTCTGCCCCGGCATTACTCGGCTCCACGTTCTTCATCTACTGCGTAACTCCATTGACCAGGCCTTTCTCGCCACAAAGGAAAAGCCCATCTTGCTCACGGGAATGAAAATCTCCAACCACTAATTTATATGCATCTTCTCCAGCTCGCAGGCAGCCAAGCATGGCCAAATCTGCTCCCTATTCTTGCCCTCAAGCCGACCTCCGTCACCTTTCTAACAAGTTCTGATCCCAAGCAGGATTACCGTCGTAGCATTGAGGCCATTCACGCTACCTGTCGGACCATCGGATTTGCCTTCAGCTTCCAAATCATCTCCACGGCCTCCGGGAATCCCACCACCGATGAATGTCGGGAAACTCTGAAAAAGCTTGCTCCAGATTGTATCAACCTCACTGGCGGCACCAAGCCCATGAGCATCGCCGCCTACGATCTCGCAAAACAGGCAGAGATCCCTGCATTCTATCTTGATACTCGTCGCAAAAATACTCCTGCCGAAGGTCTCAATGCATTCAGCTCCAGTATTAGGGATCAGATCAACAGTGAGCTTTCTACCATCGTCTCACGGCTCACCGTTCCTATTGCTCTTCAAGCGAATGGTTTTCCTGTGCCTGCCAATTTCAAAACTCCGCCGGCAAATTGGATGAAATTTGCAGTTCAAGCCGCACATCTCCGTCAGCCTCTGGCGGCAGACCTAGAGATCGCCGAAGCAGTACGCCATCTCCGCCACCAGCTTATGGGTGCCGATTCCGACATGCCAAAAAAAGGCAAACTTCGCAACGTTCTCCAAGTCCCCATTTCCGCCTCCATTGGCTCCTATTGGCATCAATATCTCCTCGCCGCCAGTAATGCGGAAATTATTCAAGCCACCGATACCTCCGCATCCGGCCAACAAGAGTTTTTCCTCCTACGCGAGGATCCCATCACCACCTCTGCGGAAGAACTCCGCAGTTTAGCCAATGCAACATTCAAGCTACTAGAAGGCATCTGGTTCGAGTTGGCACTGCACCACTATCTCCAACAGAAATCCTCGTTTAGTGATATTCGCTGGGGTGTCGAGGCGGACCATCTTCAAGATGTCGCCGCCAGCTCGCGCGGAGAAACCGATCTCGTCGCATTCAACACCGCCGGGCTTTCCCTCCATTTTATTTCATGCAAAACAACCGGCCCGCATGGCAGTGCGCTCGATCATATCCAAGGTCTTCGCCGTCGCGCCACCAAGGAAGGCGGCCAATTCTCGAAAGCAGAGCTCTGGATATTCCGCCCAAAATCCGATGATCACCGGCGTAATTTGGAAAACCATTGCAAGGCGCAAAATGTTTCAATGCGCGTCTTTACCGATAGTGCTCCCTCATGAATACCACCCTCCTCGCCGTCACCGGCCTATCCCCCGCCATCGTCACTGAGACCATCTGGGCGCTTGCCATGCGCAAACCCCGTATTTTACCCCGCCGTGTGGTGTTCGTGACCACGCTCACCGGGGCACGTATCATCGAGGAGCAGCTTTTTATCCCGCGTCCAGATTGGGGCGATCTTTCGGTATGGGACGCCCTTCGCAAATCCCTCCAAGCCGGCCCCGATGAACTCATCGCCGAGCCACCACAGGTCATTTCCATCCCCGATCCCTCCAGCGGCCGCGCCGTCCTACTCGACGACATCCGCACCCCGGCGGAAAATCAAGCGGCCGCTGAGTTCATCTTCGCAAGAGTCTGGGATGTCGTCCGCGATAAGGACTGCCACCTCATTGCCTCCGTCGCTGGCGGACGCAAGACCATGGGGGCCTTGCTCCACTCAGCCGTGTCCCTCATTGGCCGGGAAAACGATCTCATCACCCACGTTCTCGTCAGTCCGCCCTTCGATACGCTCCCAAGTTTCTTCTATCCCGCCCAGCCACAATGCCCGTTGCACGATGCTCGCAGTGGCCGCGCCTATGAAGCCACCCAGGCCGAGATCACTCTTGCGGAAGTCCCCTTCGTCCCACTGCGCAACCGCTTCAAGGAGCTCGACGATCTCCCCGGATCATTTCTCACCCTGCGGGACACTCTCAGCCAACGCCTCAAGCACGACGCCGAGCGCGAGATACCCATCCGCATTGACCACCTCCGAGGCATGTTAGAAATTGATGGTCTGCGCCACACCGTCCGCGCCAGGGCACTCGCCATCCTGCACTTCATCCTCGAGTGCAACCAAAGCAGCAATATCCCGCCCGACCAAATCACCGCCGCCGCAGAATTTACCAAATGGTTCACCAAGCGCCGCGATTCGCTCGGCCACATCGAGACCCCGCGTTTCGATGAAAGCGACATCCGGCGCGAACTCAACCACCTCCGCGAAATCCTCAAAGACGCCCCATGGCAGCCTGCGCGACGCACCCTCTTGCAAGCCCCGTTTCAACTCATCAATGAGCCGACACCCACCATTTGATGCCTTGACATCAATTTACAAAGCTTCAAATTTCTTGAATGCGCACCACCCTCACCATCGATGACGACCTCGCTGGAATCCTCAAGCAACAAGCTCACGAGATGGGTAAGCCCTTGAAGGAAATCGTCAATACAGCGCTTAGACGAGGTCTTGCTGATAAGCTCGGCGAAAATACCCGCCCCATCCATGTCCGACCGCATGATTTTGGAGCCGTGCGGCCAGGGCTGGATCTGGGGCGCTTGAACCAATTCATCGATGAACTCGAAGTAGAAGACTATCTAAGAAAGGCCTGCAAGGATGATTCTACCAGACCTTAATCTCCTGATTTATGCACATAACTCCAGGGATCCGCAGCATGAAAAAGCCCTTGCATGGTGGAATCACTGTCTTCAAGGCCATGCCGGCATCGCCCTCCCGTGGATTGTCATTCTTGGCTTCATCCGCATTACCACCCATCCCAAAGTTTTCGAAAATCCGCTGCCCGTCAGCGACGCCCTCGCCCGAGTCGAAGAGTGGCTCACCCTGCCACACGTCCATTTGCTTCATCCGCCACACGCCCATTTCCACACACTATCCCGCTTGCTCAAATCTCTGAATTCCGCCGGAAACCTCACCACCGACGCACACCTCGCCGCACTCGCCATCGAGCGCGGTTTGATTCTCCACACCACCGATGCCGATTTCTCGCGCTTTCCCGGACTCAAATGGAAAAACCCACTTCGCAAGTAGCGCGCACTTTCACGCTTCCTGACCGCTGGCTGTCCTGCGACATCTTCGCCCCTCCTCCCGACATCCCCGGACATCCCTTGACGCGCCACCTTGCTTCCATCTCGCTATCACGGAAGCATGCCCACCGCCTGCATTCACCACCCCGGCTCGAAAATCTCCTTGGAGTCCGAGCGCCTCGTCGTCTCCTACACCGATGACGAGGGCACCTCTCAAAAGCGCGATCTGCCTCTGCGAGACTTGGAGCGCATCATCCTCGCCGATTGTGTTTCCATCACCAGCCCCGCCCTCGCCGAGGCGCTCCGCCGCGCCATTCCCGTCAGCATGATCGATGGCCAAGGGCGTTTCCTCGGTGCCTTCCAGCCCGCCACCCCAGACCACGGCGCCGCCCGCCTCCGCCACTACCAGCGCACCCTTGAGCCTGCATTCACCCAAGCCATCGCCGGGAAAATCATCATCGCCAAAATCTACAACCAACGCCGACTCGTCCAACGCGTCGCCGCTAACCGCCGCGCCGAGGACAAGCCCGTGCCCTCCGCCGTCGCCATCGCCCTCGATGCCCTGGACCGCACCATGGCCAAAGCTGGAAAAGCCGATAACCTCGACTCCCTTCGAGGTCACGAAGGTCTCGCCGCCGCCCGCTATTTTTCAGCCTGGGCCTCATTGCTTCCCGAAAATTTTCCCTTCGAGCGCCGCTCCACCCGCCCGCCGCTTAATCCCGTCAATGCCGTGCTCTCCTTCACCTCCACCCTGATCTATCACGAAATGCATTCCTACATCCACTCCCATGGTCTTGATCCCGCACTCGGCCTGCTCCACACCACCGAAAACGGTCGCTGGTCCCTCGCCCTTGATCTCATGGAACCTTTTCGCCCCGTCCTCGGCGAGGCACTCACCCTCGATCTCTTCTCACACAAAATGCTCAACGAAACCCACTTCGAACCCCACGAAGGCGGCATTTACCTCAACAAAGCTGGCCGCGCCAAACTCATCCTCCAATACGAAAAACGCATGGAACGCCAATTCATGTCCGAAGCTGCCGGCCACCGCACCACCCTCCGCCAGCAACTCGAAAATCAAGCCATCCACCTCAAATCCGCGCTCGATGACCCCACCAAATTCGAACCCTTCCTCATGAACTAACACCCGTCCTCCTATCTCCTATGACTTGGTTCGAAGAAGCCTTTCCCATCCTCCCCTACGAACGCGGGAAACAACCCGGTGCCAAACACATGCTCATTCTCCTCGGTTACGACATCGCCAACCAAAAGCGCCTCGCAAAAGTCGCCAAAACCTGTGAAGACTACGGGCTCCGCGTCCAATACTCTTTTTTTGAATGCCACCTCGATGACGACACTTTCGACACCTTGTGGCTAAAGTTGCTTGATCTCATCGACGCAGAAAATGACCGCCTCGTCGCCTACCGGATCGATGCGAATTCCGCCAAAAGCACCCTCACCGCCGGCACCATGGTCTGCGCGGAAAAAGCCGTTTGTTACCTCGTTTAAATTATTTCTAGGTCGGGACCTGAGATCCTCCGAAACCCCACCCCTCCCGACCTAGACACAAGTGATTCACCATGAGCCAATTAGAAAAAATCCTCACTGCAATCCACCCAAAAATCATAGCAGCCCGCAGTCCCCAGCCATGTCCCGACCTTAATTACTTCTTGCCCCTTGATACTCAGGACCTTAGAACCCCTGCAGTCCCAACAAGACACCACGCCGAAAGGCATTGGAGACATCTGGACTAATGGCAAGAGCATAGGTTTCCACCTCGTCCCAACAAGACACCACGCCGAAAGGCATTGGAGACGATCGTTTCCCTCTCCCGTTGTGAGTTTTTGCTGAGAGTGTCCCAACAAGACACCACGCCGAAAGGCATTGGAGACAAGCCGTCCCGCATCGGCCAAATCATCATAGATCTCAAAGTCCCAACAAGACACCACGCCGAAAGGCATTGGAGACGATGGCGTGGTTTTGTACATCGTGGATTTCTCGTAAGGTCCCAACAAGACACCACGCCGAAAGGCATTGGAGACCACGATTCCCACTAGGGTTTTGCATCTCAAAAACATTAGTCCCAACAAGACACCACGCCGAAAGGCATTGGAGACTCGGCATGAGTCCGCATAGGGCGCGTAGTCATAATCTCGTCCCAACAAGACACCACGCCGAAAGGCATTGGAGACGATTTCCGCCGCGTTTCTCTCACCTATCCAAGCCTTCGTCCCAACAAGACACCACGCCGAAAGGCATTGGAGACACGGATTGCACCGTAGCTGCCGTGGTAAAGAATCTGTTGTCCCAACAAGACACCACGCCGAAAGGCATTGGAGACTTTCGATGCTCACATCCGATGTAGGGCCGGGGGGGAAGTCCCAACAAGACACCACGCCGAAAGGCATTGGAGACCGCGCCAGGCGAGTCACCGCTAGGCGGGCTACATCCCCGGTCCCAACAAGACACCACGCCGAAAGGCATTGGAGACCTTACGCCGTCGGCGTAATAAGCCACTTGTCCCCCATCGTCCCAACAAGACACCACGCCGAAAGGCATTGGAGACCATCGCATCCGATGGCGGTTGCTTCGGCTATTTGATGCGTCCCAACAAGACACCACGCCGAAAGGCATTGGAGACATTTGATGCCCTTCCATGACCTCTTTGGAGATAATTCTGTCCCAACAAGACACCACGCCGAAAGGCATTGGAGACCCGTGTCCGTGTCTGCGGATGCGGCTGCGGCCCGTCAGGTCCCAACAAGACACCACGCCGAAAGGCATTGGAGACCGCGCTTTGCGTGCGCGGATGACTGAGGGCTGAGCGAGTCCCAACAAGACACCACGCCGAAAGGCATTGGAGACGGTAGCGATTCCGAGTTAACAACGTTAGCCAGAACAATCCGGTCCCAACAAGACACCACGCCGAAAGGCATTGGAGACCGAAGGCCCCGATGGTGCCTTCCGTCTGATGTGTGTCGGTCCCAACAAGACACCACGCCGAAAGGCATTGGAGACGCTATCGCATGGGTTTTTACATCGTGGATTGCTCGTAAGTCCCAACAAGACACCACGCCGAAAGGCATTGGAGACCCTGCCATGCAAGAGCCGCAAAAACTCGATTCTTCGGGTCCCAACAAGACACCACGCCGAAAGGCATTGGAGACGGCGAGAATCGGCCAGAGGCGTTGACCATGGCAATGAGGGTCCCAACAAGACACCACGCCGAAAGGCATTGGAGACTTGCGCCATCTCTGGCGTGATTTCGATTTTTTCGTAAGGTCCCAACAAGACACCACGCCGAAAGGCATTGGAGACCCCTATCCAGACGAGTGCTCGCCCGATTTTCTCGCCCGTTCCAACAAGACACCACGCCGAAAGGCATTGGAGACCTCGGTTGCGGATTGATTTTCGAGAGCGGCCTCGAGTCCCAACAAGACACCACGCCGAAAGGCATTGGAGACTTGAGGTGGGCTTTGTTTGCTTTCTTCTCACCAGCGTCCCAACAAGACACCACGCCGAAAGGCATTGGAGACCGTCAGTGCCGGTTACTAGGTTGCCATCGCGGTCTTTGGTCCCAACAAGACACCACGCCGAAAGGCATTGGAGACGCTCCACAGCGTGCCGGTGGCCATCATCCGTGGGTGGAGTCCCAACAAGACACCACGCCGAAAGGCATTGGAGACCACGGATCTGGCTGTTCCAAACAACCCCCACTAGTGGATTCCGGTCTTGAATCATGGGACACAAGATCGGATATTCGGCTTATGTCAGCTCGTGATGCCGCTTGTTTTGTTGCCCGCCGTTTAGGTGAGGCGGGGCATCAGGCAGTTTTTGCGGGCGGCTGTGTGCGGGATCGCTTGCTGGGAATGGAGCCGAAAGATTATGATCTTGCGACCTCCGCCACGCCGGCGGAGGTATTGGCTTTATTTCCGAAGGCAAATGAGGTGGGTGCCCACTTCGGGGTGGTGATTGCTAAGTATCATGGGCATCATGTCGAGATTGCGACATTCCGCACGGATGGAAGTTACAAAGACGGGCGGCGGCCGAATTCGGTGACTTTTTCGACTTGTGAGGAAGATGCCCAAAGGCGGGATTTTACCGTCAACGGGCTTTTTGAAAATCCTGAGACCGGCGAGGTGATCGATCATGTGGGCGGGCGAGCCGACCTCGCTGCCGGGCTGCTGCGTGCGATCGGCGATCCGCAGGCGAGGTTTCAAGAGGATTCGCTGAGGTTGATGCGGGCGGTTCGATTTTCGACGACACTTGGATTTGAAATCGAGGCTCAGACGCTGGCGGCGATTCGGCAGTGTGCGAACTTGCTTGAGCGTATTTCTCCAGAGCGAATTCGGGATGAGTTTGCAAAAATTCTTCTATCTACCAAGCGGCGCAAAGGTGTGGAATTGCTGACGGAAACTGGTTTGATGGAGCGATTTTTGCCGGAGTTTTGTAGTCTCATCGGTTGCGAGCAGCCACCGGAGTGGCATCCAGAGGGCGATGTATATATTCATACTTGCATCATGTTAGAGATGTTAAAAGCGGATGCTTCACTGGAGTTATGTCTTGCAGTGTTACTGCATGATATTGCCAAGCCTCCATGCCAAACTTTTGATGAAGTGGCGGGAAGGATTCGCTTCAATGGCCATGATGCGCTAGGTGCTGAAATGGCAGAGGTGATTCTGCGGCGTCTGCGGTTTTCCAATGACACGGTGGCCGCCGTGGTGCCGATGGTGGCGCGGCACATGCAGTTCATGAATGTGCAGCAGATGCGTACGGCGAAGTTGAAGCGCTTCATGGCCGAGCGGACGTTCTCGCAGGAAATGGAGCTGCACCGGGTGGATTGTGGCTCGTCGAATGGATTTACGGACAATTATGATTTTCTCAATCAGAAAGCCGCCGAGTTCGCCGCTGAGCCGTTGATCCCCCCTCCCCTTGTCAAGGGTCGGGATCTGATCTCGCTGGGACTCAAGCCGGGGCCACGATTCAAGGAAATTCTGGATTTGATCGAAATCGAGCAGCTTGAAGGACGAATCCTTGATCGCGGGCGGGCCATGGATTATCTCAGAGGTCTCGCCAGTGAACATTCAGCGTGATTTATCTATGAATTCTACAATCCCCGTCGAACATAACGAAGCCACCAATGCCATCATCCTCGCCATTTCCGAGGATCTGATCGCAGGCTTCCAACGCCAGCCGTTTCATGTGATCGCTGAGAAAAGCGGCGTGCCCTTGGACACGGTCATCGAGCGAATTCGTGCGATGGTGGAAGCAGGAGTGGTCCGCAGAGTGAGGCAAACGCTGCTTTCCACCAAGCTGGCCCATGGTGCGTTGGTGGCGTGGAAGGTGCCGGAAGAAAAGCTGAATGCAGCTTTCGACTTCATGGCAAAGCAGGATCCATTTTCAGGCCATGTGGTGATCCGCTCGACCGATACAGAAGTATCCGGGTCGGGCTACCGGCTGTGGACCACGCTCAAGGTGCCGGTGGGTGAATCGCTCGATGAGCACGCCACCGTTCTGCTGCGGCTCACGGGTGCCACTGAGTATTTGCTCATGCCGGCGAACGGGGTATTCGCCCTCGGAGTGGGTCACACGCGGCGTAAAACGCTGGAGCCTGGCGATAAGTCCGAGGCTGCTGCTGAAATGATGACCACCGTGCCAGTGGAACTTACGGCGGAAGAATGGGAAGTGCTCATCGCGCTGAAAGAAGAACTCGCGCTGGATGAAATTTGCGAGGAGCCATGGGCAAAACGCGCGGAACTTGCCAATACCACGCTGGAGCGGTTTTGCGAGGTGGCGGAGGCGCTCAATCAGAAAAAAGTGATCGGCCGCTTTTCCACGTTTCTCGAGCATGTCAAGCCATCTGCCACCGGTGAGCGGGTCACTCGCTTCAATGGCTTGTTCCATTGGGCGGTGCCGAAAGGTCGCGAAATCGAGGCTGGTGCGCAAGTAGGCAGGCATTTTTGCATGACTCATTGCTACTGGCGCGAGGGCGGCCCGCAGTTCGGCGATGTCAATATCATGGGCGTGATGCATGGCACCGAAAAACATCGGGTCTTGGAACACAAGGCAGCGATCGATCAGCATTTGGCGGCTTTTGGAATTCCGGTTTCCTACACCAATGTATTTTGGGGTGGCCGTTCGGAAATCAAGCCTTCGGAAATCTCGCCAAAGATCTATGCGGATTGGCACCGCGCGCATGCATGAATTTTCTGAAAATTGGCATTTTCCGAGAATTTTACGTGTGTCCGCCTCGCATTTGTGATTCGTTAAATTAAACCCATGCAGGCAACTCTTTTACCACCTCGGAATCCAATTTTTTGTGCACCTATCACCTCGAATCGGGCGCTAGGGGCCTGTCTCATCGCAAATATTCCCATGCAAGAGCTGCTCGCGGCCGATCTCCGGCGAGCAGGCATCCAACTCGTAGAGGAAGCAGAGGCCGGGCCACGAACCTTGCGCATCCCGATTGATAATTGGATCGAGCTGGGCGCACTTTTGCTCTTAGGGAGAAATCCGAACTCTGCCCGCCTGCTCGATAGCCAAGGAAATACGCTTGCTTGGAAAGGCGATGCCGACCCTGAAAAATGCACGGATAGAATCGTCACAGATGCGAACTGTTTTCCCGTCGTCTATCCATGGGACCTGCTGCGCATGAATGAGGAAGTTCTTGCGATGATGGATGAAACTTCGCTGCTCGGCGAGGTGAGTCCGCTCGCCACTCTCTCAGGCTGTGTTCGGCTGGCTAAGGGATCGCGCATCCTCGCCGGCACCGTGATTGAAGGGCCTGTCTTGATCGGGCCTAACAGCCAAATCGGGCCAAACGCTTACATTCGCGGCGCCACCAGCATCGGCTCGAACTGCTTTGTAGGAAATGGTGCCGAAGTGAAAAACTCCATCATTTATAACAACACCTACGTCTCCCGCCAATGCTACGTGGGCGACTCGATTCTCGGCACACACGTCACCCTCGGTGCCGGAACTTGCACGGAAAATCATCGCAACGATGGCCGCCAACACGTCTCGATGGTCCGAGGGAAATTGGTGCCCACAGGTCGCACGAAGTTTGGTGCAATCTTAGGCGACGGTGTGCGCACCGGCGTGAATACTTCACTAGCCGCCGGAATTAAAATCGGGATTGCCCGCACCACCGTCCCTGGATCATTCGTGGAAAAGGACTCAATGTGACTATATTGTCACATTGAAAAGTACTGCTGAGCGCCCCGCAGCGCATAGGACTTAGCCGAGATGCAGCGAATATTGATAGTTGAAGACGAACGTGATATCGCCGACCTCATTGGCTTCAACCTGAGCCGCGCTGGCTACGAAGTTTTTAAAAGCTACGATGGGATCGAAGGCACAGAGGTCGCCTTGCGCGAGCGGCCCGACCTGATCATCCTCGATCTCATGCTTCCAGGCAGAGACGGCTTTGCTGTGTTCCGAGAATTGCGAAGGGATACCCGCACCGTAAATATCCCGGTCATTATGCTCACCGCTAGGGCACAGACTGAGGATAAAATTCAAGGCCTCGAAGCCGGGGCCGATGATTATTTGACCAAACCTTTCAGTCCTAAGGAGCTGATGCTTAGGGTAAAGGCCATCCTCAAGCGCACCGAATCGTCACCGGGAGATGTGGATTTTTCCTACGGCCCTTTCCGCTTTGATAAAAACGCGCTGAAGTTTTACCTGAACAATGAGCCCTCGGATCTCACTGCCACCGAGTTCAAGCTCCTATTGTTCCTCTGCGAGCGCCCGGGCAAGCCGCAAGATCGCAACGACCTTCTTCGCACCGTCTGGGGATACAGCGATGCTTCACACAGCCGCACTCTCGATACTCACATGAAGCGTCTCCGCCAAAAACTTGGTGTCCATGGATCATGGGTTGAAACGGTTCGTGGTTTCGGCTACTGCATCTCAAAAGCCGTTGAATGATCGACCCTATTTCCATCTTTACCACCCTCGCCGCTCTCACCGCCTCCATCTCTCTTGCGATCTTTTTTCACCGCTACCGCAATGCTCAAAAGCGATTCAAATCCGAGATCGCAGCACGACAGCTCCACCTCGAACACGAGCTCAAGAAAGCCCGCGATGAGCGCAATAGCCTACTAGACGCCCTCGGAGATGCATTTCTACTCGTCGATTCTCATGCCGATATCCGCTTTGCAAACCAAGCCGCGCGGCGCCTCTTCGGCAATCGGGAATTGCTCAATCGCCCGATCCGCGAGGCCTTTCTTGACCCTCGTCTCGCCGATGCCCTGCTCCGCTGTTTGGAAACTGGCAAGCCCGAACAATCCCGCATCCTTCTCCCCCAGCAGACCTCCCCTCGGGGCGACTTGGAGACTCGCGGCGTCAATGCATGGATCATCAACGCCGCGCCACTCTCAGATTCCCCCGAACCCAGCCCCCTCACCCGCGTGATCATCCGGGACGTCACCGCCGAGCATCAAATCGAGCAAATCCGCAAAGATTTCGTCGCAAATGCATCCCACGAGCTACGCACCCCGCTCGCCATCATCAATGGCTACTTGGAAAATCTGCTCGATGACGGGATGCTGGAAGACGAGGAAATTTCCAGACGTTTCCTCACCGTCATGCGGAAACACGCGGACCGCATCTCGCGCATCGTCGAGGACATGCTCGTGATTTCCCGCTTGGAATCTGGGGAAGCCAGTGCCCTCAAGCTCGAGCCCTTTCGCTTCCGCTCCTGCATCAATGACATCCTCGAGCGGCTCGAATCCCTCATTCGCAATCAGAATGCCCAAATTCGCGTCACCATGCCTGATGAAGCCGTCATGCTCCTCGGAGATCGTTTCTATTGGACCCAAGTCCTCTTCAATCTCGTCGAAAATGCCCTCAAGCAGAACCCCCACGATGGCCTGAAAGTCGAAATCGGCTGCAAGCTCAGCGGCGCGGAACACCACATTTGGGTAGCCGATAACGGCGTAGGCATCCCCAGCGCTGATTTACCGCATATTTTCCGCCGTTTCTACCGTGTGGAAAAGCACCATTCCCAGCAAGAAATCAAAGGCACCGGTCTCGGCCTTTCCATCGTCAAGCGCGCCATCGAGGCTCACCATGGCACCATCGGCGTAACCTCCATCCCCGGGCGAGAGACCAAGTTCCTCATCACCGTCCCACAGCAGGATTTGTAAAGATTTCACGAGTGATCGTTTTCTGAGAGAATTCCCGTGCTAGCTTGGGTAAAATCCGCCTAAATCAGCGCGAACCAAGGTCTCGGGCCTTTTCACCTCAACGATTCTCATTCGATGTCATCTTCCACCATCCAAGTTCTCAATAAAGAACACATCCCCAGCTCCGGCTGCCTCGTCATTCCCGGCCAGCTCGACTTCGGCCTTCTCTCCCATTTCGAAAAACTCTTCACCGGTCGGAAAATCACCTGGCTGGTGGAGGAAAGCTCACAATTCGATTCGGAAATCACCGGCCACCTCCAGAAATCCGGCTCCGGCGCCATGTTTTCCATCGATGATGCAGCACCCGCCACCGCAGGCACCCAGCTCGCTGCCTATTTGGAAAACGGTGGCGTTCTCATCTACGTCCCCGCCCGCGCCGTCACTCGTAGCGCCACCCCCAATCACATTCCCGCGGCCCACATCAAGGTCCTCTGCGCCTTCAATCTTCCTATCCTCCCCATCGCCATCGATTGCCCTCGCGAATCCTGCCTCACGATTGAAAATCCAGCTTCGCTTCCGCGTGCCATTTTCTCAATCGCCAAGCCGCTCGCCCCCGCTCAAGCCACTCTTGCCAGCTACCAGCAAGCACTCCTAGAAGCTGCGGAAGTCGCCTACTCCACTCGGCCTCTCTTCAAGAAATCCCTCGCTTCCGTCCTCCTTGCCGGGCTCAAAAAAAATGCCTCCAAATACCGCATCCAGGATGGATCAGACGATTCAGAACTCAGCTATGGGAAGATTCTAGCCGTCGCCATCGCCCTCTCCAAGTTCATCAAAGCAGAGACAGAGAAACCCCGCGTCGCCATCGTGCTGCCACCCGGTAAGGCTGGTCTCATCGCCAATCTAGCAGTCCTCTTCGCCGGGAAAGTTCCCGTAAACTTGAACTTCACCGGCGGCCACGAGGCCATTAAATCTTCCATCCGCCAAGCCGATGTCGATCGGTTCATCACGGCAGATGCATTCGTTCGGAAAATTTCATCTTTCCCATGGCCGCCGAACAGAGACTTGATTTTCATCGAACGCGTCATCCCCACCCTCAAGAAAAAAATCGTGCTCTGGGGCATTCTCTCCAAAATTCTACCTGCCCCCGCCCTTGCGCTCATGCTCGGCACGGACCGCCGCAGCGGCGAAGATGAGGCCACCTTGCTCTTCACCTCCGGCTCCTCCGGCGAGCCAAAGGGCGTCGTTCTCAGTAACCGCAACGTCCTTGCAAACGTCTGCCAATTTGGCTCCCGCCTCGATCTCCCGGAAAACTCCACCATCCTCGGCTGCCTTCCACTATTCCATTCCTTCGGCTGCACCGTCACACTTTGGTATCCCGTAATCGAGGGCGTCAACCTCGTCACCTACCCCAGCCCGTTGGAAACCAAACGCTTAGCCGAGCTCATCGCCCTGCATCAAATCGATATTTTCCTCTCCACCCCCACCTTTCTGCGCGGCTACATGAAGCGCATCGAGCCCGGCCAACTCGCCTCGCTCAAGCTCGTCGTCACCGGCGCGGAAAAACTCCCCCAATCCCTGGCCACCGCCTTCTTCGAAAAATTTGGCATCCGCCCGCAAGAAGGCTATGGCCTCACCGAGACCTCGCCCGCCACCAATGTGAATTTGCCCGACCCCTCCCCTGCTCCGAATTCACTCGTCGTCCCCTCATCCCGGCCCGGCTCCGTCGGCCAACTCCTGCCCGGCATCGCGATCAAGCTCACCGATCCCGCAACAGATCGGCCCATCCCCATTTCCCAGCAAGGCCTCATCTGGTTCAAGGGCGTCAATGTCTTCGGCGGCTATCTGGATAATCCAAAAAAATCCGCAGAAGTCCTCACCGCGGATGGCTGGTTCCGCACCGGCGATGTCGGCCGCGTCGATGATGATGGATTTCTTTACATTGAGGGCCGCATTTCCCGCTTCTCCAAGATCGCCGGAGAAATGGTGCCACACGAGACAGTGGAAGCAGCCATCAACAAAGTCCTCGGTCTCGATTCTGAAGCCGAGCGCCGCATTGCCGTCGTCGGCATTCCAGACGAGCAAAAGGGTGAAGCCATCCTCTTGCTTTCCACCTTCGCAGGCCCCGCCCTCGAACAAGAATGCATCGATCTCCGCTACAAACTCCTCGACGAAGGCCTCTCTTCCCTCTGGTGCCCGAAACAGATCATCCCCGTGACTGAAATCCCAGTCCTCGCTTCCGGCAAGCTCGATATCAAATCTTGCGAAACCCTCGCAAAGCAGAGATAGAATGCGAAAAACTAAAGATTATTGGTTAAAGGAAACAGTGCCTTTCCATACCTATAACTTGTAATATATAGATCTATAACCAACAGCATGTCCAATCGTATTGATTCCACCTTCGCCCGTCTTCGCCAGAACAATCAGAAAGCCTTCGTTGCCTACGTTGCTGCGGGTGATCCCAATTTTGAAGCTTGTTTGGACGTAATCAAATCCCTCGCCGATGCCGGGGCGGATATCATCGAGCTGGGCCTTCCGTTTTCAGATCCACTCGCGGATGGCATCGTCAATCAAATGGCCGCAGATCGCGCAATCAAAGCGGGGATGACGACTCACCGCGCCATTGAGTTGATCCGCCGCTTTCGCGAAACTCACGAGACGCCCATCGTGCTTTTCACCTATCTCAATCCCATCTTCACCTACGGCTTCGAAGCCTTCCACCACGATGCCGCAGCGGCAGGTGCCGATGGCATTCTTCTGTTAGATCTACCTCCTGAAGAAGCCGCACTCAATCAAGAGCTGATGGTGGGTGCTGGCCTCAAGCACATCCGCCTCATCGCGCCCACCACCCCACCTGCCAGACTGGAACTTCTCGCAAAATCCGCGGAAGGCTTCATTTACGCCCTCTCCCGCACTGGCGTCACCGGTGCCCACGGCGCGCCTTCCGCAAACATCGCAGAGCTTGTAGCTTCCATCAAACAGCACACAGATGTGCCGGTCTGCGTCGGCTTTGGCATCTCCACCCCGGAGCAAGCCGCGATGGTGGCCAGCGCAGCGGATGGCGTGATCGTCGGCTCGGCCATCATCAAGCAAGTCGAACTCAATCTCACAAATGCCGCTCAAGCCGTGAGGGATTTTGCCGCGCCGCTCATCGCCGCCACCAAGGCATCTAGCTAAGTCTATCGAGCGAGTTAGATGCAGCATTTACCTGCACAGTTCTTTCTCCAAATGGTGGTCATTCTGATCGCCTGCCGCGCAGTCGGCTGGCTCGGGCGCAAGCTCGGCCAACCGCAAGTGGTGGGCGAGATGATCGCCGGAGTGTTGTTAGGCCCCTCGCTGTTAGGCTATTTCTACCCCGAGGCTAGCACCAAGCTCTTCACCCAGGAAACGCGCGGAATGTTATTCATCGGTGCCCAGTTAGGTGTAGGGCTCTATATGTTTGTCGTAGGGATGGAGTTTAGCTCGGAACTATTCCGCAAGCGGGCGAAAAGCGCCGCAAGCGTCTCCATCGCTGGAATGTTAGTGCCATTTGTTTTGGGGGCTGCCCTTGCACCATGGCTGGTCACCATTCCCGGATTATTCACCAAAACTACCAGCTTGCCCGAGGCTGCACTCTTCCTGGGAGCTGCCATCGCCATCACCGCGTTTCCGATGCTGGCGCGGATCATCTACGAGCGTGGCCTGTCCGGCACTGCACTCGGCACGCTCGCTCTCGCAGCAGGAGCCATCGATGATGTGGCGGCTTGGTGTGTTCTTGCCATCGTCCTCGCCAGTGCCAGCGGCGATCCGAAAATGGCCATCGTCGCCATCGTCGGTGGCACGCTTTTCGCAGTTTTCATGCTGACTCTGGGGAAACGTGGATTGGCCAAATTAGGCACAGTCGCCGAGCGAGAAGGCACCGTGAATCCCACACTCATGGCCGTGGTTCTCATTCTTTTCTGCAGCAGTGCATGGCTCACCGATATCATCGGAATTCACACCGTCTTCGGCGGATTCATTCTAGGAGTGGCCATGCCGCGAGGGGTGCTTACTCGGGATCTAATTAAAAAGTTAGAACCCTTTACCGTGATCTTTCTGCTGCCGATGTTCTTCACTTTTTCCGGCCTCAATACCGAGCTCAAAATGATGATGGAACCCTCAATGATCGCCGCAGCGCTGGCAGTGCTGCTCGCCTCGATGGTCGGCAAAGGCGTCGCCTGCTGGGCGGCAGCCAGACTTGCTGGCGAGGACAATCGAACCTCCATGGCCGTGGGTGCCCTGATGAATTCCCGCGGCTTGATGGAACTCATCATCATCAGCATCGGCCTGCAAAAAGGCATCATCGAGGCCGGGCTATTCGCCATCCTCGTCGTCATGGCCATCGTCACCACACTGATGACGAGCCCGATTTTCGAATACGTGTATGGCCGCCACTTGCGCAAGCAGGAGCCCGGTTTTGAGTGATCCCTAACAACTTCCCGGATAGTCGCTGACTTGCTCTAACTTCACTTGATACAGCGCGGCGATCTCTGGTGCATCCGATATTTCATAAACATCACGGAAGTAAATTTCCTTAATCCCATAGGCACACAAAGTTTGCATGCAAGCGGTGCAAGGCATCGTCGTGGTGGCCACGATTTTTGCCTCACCTCGGCGGAATAGGCTGCAAAGATTCACCTCGGCATGAAGCATGAATTTCTGCCGCGCCTCGCGATCATCCCAAAAGCTCAGCGGCGGGTTATATCCAGGGGCGAGGCCATTGTAAGCTGTGCCGATCACTCGATTGTCAAAATCCAGCGCCGCGGCCCCTACCTTGCGGTAAGGATCCTCGGAGCGGAGGCTCGCCACATGGGCAAGCGCCATTGCGTATTTGGGAATGCTGAGACGCTCGGGAAGCATGGGCAGAGAGTGGTCAAAAATTCCGATTTTCAAACTACAATCATCAAAGACTTCGCCGATTCACAAGCAATCCTTGCGGAAGCCTGCGAAGCCGTTTACCCAAGACCCATGCAGAGTGAAGTGCGTGCGTTGTTAATTCTCCAAGACCGTGATCGTCGTCTGATGGCCCTCGCCAAGGACCTTGAAAAACTCCCATTGGACGAGGCCCGCGCCAAAGCCAAGCTTTCCGGAGATGAAGCTGCATTGGCCAAGGCCCATCAAGCGTTGCTCGACTGTGAACTGCGGGTGAAAAAAATCGAGCTCGATGCCGAGACCCGCCGCACCACCATCAAACGGCTCAAACTCCAACAATTTGAAACTCGCAAGAACGAAGAATTTCAAGCTCTCGGCCACGAAATCACGCGCTACGAGAAAGATTTGGATCAATTCGAAACCTTGGAATTGGAAGCTATGGAAGAAGTCGATGGATTCAGGAATTCCATGAAAGCTGCGGAAGCCGTGCTCGTCCAAACCCGCAAATTGGTAGAAGAGGACATCATTTTAATCCACCAACGGCATGCGAAAATGAAAACGGATCAAGCCGAAGTATCGGCCGAGCGCGAGCTTCTGGTTCTCAATGCGCCCGAAGAAGTTATCCCACTTTACAGTCGCTTGATGAAGACCAAAGAGGGCCTCGCCATCGCTCCCCTCCGTGAAGGAAAATGCGCGGGATGCCACATGAAGCTCATCACTTCCACCATCATCAAAGTGCAAGGTGCTAAAGAAATCACCCAGTGCGAAGAATGCGGCCGCATCCTCTACAGCGAGGACTAAGTCAGTCACGGATTCCCAAAGCGCCGATCAATTTCCTTCAAACTATACTCACTCAACGTCGGCCTCCCATCCGCCGCACAGTAGGGTAAATCACACCGAAACAACCTTTCCAATAACGGCACAACTTCCGCCAACTTCGGAGTGACTAGCGCAGAGGCCCGTCTCGCCAAAACCTTCGCCAACCGCTCGAAGGCAAACCTCAAACCCGGCGCGGAGCCGTGCAGCAGCTCATCGATCAATGCGCCCAAAAACGCCCGTGGATCATCGACTAGTAAACAAGCTGGCAAACTCCGGATTTGTAGCGTGTTCCCTCCGAAGGCCTCGATCTCGATCCCCGCATCTTGCAACGCCATCCTCTCCCGCAAGGCAAGTTCGAAGTCCCTGGGATCAAGCTCTAACAAAACCGGCACCAGCAACCCCTGCGTCTCCAGCCCGGCTTCGTGCTGTGCCAGCAGTGTCTCGTAAAGAATCCGCTCCTTCGCCGCTTTCGGATCGAATAGCACCAAGCCATCCTCACTTTCTAACAAAAAATACCGCTCATGCAGCATCCCGATGATTCGGAAATCCGGCCCACTCCCCTGCTCCACCGCCTGCGTCGCGTCAGACACCTCGGATTGCAGCGATTTAGGAAACTCCGCCAAATACGGCTCCGGCACCTTTGAGGCAAACGCGGGAACCTGCGGCGTCTGAATTTCGCTCGCCACCTTCTCGATCTCCACCGCCGCCCGTGGCACCACCACATCCGCCACCGCTGGGCGTAAGCCATCATTCACCGCTTGGAGAATCGCCTCCCGCACATCGATGGGCCGATGAAATCTCACCTCCCGCTTCGCCGGATGCACGTTCACATCTACCAAAGTCGGTTCCAGATCGATCCATAACCAAGCCGCCGGATACATCCCATCTGCCAGCGCCCCGCGGAATCCCTCGGCCAGCGCTCGCGATATCACCGCATCCTCCACTGGCCTGCCATTGAGGAAAACATACTGGTGTCGCCTACCCTTCCGCGCATGGCTGGGCGGCAGCACATAGCCCTCTACCGTGATGCCCTGCCCGCGAGTAAACGGCAGCGCGACAAGTTCTCGCGAAAGATCATTTCCCAATAACTGCCGCACCCGGTCCACCGCCTTCGCCGCCGGTGGCAAATCAAAAATCTCCCGATCATCCCGCCGTAGCCGGAAGCGCACCTGCGGTACCGCCAGCGCATGCAGCCGCAATTGATGCTCCACATGTGCGGATTCCGTGCTCTCCGCTCGTAAAAATTTGCGCCTTGCCGGCATGTTAAAAAACAGCGCCCTCGCCTCGATCACCGTGCCAGGTGCACAGCCAGCCTCCCGCACATCACGGATTTTCCCTCCATCCACCAATATTTCCGTACCAGCCACCGCGTCCGCCCTGCGCGTGACGATCCGGAACCGCGAAACACTCGCAATACTCGGCACTGCCTCACCCCGGAATCCCAGCGTGCGAATCGCCGCCAAATCACCCGCTGTCCGCAATTTACTCGTCGCATGCCGCTCCAGCGAAAGCAGCGCATCCTCGCGCGACATGCCGCAGCCGTCATCGCTCACCCGGATCAACGCCACCCCGCCCTGATCCATATCCACCCGCACCTCGCGCGCTCCCGCATCGATGCTATTTTCCACCAGTTCCTTCACCACCGAGGCTGGCCGCTCCACCACCTCCCCCGCCGCCACTTGGCTGGCGAGAATATCTGGAAGCACGCGGATGGTAGGCACGCCGCAGACTTGAGAATCCACAGTCCAGAAACAAGAAGGAAGAAATCCCTCCGCGATATCTTTCCTTTATCGCTCTTGTCTCTGGACTCTGGAGTCTCCTAGTCTTTCCCCACATGGCTGGCTTTTTCAAATCACTCCTCAATAAAATGTCCAATCGTGCGGAGATCGATTGGGATGAACTCGAAGCAAATCTCATCAGCTCAGACATCGGCGTCCGGCTGAGCAACTCCATCATCGATGAACTCCGCGAGCTCGGCCGCGAGGTCTCTGCCGACGATGTGGTCGAGGTCACCCGCCGCCAACTCGCAGAGAAGCTCGATGCCGATTTCCTCGCCCCCACCCCGCGCTCCGATGGAAAACCTTTCGTGATCCTCATCGTGGGCGTCAATGGCACTGGCAAAACCACCTCCTCCGCCAAGCTCGCACTTTGGCTTACAAAACGCCGCCACTCAGTCATCCTTGCCGCCGCAGATACCTTCCGCGCCGCCGCCGTCGAGCAACTCCAACGCTGGGGTGAGCGCCTGCAAATCCCAGTCGTCAAGGGCAATACCAACGCAGACCCCTCCTCCGTCTGCTTCCACGCCCATCAAAAAGCCATCGCCGATGGCACTCAATTTCTCATTTGCGATACCGCAGGCCGCATCCACACCCGCCATAATCTAATGGAAGAACTCGGGAAAATCCGCCGCACCATTGCCAAACAAGATCCCAGCGCACCCCATCTCACCCTGCTCGTCGTCGATGCCACCACCGGCTCAAATGCCCTCCAACAAGCCAAGGAATTCCACAAAGCCAGCCCACTGGATGGCCTCATCGTCACCAAGCTCGATGGCTCCGGCAAAGGTGGCATCGCCATCACCATCCAGGACGAGCTCAAAATCCCCACCCGCTTCGTCGGCACCGGCGAAGAACCAGAGAAATTCCGAATCTTCCGCCGCGATGAATTCGTGAAGGAAATTCTTTAGTCTCTTAAACCACGCCAGATTCTCAATCCAGCGCTTGCGCTCCCACTCACCAACGACTAGAAAACTCTCGAAATGAAACGCCGTATTGCTCTTCTCATCCTCGCTCTGCTTCCCACTCTCGCCTTCGCTGAGCCAGCGAATGAAGCTGAAAAACCCGCCACCGCCGTCACTGAAAAGGCCAGCAAAGTCCGGCTAAAGACTAGCCAAGGCGACATCGTCTTGGAACTTAACGCGGAAAAAGCACCCATATCCGTCGCGAATTTCCTCAGCTATGTGAACAATAAGCACTATGATGGCACCGTCTTCCATCGCGTGATCAATGATTTCATGATCCAAGGCGGCGGCTTCGCACTTGAAGGCAAGAATTTGGTTGAAAAAGAAAGCGGCAAAGGCATCAAAAACGAAAGCCAAAATGGCCTCAAAAACGAAGCTGGCACCATCGCCATGGCCCGCACCAATGATCCCGATAGCGCCACCTCTCAATTTTTCATCAACGTCAAAGATAACGCCATGCTCGATTACCCCAGCAACAACGGCTACGCAGTCTTCGGCAAAGTGATCGAAGGCCAAGACGTGGTCGATAAAATCAAAGCCGTCGCCACCGGTTCTTCCACCCTGACCATGCGTCACCCCGTCACCGGCGAAAAAATCGAAGCTCCATCGCAAGATGTGCCTGAGGAAAATGTGGTGATTATTTCCGCCACCGCCGAGTAATCCTCTCCGGGCGCTCTGCTACTGCCATGCAACTTTGGCTCTGCCCGCTACTTGCTTTCTTGCTCGGATCCATTCCTTTCGGTCTGATCATCGCAAAAGCCAAAGGAATCGATATCCGCCAGCATGGTTCTGGCAACATCGGTGCCACCAACGTATTACGGGTCATCGGGAAAAAATATGGGATTTCCTGTCTTTTTCTCGATGCTCTCAAAGGATTTATCCCCACAGTGATCGCCATTTCCTGCATCCGCTACACCGGCATGCAGAATCCGATGGCGATCCCCGGCTTAGCTCCGTTTTCCCAAGAATTCCCCATCCAGACCGCTCAAATATTCCAAGTTCTCACCGGACTATTTGCCATCCTTGGTCACAATTATTCGCCATGGGTTGGCTTCAAAGGCGGTAAAGGCATTGCCACTTCCGCAGGGGTGCTCATCGCGCTGATGCCTGCGGCGATCGTGATCCTGATTGCAGTCTGGGCCATCGTTTTCTTGATCTCGAAATACGTGTCCCTTGCCAGCATCATCACTGCCGCAGTTCTCCCCCTACTCACGCTCTACGGCTCATGGTTCCACGGGAAAATCCAAAATGGCACATGGAACAAGGCACTCTTCACCTTCACGCTGATCATTGCCATCCTCGCTATCTGGAAGCACCGCAGCAATATCACGCGCCTACGCCAAGGAACGGAACATCGCTTTTCGCGTAAGCCAAAATCCAGCCATGTCTGAGACGCAATTTTCATCCGCAGCCATCATCGGCTCCGGTTCATTTGGAGTGGCCATGGCCACATTGCTCACGCCCAAGCTCGATTCCATCGTGCTCATCGGTCGGGATCCTGCCACCGCAGAGATCATGAACCGCGAGCGCAGAAATCCGCACTATCTCAGCAGCGCCGTCTTGGATGCTAAAATCCGCGCGACTTGTGCCCTCACTGATGCACTCCCCCACCCACTCGTCATTTTTGCCGTTCCCACCTCCGCCACCCGCGAGACCGCACGGAAACTCGCAGCGGCTGGCCTACCTTCCACCGCTACGCTACTTTCTTGCGCCAAGGGAATTGAAAAACACACCGGCGAGAGGATGAGCCAAATTCTCCGCGAAATTTTCCCCAACAATCCCATCGCCGCCCTCTCCGGCCCGAATCATGCTGAGGAAATCGCCCGTCATCTCGCCACCTGCGCCGTCATCGGCTCCGAGGATCAGGCACTCACCGTCCGCCTCCAGCAGCTCTTCACACTGCCTCATTTTCGCTCCTACACCAGCGATGACCTTGCCGGAATCGAACTCGGAGGAGCCCTCAAGAATGTTTACGCCATCGCCGCTGGAATGGCCCACGGCCTCGGCCTTGGCGACAATGCCGTCGCCGCCCTCGTCACCCGCGCACTCGCAGAAATGACTCGCCTCGGCACAGCCTTGGGCGGCAGGGTTGAGACATTTTCTGGGCTTTCCGGAATGGGCGATCTCCTCGTCACCTGCTTCTCAGAACACTCACGGAATCACCGGGTAGGCTTCGCCATCGGCAGCGGAAAATCACTCGAAGAAGCGGTGGCCACCCTTGGCATGGTCGCGGAAGGAGTTCCAAATACACTCTCCATTCACGAGGCCGCACGCCGCGCAAATGTCCGCACCCCGATCATCGATGCGGTCTATGGCATTCTCTATCAAGGCAATGCCGCGCCCCTTGCCATGCAACAACTCCTCAGCCGCGATCCCCGCCCCGAGCATTCTTAAAGTAGCTGGTGCATCTCTGCACCAGGCCGTTGCTGGGGAGTCTCGCCACCAGTCTTCCACCAATTCCATACCACCGGATTCCAGCCACCACGCGCGCTTGTTCATTTTTCGGGTTTGTCCTTGCTTGAGCAGGCGGCACGGAAAGAATCCGCCTTCCCACCGGCAGCAATAATCGTTCATGAGTATTTCAAATCAGACTCCGCATGATGCTACTTTCCAAGAAATTGGCGAGCTTCTGCAGGGTCATCAATCCTTCGTCCTCCTCAGCCACGTTCGCCCGGATGGCGATGCGATTGGCTCTCAGCTTGCTCTCGGTTACGCATTGCTCGCCGCTGGCAAAACCGTGCGGATGCTCAACGATGATGGCGTGCCGGAAAATCTGGCTTTCATGGCTGGCTGCGAATTGATCGAGACCCCGCCTGCCGAGCCGCTCGATGTGGAAATCGTAATCGCCCTCGACACCGCAACCAAACCACGCCTCGGAGAAAAATCGCTGAACGCCGCTTCCAAGGCGAAAATCTGGATCAATATCGATCATCACATTTCCAACCCGAAATACGCTGATTTCAATTTCATCGATGCCACTAGCCCCGCCACTGGCCAGATCCTTTATCAGCTCATCATTGCCCTCGGACTGCCCATGCCTGCGGAAAGTCGGGATGCGATCTACGTCGCCGTTTCCACCGATACCGGCTCGTTCCAATACCCTTCCACCACGGCCATCACCTATGATTTGGCAGCAGACCTCATCCGCCGCGGACTTGATGTAGGGACGATCAATTCAAACACTTACGATAATTTCCCCTATCGCCGGGTGGAGTTGATGCGAGCGCTCCTCAATACCCTTGAACGCACGCCGGACGGTCTCGTCGCCCACTGGGAAATGCGCGATCAGACCCGCATCGATCTTGCGCTCACGCCGGACGATAGCGAGGGCCTCATCGATATCATCCGCGCCATCCGTGGAGTGCAAGTGGCGGTGTTTTTTGAAGAACTGGCCGATGGGAAAATCCGCGTCTCGATGCGCTCGAAAGATCGCCGTTACAATGTTTGTGAAATCGCGATGGAATTCGGCGGTGGTGGCCACGCCCTCGCCGCGGGTATCCGCATGGCTGGCCCGCTGGAAAGCGCCAAGCTGTTGGTGTTAGAGGCCATTCAACGCCGCATCAACGCCACCTCAATTTGATTTTCAGAGTTTATTTATGAGAGAACCATCCAAGGACTTCGACGGCCCAAGCGGCGTCTTATTGATCGATAAAGCAGAAGACATGACCTCACATGATGTCGTGGCGATTGCCCGCCGTGCCCTCAATACCAAGAAAATCGGCCATTGTGGCACCCTCGATCCGATGGCCACCGGCTTGCTGATGTTGGTCATCGGCCGCGCCACCAAGATCCAGGATCTGCTGATGAGTGAAGATAAACAATACGTCGGCACACTCACTCTCGGCTCCACCACCAGCACCCAGGACCGGCAAGGTGATGTTTTGGAAACCAAGCCTGTGGAAGATTATTCCAAGGAAAAGATTCAGGAAGCATTCGATGGCTTCATGGGCGACTTCGAACAAATTCCGCCGATGGTTTCCGCGATTAAAAAAGACGGCGTGCCGCTCTACAAACTCGCCCGCAAAGGCATTGAGATCGTGCGCGAGCCACGCAAAGTGCATATCACTTCAAACGAGGTCACCCGCATCGCATTGCCGGAAATCGACTTCATTGTGAATTGCTCAAAAGGCTTCTACGTCCGCACCTACGCCCATGACATCGGTGCGAATCTCGGCTGCGGTGCCCACCTCAGCGCTCTGCGTCGCACCCGCTCCGGGAAATTCACTTTAGACCGCGCCGTCCCCGTCGCCGATTTAAAAACCATGCCTCGTGAAGATCTCTACAAAGCCCTGATTTCTCTGGCAGAAATCTCTCTAATGCGTGGGGCTTGAGGATTTCACTCCTCTTCCTCGCCGGCAGATTCATCAACAGGAGAAAGTTTTCTGAAATGAATCTGCCCTACGCGGCGGCCGTCGGTGCTGGTAACCCGCGCTTCATAGCCGAGAACCTCGAGAGTCTCGCCCACTTCAGGAAAGCGCTCCAATTGTTGGGTCAAATAGCCGCCCACAGTGGTGACCTCTCCGCTGTCAAGGAAGAGATCGGGGACATAGCCCGCGAGATCGTTGAGCGTCATCGCCCCCTCGATTACAAATTCATCCTCATTGATGCGGGTGAATGACGAACGCTCATTATCGAACTCGTCTTGGATATCTCCCACAAGTTCTTCCATCACGTTATCAAGGAAAACGATCCCCACGGGCGTGCCGAATTCATCGACAGCCATGGCGAGATGGGCGTGCTCACGGAGGAAAAACTGCAACAACGTATCGAGCGGCATCGTGTCCGGCACGATTTTCAGCTCCCGTTTGATTCGCATCAGATCGGGGTCTGGATCCTTGATCAGTTTGAACAAATCCTTGATGTGGATGAGGCCGATGGCGTGATCCAAGTGACCCTTCACGAGAGGAAACCGAGTGTGCTTGCTGCGCATCGCGATTTCCATGGTTTTTTCAAATGGTTCGTCAGCATCGAGAATGATGACCTTGTTGCGCGGTGTCATCACATCGCGCACCCATAGCTCATTGAGGCCGAGAGCGTTGATGAGAATTTCCCGCTCTGTCTCGGTGACTTCCTGGAATTTCCCACTTTGAGTCACTAGC
>JBGSUW010000001.1:0-70907 GCA_041753275.1 Akkermansiaceae bacterium | reverse complement strand
GAAGTATATTATTGGAAGTAATGGAAGCAGCCACGCTCGCGCCGCCGCTACCTGTTAACACTGGGAGCAGATTCCGCAACCGTGCACATGGCGACGCACAGCCGCAAAGGCTACTGGCGGATGAGCCAGAACGAGATTGTGTGAATCGCGCTCAACAACCATTGGTTAACAGAACAAGGAGTTCCCGATCTGCGAGCCATCTGGATCGCGCTTCACTACGGTCCTGTTGCCCGAGACTACATCTAACCTCCCTTTACGGAGCCATACGCAGGGTGGTGTGGAACCGGGGAGCTAATCACTCCCCGGGACCCGATTCGCCTTCTTGTTGTTCTGTAATGGTCACGTAGCTCCCAGGGACGGTATTCGACAGTGCCGACAGGATCACTTCTTGAAGATTCTTGAGGATTGGCCAGCGGTTCGTGGGTAGTTCAATTATCGCGATTTGTCTTTCCTTTAGGTTCTGCTGATATCGAAGGTTCTTATCGCACAGAATGAAAACATCGAATCTGCCTTCCAAGGCAGCCAAAAGCTCTCCGTTCTCGGTTCCAGCCATACTCTCTAGCTGAACACTCGTAACAGAATAATCGCCGAGTAACTTCCGAAGCGGCCATGGGACATTTTCGTCGAAAACAATCTTCATGCACTACGATTCTCTAAAATGCGCACAAACTCTTCCGCATCAGATCGCTCGACTGATGGAAAGTATTCCAAAAACTCTGAAAGCGTGAATCCATCGTTCAAATAGTCCAAAAGAGTCTGAACAGGGACGCGCGTTCCTGAAAAAACAAGAGCACCCCCAAGGATTTTTGGAGATGACGTAATCGGAGAATGATCTAGAGTTGCCATGCAATTACTATACTTGATCCATGTAGCTTGTAAAAGGCGTTTAATTCATGGGCGAACTTCAAGAGCTTGCAGCCCTATCAGCGGGGGCGAGCGTCGAACGCGGGGTTGAGGTTGAAACTACGGAAAATCATGGAAACAGGGCGGCGATAGGGGTTGCTGTGTCTCGTCTTGTGTTTGCCCAGCATGGGCGCGTTGTAAATGGGGTTAAAGTCCCCTGTAGGAATACCAGAACATGAAAATGAAGAAAATACCATCTGATGCCAACTTGGAGAATGGTGACCTTTCCGGGGAAGGAACGCAAGAAGAGTGCCTGAAGGGCCGCGCTAGATCAGGCGGCGGCTGAGGTTAGATACTGCCGCGCATCAAGATTTGTGATTTTACGAGCTAAGGAGTGGTGACCTTACTGTCGCCTCTTTGGCTGGCACAGAGGAAGAAAGGGACAATAAGGTCCCTTCTCCTTATTCACATATCTTGATGCGCGGTAGTATAACTACTCATCCGGACCCGATTGGCTTTCTTACTCCCGCCTGCTTCCGTGGCCAGGATCTTGCCTGTTATGACGAACTGCTGTGATCCGTATCACGCCGGAAAGTATTCGGAACAGAAAATGAATAGGAAACCTCTTTAGGTTGCTGCGTCTGCGTCCAGTATGATCAAAGTGATGCCTCTCTGGATATTCACGCGCATAGCTAATCGCTTCGGTCAATTCGTGCCAAAAAGAATCTCCAAGATCCGACGATATTGCGTCATAGTGGTCAAGGAATGATCGAACTTCCGCTGGAACCTTGGGGTGGTAAACAACCGCCCTCATCTTCCAGATCGTCCAACTTGAGTAAGGAATTCTGCGTGGCTAATCGGCTTGACCGTTCCAGAGTCCATATCCGCATCTCTCCTTCCAACTTCCTCATTATCGGGCCCTGACGGCGCACCAGTGAACCCGTGTAGTAAAAATGCAACGAGACCCTCCCGATCTTCTTCGGAAAGCTCCTTTGCTTGTTTCTGGATATCGGCGAGTTGAACCATAGGACGAACATACATGGAATCTTCGGTGAATCAACCTGATATTCTTGCCTCGCCGCGGGCCGATAATTTCTTCTTTGTGAGCCAACGTATTAGCAATGGCGCGCCGACGCAAAGCCAAATTTCAAAACACAGATTACTCGGCGTCGCGATCTGCGTCTTGTGTGAACCCAGCATGGGCACGTTGTAAATGGGGCTAAAGTCTCCTATAGGAACACCAGAACATGAAAATGAAGAAACTACCATCTGATGCAGACTCGGAGAAGTGTGACCTTTCCGGGGAAGGAACGCAAGAAGAGTGCCTGAAGGGCCGCGCTAGCGGCAAAGCCTAAACCTGCGAAGCCATCCCGCACGAACCTAATGCAGCGAAGTCAAAATCGCGTTCAAACCGACATCGACGAGCTGAACCTATATTTACGTGGTTGGATCAACTATTACAAACTCAGCTCCATCTATAGCGAAGTGAAAAACTTGTCGCGCTGATTCAGGCGGCGGATGAGGTTATATACTGCCGCGTATCATGATTTGTGATTTTGCGAGCTAAGGAGTGGTGACCTTACTGTCGCCTCTTTGGCTGGCACAGAGGAAGAAAGGGACAATAAGGTCCCTTCTCCTTATTCACAAATCTTGATGCGGAAGTATATTATTGGAAGCAGTGGAAGCAGCCACGCACGCGCCGCCGCTACCTGTGGATGTTGAAAACAGACCCCAGCACGGTGCACATGGCGACGCGCAGCCGGACAGGCTATTGGCGGATGAGCCAGAACGAGATTGTGTGGATCGCGCTCAACAACCATTGTTTAGAAGAACAAGGAGTTCCCGATCTGCGAGCCATCTGGATCGCTCTTCACTACGGGCCTGTGGCCCGAGTCTGATTGGAACCGCCCTGTACGGAGACGTAGGCGGGGTGGTGTGGGCTCGGGGAGCCAATCACTCCACGGGTCTCGATTCTGCTTCTTTGTCTTATTCTTCAATGTTCGTAATCTGTTTGGCACTCAGGAATGAGAAATACGACCATATGACAAAAAGAAGACCCAAGATAGCAAGGAATATGGTGCCATATCCACGGCCTGTGATGACTGGAATGATACCAATGAAGAGAAAAACTAATCCAAGAACCAGCATTACAATCCCGTTCCTCCTGTATGCGCCTCCAGTCTTCTGATAGGCCGATTTGCTTCTCTTAATAATGATATTCAAATCCTCGACATCAGATTCGCATCTACCTTTGCACGCACTACCAGTTCCCACCTCGGAACAGCAGACATGGCAGAGGACTCGGCCGCAGGATTTGCAAACGGCTACGCCGTCAGATTGAGAATGGTTGAAGCATTTCATTTTTTGCAGAACGATGAGCGCGTGCACCCCTACCAGCGGGGGCGAAGATCGATCACGGGGTTTAGGTTGTAGTCACGAGAAACCTTCGAAACAGGACGGCTGGTAGGGGTTGTCACGACGCGGCTGGTGTGTGCCCAGCATGGGCACGTTGTAAATGGGGTTTAAGTCTCCTGTAGGAATACCAGAACATGAAAATGAAGAAATTACCATCTGAAGCCAGTTCGGGGAAGGGTGACCTTTCCGGGGAGGGAAGGCTAGAAGAAAATCGCGAGCTGATGGACAAAAATCGGATAGAAGGCTGGCATGGAGAGACTATTCAAGGATAACAATATTCGCAAGTCCCGGCTGGGGCGCTATCCTTGCCTTGAAGGAAGAATCTATCTTCGGTGTCTGACATCAGCTGGGCGTGCGGGCTTGCCATCGCTCGATTGCGGAACCAGTGTGGGGGATGCGACTTTTCCAAGATCAGGTTTATCAAAAGGGCGAGCAATTCATCCGCATCGTTCGCTTGGATCGTTACGAGGTGGAATACAAGACCACCACTGGCAGCGTGAAAAGCGAGGGCACGCAGACGATTTTGGCCAAAAAACCATTCTGCCGTTTGCTCAAAGGGATGGCGTTGGTGGTGCCGGAAAAGAAGGAGCCGCTGGAATAAAACTCCAGATTTTACTAGGTGCGAGGCGGCACTAGCAGCCGGTAGCCAATTCCCGCTTCATTCTGAAGGACCAAATGATCGCCCAGTTTGTTCCGCAGATGGTTTGCGTAAACCCTTAAATAATGAGTCTGGCCATCGCCTTGTGGTCCCCACACTTCGCGTAAAATTTGGCGCTGAGTGACGATTTTCCCCTGATGGCGGGCTAGCAGACAAAGAAATGAATATTCCGTAGGTGTCAATTTCATGGGCTGGCCGGCAAGCGTAACTTCGTGGCTGTCCCGGCAAAGCGTAAGTGGTCCAATGGAAATTTCAGGTGATTCCCCGCCTTGGCGGCGGCGCTGGATCGCAGCCAGCCGAGCTATGAGCTCTGCGGTGCTGAAGGGCTTGGTCACGTAATCGTCTGCGCCGTTTTCCAGCGCGGCGACTTTTACATTCTCCTGATCACGGACTGATAGGATGAGCACGGGCACCTCGCTCCATTCGCGCAGACTCTTCAAAACCGTGAGTCCATCCATGTCTGGCAGGCCCAAGTCTAACAGCACCACATCGGGTCGGCAAACCGCTATTTGCTGTAATCCGATGCGCCCGCTTTCCGCTTCGTGCACGGTGTAATCGCGGGATTCCAAGGCGAGCCGCAGCAAACGGCGAATTTGGATTTCGTCATCGATGATGAGGGCGGTCATACTTGGGAAGTTGCCTCGATTTGATCGGATGGGCAAGAATTGTCATCCAGCGCCATGAATTGTGTCTTGAGGAGAATTTCAAAAACCGCGCCGCCGCCGGGATGGTTCCAAGCCGCAATATCGCCGCCGAGTGCTTGGAGGAAGCCGCGGGCGATTGAGAGGCCCAGCCCGGTGCCGCCCGCCGGAACTCCCGGGGCTCGGTAAAATTTTCCGAAGACCTGCGATTCTTCACCTGCGGGTAGGCCGGGGCCGTAGTCGCGCACGCTGAGCCGAAGTTTTTCTTCGACATGGCGCACGGTGATTTCGATTCGTGAATTTCGCGGAGTGTAAACAGCGGCGTTGTGGAGAATGTTCGCCAGCGCTTGAGTCAGAAGCAGGAAATCGGTTTTGATCAATGGGATGTCCGGGCTGATGTCGCATTCCAGTTCGTGGGTTTTCAGGACATCGCCTGCGGAAACGATGGCCGCCGCCACAAGCTCATTCAGATCGCACCACTCCATCTGCGGCTCGACGACTTTGGATTCCAGCCGCGTCATTTGTAGCAGTCCGTCCACCAGCCTTTGGAGACGGGCGGTGGCGGTATCGATTTCCACCACATAGGGATTTGTAGCGGCCTCGCCCATGCCCTCGATTGCGGCCCGGATCACGGCGAGCGGGGTCTTTAATTCATGGGAAACGCTGTCTAACAGGTTCCTCCTCAGCCGTTCGGATTTTTCCATCACTTCCGCCTGGCTCACGGCTTGGATGAAGTGTTCTTTTTCCAACACGAGGGCGAGTTGCAGAGCGAAAGCCTCCAGTGCCTGCCGCCTTGCGAAATCCAAAGTTTTAGTTTCCTCGCTCAGCCGCAGGCCCAGGACACCCATCACTGAGGTGGCCGTTTGCAAAGGAAACCAAGTGGCGAGCGATTGTGGCAGGGTATCGGTGAAGCGTCCCGCCACTTGCTTGTGCGCATACGCCCAGAATGCCACTCCAATTTCGTGTTCGTGAGGCTGCCAACTGCTCGCGCTGTGTGCCGTGGCGGGTAGTGATCGGTCAAGCTTGCGGACGATCAAGGCTGTGTCCGCATGGATTACTGAATTGATGATTAGAAGAGCATCGGTGAGACCTTTTTCCATTTCAGGAGCGAGAGCGGCGCTCTGGGTGATGCGCAGTAAAGCATCGGTCTCATTTTGCCTCCGCCGTTCGGCGATTTCCCGCGTCCGCAAACGAGTGGTGAGATGAGTCATGCACAGGGCGACTGCGAAAAACATACCTAACAGAACCATATCTTCCAGTGCCCTGATTTCCAAAGTAAACTTCGGCGGGATAAAGAAATAATTCCATGCCAACGCGCTCAGTGCGGCCATGAATATCATTGGCCAGCGGCTTAGGTGAAAGGATGCCAGCAGAATGGAAAACAGATAGATCAAGGCGGGCACTGAATAGCCGGCGAGTGGCACGATCTGCCAACCTAGGGCGGTAAGAATGGTGATAATCGCAATGGCAATGCCATATTCATGCATGCGCTTTGTCGGCATCGAGTAACTCCGCCGCGGCTCGGGCACACCGGATGGGCGGCCGATGACAGGCCGGACCACACACACATCGATATCTCCGCTGCCCTCGATGATTTTATCGGGCAACGTTTTTTTCCAGAATGAACGCTGATCCGCCTTGCCGATAACGATTTGAGAGACATTCCGCTCACGCGCCACTTCGAGAAGAGCCCTTGCGACATCCTCGCCGGTGGCTTGCACCACCTCACCACCGAGGCGTCTTGCGAGGCTCAGGCTGCGGGTGAGCAAGGCTTGCTCGGAATCACTTAGCGGCACCGTTCCCTCCACCCACACGGCGAGCCATGGGCAGCCGTGGCGGCCGGAGGCGCGGCGGGTCCAGCGGATGAGACTCTCTGAGTAAGGGCTGGCCCCCACGCCTACCATCAGTCTGGCATTCGTCTTCCAAGGGCTGGTGACGCGGCGTGCTTTGCGAATATCTTCCAAATCGCGATCCACCCGCTCTGCGGTGAAACGCAGGGCAAGCTCACGCAGGGCAGTTAGATTTCCTTCGCGGAAAAATCCTGCCGCTGCCGCCTGGGCGCGCTCGCCGAGATAGACCTTGCCGTCGCCTAGCCGGTCCATCAATTTTTCCACACTCAGATCGATGAGCTGGATCTCGTGCGCCCGGTCCAGCAGCGAGTCCGGCACGGTTTCTTGAATTGTCACGCCTGTGACTTGGCGGACGATGTCCACCTGGCTCTCAATGTGTTGGACATTGAGCGTCGTGACCACATCGATGCCGGCATCCAGCAACTCCAGCACATCTTGATAGCGTTTTAAATGGCGGCTGCCGGGAGCGTTGGTGTGCGCGAGTTCGTCCACCAGCAGGAGATCGGGATGGCGCTGGATGGCGGTATCAATGTCGAATTCCTCTAAGGTGTGTTCGCCGTGCTGGATTTTTTTCCGCGGCAGGAGAGTTAAGTTTTCCAATAACGCTGCGGTTTCCGCACGGCCGTGGGTTTCTACAATGCCAACCAAAACATTAAGTCCATCGCTCTGCCGTTGCTTGGCGAGTTGGAGCATTGCGTAGGTCTTGCCGACGCCCGGACACATACCTAGGAGAATGTATAACTTACCGCTTTTCTCTAACTTCTCCTCGCGCTGCATTTGCGCCAGCAAGACATCAGGATCTGGGCGATGGTCATCCATGGGAGTTATAGTTTAGGAACCTTGAGACCGACAGCCTTGGCAAGGGTGGCCTGGCGGATGTCGAAAGTAAGAAACTGATCAATTTTCAAAACCAGAGCTTGCGCAACGTGGAGGATGTCCAGCGAGCGGGTGCCAATTTGCTTCGTATAGATTCCGCTGAGTCGTTCTGTTTCCCGAGCAATTTCAGTCACGGGTGATGTGATCGAAAGATAGACTCCCGCCTCCAGATCCATCCGCTGCCCTTCAAGGATCTGAATCATTTCCTCGAGATTGATCTCTTTGCGAAACACGCGCAGCCGCATGGCGTTTCTGAACTCAAGCTCGTGCAACCATGTCCAAGCTAATGGGAGTGCCTGTCTCTTCATTCGTCGCAAGGCGGCGGGACTGTTCGAGTCCCGGCTGTGCAGGGAAACGAGAAAAGCGGTGTCGGCATAGGCTTTCATCGATTGCCACGGTCATAGTCCATCAATTCCGTCCCAGTGCTGGGGAGAACTCGATCACCCAGAATCCGTTGTAGGCGAGCGGCGTAGTCAGGCCTCACAATATTTCCCGAAACTTCGGGTGCGGCTGGGGATAGCACGGCCACCACTTTATTGCGGCGGGTGATCCGGACACTTTCGCCCTGCTCTACCCATTGCAGGACTTGAGAGGTAGTGTGCTTTAATTCCCGGATGTTCGCCGTTTTCATTGTGACACATGAATGTGATACATTTCATGCTGAGTCAAGAAATGTCTCTGATGCTATGGTCTGATCCCATCAAGTGCGAGGTTCAGTTTCAAGATATTGACACCATCTTCGCCAAGGATGCCGAGGTCCGCTTTGTCGGTGTTTGCAGTGATGAGTTCATTGATTTTTTCTGCCGAGAGACCACGGGCATTGGCGATGCGGTTGAGTTGCAAGGCGGCGTTTGCCGGGCTGATGTGGGGATCGAGACCGCTGGCTGAGGCGGTGACGGCATCGGCTGGGACGGCTTGATCTGCTGCCAGGCCATTGGTGGCGCGGTAGGCGGAGATGCGTTCTTTGACTTGGTCTGCGAGTTTTTGCGAAGTAGGGCCGAGGTTGCTGCCGCTGGAGCTGGCGGCATCGTAGCCAACGGCCCCGGCGGCGGACGGGCGTGGGTGAAAATAGCCTGCGCCACTGAAATTTTGACCAAGGCGAGACGAGCCGATGAGGGTTCCGTTTTGATCAAAGATCAGACTGCCGTTTGCTTGATCGGCGAAGGCGAGTTGGGAAATCCCGGTGACCGCGAGTGGGTAGAGGCCACAGCAGACAACGGCGAGGACGAGGGTGGAGACGATGGCGGGGCGGAGTTCGGAGAGTAGATTTTTCATGAGATTGTGGGGTTAAGATTGCTGGGGGCGAGACGCCCCGGCAACGGCCTGGAGCAGGGATGCTCCAGCTACTTGGGGGGTTAGGCGAGGTTTAGGGTGGTGATGACGAGGTCGATGGCTTTGATGCCGATGAAGGGGACGACAAGGCCGCCGAGGCCGTAAACCAAGAGGTTCCGGCGGAGGACTTGGATGGCTCCGAGCGGTTTGTAGGGCACGCCTTTGAGGGCGAGTGGAATGAGGGCGACGATGACGAGCGCGTTAAAGATGATGGCACTCAGAATCGCACTCTGAGGTGAGCCAAGTTTCATGATATTGAGGGCGGCCATGGCGGGAAATGTGACCATCAGCATGGCAGGGATGATGGCGAAATATTTCGCGATGTCGTTGGCGATGGAGAAGGTGGTGAGGGAGCCACGGGTCATGAGGAGTTGTTTGCCAATTTCTACGATCTCGATGAGCTTGGTGGGATTGCTATCGAGGTCCACCATGTTGCCGGCTTCTCTTGCCGCTTGGGTGCCGGTGTTCATGGCCACGCCTACATCGGCCTGGGCGAGTGCGGGTGCGTCGTTAGTACCATCACCCGTCATGGCGACAAGGTGGCCGAGGGCTTGCTCATCGCGGATGCGCTTGAGCTTGTCCTCGGGAGTGGCTTGAGCCATGAAGTCATCGACGCCTGCTTCGGCGGCGATGGCGGCGGCGGTCATGGGATTGTCACCGGTGATCATCACGGTGCGGATTCCCATTTTGCGTAGCTGGGCGAAGCGTTCCTTGATACCGCCTTTGACGATGTCTTTCAGTTCGACGACTCCGAGAACTTTCCGGCCATCTGCCACGACCAGCGGCGTGCGGCCAGCGCGGGAGGCGGCTTCCACGGCTTTTTCCACATCAGGTGGATAGTGGCCGCCTTGGCTTTCCACCCATTGTTTTACGGAATCAGCCGCGCCTTTGCGGACGCTGCGGCCCTCGATATCCACGCCGCTCATGCGAGTCTGAGCAGTGAATGGCACGAAGGTCGCATGGGGTTGCGCGACCTCGCGGGCACGGATGTTAAATTTTTCCTTGGCGAGCACGACGATGCTGCGGCCTTCCGGCGTCTCGTCCGCAAGCGAGGCGAGCTGTGCGGCATCGGCGAGCTCTTGCTCGGTCACGCCGGCGGCTGGCGTGAAGTCCGAGGCCATGCGATTGCCGATGGTGATGGTGCCGGTTTTATCCAACATCAGGACATCGATGTCGCCTGCGGCTTCCACGGCGCGGCCGCTGGTGGCCATCACATTGCGGCGGATCAAACGGTCGATGCCGCTGATGCCAATGGCGCTGAGCAGGCCGCCGATGGTCGTGGGGATGAGGCAGACGAGCAGCGCGACGAGGACAGGGATGGTGAAATTGATCCCCGCGTAGATGCCGAAGGGCTTGAGAGTGATGACGACGAGCAAGAAGATCAAAGTCAGCGCGGAGAGCAGGATGGTGAGTGCGATTTCGTTGGGCGTTTTCTGGCGTTTGGCGCCTTCCACCATCGAGATCATGCGATCGAGGAAGGTATTGCCTTTTTCCGAAGTGATCTTGATGACAATGCGGTCACTGATGACGCGGGTGCCACCGGTGACGGCGCTACGGTCGCCACCACTCTCGCGGATCACGGGGGCGGACTCGCCGGTGATGGCGGCTTCATCGACGCTGGCAATGCCTTCGACCACATCGCCATCGGCCGGGATGACATCGCCCGTCTCGCAGACGACGAGATCGCCTTTTTCCAGCATGGGTGCCGCGACGACTTCTTCTTTTCCGTCTTTCAAGCGGCGGCCAATGGTGTCCTTGCGGGCGTTGCGCAGGCTATCCGCCTGAGCTTTTCCACGGCCCTCGGCCACGGCTTCAGCGAAGTTTGCAAACAACACGGTGAACCAGAGCCAGATGGCGAGCTGGATCACGAATTTCTGATCATCGGTGGATGTGAAGATGGCGACAGTCGTTAGAATCGCGCCGATGAGGGTGACGAACATCACCGGGTTCTTGATCATGAGCCGCGGATCAAGTTTGCGGAACGAATCGCCGATCGCCGGAGCGATGATGGATTTGTCAAAAAGTGAAGGATTGGTGTGTGACATGGCAGTGAGTTAGAAAAGCTGACCTTTGAGCATCAGGAAATGTTCGACGATGGGGCCGAGCGCGAGGGCAGGAAGGAAATTGAGCGCACCGATGAGGATCACGGTTCCGAGTAACAGGACCGTGAAGGTGACTCCAGAGACAGGGAACGTTCCAGCGCTGGGTGGTGAAATTTTCTTCTTCACCAACGAGCCAGCCAGAGCCATCACCGGGATGATCATCAGGAATCGGCCAATGAGCATGGCGGCGGCAAGGGTCACATTGTAATGCGGATTTCCATCGGCGGGATTGGCAGTCAGGCCGGCGAAGGCACTGCCGTTGTTGCCGGTGGCAGAGCTGTAGGCATAGAGAATTTCGCTAAATCCGTGCGGCCCGGCGTTGTTCAGTCCGGCTTGTCCCCACGGGCTGACGGCCGCCCATGCAGTGAAACCCAGGATGCTGGCAGTGAGCACCAGCAAGGCGAGCATGGCCATTTTCACATCGAAGGCCTGGATCTTTTTTCCGAGGTATTCCGGGGTGCGGCCGACCATTAGCCCGGCGATAAACACAGCGAGCACCACGAACACCAACATCCCATAAAGACCCGCGCCGACTCCGCCAATGACGACCTCACCAAGCTGCATCATGAACATCGGCACCAGCCCGCCGATGGCGGTGAAGGAATCGTGCATCGAGTTCACCGCGCCACAGGAAGCGGCGGTGGTAATCGTGGCGAAAAGCGAGGAATTAAAGATACCGAAGCGGATTTCCTTGCCCTCCATATTGCCATCCGCGGCTACCATGCCGAGAGCATGATGGATGGGATTCCCATAGGTCTCCGCCCACCAACAGGTGAGCACGCCGGTGACGAAGAGCACCATCATTGCCGCCCAGATCGACCAACCGTGAGCTTGGTTTTTCGTCGATTTTCCGAGATACCAAGTGAGCCCGCTGCCGATGGCGAAGATCGAGAGCATCTGAATGAAATTTGTGAGAGGTGTGGGGTTCTCAAATGGCTGGGAGGCGTTGGAGTTGGTGTAGCCGCCGCCGTTGGTGCCCAGCATCTTGATCGCGACTTGCGAGGCCATCGGACCTTGGACGATGGTCTGAGTGGTCACCTCACCCATTGGCTCTACTAGAGTTGCAGTATCGTAGGCCTTGAAGTTCTGGATGGTGCCTTGTGAGACTAGGAAGACTGCAAATACTAGGCAGATTGGCAGTAAAAGGTAATAAGTGGTGCGGATCAGATCGACCCAGAAATTCCCTAATGTGGATGCGGAGTGCCGCGAGATTCCGCGCACAAGTGCTGCGGCGATTGAGATTCCCACGGCAGCTGAGGTGAAATTATGGATCGCCAGCCCGACCATCTGCGAGAAATAGGACATCGTGGTTTCGCCGCCGTAGCTTTGCCAATTGGTATTGGTGGTAAAGCTTACAGCGGTGTTGAATGCGAGCGCTGGGCTTAAAGCAGGCAGCCCTTGGGGATTGAGCGGTAATATATGTTGTAGGCGTAGAATTGTATAAGTGAAAAGCAAGCCCACCGCACTGAAGATCAGCATCGCAACGGTATAGCCTTTCCAGCCATATTCCTTTGATGAATCGACACCCATTAGACGATAGGTGAATTTTTCTAAAGGGCGGAACAGTGGATCGAGCCAGGTTTTACCATGAGGATCGAGCACCTTTGTGAGGTAGATTCCAATGGGTTTGGTAATCAGCGCGAGGATCCCTATGAAGAGTGCGAGTTGGAGCCAGTCGTTAGTGTGCATGGGCGCAGATTAGAATTTTTCCGGATAGAGCATGGCCACGATGAGGTAGCCAATGATGAGGAGGGCGATGAGGCCGATGATGATGATTTCCATGGAATAATTTAGTTAGAGAGTCTCGCAATACTTGGCGTAAAGCGCGCCTAGAACGAAGAAGGCAACAGTGGAAGTGATAAAGATTAGATCGAGCATCGCGGTGATTGGGAGTCCGCCCAGAATGCGCCAATCTGGCTTTTTGAGTAGTTAAAGAACCAAGGCGATGCGTTAAAAAATGGTAAAAACGCGCAGGCACCCCTGGGGCCTCACCTACGCAGTAAGCCTTACGCCACCTGCTTGAGATGGCAGTGCCAGACGACTGATGAAAGGCCGATCAAGCCTCAGTTTGTCTTCCTCCAGAGGTAGAGCCAGCGCTCGGAGACGGCTTTGCCATTCTCGTCCAGCAGTTCACAAGTCATGTCCATTTCCGCGAGATCTGCGGGCGGCTCGCAGACGAAGAAGGCCCGCAGCACTTGCGGCATGTGCAGTTGATCGCCACGGCCAAGGCCTGCTGGCAGGTCATCAACGTTTGGCATGCTGACGTCTTTGAGACCTACATGGATGAGTTTCACGCTCTTCTGATTGATGGTGACCGAGGCGGCGAGTTTCGAAATATCATCCCATTTTGGATCACCCACTTTGGCTTCCGGGCGGAGTGGTTTGGCAAAATCCACGGTCATCAGGACTTGATTGGGCAGTTGCACAGGATGGCCGGAACGGGTGGCCCGCACCGTGAAGATTCTCGATGGTTCAGGGTCGCGCATCCAGCGTAGCCGGTAGTGAAAACGGAATGGCTTGCCCACTTCCAAGGCGGGCTGTGGTTCCCAGAGTAGCACGATGTTGTCCTCGGTCTCGTCCGGTGTGGGCAGCTCGATCAAGTGAAGTTTCCCAAGATCAAAGCCAGAGATGGGCTCCACTTTCACGCTCGGCCGATCATGGTAGCGCGCTTCCGGATCCTCGTAGGATGAAAACAATCGATCCCGCTGCACCAGCGACCAAGAGCGAGGTTTCTCCAAGGTGAAGATACAATGGCGGTATTGCCCCGGCGTATGCTCAAGTGGCCGATAATGTAAATTTCCACTTTCCAACTCCATCAGCACGCCATCGCTATCATGCACTTCCGGTCGAACATCGTAGGGCCGTGGGTGGGTGCCCTCGCCAAACCAAAACATGCTGGAAAACGGCGCAAGACCTAGCTGCTGGATAGGCTGCCGCAGGGTGATTTCCGCCTCGATGTCCATCACGGTTTCCTTGCCCGGCGTGATAGTAAATTGGTAAGCCCCGGAAACGCTAGGCCCACCCAAGAGCGCCCACGCTCGCAACGTTTTGGAATCCTTGGCAGGCTTTTCCAAATAAAACCGGCTGAAGTCCGGGAACTCTTCTGGCACTCTTGGCAGGCCGCTATTCACCGAGAGGCCGCGCGCGGAGAGGCCGTATGGTGCATTTGCCGGAATGGCGCGGAAGTAGCTGGCCCCGAGGAAGACAAGGAATTCATCCATATAATCCGGCGAGTTCAAGCGCGTCCGCGCCCGCCATCCGGCATAGTCCGGCGGCGGTGGTGTGCCGGCAGGGACCTTTTGCTTTCCATAGTCGAACAAGCTTTGATCAAATTTCATGAACTCAGACTTGCCCTCGACCACTTGGTAGAGATCCACCATCTTTTTGGCGGTCCAGCCAGGGTGGAAGAAATCAATGGAAAACGCACCTTTGTCCGCAGCCCACAGCCCGGAATCCATTTTGAAACGGATATCGCGATGGGCATCGTAGGAGAGATTTTTCCAATACTCCGCGAGTTCGAGCTTGGATTCCTCGTGCGGAGCGGTGGCCAAATTGCGCGCCTTATCCCGCAGCCGATCAAATGAAAACGCCTCCGCTTGGGAATAAGTGGTCCCCGCGCCGGAAAGCGCGAGCGAAAGCAGAAGCAGTTTGGATAGCGTTAACATCGCTAGAGATTTGATCGACTGATAGATAGGTGAACGTTTCCGAGCTGCAGTGCAATCCCGGGATTGAGAAGATTTCAATCATCCGCGAGTTCCGGCTTGGAAAATGGATGGTTTGGCCGTTACTTGGGGGCAGGACCATGCGCTGCTTTTACTCAAAGGAACTTGAACTCGAATTACCCTCAGGACATCCGTTTCCGATGGATAAATTCCGCATCTCCAAGGATATGCTGCTCGATGGCGGCATTCTCGTGCCAGAAGAGATCATCGAGGTTAGCACCGCCAGTGCCCACCTGCTCCAGCGGGTGCACGAGGTGAGCTACATTGAGAAAATCCAATCCGGCTTGCTCGGACGCAAGGAGCAGCTCCTTCTCGGCCTGCCAGTCACACCTCGGCTCTACCAGCGTAGCGTCACGGAAGTAGAGGCCACCCGTCTCGCCTGCCACGCAGCACTTGAAGAGGGCGTGGCCGTCTGCCTCGCAGGTGGCACCCATCACGCCTTCAGCGAGCACGGCGAGGGCTACTGTGTCTTCAATGACATCGCCATCGCCATCCGCGATATTCAGGACAAGCAGCCTAATATCAAGATCATGGTGGTGGATACCGATGCCCATCAGGGTAATGGCACCGCATCATTGCTAATCAATGATCCCCGCGTCTTCACTTACTCCATCCACGTTGGTAAAAATTATCCCACGCGGAAAATCGCCAGCTCGCTGGATGTCGAAACCGTCCGCTATGTGGAAGGAGATATGTATTTGAAACAATTATTTTCCAGTCTCGCAGGTGCGTTGGATACGTTTGCACCGGATCTGGTGATATGGATTTCCGGTGCGGACAATCACCGGAACGACCGCTTCGGCCAGATGCATCTCTCGCTCAAAGACATCCAGCGGCGCGATGATGTGCTGCTGCGGGCATTTATCAAAAACCGCATCCCCGTGGCCGTGTTATATGGTGGCGGCTATAATCGGCAGGCAGAATTCACCGCGAAGCTCCATCGCAACACCATCGCCACCGCCAAGAAACTCGCCTCGGAATTCCGCAGTCTCTGATGTATAGAATAAGGAGGATGGACATTCTTGTCCATCTATTACCTCGGCGAGTAGCTAGGTCTATCTCTTCAACTTGCGGGTGAGCATCGATAGCGCGTCGTCAGCTTCGGACACACGGAGTAATTTGGCGGCTAAGAAATAGACCACGGATGCCACACCGATTGTGATCCCTAGATAGATGAGTTTTACCATCACTTGAGTGGTGGCTAGATTTTGAAAAAGATAATGGTTCGCGAGTTGGCAAACGGCGGCCATGATCGCACCTGCGAGCGCAAGTTTCATCAGCACGATCATCAGCTCGCGCGTGCCAAGGTCTCCGGCGAATTTCCTCATGGCAAGATAGAGTAATAGGAAACTCACCGAAGCTGTGATACTTGTAGTCAGAGCGAGGGATTCGTGACCCCAACGGAAGACATACACAAAAAGATAGTTGAAGAATAAATTCAAGGCGAGCGCGAAGAAGCTCACGATCATCGGGAACCAGCGTTTATCAATCGCATAGAAAGCGGGCTGTAAGACCTTGAGCGCTGCATAAAATAACAAGCCATAGCCATAAGCCCGCAAGGCCAGCGCCGTCTGAATCCGATGCTCCGCAGTGAAGCGGCCGTGTTCATAAATCACGCTGATGATCGGTTCCGCCAAGACAGCGAGGCCAATCGTGGAGGGGAGCACCAAGAACGCCACCAGCCGCAGGCCCTTGGCAAGGGTGGGCTGGAACTCAGGGGAGATTCCACCAATCGCTGCCCGGGACAAGGCCGGTAAAGTAACGGTCGCCACCGCCACCCCAAAGATGCCGATGGGTAGCTGCATCAACCGGAAGGCACAGTTTAGCCAACTCACCGCGCCCTCGCCCACACCCACGGCGAACATCGAGTTCACCACCACATTGATCTGCACCACCGATGAAGAAATCACTGCCGGACCCATTAGCCGCAGAATTTGGCGCACTCCGGAATCTTTCCAGCCGAAGTCTGCCTTGAATCGATATCCCACCTGCCGCAGCGCGGGGAATTGGCAAACAAGCTGGGCTAAGCCACCGATGACCACCCCCATGGCAAATCCAATCAAACTTTGCGGCCCCCAGTTCGGGTCCATCCAATATCCCAGTGCCGCCCCGCCAATCATCGATCCTAGATTGAAAAAACACGATGATAGCGCCGGCATGCCGAAAATATTTTTTGCATTCAACATGCCCATCACCAGCGCGGCGAGCGAGACGAGCAGGATGAAAGGATACATCACCCGCACCATCGTCACCGTCAGGGCGAGGTCGGCCGGATTGTAAACCCGGCGGCTATTCTCGCTGCGGGCCAAAGACGTGAGCAAATCCACAATCCACGGCGCAGCGAAGATCCCCAACAAGGTCACCGCGCTCATGAAGACCGCCGCGAGCGTCATCATTTTATTCGCCAGCGCCCAAGCTGAGGTATCCCCCTCGGACTTCAGTTTCTTAGAAAATGTGGTGACGAATGCCTGCGAAAGCGCGCCCTCTGCAAACAAATCCCGGAGCAAATTGGGAATCCGGAAGGCAAGCTGGAAGCTATCGAGCAATGCCCCTGCACCGAAAATGGTGGTAAACATCATTTCCCGGGCAAGACCCAGCACCCGGCTGGCCATCACGGCAGCGCTTACTTTCCAAGTGGCTTTTGCGGACATCAGAGAATCAAAGTTTCCGCTCAGAGGAGCTTCACCGGCTTTCTAGGAGGATCTCACGCCGCTGGCTATCGCGATTCAGAAAAATTTAAAATTTCTGCCAGCTTCGATTTCGGCCGACTTCCTCTGAACATGGGTTGCTCTATTCACGATTTGTGATTCTCTTAGGCCGCTTCCCAAGCAACTCAAGATCCCATTCCCATAAACTCTGATGAACTTCGAAACACTGCAACTTCACGCTGGCCAAGAAATCGATCCCACCACGCAATCCCGCGCCGTTCCGATTTATCAAACAACGGCGTATCAATTCAAGGATTCCGCTCACGGCGCACGCCTCTTTGCCCTTCAAGAATTTGGAAATATCTACACCCGCTTGATGAACCCGACCAACGATGTGTTCGAAAAGCGCATCGCGGCATTGGAAGGCGGAGTCGCGGCCCTCGCCACCGCCTCGGGACACTCGGCGCAGTTTCTCGCCATCAATAACATCACCAGCGTCGGCGATAATTTTGTCACCACCTCCCATCTCTACGGAGGCTCATACAATCAGTTTAAAAATTCCTTCAAAAACGTCGGCGTCGAGGCGCGCTTCGCCGATGGCGTAAAAGTCGAGAGCTACGAGCCGCTTATCGATGCCAATACCAAGGCAATTTATCTGGAAACCATCGGCAATCCCGGCCTCACCATCCCAGACTTTGAGGCCTTCGCAGCATTGGCGGAAAAACACGATCTACCACTCATCGTGGACAATACCTTCGGTGCTGGCGGAGCTGTTTGCCAGCCTCTGAAATGGGGCGCGCACATCTTGGTAGAGTCCGCCACCAAGTGGATCGGCGGGCACGGCACCAGCATGGGTGGCGTGATCGTGGATGCAGGCACTTTCGATTGGGGCAATGGGAAATACCCGCAATTCACCAGCCCGTCTCCCAGCTATCATGGCTTTATTTGGAATGATGCATTCGGCATCGGCGGGGCCATGGGGAACCTCCAATTCATCCTCCGCTGCCGGGTGGAAGGCCTCCGCGACTGGGGCCCGGTCCAAAGCCCGTTCAATTCATTCTTGCTGCTTCAAGGCCTGGAAACCCTTTCATTGCGTGTGGAACGCACTTGTGAAAACGCCCTTGCCCTCGCCCACTGGCTAAGCACTCAAGCCGAGGTGGCATCGGTAAATTACCCTGGACTCGAAAATCACCCGAGCCATGAACTTGCCAAAAAATACCTCAACCGTGGCTTCGGCGGCGTCCTGTCCTTCGAGCTAAAAGGCGACCGAGAACGAGCAGAAAATTTCGTAAATAGCCTCAAACTCATTTCGCATCTCGCCAACGTCGGAGATGCCAAAACATTGATTATCCACCCTGCCTCCACCACTCACTCGCAGCTATCCGCCACCGAGCAAGCCGCTGCCGGGGTGAAAGCTGGTGGACTCCGCATCTCATTGGGCATCGAACACATCGAGGATATCAAAGCAGATATTTCTCAGGCCCTTACCGCATAAATTCCCTAGTAAGACCACAGCCCTAAAAGCAATGGGCTGTGGTCTTCTATGAGAGGCAACTCAGGAGCTAAGAGCAGACTGACTCGCAATGATTTCGTTGAGAAAATCACCACCCGAGTTCCTCGTTTTCCCCGCCAGCAGAATCCTGTGATTACAAGGGATATACTAAAATCCGACAATCAAAAAAAGATTCCTTGTAGCTAAAGTCATTTGCCGCCTTTTGTTTAATATAGCTTGGCATGTTGGTGTTGCATGTCGAAGGTGACTAATGAAGAAAAATCTAACCCATGTGATTCGTCTAGCCACCGCATCAGCCGTTGCGTTCCCGTTTTGTCTCCAAGCTGGTATCGATCAAAATAACGATGGCTTAAGTGATATCTGGGTTCTCAAGTTCGGCGCAGCCGGCCTCCTTCCCAATGCTGATACAGATGGTGATGGCTTCAATAATCTTCAAGAGGCGACCGCAGCGACTGATCCTCGCAATCCCAATTCCAAGCCTGACATGGCTATCTCTAGCCCTGCCGCAGGCAATCTTCTTAATTTGACATTTGCGACCGAGGCAGGGAAAAAATATGACATTTTGCAACAGGCCGACCTAAGCGGTGCTTGGTTACCCACAGATACATGGAACGGTAGCGGCCTATACCCATTTCAAAGGGCTACCCAATCACAGCTGCACCGCGTCAGTTTTACCGCCTTGCGATCTCTGACAAGGACACGTCTGGACAAGGAGTGAATGATTGGGAAAAACTCGCGATCGGCTATGATCCCACTACCACGAACACCCAGCGCTTCACCACAGATGATCGCACTCGCATCCTCGCTCAATTGGCAAGCGCTGACACCATCAGTCTGGGCGTCGTCGATAACTTGATGCGAGCAAACTGGCCAGCGCCAGCAGTCCTCGCTGTTCGCCGCAGTGGTGGCCTGAAGCCATTGACCGTAAACTTCACCTCCAGTGGCACGGCCATTCGCGGCACCGATTACACCATGCCAGCGGGGAATACCGTCACATTTCCATTGGGCAGCCGCGAAGTGTTTATCAATCTTACTCCAGCAAATACCACCCTTGCCAGCGCGAAGACCATCACCCTGACGCTCAATAGTGGGACCGGCTATTCCCTCGCAGGAACCACCACCGCAACGATCAATCTCGAAGCAGCGTCTGCCCTACCCAGTGCAAAAAGCGCCGCCAGATTCCTCGTCCAAGCATCCTACGGTCCGAATTCATCACTGACGCCGTCCGCCCTTCCTCCCAATGTGGTGGCACTCATGGCACAAGGCTTCCCAGCATGGATTGAAGACCAATTTACCCGGCCATTAGGCTATCTGCAGCCTTATGCAGATTGGCGGCTTGCGCAGGGTTTATCGCTCTACTTTCACGACAAGCCTGCGGCTTATTGGAACCGTGTGTTGGGCACCAAGATTCATCCCGATGCCCCCGTTACGGCGCAAGATCACCTCCGCCAACGAATGGCCTTCGCATTGAGCCAGATTTTTGTGATCTCGGATAAAGAAGACGGATTGATGCTAAATCCACAAGGAATGCTCAATTTTTACGATATTTTCATCCGTCATGGTTTTGGGAATTATCGGGATTGTTTGCGGGAAGTCGCAGTCCATCCTGCAATGGGACGCTATCTCAGCCATCTTTCAAATCGGAAACCCGATCCAGCGAATAATATCTACCCAGATGAAAATTTTGCCCGGGAGGTGATGCAGCTTTTTTCAATCGGACTTTGGGAATTGAATCAAGACGGGACTCAGCGACTCGATGTGAATGGCAAGCCGATCTCTACTTACAATAACACCACCATCAGCAATTTTGCCCGGGTCTTTACCGGCCTTGGCTACGGTGGTGACAATGAGGATTTTTCCAGTGGTTCTGGAACCTTTCTGTTGCCGATGAAAGGCTTTGACGAACAGCACGACTGTGATCCCAAGACCCTTCTAAATGGCGTCACCTTGCCCAGCCGCACTCCCACCTCTACAGGCGCGGCCACCATGCTCGATGTTGAGGCTGCAATCGACAATCTCTTCAATCATCCAAACACCGGTCCCTTCATCGGCAAACAGCTCATCCAGCGTTTTGTCACCTCGAATCCTTCACCCGCGTATGTCGGACGCGTCGCTGCCGCCTTCGCGAACAATGGAAGTGGTGTGCGCGGAGATTTCAAAGCCGTGCTTCGCGCAATCTTGCTCGATGTGGAAGCCAGAAATCCTGCGGCACAACCGATTCAATCTGCCGGCAAATTGCGCGAACCCTACATCCAAACAGCCAACTTGGCGATGGCCACTCGGACGAATGCCCCGAATGGAATCTATGATTTAAACTATCTTGACGAAGATCTCGCGCAACAAATTCTCAGTTCACCAAGTGTGTTCAATTTCTTCCGTCCAGGCTTTGCTCCTGCAGGTCCCATTTCTGATCAAGGATTAGTCTCACCAGAGTTTCAAATTGTGAATTCAATTACCATTCTTGCTCGGGCCAATTACTTCAATAAAGCTATGAATTCGACCTTCCTCAGATGGGGTGAAGAAGAAAGTAAGGATACTCGCGCTGATCTCACTCCTGAAGTAGCGCTGGCCAATGATCCGGATGCTCTGTTGCGCCGATTGAACCTGTCATTGGCCGCAGGCCAGCTTACCCCCACAGAACTCCAGTTGATTCGCGAAGCGATCATCCGCATCGATTCTTCGGTGGATGCGAATTGGCAATTACAACGTGTGAGAGCAGCCATTTGGTTGATCATCAACTCACCTGAAACCGCCACCATGCGTTAAATGCGAACCACTTCGCTTCCTTTACACCCAAACCGAAAATCCTATGAACACTCGCCGTAACTTTCTTCGCCAAGGCACCTGTGCTGCCATCTCGGGCGTCCCAATTCTTAATACTCTCCTTAACCTTCGACTCGCCAGTTCAATTGCCGCAGCCACTCCTGCAAACAACGAATACCGTGCAGTAGTATGCATCTTCCTTTCTGGTGGAAATGATAGCTATAACATGCTCGTTCCCCGCTCGAATCCGCATTATGCTACCTATGCCGCCGCTCGTTCGAATCTGGCACTAGCTCAAAATTCGTTATTGCCGATCAATCCAACCAATCCAATGGGCGGCTTGCAGCTGGGAATTCACCCCGGCATGGCGCCAATCCAAAACTTATTTGAATCAGGCAGAGCCGCTTTCATTGCAAACATTGGCACCCTCTTGGAGCCGGTCGTGACTCCCGCGCTGTTTGAAGCTGGCAGTGTAGCCCTGCCTCTTGGGTTGTTCTCGCACTCCGATCAAATTGAACAATGGCAAACCTCCACCCCTGACATCCGATCATCGCGTGGTTGGGCTGGCCGGGCTGCCGATCTACTCCGTGATTTGAATCCGAATAATACGGTTTCAATGAACATTTCCTTGAGTGGTAATAATACCTTTCAATCCGGTCAGACTTCTTACGAATACAGCGTGAATCCAGATGGTGCCACCACCTTGGATACGTATGACCCTCAGTTTTCCACTGACAATCAAATCTCGCAAATCCGCAGTGCCGCCCTCGATGGACAACTTGCCATCAAATACAGCAGTCTCCTTTCGCAAGGCTACGCAAACAGCAAGCGCGATGCGATGGATGCCTATGAGCTTTTCAACAATGCCATCGCTCCACCATTGCCCAATTCGATCGTATTCCCAGCGGGCAGACTCGGTGATTCCCTCAAAATGGTTGCCAAGTGCATTGCAGGCCGCAGCGCTTTAGGTCACACCCGTCAGACATTCTTCATCAACGTGGGCGGCTGGGACATGCACGATGAAGTTCTAGGCACCATGGGAGAACTTCTTCCCGCCGTCTCCGCGGGGATGGCCGCATTGGACAACGCCATGATCGCAATGGGTATGGGGAACCAGGTAATGCAATTCACAGCTTCAGACTTTGGCCGGACTCTCACTTCAAATGGCAATGGCAGCGATCACGCATGGGGTGGCAATCAAATGGTGGTGGGCGGTGCCCTCAACCTTGCAAACTCGGGTAGAAAAATTTACGGCCAATACCCTGACCTGGCGGATAACGCCCCTCAAGCTCTTGGCCGTGGCGTCATGATTCCCACTACCCCTGTGGATAGTTATTTCGCTGAACTTGCGCTCTGGTTGGGTGTTCCTAAATCACAGTTGCCGCTGGTTCTGCCTAATATTGGGCGCTTCTATGATACCAGCAGCTCGTCAAGTCCACTTGGCTTTCTGCCGTAATCTGGATGTCAGACAGGCCGACACCGTCTCCCAAAATCGATCTTCGCGCCGCTGGCGTGATGATCGCTTTGGGCTTGGCAGCGATCGTCTATTTTTGGGCAATGCCCAAAGATTTGGATACGCCTACAGCCCAAACTCCTGAGTCCAGCGTCGTAGCTTCACCTCCGCCTACGGCAGCACCTACGCCGCCCGCTCCGTCAAAGCCGGAGCCCCCACCACTTCCTCCCGCCAAGTCATCACTCGCCCTGGCAGATCGGCTCAATAATCCAAATCTCCCCGCCAGCGAGGATGTGAGAACTCTTTTCTCCATTAGTGACTCCTATTTCACCAATATGCAGAATCGCCAAGGCGCTCCGATTCGTGATGATATTGATCTCGTAAAAGTTCTTACTGGAAAAAATCCTCTCCGCCTCACGCTTTTACCATCTGACCACCGAGCCATTAGTCCTGAAGGACGTCTGTTGGACCGTTGGGGTACTCCCTATTTCATCCATCCTAGAAGCGGCCGCCTGCTTGAAATCCACAGTGCTGGCCCGGATAAAATCATGTTTAGTTCTGACGACCTTATCGCGCCTCCACTCGAAGCTCAGCGAGTCCGGGATTATTAATCAATCCCACCCCCCAAAAACAGGGTTGGGAGCGCAGCCCACTTCGGGATTCTTTCCCTGTGGCATCGTTGGTGAAATTTAGAAACATCCATCGATTTCAAGGTTGCTAGAATAAAGGAATAGCCCGAGCGTCTGCGGGAGATGCGACAAATTTCATTGAATTTACTAGTGCCCACCTATCTTGCGTTGGTCTCCGCGCATGGTTTTGCTGGAAATTTATTCCCTGAGGGATCGATGGAAATCCCCGGCGAGCAAGGAGTGGCCGAGGGCTTTACCTACCCGGACCCGAATTGGCTGAAAGGCTTCGGTGCCAAAACCAACGTGGAAAATGAGGACGGCAACCGCTTCATCCGAGTGAATATGCCTAAGCCAGAACAACTAATCGGCTGCGGATTTGAAATACCGGTGCCTGCCGGCGCGAAGTCTCTGCGGGTGACCTGGCGGATGCGGGCCACCGTTCGCGAGCTCTCGAAGAAGGATGAACCCGGCGGGCTTGGGGTGGTGCTGATCGCCACTTGGTATGCCAAGCCACGTAGCATCGGTGACCGGGGTTACAAATTCGGCGGGATGACGGCTGTCACAGAAACCACCGCCGGCTGGGTCCGAAAAGAAGCCATCTTGGAGGTGCCGGAAGGGAAAAAGTTTATCTCCATTACCTTCGGCACCAAGAGTACCTCAGCGATCGCGGACTTCGATGATATTGTTGTAGAAAAAATCCCGTAGTCTGCCGCAGCCATTTTGAGAATCACCCTTCATCCACCCACTTCTTCCGTGAGAGCACTTTCAATTCTACTTTTAGCAATCCCTCAAGTCCTACTAGCGGCACCTGTCGTCACGCCTCAAGGCCCGGTTGTGCCGCTTTCCACTACGCGCGCTGAAATTGTCCTCAACGGCGCATGGCGCTTCGAGCCAGCAAGCGAGGCACAGAAAAAGCCCGGCAGCGACTGGGGGTCCATTCAAGTGCCCGGCTCGTGGTTTCCTGTAAACCAAGCCGTGCCGGGAATCCTCGTGCGGGGGAAAGATGCTGCTTGGAACAATATCGGTGAGAACACTTCCGCAGCATGGTATGAGCGCGATATTGAAATTCCTGCCGATTGGAAGAACCGCGAAATCGAGCTAGATTTCGAGCGCGTGAGCACCGATGCGATCGTATTTCTCGATGACAAGGAAGTCGGTAAACTCGAATGGCCCGGCGGCACGATCAATCTCACGCCACATGCCAAGCCCGGCAGCAATCAGAATTTGAGACTCTACGTCGTCGCCACTCCGGACGAGGTGGCCCTTGATTACATGGGCATCGGCCAGAACACAGCCCGCAAGGCGACGCTTCAGACCAGAGGAATCACGGGCGATGTCGTCCTATCCTGCCGCCCTGGAAACACATGGATTGGCGGAATTTTTATCCAGCCGTCCGTCCGCGAGAAGAACCTGAAGCTAACCGTAGAGTGGAGCGGTCAGGCTCCCACCGCACCCGTCAAGGCGGAAGTCATCGCAAGAATCTGGCCCTCTGGGGAAGTCGCAAAACGCTGGCCGGTGGAACTGGCGGCCGGAGCAGTCGCATCAGTAAACTGCCCGTGGGAAGACCCGAGACTCTGGGATTACAAGCGCCCGAATCTCTACACGCTCCATGTCACCACATCCTTGGATTCCATCACCGAGCGCTTCGGCTTTCGCGAATGGCGCATTGACGGACGCACGCTGCTACTCAACGAAGTCCCCTACCGTCCACAGCCGGTCAATCTCGGCAGCGGATGGATGACGCCACCCGGATTTGGAAATTACCGGGCCATCGGCGCAATGCTGGACCTCCACCTTGACCGCGGAATCGGCCTCGGTTGGGAGTGGCCGGAAAAATTCTTCCAGCGTGGTAAACCGTTCTATCAGAAAGCACTCACCACCGTAGCGGACGAAAAAGGTTTCCCAATATTGGGCAATCTCCATCGCCTCAACGAGTTCGTGAACGACGCGAAATTCGACATGGTCTGGCCGCAGAACAAGGAACGTTGGGAAAAATTAGCAACAGCAGAATGGCGGAAATATCGCAACCATCCGTCCATCAATGGCTGGATTCTTTCTGGAAACCTCGGCCCACATCCCAACGATCAGAATCCCCGTCACATCGGCAAATCAAACTGGCAGACTAGCGAAACCACCGAGCTCCTGGAAGATGTGAAAACCTTCATGCACAGCATCGATCCAGACCGCTCGGTGCTCTTTGCCGCCGCATCCTGGCCGGGCGACATTTACAGCGCGATGACCTATTTGAATTTCATTCCGCTGCAAGAGCGCGAGGAATGGCTGAGCGAGTGGGCCAAGGCGGGGACTATGCCTTATATCGCCATCGAGTTCGGCACGCCGCTGATGAATTCCTTCATGCGCGGCCGCAATCACTTCGGACCCAGCGGCGAGACCGAGCCATGGCTTGCTGAGATGGCAGCCATCTACCTCGGCCCGGATGCCTACAAAGAAAGTCCCGAATACCGCCGGAAAATTCGCGAAAATTTCCTCACCGGAGATAAATTCAAATCCTTCAATTTCGATAACACGGTAACGGGTGATCCGGTTTACCAATCCATCCAGGAGCTCTTCATCCGGAACACATGGCGCTCATGGCGCTCCCTCAATGGCGGATGGGCTGGCATGCTTTCTTGGGCGGATGACTATAACATGCCGGTAATCAAAGGAACGGAACGCATTAAACTCAGCGAGGAATTCAAACAAGGCCTGCGTGGAACTTTCCCATCATCCGTGCCCACCAGCGCCTTCAATACCCGGCATGAAAACGGAGTTACCGTCTCCATCCGGCCCGGCGGTGCACAGTTGCTCCAGCAGGGTAAGCCCACGCTCGCATGGATCGCCGGGCCACCGGACGCATTCACTGCCAAGGATCATAATTTCCGCCCCGGCCAGACGGTCCAGAAGCAAGCCGCATTCGTCAACGACAGTCGCGGGCCGCTTGATTACACTGCCAGATGGAACGTGCAGCTCGATGGTGAAGAAATCGCAAAAGGGCAATTGAATGGCACGATACTTCCAGGCACCAGCCTGCTCGCTCCCTTCGAGCTCACACTCCCGGAAAGCGAGCGTCCCACTGGCGCGATCGGGACCATCAGCCTCAACGCAACCATCGGTTCGGTGGACCATAGCGATCAATTTACATTCCATCTGTTCCCGTCTGAGCCCGAAACCTCGCCCATCGAGAAGCCCGTCTTGATTGCTGATTTTGAAGGAAAAACCACCGCTTGGCTTACCACGCTCGGTGTGAAGACCCAACCATGGAATGGCGAGCCAGCACCCGGCGCACTACTCATCATCGGCAACAAGGCCCTTTCCGGTGGCACAGGTAAACGCCTCCAGCTCGCCGCCCTCGAGGCCTTCACCGCCGCTGGCGGGCGCTTGCTGATCATGTCCCAGGACGCGGATTGGATTCGGGAAAACACCGGCTTCCGCGTCACCCGCCATTCCACACGGCGGATGTGGCCGGTCACTACTGACCACTCGATCATGGACGGCGTGCCCACCACCGCGCTCCGCGATTGGGCCGGCTCCAGCACCCTCCAAGAAGCAAAGCCCACCTACCCCCTGAGCGAGGTTCCGATCCACGGCTGGCGCTGGGGACAGCGCGGCGTGCTGGGTGCCGCAGCCATCGAAAAGCCTCATTTCAGCGGCTGGCGGCCCATTTTCCAAAGTGAATTCGATCTGCAATACACACCGCTCATGGAGCTCGATCTCGGCAAGGGCCGGGTCACATGGTGCGCTCTCGACCTCGAAGATCAATCATCGGCCGATCCCGCAGCAGAGAAAATTTCACGCAATCTCCTGAAACATTTTGCAGCAGCACCACTCATCCCCCGCGCCGCCCAAACGGCCTACAGCGGAGGCGACCAAGGCGCGAATTTTCTTAGCTCAGTGGGTCTGGAATTTGAGCGCATCACCACCCTCGCAGCTCCCGCACAGCTTCTCATCATCGGCCCCGACTCACCACTCTCTGCTGAGGCGATCGGCAAGCAAATCGCACTCGGCAGCCGCGTCCTTTTCCTCGCGCAGAACAAAGTCGATGGTGCAAATAACTACTTCGGTGCGAACCTCGTCCTCACTCGGAATTTTAGCGGGAGCGTCAATATTCCTGCCATCCCAGAGCTCGCCGGCCTCGGCGCTGGCGATCTCCGTCTCAAGACCGATCTTGATTGGCCCACCATCGCGGAAGGCGGCCCAGCCGGATTCCAACGGCTTGCCGATGGCATGATCGGCATTCGCAAACACGGGCGCGGCGTCGCAATCTGGACCCAGTTCGGCCCGGAACTCTTGCAACCCAAAGACAAGGAATTTCCCGAATATCTCCGCATCACCCGCTGGCGCCAAAACCGCGCCGCCTGCCAGATTCTTGCAAACCTCGGCGCCACCTTCGTCGCAGATTCCCGCATCTTCCGGCCCAAGACTGAACGCATTCCGCTGGCCGGAGAGTGGCATGTGCAAGTCACCCAAGAACTTCCTCTCGTGGATTGGAAAAATAAACACGCCGATCCAGGGATCACCGCCAAGGCCAAGGCATTGGTGAGCTCGGCAGACGTCAATGGATGGGAAAAATTTGAACTCCCCGCATGGTATCCGCCCTTCGAGAAACACTGCGGTGAGGCCGTATGGAAACGCGATGTGAACCTACCAAATGATTGGGCGGGAAAATTTGTGCAAGTCAATATACCCGCCATCAAAAGCTATGACACCGTATTCTGGAATGGCCAAGAAATCGACTTCACTTCCATCGACACTCAAAAAGCAGATCCATGGGATCAACCCAGAAAGTATCGCGTCCCTGGCGACCTCGTCCGCGCCGGTAAGAACACCCTCACGATCCGTCAATTCGCACCTGATCAAAAAGGCGGCATCCACGGCAGCGTCTCCGGCTTCTATCTAAGAATCCTCTCTGGCGAAAAAGCAGCCGCACCACTCTACCACCCGGACTACCGCCAAAGCTTCGATACCGGCGACGAGCCATACCGCTACATTCGCTGGTAAAACCCGTGGACTGCGTGCAGCCTGCTGCCGCTTTGGCCGCGACAGCCTGCTGTCAGCCGCACCACACTCGGACAACCGCCAAAGCTTCGATACCGGCGACGGCCCATACCGCTACATTCGCTGGTAAAACCCGTGGACTGCGTGCAGCCTGCTGCCGCTTTGGCCGCGACAGCCTGCTGTCAGCCGCACCTACACCGGAGTCAGTGTCCATCTGAATCCGTGAGAAAGGCGCGATGAAATACCCCAAAATTTCCGCAGCTCTCTCACTATCCTCTCATCTTTGATAATCTATAATTGCGTCATCTGCATTCACTTCTGCGATGGCACATGGGTGCTCTGCCGAAATAAATTTTCATCATCTAATAGCCTCATAAAGCATGCCCCGCATTCTCCGCTCCCTGCCCTTCCGTTTTGCGATCACAGCCTTCTGTCTCTTTCTGGCATTCTCCACTCTTTCGCGCGTGGTTCTGACGATTAGCTCACTCAGCGATATCGGCTTTGGAGCTGCGGTTCTTGGAGCGCTTGCCACTGGATTCTGCTTCGATGTTGCCGCCGGTATTTTCGCAGCCGCGCCATGGATGCTGTTAGGGCTTCTGCTTCCAGATAGAATTTATGCAAAAATCTGGGCAAAATGGATACTCGCAGGTCTCGCCGTTTTCTACGCCGGACTGCTTGTTTTCATCACCACTGCCGAGTGGTTTTTCTGGGAAGAATTCGGCGCACGGTTTAACTTCATCGCCGTTGATTATCTCATCTGGACGCAAGAGGTGTGGGGAAATATTTCCGAGTCTTACCCGATGGTGATCATCATTCCCGCCATCGTCCTTGTTGCCGCGTTCGTCATTTGGGCTTTGAAACGAGGCGGGGCATTTGCCTTCACCCCGGCCACTCGCTTGCGAGATCGCGGCATGGCATTGGTGATCTTCATCTTCTTGCCATTCCTCACTTTCAAGGCGGTCAGCCAATCCTCGATTCACCCCTTTGCGAACCAATACGATACCGAGATTGCAAAAAACGGTTGCTGGTCATTCTTCGCGGCTCTCCGTCAGATGGAGCTCGAATACACCCGCTGGTATGAGACCTTGCCGGAAGAAAAGGCACTTTCAGCCGTAAAAAATGTTTTGGTTACGGACAACGAGCGCGCAACTTCCGCCGATCCCACCGATCTCGCTCGCTCGATCATCCCAGTTGGTGAAGAAAAGCAATGGAATGTAATTCTCATCTGCATGGAAAGTATGAGTGCGGAATTCATGGCCTACGTGGACGATGATGATAAAAAACTCACGCCGAATCTCGACCGCCTGAGCGAGAATTCCGTATTTTTCCAGAATCTCTACGCCACCGGCACCCGCACCGTCCGCGGCATGGAGGCCCTCACTCTGAATCTTCCGCCTACTCCTGGACAAGCCATCATCTACCGCCCGGAAGGCACCAATTTAAAAACCACCTTCGGCCCGTTTTTGGAACGCGGCTACGATTGCGGATTTTTCTACGGCGGCGATGGAAGGTTCGATTACATGAACCGCTACTTTTCCACCGCCGGTTGCCGCATCGTGGATTCAAATGCTTGGGAGAAAAAAGACACCACTTTTAAAACCTCATGGGGTGCTTGTGATGAAGATCTGTTCAACAAAACCCTCGCTGAGGCCGACAAGGATCATGCTGCGGGGAAGCCGTTCCACTTCTTTTGCATGACCACCTCGAATCATCGCCCCTACGATTTCCCCGCTGGCCGCATCGATCTCACGCCCGCTGATCGCCGCAAGGGCGCTGTGAAATATGCCGACTGGGCCGTCGGAGACCTGATTGCAAAAGCATCCACCAAACCTTGGTTTGAAAAAACCATTTTTGTCATCGTGGCCGATCATTGCCACAGCAGCGCTGGCAAGCAGGACATCGATGTCACTAAATATCACATCCCCGGTATGATCTATAATCCGGCTCTCGTTGGGAAACAAAAGATCACCCGTCTCGCCAGCCAGATCGATATCATGCCGACTGTATTTGGCCTACTCAACTGGCCTCATGAAACTCTCGGCTATGGCCACGACTACCTTGCTCCCTCCGCAGCCACTCTCGCGGAGCGCTCCTTTGTCAGTAACTATCAAAAGATCGCAATGATCACTCCGGATACCATGACCATTCTCAAGCCGAACCGACAGCATTCTTTATATACCCTTGATATGCCAACTGGAGACATCACTCCAATGCTCCATGAAAAGGAATCTGGCAGTCTCTTGCTTCAAGACACTCAAGCTTACTACCAATCTGCATCTTGGCTTTTCAACTCCGGAAAACTTAAGCGCTCCAAGTAAGATGTAAGTCGCTTCCTGATATCCCTCAAGTGATCACTCCGGGAAGTATGGGAAAGGTGCTGAACCGTCTCGCGGTGAAGGGATTGGCGATCACGACGCGATTTTCGAGAGAACCACCGGAGAGACTGCCAACAGAACAATTACCGTCGTCGCCGGATGAGAAATCCAAAGCAGGTGAGACTGATTACGACAACCACACTCGGCTCGGGGATTGCCATCACGGTAAGGCCTTCCGCTCCATCCGCATAGTCGATCAGCCACTGCATACCGTTAAGATTAAAGACGGAGCCATCAGCGAGTTCATTTCCGGCGTAGGTGAATAGACTTTCATCCCAAACGCCTGAATAACGGATCAGAGTAAATTTTGAACCTTCCGGGACGAAGTTCCCGGGAGTTTCTGACAATGCAAGAATCGCGCCCGCATTGATTCCAAGATTTCCCGCAACCTCAATAAGTCCGCGTGCCGTGGATGCGAAATCAATCTCATAGGCGAAAGTGGAACCGCTCGTGAAGTTGAGATTTCCGGTACTAAGATTCCCAAGATTACTCCCCGCCAAAAGCTGCCCGGAAACATTGACGACGCCATCAATGAGACCATCACCTACAAGAGTTCCATTCACACCCACATTGACAGGTGAGGTTAGGCTGCCGGCGACTTCAAGTATCCCGGCGGAAACTGTGGAGTCGCCCAAAAAGGAATTCACACCGCTCAACGTCACTTTCCCGGTGCCCTGTTTATTCAGGCCGCCATCTCCGCTGATGGTTCCGGCAAGCGTCCCGCTGCCATCGAGGAAAATTTCCGTTCCTGCGCTGAGACTGATATCACGGGAAAACGCGCTGGAAGTGGACATTCGGAGGGTGAGATCTGCGCCAGCGAATGACAAAGACCCGCTGAGACCCAGCGCCATTCCAGAGGCAATTTCCAACTCACCGTCAGTCACGATCACCTTTCCCGTAAAATTCGGGGTGCCGCCAAGTCCTGACGAATTACCACTGAGCGTCAAAACTCCGTTTCCTATTTTGAATAACTCTCCCGCCCCCGACAATCCACCGCTGAGGATAAGATTTTCAGTCACATTCGCCGTCACCCGCGCCGCACCGCTCCCGGCGACGACGAGAATAGACTTCAGATCCCGGTCTGCAGCCATTCCACCGGGAGCATCGGCGATAGTACCTCCCGGACCTGGATCAACGCTGCCGGATTCTGCGGAAGTTCCTTGAGTCTTCAGAGTCCACCCGACCAGCTTCCCCACAGCTCCCTGTTGGGTATCTGCCACCAACAGACTCCATTTATCACTCACCACAGCGCCGTTCAGCGCGGAAAGTCCATTTGTCACATCATTTTCACTATATGCCACTGGCTCTTCGTATGGATTGACCGACAGGCGCCCGTCCGCCTTGTAGGTTCCTGTGCTGCTGGCGATATTAAAAACATTGTTGGCAGTTCCCGAGTCATCGAACGTAATATCGACGGACCCCAGAGAACTCCCAAAAGGAGCGGTGTCCGACATTTGTGGGCGGTTGATCAAGACAGCCACCCGCTCTTCGTCCGAGGCGGTGCCATGGGTAAGGGAGACAAAATAGTCGCCCAAACGCATCGTCGCCGCCCCCTCTCCTTCCATCACCAGCCCGACATTGACATCGGTAATGGTTGCCAAACCTGAGTTCGTAACCGTGCGAATATCCGCATACTGGGCATTATCGGGAAGGGCTTGGCTGGCATCAAACACCCATGTGACCGTGATCTGCGCCACTGCCGGAATGGCCAGTGCAGGAATTAATAGGAAGATGAGCGCTCGTTTTTTCATGCTGTCATTGAGTTTACTGAATTCAAAGTGGAATGCTCAACGCTTTGCCCGAAAAAACAGACTGTTATTCCACACCGCCGCGAAGTCACCTGCCCGACTCAAGTTTACGGAGAATGAACCGGTAGCCCCGCTAGCAACGGACCCTGCTGGGATCCATTGAGTCAAATCTGATGAGTATTCGATCTGATAGAACTGCCCGGGAACTGCGACAAAGTCAAAAGTGCTGGTGGTGTTCGTCCCATCAAAGACCGCCGTGCCGCGCTTGTTCATCTGCAATGTGAAGGCCGGGGTGAATCCCAGCGCCGATACCGTCACCGCCCCTGTCACCGTGGACGTTCCATCGCTTAATAAGTAGCTGAAGCTGTCGGACGGCGCAGTTGAGGGGATAAAAAGAATCCAACCCGCATCGCCCCCGCTACCGAGAAATACGCGATTTCCTGCACCGGCTGAGATCCCGGTGACGGTGAGCCCGCCGGACGTGATTGTCCCATCGGCCAGCAACCGCGAATCGTTTGCTAACAACTCGCTGACTAAAATCGACATCCTCGCATGATTTGCGGGTTTCGTGAGACTGTCAGTCATTGCAATGGGCCCGGAGATCACGAAATCTTGCTGTGCGGTGCCGAGGTAGTCAGGTCCCGCCATCGCGGTGGCGAGGTAGAGTCCGACAGCAGAAGGAGCCACCGACGTCACCCCATCACTCGTGAATCCCCTGCCCTCGTAACGGAGGCTGTAGCTGATGCCACCGCCCGTCGCCGTGAAATTCTTCCCTGTGCCGTCGAATGCCAAGCTCGCTGGGGGAGTGAAAATAACACTTGGCAATGCCTCAGCAAGCTGTCCCGCATATCCCGTCCGGGATGCATAATTCGCAGAGGCACCCGCGCCACCTGCTGAAGATGAGAAGCTTACTGTGTAATTCTGGCTGCCTGCCAACAGTCCGCCGCCGTCCACCGCGGAGGGTTCCAACAAATAATTTGCACTGCTTCCGCCGAGGACGATGGCCGGCAGAAGTGCGAGTAAAATGAGGAGGCCGCGCCTCATCTTTCAAGAGTTCTGATTAAGGCTTCAAGGCGGTCCAAGCGGGTTTCCTGATCCGCCACTTTCTTTTTCAAAGCTTCATTTTCGTGGTGAAGTTCTTGAATCGCAGCTGCCGAATAGATCGTCAGAGGATAGGTGTCCACCTGAAGAATGGGCGATCCATCGGGCATCTTCTCGCCGCTTTCCCCTACATGGCGGGGAAAGACTTCGGCAAATTCTTGGGCGATCACATTTAAATAACGTCCTCCGTCGATGGAGGGATTCGCCGCGCGGTAGGCATCGGTGTAGCAAAAATCCACCAACCGCACTTGATCGAGTTTCTCTAAAGCGCCGCTGAGCGTTTTGACATCAGTTTTGATCCGGCGATCCGAGTTTGCGAGCCAGTTTCCGGCAGTCGTTTTACTCGCCGCCCCGCCCACCTCCAGTGGGTTGATGGCGGGATTGCGCTTGATGCCAACTTTGCCCGTGAAAATATTGTCCTCGTCGAGGCGCGCTACCTGCACGGGAATCGAGCCTGCCCGCAAGGCAAGCATGTGGGAACCACCCGCAGCGAGGCCGGTAATGTAGGATAATTCGGCGGGGATGGTGCGTTGTCCGTCAGTATTGTCGCCCCAAGTGACGATGGAGCCATCCACTTTCAAAGCCGCACTAAATGCATATCCACCCACCACTTGCGAGACGCCGCCTAGGTCAAGAGGAACGGTGGACTGGCCGCCTGTGTCCCACCCCCAAGCGACGATAGTGCCGTCGCTTTTCACTGCGAGACTGTGGTAGGAACCCGCAGCAATCGAAGTGACATTCACCAAGTCGAGAGGGACGGAAACTTGGCCCGCATCTCCACGACCCCACGCGACCACGGTTCCATCGCTTTTCAGTGCGATACTGTGATCATAACCGGCAGCAATTGAGATGACGTTCGATAGCCCAGGTGGAATGTCGGTTTGGCCGAAAGTGTTGTCACCCCAGACGGTTACCGTTCCATCGGAGCGGAGGATGAGACTGTGCTTGTCTCCGGCCGCGACTTGGGTGGCGTTGCTGATATTGGCGGGAACGGTGGCCTTATCGTAATCGTTGTTTCCCCAAGCGACGACCGTGCCATCGCTCTTGCGGGCCAAATCATGGCTAACGCCGGCGGCAATCGCTGTGACGAGTGTCAATGTATTGGGGACAGGACTGCCGTTTCCCCAGCTAACAACCGTCCCATTATCCAGAAGCGCGAGACTGTGATTTTGCGCTGCGGCGATGGCGGTGACTGAAGCGAGTGTGGGCACAAGCCTCTGACCATTGCTGTTATTTCCCCAAGCGACGACGGGCTTGGACGGTGCAGCCATGATATTGGCCAGCGAAACATCAGGCGCGTTCAGTACCCGCTCAGCGACCATGGCATACGGGGCAGCTGCGAGACGTTGGTCGGGCGTGATTTGTTGAAAACCGTGGACGCCATCATTGAACCAAACACGAATACGGACGTCCTCATTCTCGAAAATACTGGCGGGGATTGGGATCATGTTCGCCAATCCCACATCGCCCAAAAGGACCGAGTAAAGCCCCCGGGTGACCGGCAAGCTGACAGCAGTGGCGGGTTGGGCCCCGTTCGATGCGCTTCCGTCATTGGACCAATAGCTTTCGTTCCCAGTGTTGTTGACGAGCGCGAACTTAAACTGCCCGGTGCCACTAAAGTTCGCACCATCGACCGCGATGCGACCTTGATGATTAAGAACGCGCGGTGACGCGCCGAAGCATGGAGATCCTGAGAGCAACAGATAGCAACCGAGGATGACAGCGAGTTTCAGAAAAAATGGGCGAGGTAATAAAATCATAAATTCCGCCGCGGAGGAGGTGAGTTAGGAAGCCGCCCCGCCTCTGTGGCGGGGGTGGGTGTTTGAGGGATTTGCGGAGATTCCGGGGCTCCGGGATGGAACCCGCCACCCGAGTCGGTGGCATTGAGAGTGTTGTCGGTTTTACTGAAGACAAACCGCAAGTTTCCCGAAGGAGCCCCAAGGACATCGACATGAGCTGAGGAAAACTTGAACCAAGATGGAGCGTTCTCTAGGGACGGAACCGCCGCGCCGGGCACCAGCCCGAAGGCATTCTCTTCCCGCAAATACTGGATGAGAGACGGTGAGGCCTCGACCTTGATGAACCACTCCCATTTGCTGATGCCATTCTCATCCGACCATTCCCGGCGTTCAGCATTGACGATTCGGTCCTCCGCTGTCGGACGCCTCCAGAAAGCCTTCTGGAAGACATCGACGGGATCGGTAATCACCGCATTCGGAGCCGGTTGCTGGGTTACAGGGCGAGACGCGGATATCGTTTTCTCCTGCGGGAAAAGGTAGAAACCAAGCCCGATTAACCCCACAGCAACGGCGATGGAGACGACGATTTTCATCAATTCCCTGAATTTGAATAGGTGCGGAGGAAAAGCTGCACGTCTTGAATACTTGCAGCGAAACGGTTCAAGCCTTCTTGCTCGTTCGACAAGAGAGTGTAGGCCGGGATGACCAGCTTCCAGCGGCTGTTCCAAACACTGCGGGCAATGAGACGGGAGTTGGTGAACTCGGCTGGGACACTGCCGTAGAAGAACGACGGATCATTCACCGGGCGGAATGCTTGATGCTTGCGCACGATCCACGGTTTTTCGGAAAGCGTGCCATTGGCCGTGAAGAACTGAGTGCTGTTGAAATCGTTGGCACCGAGGTTGAATGGTAATGGCAGCGCTTGATCCTCCACTTTCCATGAGCGCAAAATGTTCGTATCCCCTAACGGCGGTGCGAGCATGTAATCGAGTCCACATGGGATGAGATAAACATAAGGTGTCGCGCTTAATGCGTTGGCCGAGCTGGAAGCGGGCGCCCCGGCCTGAGCCTCTCCTGCGGCGTAGGCATCCATGCCGACATAGCCGGGCAGCGCGATACCGACGCTGAAGATCTTGGTGGCAAAATTACTCGGCGTGTAAGCATGATCCCCTGCCGCTAGATCGCGACCGAAGAAGTTTTTACCGTGTTGGATGGTGGTGCTGAACGGAATGATGATGCCCGGAACTGGAGTGCCGTCCGGCTTGCGCAGATTCCGGCAATACGTTGCGACATCCGAGTCAGTCATCAAGTTGCTGGTGATGTGTTGCTCAAGCGTTTGCTGCCACGCCTCGTCATCCCCAGTTTCTGCTTCGTCGGTGCGGATGCGGAAAAGTTCTGAGCGCATCGAAAACACTGTGCCGTTTTGATCGGGATTATTCAGCCCAAGACGTCCTTCCGCCACTGAGAAATCGGCGTCGAGCTTTGCCATGCTTCCTGCAAGTCCAGCATCTCCGAGCGAACTGGTGGTCAGCCGCGGAATGCCATCGGTCAGATCACCCAGCGCGCGAGAGGCGACAATGTTCTTGAACACCGTCTGACCTTGGGGCGTGCCTAACAACCCTGTTTCGTAATCGTAGCTCTTGGCTGCGAGGTAGCTGTAGCGGCTCGCGAGATCGAAAAGGCTGCGATATTGTTCCAGCGCTTCATTGCGGAAAAGCCGGAAAGTGACGTCGCGTGTCCGGTAACCTTGAATGACCGCAGCAGCGCGCTGACGGAACAACTCGCGGTTTGCGAGCACCCGATTGCCGCGAGCGAGGACATTGGTCACGTTCTGCACCGCCCGTTGGTGGTCGATGGTAAGCTGCATCAACTCGTGCGAGTGAGAAACGTAGTCTCGATAACCGGCCGCAAACTCATGGGCCATTTGCATTTCCTCGCTTGAGAATCCGAGCTCGGTGAGGTCTTTCTCCAGTTTCTGATCAACCCTCAGAATCCCGATGTCTGTGGCTCCAGCGGCAGCCTCGGTGACGACTGCGATGCTTCTCAAAATGACCGCAGTGACCTCTGCACTGATCTTCGCTGCGGCACGAGCCGGGGCGGTGGCGTCGGTCGCCAGTCCCACGGACTTCGGGAAAACTTCGGCCAAAGCGTCACCCAAGTGACCGGCACCTTCCGCTGAGTTCTCAAGACCGTGGGTGGCAGTATCTAAGGCGAGCTTTACGCTTTGAAGGGCGATCACAGCTTTCTGTGCATCTTCCAGATCATCGATGTGCTCCTCGTGCTTTGCGACGAGGTCGTTGAACACGAGGATCGATTGCCGGAGGGTCGCGTTCTCCTTAGCGTAGGAAGTCTTAGCTTCAGAGACCGATAGCCAAGTCGCCTGGGCGTCTAGCAACGCGTCTTGTAACTCGCCAGTTTCCGAGCGATTTCCAAGGCCGCCTTCCTTCCACACATCATTGTATTGAACGAAGGAGGACGGCTGCACCGTCACCGTGCGGCTCGTGACTGAGGTGTTGTTATTGAGTCCATCGACAATATTGGCGATGCGGTTCCCGGTAAACGCGGCAAACTGATTTGCCTCCTGAATCGTCACGCTGACTGTCGTAGAAGTATCCACGAGATTATTAGGACGGTCCACAATGTACCAATGGAACAAATCCGGGCCGCTGTAGCCTTGAGCGTAGAGTTTTCCTGCACCCACATCGCCGGAGTAAGGCTTGCCGAAAACGCTGATGAGCTCGTTTACGAATGCGATTTCCTGCTCAACGATGGCGGTGTTAAACTCATCCAAGCTGTTCTCCTGGTTCCGGAGAGAACCGGTCATGACAGCAGCTTGGTTGAACGATCCCGCCGCATTGTTAAGTGCGGTTAGTGCCCGATTTGCAATTTGCTGGTAATGGGTGGCTCCGCCGCCTTCAGCATTATTGATGAAAATCTGGGCAGGAGAGATGTCGAATGCAATCGCACCCGGGCTGAGTCCTAACGGATTAAGGTGAGAGTTTGCCGTATCCATCGTCGTTTGGAACGAGGAGGCATAGGTGGGAAGTTGGCTGAGCTCAGGAACGGTCGTCCGATCAATCTTCTGGATGCCGGTGTTCACGAGATCTTCAACGGGGAGCAGCGAATTTGCGACTGCCCAGTGAAACAAGGATCCTTGAGTGCTACGGCTGACCCACTCGTCCAATCCTTGACGGCGGGTGACGCCAGTCTGCGGATTCATTTCCTGATCGTCGCGGAAATGACTCCACCCTGCCGCAGGCTGATCCTTGTATTGCTTGCGCCATGTCAGCGCGACGACTTGCTCGGCAGTGCGAGCAAGATTGCCGGCAGCGGCCGCGTATTTTCGCTCGTCGAAGTAGTCCACCGTGACGGCTTGGCCAAGGACGGTGACGGCCTCGGCACGTGGGATCCAAGTGAAATTCTCGTTGGAAAGCAATTTCGAGTAGCCAGTTAGCGCAGTCAGGTAATGACCATACGCATCGCCATGGCCTTGCGGGAACATCCGCTGCGCATCGGACTCATCGATCACTCCATTGGCGGTGGAACTACCGACTTTTTCCTTAATATTATAGTTGAGAGCGTAGATTCCCTCACCGCTATTGATGCCTCGGGTGTAGTTCCAGTAGAGACGGTTGTAAGCCGGAGCGATTCCCACACCCGGACTGACAGAGTCGTCCCGACCGCGGAGGAGTGCGAGCTCTTCGTCTAACGAGCTGCCCACTTGGCCCTCGAAAGAGAAGCGGCTGGTATTGACCTGCGTGGCTGCGTTGATTCCCTGTTCTTCAATGGAAATCGTCGGGTTTGCAGCATCTGCAAAGGCCTCGTTACCGACAAGAGTGTAAAGATCGTTAAGATAGCCTGCAGCGAGAATCAGGGCATTGTTCGTATCTGGATCATTGGTATTCGCGTCGATGCTCATGCTTTTGGCGCGGTTGAGCACCGTTTCATAAATCGCGATAAGGCCCACATCGTTCACACTATCGAGCGTGAGTGCGATGTCGCCTTCCCAACGGGTGCCGGCTTGGGTGATCACGCTGACGTCGGTATTGACGGAGTTGCTGTAGAGATCCTTCACCCTTTGCTCGAAAGGATTGATCGCGGCGAGCACTCGTTTCACCCAACCTTCAACAAACTGGGGCGGCATCCAGCGGGAGTACTGGGTGCCGAGAACATTCGCAGCCGAAGCCTTCGGGCGATAGCGCATGGTAAACCAGCGATCATTCAGAACAAATGCTGAACCTCCGAATGGATTGGTCGGAGAGCCACCGACGAGGGCGGTGTTGATGTTCTTGCCTTCGGGGTCCGAGGGTGACTGCCAGATGTTACCAGAGACGACGGCGTCGGTTTCCGTGGCGGCCTCAAGGCGGAAATCGAGGGTGCTTTGCACGTTCGCATCGGCACTGCTATAGATGGCAACCTCGATCACGTTCGGACCTGCGGTGAAGTAGCTGGCGGATACCTTAAACTGGAGCGAAAGCCCGGCAGGTGAGAGACCGCCGGCAGATGACGTCACGGTGAACTGCGGCTCCGGCGCACGATGGGCCAGTGCTGCCGTGCCATTGACGTAAAGCACGAAGCCATCACGGCTTCCAAGATCAGCACTGAAAAAGATGTCTCCGGGGACTCCACCTGTGAAATCGACTCCCGACACCGATTTGAGAACGACGGCGGGCAACCCGGCTGCTTCTTTATCTGCGTTGTAGCTACTCGGCTGGATATTCTGACTACGTGGTAATGGAACCGGGTTGACGGCAGCGTATTGCGCAGCGCTTGGCAGCAAACTATTCGGGTCAGAAACGACGCGCCATTGGTGGGTGCTGTTCGCTGGATTTCCAAGTCGGGTGGAGACAGCGGTCGTGTAAACCGCAGGTGCAGTCGCCGCACCGGTAGCCCAACGCCACTCGAATTCATAATCCTCGGGCTTACCGGCAAAATCGCCGCTGTGCCGCAGGGTGACTTGCTCGTCCAGCGGATTGCTGGAGGCAATAACTTTAAGATCACCGGTGTATAGCTGGGGAGCGACTTTGAAGACTTTAACCTGAACGGGATCACCCTCAGGAGTAAAAGCGCGCCCATTGCCGAAAACCATTGTGACGTAGCCGGTGCCTTGACCAGTGGCCGTGATGGCGTAGCTATCTACTGCGGTTTCCGTACTAGTGATTTTAGCGGATTCGTTTTCACCGACATTCACATTCTTCAGAGCGTCCACGATGTAAGTCCCTGCGACTGCAGGATCCTCTTTGAACGTCTCCACCCGGGTGTTGAGCGCATCGATTGCAGCGTCCCATTTCAACTTGTCCGTGTCGGTGGTAGTCGCGAGGCCCTTTAACGAGATTTCTTCAGCGATGGTCAGTAAGTTGAGATCTAGGTAGTCCTCACCGGCGATTTCGTCATGAAATTTACCGAGGAAAATCAGACTCCCTTTCGCGCCCCGCATGGGATCCACATAAATCCGTTGTTGCAGATGCGGCGGAAGCTTTTGGAAATAGGTTTTACCCTGATAGCTCGTCGTAGCGATTGAGACAGGAATTTTTGAAAGTGCGATGCTGGGGAGGTCGAGCGCCACCGTCTTTTCCCGGGTCGGATCGTGCAGGGTGACACTGGCTTTCGTCAAAGCACTCACCGTTGGAGCCTTAGCGATGGACTGCTGATAGAGCACTGAGGAACTGGCTTGGCCACGGACTTGAGGCAGTCCAAACTTTGGCAAAGTCAGAGTTTCAGCAACACGCAGTTCGGGCGCTTGGGCCGGCCATGCGGGGCGATAAATGATCGGCAGCGGTTCGTCTATCTGAGTGTTGTTGATCGCAGCCATATTCAACAATTGCCCACTGCGGGCAGGTTGGCGAAGGAATGGCAGAATGGTGCCTGCGACAGGCTGAGTCGTTTGCCCGGGGACAAAAAACCCTGGCTGGCTCAGATAGTAGAGCTTCATCGTTAGCTTGGGATCTGCAGGCGGCGTATAGGTCGCATTCTCTGCAAATGACTCGGTAACCCGGCCACTTTCCATTTGATACGTGACATAGAGAAACTTCGCGAGGCTCGGTGCTGGATCGCTTCCAGCCAAGGCGTTGTTCACGACCCGGGTAGTCCCGCTGGAGATGGCTGCGCTGATGACATTGGTGATATCTACTGTCTGGGTGCCAGCACCGTATTTTGCTTCCAACAAAAGTTTCTGAACGTGTGGTCCACGGTGAACCCAAGTGAAACCTTTGCGGTCCTGAAATGTGAAGTTGCGGTAAGCAGCATCCTCAGCAACCGTGGCATTTGCAGGATTATCCGCGCCGACGATCTCTAGATCCATGGAGCGTCGCTGGGTACCGGTTCCCGTGAGTGGAAGCGGCATGAGCGGCAAGGGATACGGCTTCACCAGCAGCGTTCCCGCAGTGGAGGTGTAGTTGAAATCGTATGTCGCGTTTGAACGAATCACTTTGTAAGCGTGAATCGCAGGACGGTTGTCAGCAGGATCGGTATAAGAGACCAACAGAAAGGGCTGCGATGTGTAGGTTCCGCCGCTGGTGATATTTAAATCATCACGCAAGGCATAGGCGCGGCCGCCGAGCATGAAAGCGTGCTCCTCATTCGGGTTGTAGCCAGGTTGAGTGATGTCGTTCTGATAGTAAACAGAGCCCCTGGACTCGGCAGGCGGCAGATCGTCGGTCCCGACGCCTTGGGCGATGATCACCTGCGGTGAGGTCGTCGCGGGATACGTGATTGTATAACGACCGATTTTCCCGGGCACGAAGAGGTTTTGGAAAGTGGCACTCGGTGCGCTGACTTTCTTGAACCAACGAACGGTGAGAGTGTTATTACCGGGCCTTGCATTGACCGGGATGACCGCCCCGAGATTCGCCGCAGGAACACCCGAGACGAATGGATTCACATAGCCAGCCGGGTAGTAGCCAGTGCCGCCGGAGACGTAAGCCGCGAACTCATGACCCGCAGGCGGAACGAGGCGGGTGCCGACGGTAGCGGTGCTGTTGATGACAGCGGCCAAGTCCGACTGCACCGTGTGAGTGAGAGCGCCGGAGATTCCCGGGAGATATTGGGAGATCTCGTAATTTGTTCCGTCGATGATTCTGAGAATCGTTGCGGTGCCTGTAATGCCTGGCCCGGTGACCACCATGCCCACTTCGAGTCCTACAGTGGAATCGACAGCGATCAAGGTCGTCGTCGGAGCAGGTGGAGTCACAGCTTGCCCGAGGTAAATACCGTATCCGACGGTGTAAACCGCCACATTGTTAGGAATGGATGCGGTGAGCCGAATCCGACTTGCGTCAAGGACCTGTGCCACATTGGTCACTCCAAAATTCCAAGTGCCGTTTGAATAAGCGACCCAGTCGAACCACCAAATTTCCTGCCCCACCGTGATTCCTCCAGTGCCTGCTGTATTGACTGTAGTCCGGCTGTCGTTAGTGACGGTGCCTGTCTTCTGCACGTCCCGGACTTCGGTCTGGGTGTAGATGTTCACATACCAGACTTCACCGCTGCCGCTGAATTTAAGGAGCGCTCGATTTCGCTGGTCAGGACCAGGGGTCACGTAAAAACTTTGGCGATTCGGGTCAATGACAGCCTCGGTCTGGTTCGGATCATCCTGATAAATCAGTTGCGGTAATGTTCCGTTGGTAAAATTGATACCGGTCTCTGGAGTGCTGCCGGCCGCATCCACGGTATAGTGGGCATAATCGGCGAGATCTGGCGACCAACGCAGCCAATAGCGGTCTTGGTGGTGTGGCCACTTGATATTGAAGGTGGCTGTTTCCAACCAATAGAAAACAACCTTGCTGTAGGCCTCGTTAGGGGATCGGGGATCGCCATTGTCTGGGTCGTTTGCAATACCGGTCTCGCGCTCAGCAAAGTATGAGAGAGTCTGGTCAGGCCGGACACGGGTGCCAAAATAGTTTGCACCACTCTGCTGGGAGCTAAGAACGGGCGAAGGGATGAGATTAACGTCGCCGTTACCCGGAAGAATCTCCTGGCCTAGGTTGATTGATGGGTAGCCCACGCTGGCCACGCGTTTGATTTCGACGATCTCGGAGCCGACGAAATCATAGTCGCCGGCGGTATTGCGGATATTGCCAAGATACTCAATGAGAACACGCCCTTCTACATTATAGGCTTGGAGCTGGCCTACCCCGTTGAATTTATTGAAGGACAGCGTGCTTAGATTCGCAGCAATCGGGTTATATCCCGGAATGGTGACTTCTTGAGCGACTGCTTTGGGAACTTGGTTGTTGAAAATCGGGCTGACCGTGGTGATGCGACCATCGGTGATCTGGACTTTCGGTCCGTCGAAGTTGCCTTCCGTCCAGAAAATCGTACGAATCGGTCTCGTGGTGTTTGCAGAGACCGAGAAAATTTCGGTTTTCAGCCGATAGTTCGCACCATCTGGGATGCGGCTGACCCAAGTAATTTCAACACGTCCAGGTTGGTGCGCGAAAACTCTCTCGCCGTGGGGGCTGTAGTAGAATGAAGTCGCTGGAATCACGGAAAACTGAGTCGGCGCGGAGATCGTGGTATTGGCATTTCCGGCGAGAGTGACGCTGGTGCCAAGAATTTTGGTAACGGGCTGACCGAGGATGTAGGCTCCAATAACTAATTCCGTGGGCACACTTGCCACTGACACATTGGTGCTATTCACTGAGGCATTGGTCACGCTGACGGTTCCGACAGGGAGCACGACACCAATTCCAGGAATAATTTCGCCGGGTAGGACAGGCTGCGGGCGCCAGTAGTTGCCTGCGGCTGGAGTCTGGCCGTCTGCCTGCACGAAGGGTGGCGTGATGGTGTCGCCTAACGAGTAACGAGGAACGCCTGCGGCAAATGAATTACCAATGGTGGCACGAGCCAGAACCAAAGTCTTCGACGTATTTGCAGGGAAACGATTCGCCAACACGGCACTAGCAGATATGGGCCCTGCGGATCCCGACATGGCGGCCGGTGAAGAGAACTGGCCCGCAGTGGCAGGAGGATTGGCCACAGACGGTGGTCCTGCTTGGAAGATGCTGTTAAAAGAACCCGCCTTCAGTTCATACTGAGCATGGGCCGTAGCCATCACGCATATCAGTGCGCAGAGCAGGGGAAAATAGAAGCGCAATCGTTTCATGGCGTTTGTTTTTAAATGATTAAAGATTCGATCCAGTGACCCTGACATCAACGCGGTCCTACGGCGACGAAGCTGATGTATTCATTTCCGTGATAGGAACCTGCATCAGCATCTGCGTGGACGATGAATTTAAAACCCGTAGAACTAGGGTCATAGATTGTCACAAACAAGCGGCCGTTTCCCCACCCAGCATTCACTTGGTTGTAGCCAGCAGTCACCGTAGGCACCCCCGAAAATGGAGAAGTAAAAATGACTTCATACACAGCATTGTTCACCGTTTGGTTCGAATTCCGAGCCTTTCTTGAGGTAAATCCAGCTCCATGCACCGGGTTAACCGCATTGTTCTCTCCTTTTACGACGCCACGAATGAGCCGCAGGTCTTCTTCACCGATGGCGGTTGCTTTCCCATTGGCGTTGACTTTGTTTGCCCTCAAGCTCGCGCCGATTACCAAATCCGGCTGTGTGACATCGTCACTACCCGGGCTGTCTTTCATGTAGAAAACATTACTGGAATAACCGAGAAAGTCCGCGCTGGAACCCAACGTGCTGAAGCCGATGAAGTTCCCCGTATTGCCGCCTTCCGTCGGATTCGCGCCACCTCCGCCGAACGACAGCCCGCCGCCGGAAGTAAGGCTGGCAGCACTTATACCGCCCGTCGCCGTGATGCTTGGTGTAGTCACGCTGCTTGTGGCGCTGACACTGGCGGCATTCACGCTTCCCGTGACGCCCAAGTTCCCGTTGCTACCGTTGAGGGACATCCCCTGAACCGTCCCGCCATACCATTTGTGAGAGGCGCTGGATGGCACCACACTGTAAAGAGTGCCGCCGTCGATGCCCATTCCAAAAGGCGTTTCGTTAACCGCTCCCGGCCAGAGAGTCAGCCGCATCCCTGCTCCACCGCCATTGAATGAAGGGGGCGCAATAGCAGCACCACCGGAGAAAGTCCCCATGCCGCCGACGCTGAGATTGCCAGTGACTTTACCATTCCCTGCCACATCCAGCTTTTCACTAGGACTGGAGTTGCCGATCCCGACGTTACCGTTGCTAGTCCAGCGCAGAGCCATGCTTCGATTTGCGCCGGTGACGGCCCCAAGAGCGCCACCGCCGAGACCATAGAGCACCGGGCCGCTGATGTTTATCCCGTTGAAAGGGCGGTTAGTCCCATACCAGCCTAGGCCATAATTCACATCTTTAAGATTGAAGTCGCTGCCACCCGCAATTCCATCTGCTAGGGAAGCTCGAAAGACGAAGGGCGTGGCGATAAAACGCTGCCGTGGCGTGATCACTGCATCATTGCCGTCGAAATTTCCATCTCCGCTACTCTCTACGACGATTTCTAAATATCGGTTACTGCTTCCAAAGGCCGTCAGCAGCGAGGGCCGAGGCGCTTCTGTGATTCCGCCATACACTGCTGGACTGCCTTGGCCGAGAATGACACTGAACTCACCATTGGAGAGCGAGACTGACTGCACCTCGGACCACAAGCGAGTGCCTCCGGTTGGGGCGTCAAACAGGCGGAATAGAAAATTGCGGCTCACTGGAGTGCCTGTGCCAAGACCGACGCCCCCTGCATCAACGATTTTTCCTTGATAGCTGAGGAGTCCTGGAACCGCTTGTGCCCGTGAAAGGACAACGGTAAGACTAAGGATGAAAGAAGTGATGATTGCGATTTTCACAAGCGAGTCGGGGAAAAGGTTTGATGGGTGCCATTGAGCTGGATGGCATGGCCTTTCGGACCCGTGATGGCTTCCTGAAAGGATAAATTGCCCCAACCGCCACTGTTGCGAAGATCGGACGGTTGAGAGGTTAACGAATAACGCATTGATAAACGAACTGTGTGCGGACGACTGATTTCGCGACCAACAGACTCTTCACATAAAATCTCTGTAGGATGAGCTACAGGGTTGAGAAAATCTCCCTTCATTTCATTCCGAGCACGAGAGACACCTACAGCACAGAGCACGGTAGCGAGTCGTGGAGAATGGAGAGTCATTGGTGTCATTGCCGAGGGTATTGATCTTGGTTATCCTTGAATAGCGCGGCTGTTTAACGGGGTCCTAGTGCGATGAAGCCAAAATCAAGAGTCGGAAAGTAACCACCACCATCACCCGTAGGGATAAACTTAAAGCCGGTCGCGCTCGGATCATAAATCGTCACAAACTGACGAGCAGAATCCCATCCCTGACCGAACCTTACATAGTTTGCAGTGATGCTCGGAACTCCTCCGAAGGGTGTAGTGAAGATGACTTCATAAACGCTATCATTGATCGATTGATCTGCATTGCGCGCCTTTCTTGTCGTGAATCCAGTTCCCTGCAACACGGTCACGTTGTTTGTAACCCCTCTCACGTTACCGCGGATGATCCTAATTTCCTCTTCGCCAACTGCAGCAGTCTTGCCATTGGCCACGACTCGATTCGCATGGACAGTCCCGCCAACGACGAGATCTGGCTGCTGAGTGTCGCCACCACCGGGACTGTCTTTCATGTAGAAGGTATTTGCCGCATATCCTAAGAAGTCTTCACTAAAACCCGATGTAGCAAATGAGATGAAATTTCCTGTACTTCCCCCTTCGGTCGAATTTGCGCCAAACCCGCCGAAACTTAGGCCACCTGCTGAGGTGAGACTGCCAGCACTCACATTTCCAGTGACTGCAACACTGGCTGCGCTAACGCTACCGGAGGCTGTCACGCTGGGAGCGCTCACATTTCCCGTGACGCTTAAGTTTCCATTGCTGCCATTCAGCGACATGCGCTGGGTGGTTCCGCCATACCATCTGTGGAAGGCACTCGATGGGACCACGCTGAATAAAGTACTGGTGTCAATACCCATCCCAAACGGAGGATCCGTCGCCGTTCCTTCCCAGAATTTCAGTCTCATACCCGCCCCGCCACTGTTCACGGTGGGAGCGGCAGTGCCACCACCATTGTTGAAGGTCCCGGTGCCACTGACTGCGAGATTACCGCTAATTTTCGCATTGCCCAACACATCGAGTCTTTCACTCGGAGTCGCCGTGCCGATTCCAACATTTCCGGCGCTATTCCAGCGCAGGGCCACGTTCTGAGCCGTGCCGTTCACGCTTCCCAGAGCTCCACCGTTGAAGCCGTAAAGAACGGGACCATCAGGATTTATATCGTTGAATAATCGATCTGTGCCATACCATCCGAGGCCGTGGTTTGTGTCCCTTAGATTGAAATCGGTACCACTCGCAATGCCGTCTGCCACGGAGGCCCGAATGGCAAAGGCGGTCGAAACGAGCCGCTGTCGTGGTGTGATCGGGGTATCAGTGGCATTGAACGCGCCATCGCCATTATCCACGACAATTTCCAAATAGCGGTCAGTTCCACTGAATACCGTGAGAAGCGAAGGCCGTGGGTTCTCCGGCGAGCCATTGTAGGATGCGGCAATGCCTTGGCCAAGAATGACGCTGAAATCGCCATTAGAAAGCGTCACGGTCTGCTCCTCCGACCATAAGCGATCCCCAGCAGTCCCGGAATCGAACAAGCGGAAAAGAATTTTGCGATTTACCGGAGTGCCCGTGCCCAGGCCGATGCCCGAGCCATCGACGACTTTTCCCTGGTAGCTAACGAGACCAGGGACGGCTTGTGCCTGCAGGAACGCTGCGGTAAGGCTGAGGATCAGAGTGGTGGCGAGTGTAATTTTCACGATCAGGTCGGGGAAAAGTTAATAAGTGCCAGAAGGCGGGTGTTAGGGTGTGTAAAGGGTGCCAAGCTCATTCGCGCGGCGAAGCTCGAAGGTGCCGGAAAGTGTGATGGGATTGCGGTGCAGGCCGGTGATGATTTCCTCATAGGTGCCACCGATCGTGTTGCTGCCCCAGCCACTGCTGGTGGTGCTGCCCGCAGGCGGCGAGGCTGTGAAATTAAAGGTGCAAGTGCGGGTAATATCGTAGCTCTCCACCCCGGAGACAAGCGGTTGACCGCGCGGGCTCTTGTTATCGTGATCCGGATGATATTGGTGCACGAAAGGGTTCGTCGCGTCGTCAAAAGGAATCTCGATCACTCTCACCAAGGACTCACCCGCAGCGACGCTACCGGAGCCCGTGGTGAGTACTTGGTCCAGCGGCATGTGCGCAGAAACCAGACGCTGGGCTGTGGCGAGGGTGGCAGGGTCTAGCAGTGATTCGTCCGTGCAGACGGCGAGGTCATGCGCCCCTGCCGCGAGCCGGCCGATGTAAACTTCGGAAAGCAAGCTCGCGACATCATCATCACCCACGTGCAACAACGTGCGAAGCGGGAACTCTCGCGGGGTATTTCCCGCCGTGGTGGATCCGTTGCTGACTTGTTTCAGCGAAACATCGCCTACCCAAAGTCCGGCAAGTGACGACTTCATCGCAGAAGTGGGCAGATAAATATCCATCAAATTCCCACCATCCGTGATGCGCAAAAACGAAGCGTAAAATGCGTTGACGGCCCCGGTCATGGCCGTGCGATCAATGCCGATCAGCACTTCGATCGTGGACTGGGGTGCCACCACTTCTTGGAACGACGCGCTGATGGGAGTTTCCGTCCAGACCAAGGTGGAAGTATTAAAACTGCGCCGAGTGAGCGGCACCGGCCCAATCACCGGGCTCTGACCGGCGGGAGCCGCTTCACTGGCAGTAGGTGCCAAGGTCAGGGTGATCGGTGCCGAAGTCCGGTTACGAATCTTCACGCTGATCACGGCCCCGGTGCGTCCGAATGACATGCCGTTATCCGAACTCAGGTTAATCTCCACAGGTGCGTAAAAATTTCCCACCACCTCGGCGGAAAACCAGTAAGCCTTCGTGCGATCCATCCGCTCGGTGGCGGGTGAAAATACTTGCAGCGGATTTGCCGCCCCAAGCTCGCCACCCACATACTTGAATATCCGTGTATTGGCCGCAGTCGCTAAAGGGAAGGTGGCGAAGTAGGCGTTGAAAAATGGCGAACTCTGGCCATTCTGTCGGACAGGGAAGCCCATCAAGTTCGCTCCGTTACGGACCCATTGATTGGATGGCGGAAGCGGAGACTGGAGGATTGGGACCGTGTAGGTGGACGCGGATGTTCCGCTGCATTTCACCAAGTAGGAAGATTGCCCCGTCAACTGAGAGAGCGAGCTGTTTTCGGGTTCACCGCGTTTCCAGACCGACCACTCCGGCATGCCCGCAGACGGAATCAGTGGGGATTCCGTAAACTGGACCTGAGTTGGATTTGGATTCCAACGCCAAACTTCTTGTACCGCGGGTGGTAATAATTCCTCCAAACTTTGATGCCTCGCATCACCTGATAGATGAATCGCGTTCCAACCGCCTTTCAGCGAGTAGGTGGTCGTCTGCCACTGAGCAGACGCAAACGAAGCTAACAAGATGAAAGCGGGTATTGCGGCGAGTAATCTCATCGGACAGTGAGGCGGTAAAATTGGTTAGGATTCGCTCCGGTGGCGGCGAAAGCTGAGACAATGGCGACGTCCTTTGAGGTCCAACTAGGAGCCCCAGTCGCCTCCGTCCCAATAGAAAAGGCAACGCGCGACCACGTCTTCATATCTCGGGAGGCTTCAATCGTGTAGGTCTTCCCAATGATCGCAAAAAACTCGAAGCGTGCACTGGACTCTAACTTCTCTTTGATGGCCATTCCAAAAGTCTCCGTCGCATCGCCTGCGAACGTGCCGGCAATATACTCAAGAAGATTGCTTTGGCCGTCTTTATCGAAGTCGCCGTTCTTATCGATCAAGCTGAGGTCCCAATTGCCATTCTCGTCTGGGAATAGACCCGCTTGATAGAGTTGCCATTGTTCCCAGACGTCCGGCAGTGCGTCGCCGTCACTGTCTTCTCCGAGATTCAGATCAAGCCGCACTCGCTCGCCTCCTTTGCCCGCTGTAAGATTGCCTGAAACTTCAATTGGATAAAACAGAGCCCCATTAATCTCCACGACCAAGCTGAACAACCCCTGAGCGGCTACCGCTTTGTCGGTGTAAAAAGTGGTTCCGCTGCGACTTTGATCGATACGAATCTTGAGTTCATAGCTTTGATCCATCCGAGACTTCGCATCAATCCGGGTGCGACCGACCTCAACTCCACCTTTCAATAAAATCACCGATGCACCCTCTGCGACAACCGTTTGTCCCACCTGATCACGCACCATTCCATAGAGCGTGTAGTAAGGGGCTGGGGGGAACGCTTGCGCTAAAGAAACGGCTAAAATGAATAGCAGTAGCGACTTATAAACAGTTTTCATGAGATAATGGAAGAGATGAACTTTGCCAGAAACACTACTAAGTTCCTTTTTATCAAGCAGAATTATAGCATAAACCCATTTAAATTTGTATTCGCTGATCATATATCATTACTGTGTAATTACATTTCAATAGTCGCGTGATGCCAAAGTTGCATCTCTAGGGTCATTCCTGAATGGCACTGACTTAAGCGAAGTTTCGGAGTTTTCCGCGATGGGTAATTTCTTTGAAATTAAACGTGGCGGTGTGGGTGCCGTGGGCGAAGTCTCCCCAGCCGCCGTAGGAGTGGTTGAGCACGCCCATGGTGCCCATGATGGGGAAGCCGCAAGCGGGCTTTTGGCAACTGGGCTGGGGGTTTTCGAGCTGGTTGGCTTCGAGGATCTAAGCGAGCCAGTCCCAAAATACGACGACGGTGCAACCGTGCCTGACCCGCTGGGAAAGGAAGTTGCCGGCCATGAACTCGGCGGGAAGAATATGCGAGAATTGCAGCGAGTAGGAAGCGATGGAAGACTCAGCAAGCCGCTTGCGTTTGGCGGCAATTGCGTCTTGCAAGTTGCGGTGTAGCCGACCACAGATCCACGTCGGAAACACGGTGATGAAGGGTTGGTTTCAGATCACACGAGAAAGAACCTGATCACTGGATTTCCTACCACTTTTTCACCGAAATCTCGCTTAAGTTAGTGCCATTCGGGGCAGACCCCAAAGATGCGGCGGCGGTTTATTGTAGCGAGATGTAGCAGCCGGAAGCAGCTAATGGAAGAAGCGACTTTTTAATCCTGCAGACGTTCTTTCAAGTATCTGGGACGACGGCTTGTGTGCGTCACGGCGAGGATTTGCAACCGATCCCCATTCACCCGATAGACCAAATGATACGGGAACTTGTCGGCCTTTACTTCCCGGAATCGCCATCGCAACAACGGGGCATCAGGGGATTTGTTAGAACTCGGGCGGCCGTCGCTTCGATGTAGCTGATAAAGCGCTCACCAAGACCTTCGTCCTGCTTTTCGTAATAGACCGCAGCTTCGCCAAACTCGGCTTGCGCGTCTTCGTGCCAGTCCAGAACCATTCCTATTTGCGGACTTGGCCGATCAGGTTCCTGACGTTGGCCATGACTTCCCCGTGCGGGATCAACCTCGCTGTTCCATCGTCTATGCATGCGGTGCGGTGGCGAAGTTCTTCAAGCCATTCGTCGCTCACGTCCTCACCCTCATCGAGGCTTTCCAGCAAGCGGCTGGCAAGACGGGAGCGATCCTGAAGAGAAAGGTGAAGAACTTCATCTTCCAGTTTTTCATAGGAATGAGCGGTAACGGCCATGATCGGAGGATAGTTCAACATTGCTTTTCCTTCCAGCGTTTTTCTGCGGGGTGGCAGTGGGCGAAGACTTGGCGCAGGGATTCGACGTTCATCTCGGTGTAGATGGCGGTAGTTTCAAGCGAGGCGTGGCCGAGGAGAATCTGGATGGAGCGGATGTCGGCACCGCCTCCCTCCATCTCCACGCGCCATCACGTGAAAGATGGCTCCCAGATACTGAAATCGCAGAGACTTTGCCAAATTTGCAGCTGCCCGGCTTGTCGCACTACGTCAACACTGAATTGTTTCAATCCGGGGTATTGACCCCAGAGCGGGTTTGAACGGGATGTAAGATGAGCGTGTGAGCCAATGAGGCTGTCTTTTTAATCAAAAGTTGAAACTGGCAAATTCCCAGCGTGTCCCATCTACTTAGCGGCATGATCGATCCGATGATGAACCAAGTAGGCATCCGCGAGCAATCGCTGTGCCCGTGCAAAAGCCGTGAAACCTATGCGGGTTGTTGCCAGCCTTACCATCGTGGCGTGGCAAAACCAGAGACGGCTGAGCAATTGATGCGCTCTCGCTACAGCGCCTACTTCTTCCGTCTCGCCGATTACCTTGTCTCCACCACTCACCCGGACAATCGTGCCCGTGATTTGAAAGAACGGATCGAGGAAACCATTTACGAGGTGAATTGGCGGTTTCTCACCATCCTTGGGACTTCCAAGGGTGGCAGCGGCGACAAGGTTGGGAAGGTGGAATTCGTTGCAGAATATTTCGAAGATGGGGAGGCCCGTAAGCTCCATGAGCACTCCCGCTTCAAGCGATATCAAGGAGCTTGGAAATATTTGGATGGTAAGGGTTGATATTTCTACTAGGACTGCCGTAGGATTAAACGATGCCTTGGGCGAGCATGGCATCGGCGACTTTGACGAAGCCGGCAATGTTCGCACCTTTCATGTAGTTGATATAACCGCCGTCTTCCCTGCCGTAATCTTCACAGGAGGCGTGGATGCTCATCATGATCGCGTGCAGTCGGTTATCCACATCACCGCGTGACCATGGTACGCGCTGGACGTTCTGGCTCATTTCCAACACACTCGTGGCCACGCCGCCCGCGTTCGCCGCCTTGCCGGGTGCATAGAGGATGCGGGCCTCTTGGAATGCGGAAACCGCTTCGAGATTCGAAGGCATGTTCGCGCCCTCGGCCACGGCGCTGCAGCCGTTTTTCAAAAGCATCGTAGCATCCTCGCCAGACACCTCGTTCTGGGTGGCGCAGGGCAGGGCGAAGTCGCAGGGAATCGCCCACGGTGCTTTGCCTTCTAGATACTTTAGTTTAAATTCATCGGCGAATTCCTTGATGCGGCCGTGACGATTGTTTTTCAGATCTTTAATCCACTCCAGGTGTTCCGAAGACATACCATCCGGGATGTGGACTGTGCCACCGGAGTCAGATACTGAGATCACAGTAGCACCGAAATCCATTGCCTTCTCGGCGGCGAATTGCGCGACGTTTCCCGATCCGGAAATCGTCATTTTTTTACCCACCATCCCGATCTTCGTCCGGTCCAGCATTTCCTGGAGGAAATAGACGCAGCCGTAGCCGGTGGCCTCGGGGCGGACCAAGCTGCCGCCATAAGAAAGGCCTTTCCCGGTGAGGACGCCGGTGGATTCGTTAGCGAGGCGCTTATATTGACCATAGAGAAATCCTATTTCCCGAGCGCCCACGCCGATATCGCCGGCGGGGACATCTGTCTCCGCACCGATGTGCCGGAAAAGCTCGGTCATGAAGGATGGGCAGAAGCGCATTATTTCATTCTCGCTCCGGCCCTTGGGATCGAAGTCCGCACCGCCTTTCCCGCCGCCGATGGGTGGAATCTCAGCCCGCCCTTGTATGGGCCGATGGCGCTATTCATCTGGACGCGGAAGCCGCGATTCACCCGGACTTCCCCGGCATCCGTCATCCACGGCACCCGGAAAATCACGGTGCGCTCTGGCTCGATCAGTCTTTCCAGCAACCCGAGGCGGGCATAGCGCGGATTTCTAGAAATGAAGGGCCAGATGGTCTGGAGAACTTCTTCTACGGCTTGGTGGAATTCCGGCTGATTGGGGTCCCGTTTTTTAAGTTGTGAGATATAATCATCTAGGGAGCTGGCTGAGTTCATAAGCAATGGGTATAGAGCCGCAGCAGCACCGGACATGGTGCCGCCGCGCCGTAGATTTTTATCAAGCGAGCATTTTTCCCGCTTTGGAGACTGAAACAATCCTCATCTCCCGCATCCCGCGTGGAGTCTCCCATGATACATTTTCACCGCATCTGTGGCCAAGGGCCGCGAGGGAGATGGGGAATAGCACGGAGATTAGATCCTCGTCGGGATTCGCATCACTAGGGAGGACGATTGTCAGATTAAAGTAGTCGCTCGAGTCCTTCGGAGAGACGAGGGAGATGTGGTCGCCGAGGCCGATCCAGCTGGCGGCTTCAGCGCTGGATGCCGGAGCTGTGGACTTGGTGAGGATTTTTTTAAGTGCCGCTGCTTGTTCCGGCGTTGGCCTTGGGCCTGGGGCCTCGTGATTGATGAGGGCGCGTAGTTGCTGCTGATCTTCAGCGCATAGGAATAGTGTAAATTTCTTCATTGGTGTGTGTAGGTTTGGCCGATTCCCGGTAAGGGTGGGAATGGCGTGCGAATCAAATATCAGGGTGAGTCAGACAGCTTCAGGCATAAGCCCTATCATGGAAGCGGTCCGCTTAAGCGAGTCCCGCAGACATGCGGTGACTGCACCAACCACCGTGAAATCCTGCCAGCAGGCGGATCTCGAATTGGTGGTGGATGTTCTGATTCATATACACGACGCACTTAGAGTGAAGCATATAGAAAAAATTACAAGCTGCATTCTGCTCCGGCAAACTTTGCGGAATTCGCACTCGCCCCTGCTTCGATCAATGGGGCGATAAAAAAAGCGACCCCATTTCTGGAGCCGCCTAGAATAATCCGGTAGATTGCCGGGAGTTGATTTAATTGATGAGAGTCACCTCGCCTGTTTTGAGGGAATAGATTGCACCGACGATTTTGATTTCGCCGTTTTTCTCCATTTCCGCGAGGACCGGGCTGTCCTTGCGGATGTCTGCAACGGTGATTCGCACGTTTTCCTCAATGACCTTATTGACGAAATCGACATTCTTCGAATTACGTTGATCCTCGGCGAAATCACCTTCGACAGCCTTGACTGCTGGCTCGATTTTCTCAAGCAGAGCGGTTAGATTGCCAAGTTCTGCGTGATCACAAGCGCCTTTGATGGCACCGCAGGCCTCGTGACCTAGGACCATGACAAGCTTGGACCCAGCGACTTTGGTTGCGAATTCAAAGGAGCCTAGGAGATCGACGTTTTCGACATTTCCAGCCACGCGACCGACAAAAAGATCGCCGATGCCTTGATCGAAAACGCTTTCGACAGGCACACGCGAGTCGATGCACGAGAGGATGACTGCGGATGGAAACTGGCCATCTGCTGTCGCTGCAATATTCTCCTTGATATTGAGAGCCGTAAGCTCGCCCGCCACAAAGCGTTTATTGCCCGCCATGAGATCGGCGAGGACTTGATCAGGAGTCATCGCTTTTTGCTCCTCTGCGGAGACTGGCGTTTGTTTTGAAGTGGCGACGTCCTTCTTCTCCTCTGCTCCGGAAAGATTGAAAAGGCTAAGGAAGATGGCGGAGATGACGATTGGTTTCATGATTGTGATTCGTTGAATGCCATGCCGGAATGACATGACGCGCTGAAATAAACTCGGAGATTTATTCTGTCAAATGGTCGATTTTCTGGCGAATAGGACCTGCGGGTAGAGCCACGTGGTGCCGATAAATAAAAAGGCCGCACTCCCGTGCGGCCTTTCAAGTTCTGTCATGAACACCGGGGACCTCTCCCCTTCATAAAATTTGAACCAGAGGAAGTTCCTCTCAACGCAGCGAGAATGGCCCCATTCTCAGAATCTGTCTTGTCCCTAAATCATGGGACACGCGAGTGCTGAGTGACCTAGCTCATCAAGGGCTCTCAGGCACGCGGTAGTGGCTCATCGCCCAGCCGCTTATCCAGATCCGCCACCCGCTCCCACGGGCAGCGTTTGCGCTGATACTTGCGCCACACCACATCGCGCAGGGCCCGCCAGACCGCCTCGGTAGGCTGTTCCACACGGTCCCATGTCGGGTCGCGCTTCTGAGTGGTGGTCAATAACGACCATTTCCCGCCCTGATAGTTTCCGCGGTAGTAGCGCTTTCCCTCCTCGTCATTTTCCGTCCACTCATGGCTTTCCATGGCCCCAGCGTGAGCCTCAACCCTCGGTGAGACAAGAGGCGAATCCGAACTCTCTCACAAATCACCATCGACTCCCCCGCTCTCCGCGTCCAGCGTCTGGCCATGGCAAGAATCGGCGAACGCATCTCTCTCAAAGTCCTGCATGAAAAATCCTTCGGGCTCTATCTCGATGGTGGCGATCTTGGCGAGGTCTTGCTGCCCCACCGTGAAGTGCCCCGCAGCGCCATTCTCGGCGGCGAATTGGAAGTGTTCCTCTATACCGATTCCGAGGACAGGCCCGTCGCCACTCTTCTCACTCCCAAGGTCTTTCCCGGTCAGTTCGCGCGGTTGAAGTGCCTCGCCATTACCGATGTGGGAGCCTTTCTCGATTGGGGGCTGCCGAAGGATCTATTCGTGCCATTCCGCGAGCAGAAGATCCGGATGGAAGTGGGAAAATTCTATATGATCCACGCTCGGTTAGATGAGCATAGCGAACGCATCCTCGCCACTACCCGGCTTGCCCGCCACCTGGACATCACCCCACATTCTTTCCGAGCTGGTCAGAAAGTAGATCTTATCATCTATGGTAAAACTGACCTTGGATATAAAGCAATTATCAATCATACGCATAGCGGCCTCATTTTCGCCAACGATGTTTTCCAGCCGCTCAATCCCGGCGAAGCCATGGTGGGATATATCACCGGCATCCGCGATGATGGAAAGATCGATCTCTCGCTTCATGCCCCGGGCCGCTTTAGAGTGGATGAACTCGAAACTCAGATTCTCACAGAGCTGGGGGCGCGTGGTGGCTTTTGGTCACTCGGTGACCATAGTTCCGCAGACGAAATCAATGATGAACTGGCCGTCAGCAAGCGCACCTTCAAACAGGCCACCGGAGCGCTTTTTAGAAAGCAAAAAATCACCATCGAGAAAAACGGAATTCGATTGGTATAACTCAATGGCCCGGCTTGTTGCATTTCCAAATCGGCACGTCCTGTTTCAACCGATCAATCGCCTCTGCAAGGAAGCGCAATGCTTCTGCGCGATGCGAACTCGCCACTCGGATGTAGAGTGAAGCCTCTCCCACCGGCACCCATCCCGTGCGATGGATGAAAACCACCGCTGCGCAACCATGCAGTTCTCCTAGCACAATAAGATGTTTTTCTAATACCTTACTGGCCATCGTTTCATAGGCTTCATAGAAGAGTCCTTCTAATAACTCCGCACCCTCCATTTCACGGACGATGCCGTGGAACTCAATCACCGCTCCAATCTCCCGGGATGGCAATTCCACGGCAGGAACTTGGATGGGATCTGCAGTGAATTGAATTTCAATGATCATTCAATCAGCCTCCTGAAACTGGGGGTAAAAACGCAAGCTCGCGAGCCTCTGCCACCGGGGTATCCCAAGTGGCGAATTCACCATCCAAGGCCACCCGTAGATAGGCACGATCCACATGGGGTGCGATGCGCATCACGATGCTGAGTGGCGTGTCCTCTGCCGCGCAAGTGACTTCACGTTTGGAAAATCCAAACGCATCGCTGGAGTTGGCAAAAGCAAGGAGCTGGAGGTTCATCACGTGTGGAAAAGTTTACTATCGGCACGGTCTGGAACGGCAATTTCAAGGCGCGATCCCTGGGGGAGTACCGTAGCCCATGAAGACGGACTTGGAAGTCTCACTTGGTAACCGGAAATCATAGATGCCGTAGCCGTTGGCTTTTTTCCCACGGTAGGACCGGCCATCCGTAGCATTGATCATCACTGCCAATCCATCCGATTTTTCCTTACCCAAATAGATGGCGACGTGGGTGACTTTCGATTTCCGACCATCAGTGGGAGTGTAGGTGCCACCCCAGAATAGTAGATCTCCGGGACGGAGTTTTTGCATCACGGGATCGGAAATATCTGCTGGTTTCAGCGGAGTTTCCACCAATCTATTTTCAGCCTTGAGCCAGAGATATTGTTCCGAGGAGCTGCGTGGTGGGGTAAGCCCCGCCTTGGTGAGGACATGATAGACGGCTCCAGAGCAGTCGAAGCCGCCGTCTTTCGGATCAGAGCCGCCGAAGCGATAGGGAAGATAGGGTGAATCTTTCGCGACTGCGATGGCCATTTCAAGAAGCCGCTTGCGGTCCTCCGGGAGTGTTTCAAAATCGACGATGGCACTCGTTTCAATCAATGCCGGCCGCTCGCCAGCGGGGACCACCTTGGGTGGCTCGGCGTTTGCCGACTGAACGAAGCAGAAGATGATGAATGAAAGAAGTCTCACGATCCACTGATGTAAACTTGCGGAGGCGGGAAATCAATAGCTGCGGCCCCAGATGGCACGAGTCTCGGTTTCCGTTTCAGTGAGAAAACATTTTCCAGAAACTTGAGGGAGCGCGACTCCTGCGATGGGCAGACAACGAATGGTAATCTTATGCTGCTTGGAGAGCTGCTCTTCCTGTTCACGGGTTCCGGCCCATGGAGTGCAAAGCCAGCCAGGATTGTCTTGAGACCAGTGATTGTTAAATGCCGTGAGATCGGCACACGGCGTGATATTTGCATCACGGAATTCAGTGGCCCGGATGAGCAGTGATTGGTGAATTTCCGTGAGAATACTGGAGACGTTTTGAATAAATTCTTCTTTGTCAGAAAATTGTTTATCAGCGACTGGCCGATCGCGGCGTTGCACACAGACTTTACGGCTCTCGATATCACGCGGGCCGATTTCGATGCGAATTGGCACTCCTTTTTTCACCCATTCCCATTTTTTCACACCGCCTGAAACGTCCCGGGTATCGACGTGGACGCGGAGTGGATCTGCTTGAAATGATTGATTCCGCAACATCGTGGCCAGAGCTTGGCAGGCATCCTGCACCGCCTGCCGGCTTTCTTCCTTGGGGGTGACGGGGATGATCACGATTTGCTGGGTGGCCACACGCGGCGGTAAAATGAGGCCATCATCGTCCGAGTGCGCCATGATGAGAGTGCCGATGAGGCGGGTGGAGACGCCCCATGAGGTGGTGTGGGCATGCTGCACGGTGCCGTCGCGGCCGGTGAAGGAAATGTTCTGGGCTTTTGAAAAATTTTGCCCGAGATAATGTGAGGTTCCGGCCTGGATGGCTTTGCGGTCTTGGACCATCGCCTCGACGGTGAAGGTCATATCCGCACCGGGAAACCGCTCATTCTCCGTTTTTTCTCCAGCAATGACGGGGATGGCGAGGTGATCGCGCAAAAATTCCTCATATTGGCGGTGGATCATGCGCGTTTCTTCAATTGCCTCGTCCCGCGTCTCGTGGGCGGTATGACCTTCTTGCCAAAGAAACTCGGCCGTGCGCAGAAACAGGCGCGGGCGCATTTCCCAACGCATCACATTCGCCCATTGGTTGATCAAAAGCGGCAAATCGCGGTAGGACTCGATCCAGCGGGCGAACGCCGCGCCGATGATCGTCTCGGATGTGGGGCGGATCACGTAAGGCTCGGCCAGCTCCCCGGCAGGAATCATTTTCGTCTTCCCAGTGATGGGATCCTTGACCGCCTCCAAGCGATGGTGGGTGACAACGGCGCACTCGGTAGCAAACCCTTCTGCGTGCTCAGCTTCTTTTTCGAGATAGGAAAGCGGGATCAACAACGGAAAATAGGCATTTTGGTGGCCTGTTGCCTTGAAACGGCGGTCGAGTTGCTGCTGAATGAGCTCCCAAATGCCATAGCCCCAAGGTTTGATCACCATGCAGCCGCGGGTTTCTGAATTCTCTGCGAGGTCCGCAGCCTTGATGACTTGTTGATACCACTCAGGGAAATCAGTGGCGCGGGTGGGAGTGATTGCGGTCTTTTCAGCGGACATGATAATGGGGCGATAGGGAAACACGCTGGAAGAAAAAGGGCATCAAAAAACCGCTAAGGGGCTACACTTTTTTACCAAAGTGAGTGGGAGTCGCGCATCGGCCCAGAAGTAGGAATGAAATCCACGGACAATATTCGATTCAGATGCCCGCCCGCCCCACTGACAGCGATCTATGAGTCTAAAAAAAATGCATCGCCGACCCGACCTTTGTCGAAATCGAATTCCAACAATCTTCCGACCGCCAGTTGCGTGTCGAGTTCGATGGCGGACTGCGACTCGTAATCACTGACGCAAGCCAGGTGCCACCTGCGGCCCGCCTCATCGAGACACTCCGTGCCAGGAGGGAGGCTTCACAATGATCGGCTTCCCTTCCGCCGTGCGTATCCACCTTGCTCTGGAACCCCACAGCAGCCTGAGGCCAATGAAGGCGGCAGCGTTTCCTTCGCCTACGTTAAATCAGCAAGGGCCACAGTTTACCCTTCCAGTATCTCGCCAAGCGGTTAGAAAGCCAATGAGATATGCCGCAAACCGATTCCCAAACCTTCCTCCGGGAACTTGATAAAAAGCTCTGGACCGCCGCTGACAAGCTCCGGTCCAATCTCGACGCCGCCGTTTACAAGCACGCCGTCCTGGGCCTGATCCTTCATAAATACGTCTCGGACTCGTTCGCCCAGCTGCCTGCGGGCACCGAGATCAATATGGAGATGGGTTTTTCAACCCCGCTCAACAAGCCACGCTCTTACAAGATCACCTCCACCGGCAAGTTCATCGACGACGCGCTGGAGGCGGTGGAGAAGGAGAACCTGGGAATTTCGAAGGCCGAATTGCGAATGTGGAATTGAAGAGACATGAGTGAAGAACTGAGAAAACGAACGAAGAATTTTGCGCTCGACGTCATTGAATTGGCCACGGCCTTGCCACATTTGCTGGAAACGCGACACGCCATCGGGCAAGTCATTCGTTCGTCGAGTTCGGTCGCTGCCAACTACCGGTCGGCTTGTCGCGGAAAATCAAAAGCCGACTTCATCTCCAAACTTGGAACCGTTGAGGAGGAAGCGGATGAAACCAGTTTCTGGCTCGAAATGCTCCGCGACATCGCCCACCGTCGGCGGCTGAAGTTCGAAACGCAAGCATCACAGGAATTGGCCCGGCTGCTTGATGAAGCCAATCAACTCGTCGCAATCACCGTGGCGTCACGAAAAACAGCGAGAGGCAGCAGATGATGAAAGGCGAATTGCCCACAACGAACCGAATCCCTGCTGTCAAATCCACTGGTCCATTCCGGATTTTGCCGTTTGCTTTATTCGGCATTCGAAATTCAGCATTCGACATTCCCCAGGATGGCTCGATGAGTTCGAATTCCAGCAGTGAGGGCGACATCCGCCGCGCCTTGATCGAGGCGGATCTCGTCGAGACTGCCATGCGCGAATGCGCTCCGCTCAAATCCGAAGGCACCCCGCAGGTCGCGAGTGAAGCGAGGGACAACATGGTCGCCCTGCCCGGCCAGCTCTTCACCAACACCCAGATTCCCGCCTGCATCTGTTTCCTCACGAAAAACAAAGCCAAGCGCTCCCGTCCCGGTGCCACCGCCCTGCGCGACCGCCGCGGCGAAACGCTCTTCATCGATGCCCGCAAGCTCGGCTTCATGAAGGACCGCGTGCTGAGGGATTTTACCGAGGAGGACATCGAAAAAATCGCTGGGACTTTCCGCGCATGGCACATAAGGAGCGACGACACTCCTGTCGTCAGCAAGGGAAACAAGGGCGACAAGAGTGTCGCCCCTCCTTACGCCGACGTTTCCGGGTTTTCGAAATCGGCAAATCTTCCGGAAATCATCTCCCACGGCCACGTCCTTACCCCCGGCCGTTATGTCGGAGCCGAAGACATCGAGGATGACGGTGAAGCGTTTGAGGAAAAAATGGCTCGTCTCAGCGCCGAGCTAGCCAACCAATTCGCGGAATCCTCCAAACTCGAAACCGCCATCAAAGCCAACCTGAAAGGACTCGGCTATGCGCTCTGAATCCGGGCAAAAAGAAACCCCGGCTCCAGTCACCGTCGCGAAGGGCGGGAGAGGGAGTTCCGGGGTCAACGCGGGAAATGTGCCGCCACCGTGCCGGCACGTCAACTCGAATTTTCCGCAAGGTTCTTGCAACTTGATGCCGTGAATCCAGTTTTCTTCAAGCAGATCGAGCTGGGACTTTCCTCGGAAAGACTAGCGGCCTACGCGATCTCGCACGGAGGAGCGGCTCCTGATCCGTGTGTTACCCTCGCCCGCTACCTGCTCAACATGGCTCTGTGCGAGAGCCTCTATTCTCCGCTCCAGCTTTGCGAAATCGCGCTCCGTAACTCCATTCACCGCCATGCTTCCACGTTGATGGGCAGATCCGATTGGTATGACGCCCCTAGCTTTCCTCTCACCCCTTGGGCGGCGAAGGAGGTAACAAAGGCGAAAACCAAAATCACCAAGGCAGGCAAACCCGTGACCGCCGCCCGCGTGGTCGCGGAGCTCCAGTTTGGCTTCTGGACAAGCCTCTTCGAGGATCATTACGAAAAGAAAACACCGTTCCTGCCTGGAGCCTTCAAGCCCGTGTTTCCCCATCTGCCCAAAAGCCTCCACAAGCGCAAGGACCGGAAGGCGGATTTGGAGACCGTCCGCGTGCTTCGCAACTGCGTCTTCCACCACGAACGCATCGTCCATTGGATAGATTTGGACGACCAACATCAACTCATCCTCGAAGTCATCTCATGGGTGAGTCCGGAGATCCGTCAGATGGCCGATGCTCTTGATCGCTTTCAAACCATCCGCAAAGCCGGTCTAAAACCTTGGATCGCCAAACTCCAACGCCACTGGCCGCCCACAAGTGCCGCAACCCAAGCACCGACCTCCGTGTCCCCCCTTGAATCGGTCGCTGAGCCGTTCGACGCCAGCAATGGAGTCGAAACTCCCTTCGGTCACCGCTGGGGTGGCGATGTGTTCACTCTAACCGCTGAACACATCACCGCCATGCAAGGCGGGCAGGCACTCGTTCTCGATGTGATGAATGAGTATGTTGTGTTTCTCAAATCGAAACCCGAGAAGGAAATTGCCAAGGTGGAAGGAGCGGGTGATGGCGAGTGACAGTTCGGCTCAGATCAAAGTGGGTGATATGATTGACCGTGGAGTTCTGGCATTGAACGACGGCTATAGTGTCCGCAACGTAGAACTTGGTCCGGTCGGAATTCCATTCGTTCGTGGTGGCGATATCAACGGCGGTGGAATCAACACCACTGTCGAGGATCACATCCGTCCGGAGTTCACTGGCCGAGTCCAATCGAAACTCACGCAGCCTTACGACGTGGCATTCATCACCAAGGAAACTGTCGGACGCGTTGGAATGATTCGCCCGGGTCAGCCTCAGTCCGTTTTCGCACCACAGGTCTGTTACTGGCGTTCGCTTGATCGATCCAAGCTGGATCCGCGTTTCCTCTTCTACCTCCGCACCTCCGCAGAATTTCAGTCAAATTTCCACGCCGTGAAATCACACGGCTCGATGGCCGCCGACTATGTGAGCATGTCCGATCAAAAGGATTTCAAGCTCACGATTCCACCAATTCTCGATCAAAGAGCAATTGCACACATCCTCGGCACGCTGGACGACAAGATCGAATTGAACCGCCGGATGAACTCCACGCTGGAGGCGATGGCCCGGGCGCTATTCCAAAGCTGGTTCGTGGATTTTGATCCGGCACGTAGGAATGCAGAAGGTGAGACCGGAAGACCGGAAGATGCTATGTTCCCTGATTCATTTGAAGATTCAGAATTGGGAGCCATTCCTGCCGGATGGCGTGCTGTGACCTTGGGTGAGTTTTCAAAGAATTTCTCGAAAACGTTCGATTTCAAGCGAACGCCTGAAGTGATCTTCGTCAATACTGGTGACGTGTTGGAAGGTGATTTCCTTCACTCCAACCGGACCAGCCATAGTGGGCTTCCTGGGCAGGCAAAGAAATCTATTCGGCCCGACGACATCCTTTTCAGCGAAATTCGTCCCGCCAACAAACGCTATGCATACGTCGACTTCGATTCCTGTGACTACGTCGTCCCGACCAAATTCATGATCATTCACGCCTCAGACGAGATTCATCCGCGGCTATTGTATCGCATCCTTACAGCCAATGAGACTTTGGCAGAGTTCCAATTACAGGCGGAGTCACGGTCGGGAACGTTTCCTCAGATCACGTTCGATTCGATCAGCCATTTACCAATCGTTCTTCCGCCAATGGAAATTCAAAATGCTTTTCAGCGGGCCGTCGAAAGAATCGGCGCCAGAATTAAGCTAAATAAAGAGGAATCTCGGACTCTTGCAAATCTACGCGATACTTTGCTACCCAAGCTACTCAGCGGCGAATTAAACTCATGAATATTCTTATCGACACCATTCGCATTGCAGGCTTTCGGGGAATTAAGAACCTTGAAGTTTCATTGCCTCGAATTGCCGTTCTTACTGGAGAAAATAATTCAGGAAAAACATCCCTTTTAAAAGCCCTCCAATTGTCGCTTGGTGACTATTCTCGCGCCCTTAGCGAGGAGGATTTCTATATCGGTACGGATGGTAGACCAGCTAGCGATATTCTGGTGGATATAAGGATAGTTTCGGTAAATGCAAGTGGCGCTAGAATTCCTCAATTTAGCACGGATTGGATCGCTGAACTCGGAGATAAAATCAAGGCAGAGGCCGCAGGAGGTCAATTTGTGGCATTGCGAACACGCTCCCAACGCGATCTGCTCAAGGGGAATTTTGATACAAAACGAACCACCTTGGACAAGTGGCCGAATGCTGCCACATGGACCACAGAAACGGTCAGAGGAACGAATTTGTCGAAGCGCTTAGAAAGTGTTCCATTTTTTGCTGTTGAAGCGCAGCGTGATATTCACCAAGAGCTACGCGAACGAACTTCATTTGTCGGCCGTGTTCTGTCAGGAATCAAATACAATCAAGCGGAAGTTGCAGCCCTTGAAGAGTTGATCAAGGACGTTAATGATGAAGCTGTCAATAAGAGCGATGAACTTAAAAGCTTAAAGAAACACCTTCAACAACTGAATAAGACATTCGAGGGGGATGGAAATGTGGAGATCACCCCTTTGCCGAAGAAGATCCGTGACCTATCAAAGCATGTGTCGGTTCATTTTGGAGACAACGCCGCAAGCTCGTTCTCAATGGAGTATCATGGGATGGGGACCCGAAGTTGGGCTTCGTTGCTTACGGTGAAAGCTTTTGCCGAGCTACTCGGTGAACAACACGCCAGTGAAGTTAAGCCATTCTTTCCCATCCTGGCTGCCGAAGAACCAGAGGCCCATTTGCATCCTAATGCGCAAAGGGCGCTTTATCGACAGCTGGCGACGTCAAATGGTCAAGTGATCGTAAGTACACATTCTCCATATCTTGCTTCGTGCGCAGCAACGAATGATCTCCGAGCTCTAAAGCGCGACAGTCAAAATATCAAAGCGTTGAGACTTTCGGCGTTGGATCCCGAACCCCTTCGACGCCTTAATAGAGAGGTTGTTCACTCTAGGGGGGAGATTCTTTTCTCCAAAGCAATTGTTCTGTGTGAAGGAGAGACGGAGGAACAGGCATTGCCTTTGCTCTTTGAAAAGTATTTTGGAAGACAAGGATTCGAGTTGGGGATTAGTTTTGTCGGAGTTGGGGGAGCGGGGAAATATCTGCCGTTCTTTACCTTCTCAAGGGATTTTGAGATTCCAGTTTTTATCTTTAGCGATGGGGAGGCCGGAATCGTCAAAAATCTAAAGAAGCACTATGAGTCTGTATTCGGAACCGTTGATTTTTCGACCACCCCTCATATTACAATATTAGATAACAATGATTTTGAGAGTTACCTCATTACTGCTGGGTTTGCTGCAATTTTGGAGGCTGCAATTCAAGAAGTGGAGGGTCCGAGTGCAATCTCAGACTGGGTCACCAATAAGCACGGAACATCTCAAGGGCGTTCATGGACTAGTGGTGCGCCTTGCACATTATGCAACCAACCGATCTATGCTGACGTGCTCCGTGACTACCACTCTTCCGGTGGACACGAAAAGGCGATTCTCGATGTTCTAGATTCAGGCAAAACCAAATTTGCCCCCGCGATCGCAAATAAACTGTGTGAACTTGAGAATAGTGCGTTCCCGGCGAAAGTTATTGAGTTCTTTGATAAAATTAAAACGGTAGTAGCAGTATGATCAATTTGTCGCCCGCTCAATCTCTCGTCGTCTTGGCTCCCATCGGAAGGCCACTACAGGTTTTAGCCTCTGCTGGATCAGGAAAAACTCGCGTTTTGACTGAACGAATCCGGCACATCCTCAAAAGCACTCGCAAGGATGGTGTTATAGCTCTCACCTTTACAAATAAAGCAGCTGAGGAGATGAAGATTCGATTGGAGGACATCGAGGAAATGGAGGAGCGCTGCTGGGTTGGCACAATCCATACTGTGGCTCAGCGAATTCTCAATCAGTATGGGCATACCATCGGACTCCCACCTGAACTTCATATTTATGAAAGAGATCAGGACCGTAAGGCTGTCTTTCTCCAGTCGTTGCGGGATAGCGGTAGCGATATCGATTCGTTGCTCACCGACTGCGATGATAAAACGAGAAAAGCGCGTGAGAAACTTATTTGGAACTACCTTGAACAGTTTTCGGTGGTCAAAAGGGAGTTATTGACAGAATCGGAGGCGCAGGAGCGATATTCAGATGAGAATTTTTGGCGGACCTACCAAGATTACCAGAGCGCTTTGTTACAAGGCGGCGGAATAGATTTTGACGATATTCTGGTCTATGCGCATCAAATACTTCTTCAGCAACCATGGTGTGGAGAGATTTACAGGGCGAAGTATAAGCATATTTGTGTCGATGAAGCGCAGGATTTAAATAGAGCGCAATATGAATTCATAAAGGCTCTCTGTGGGGAGGATTTGAAAAGCGTTGTTATGGTAGGAGATCCAAATCAAATGATTTATGGATTTAATGGTTCCTCCGATAGGTTTTTATGCGAAGAATTTGTGTTTGATTTCTCGGCAGATCAATACGTTCTGAATGAGAATTACAGGAGCTCACAGGCCGTGATTCATCTGGCAAACAAGCTCAAGCCAGGTTCACAAGTTCAGGTTGAAATGGATTTCCCGCTTCCCGGAAGATGCGAGATAGAAGGGTTCGAGAATGAGGAGCTTGAGGCCGATTGGATCTGTGATAAGATTTCCGAGCTTCTAGACGAAGATGAGAATCCGGAGATTGAGGGCGATATTACTCTCAGGAATATGGTGGTTATCGCGCGAAACCGCTTCGTCTTCCAAGTGCTTGAAGAGAAGTTGGCTGATCGGAAGTTTCTCTTCTCACTCAAAAAGGGTGAACGCCAGGTTGAGCCTTCTTCGCTTTTCGGCAAGGTGCTGGATTTGGCCGTGCGGGTGAAACTAAATTCTAAGGATTGGGTGGATGGTAAAAAGCTCTGTTCGGCTTTGGGGATTTCTCCACCGAGGGTCTGGGGGGGTGACAACCTACTCTCAAAATTCGCACTGGAAGTAGGCTCTTCCTCGATTCCTTTCCCTGAAATTCAGGCTAAATTGTTGGTGGCGATTGATGCCTTGAACTTGGAAGGCCCGAATATTCTTAAGCTTGTTGCAGAGTCTGAAAAAGAAATTAATGCGCTTGTAGCAACTCCAGATTCGATTGATTCGAATGAGCTTGAGCGTTCCTTGCAGGAGCTGTCAGAGTTTCGAGATTGTTGGACCTCCTTTCGAAGCAAGGGGCTGGGTGAGTCACTCTCGGCCTTCCGAAACGCCATGGCCCTCGGTCAGTTGGCAGCAGAATTTAATCCTTCAGGATTGATTCTTAGCACCGTCCACACAATGAAAGGACTGGAAAAGGATATAGTGTTCTTGATGGGTATGTGTGAGGGCGTGTTTCCTGACTATCGAGCAACGACGAAGAAAGAGCTAGACGAGGAACTTAACAGTGCATTTGTGGCGGTGACGCGCTCGCGTCGTTGGATTTACACTTCATATCCCAAGAATCGTCTGATGCCTTGGGGAGATGCAAAGCGACAATTTCCTTCTCGGTTCATCAAGGCCATGGAGTAGCAGCTGCCAAATTCTTCCATGATCACCGAAGACCAACTCGAACAGCTCGCCATCCAGTGGTTCCAAGACACGGGGTGGAATCACGTCCATGGTGCGGTGATCGCGCCGGAGGGCGTGGCGGCGGAGCGGGAGGATTTCCGGGCGGTGGTCTTGAAAGGGCGCTTGGCGGAGGCGGTGCGGCGCTTGAACCCGAAGCTGCCGGAATCCGCGGTGGTGAAGAAGTGGCCGAGCCATTTAAAAGAAAAATTTCTATGAAATCTGAACTTAAGACACACGTGCTTCAGAAGCTTGCGGACGCCTATTCAACGCACGAGCTCAAGGCAAAGCCCGAATACCAACGCGGAACTGTTTGGAAGACGGGTCAAAGGCAGGGCTTGATTGATTCTCTTTTGAGAGGCTATCAGATCCCACTCTTTTTTGTCCACGTTGAGGAACGACAAAACGCGTTCACAGATGGCGTGGAAAAGACCGCTTGGATCGTCGACGGGCAGCAGCGAATGGCGGCTATCGTCGGGTATCTGAATAATGAATTTTCGCTCCCCGATCCTGACCGTTCGAAGCCCGGCTCGACATTGCCAGCAGGCAGCAAAGAGAGACCTGGCTGGACTGGCCTGAAGTTTGCAGAGCTGACGCCAGAAGACCGGACTCGGTTGTTGGAGACTGTGCTTCACGTAATCGAGATGTCAGCGGACTCCCCGAACGAAGTTCGCGATCTTTTCATCCGGTTGCAGGCTGGCACACCTCTTACCGCGCAGGAAAAGCGTGATGCCTGGCCGGGGGAATTTACAAACTTTGTGATAAAGCACGCGGGTAAACCTGGCCATCCACAATCGAACCCGAAAAGGTTCTTTAGTCTATTCCCAAAGTCAAAAGGCCTTTCGGTGGATGATGGAGTACATTACGTGGATGGCCTCGCCGAGTCTCGGAAGTTCTTTGCAGGTCTCGCGATGACCATCATGGTTCGCGAGCGGACGGGAGTCGATTTTGTCGATGTAAAAGGCACGGTTATCAATGACTTTTACATGGAGAATCTGGAACTGCGGGATGATGACCCCGCCGCAATGAGGGTAGTGTCAGTCTTGGATCTCGCGGCATCACTTCCAGAATTCGAGCGCTTTCGTGAAGGGAGGGCGCTTTCTTTCCAGTGGGCATTTCACCTTGCTCTTCTGGTCGACGCTCTCGCAGAGGGGGACTTTACGCCCGGTTGGCGCCAAGGCGTCGTTGATGCATTTCTGGACTTTAAGAAGGCGGTGGCGGAAGCACAACTCCACTATCGCCAGACCAAAGAGATGCAGCCGCACTATACACGTTTCGGTCGTCTGTTGTCTGGCTCTGGTTCTGACACGGCCGATATTATCCGCAGTCGTCATGCATTTTTGCTATCGGAAGTTCATCCTAAACTGAAACTTACCCCACGGGATCCGCATCGGCTGTATGACTCCCTTGAAAGAGAAGTGATCTGGAACCGCGATCGCGGACTGTGTCAAAATCCAGAGTGTGCCCGTCCGGACAGAAAGGTCTCATTCAAGGAGGCGAATATTCACCATATCACCGAGCACACAAGTGGAGGACCGACTACGCTCAAAAACGGAATTCTGGTGTGCGTGGAGTGTCACGGGAACCGGGCTAAAATGAAGATGTTGAGGCCAATTTTCGAAGCTCATATCGAACGGATTTATTCACCTGAACCTATTGGCTCGGCAGTAAACCAACGTTCGGATTTTTCTGATGAAGGCACTCCAAACGGAAATGGTAAGCGGCTCGAAGTACTAATCGATTGGGGCGCATTGGATGTGGACCGCAAGCCTGAGGTGATTACGTGCCCCAAAGCCTCTGAAGTCGTCGTGCGATTCGTCGAGGCGCTTATAGTTACATTTGGAAAGTCGATTGAAGACCAGTTGCTCGAATTGCCAGTGCTCCGTTATCCGCTCTCTCGCGATCCAAATGCGTTTTTGAACCCGTCGACAGGTGAAACTTATCGGACTGCGAAGGTTGGGGAAACTGGGCTGTATATTTGTCTTCAATCGAGCACGGACGAGAAGCAGCGCCGCCTGAGTGATTTGATCGGAAGACTGACCTTGCCAGATGGGAGCAACTTTCCAGATGGGAGTATTGAGGTGCTAGTGCAACCGGCGGAATAATCAAATGATCACCGAAGACCAGCTCGAACAACTCGCCATCCAGTGGTTCCAGGACACGGGGTGGAACCACGTCCATGGCGCGGTGATCGCGCCGGAAGGCGTGGCGGCGGAGCATGAGGACAGGAGGAACATCGAACATCGAACGCCCAACATTGAACGTCGAAGTGAAGAGAAGAGGAGCTTGGCGGAGGCGGTGCATTCGATGGGCCGCCCTTTCAGGGCTTTGAAACCTGTGGGTGATGGGACCCAGGGCGTTGCCCTGGGCTGTCGCATGATGCCCCGTTGGGGCGGAAGGAAGGAAAGGAAGCAGAATCCATGAGTAAAAAGAAACCCACCCCGGGCGGTCGCTCCAGAAAGAACACCGATGCGTCCATGGTTCGCTCTTCGGCGGCGGAATACCTGACCTTTGTGGCGGCAGGCGGTGACTCTGAGGCCAGCGTTGAAATGCGCTACGAAGATGAAAACGTTTGGCTGACGCAGAAGATGATGGCGGCGCTTTACGATGTTTCCGTCCCTGCCATCAACCAGCACCTGAAGCGC